>CAVXKZ010000007.1:0-304776 GCA_963762495.1 uncultured Acidobacteriaceae bacterium
TCCGTATGGCGCGTCTGCCCGGTAGCCATATAGCGGCAACGGCAACTCCAGCAAACACCGCTATTACCGCGATCAGCGTGACCGGATCCCGCGACGAAATGCCGAATAACTGATTCCGCACGAGTTTCCCGGCAAGTAGCGCACCTCCTGTGCCAAGCAACAGACCCGCTCCCGATGCGGCTCCCGACTGCCGAGCTACAACGCGGAGCACGTCCAGCCAGGCCGCTCCGAGAGCCATGCGGATTCCGATTTCGCGGCGGCGCAACTCCACAAAGTGCGCGGCGGAGGCGTACAGTCCGAAACCGGCAAGCAGAAGAGCAATTGCGGCGAACAGATTCAAGATCAACGCGACGAAGCGCCGGATTTTTAGGGATGCGGCAATGCGCTCGTCCATAGTTGCCGCGTCGAACAGCGCGAGATTTGGATCGATTTGCGCCACTTGCGCCCGAACTTCCTCTGTGATGTCTGGCGAACCCGCGGTTCGGGCCACGAAGTACATGTATCTAGTCGGTTCCTGCGACACGGACCAATAGATCTGCGGCTGACGCGGTCCTCCCATCTGATTGTTCTCGACATTTCCGACCACGCCAATGATTGGCGAGGGCCGGTCCTTGTCGCCGCCAACCCCGACAAGCTTTCCAATCGGATCTTCGCCGGGAAAGTAGACGCGCGCGAACTCTTCACTGATCACCAGCGCACCGTGTCCCGGCTGATCGTCCTTGGCGCTGAAGGTGCGGCCGCGGATTAACGGGATCTTCATCGTTTCGAAATAGCCGGGAAGCACGCCCGCGATCTGCGTTTTCGGTACGAGATCGGGCTGCCGCTCGCGATCGGGGAAAAGGAGATCTACGGTCAAAATTCCGCTGGCATTAAACGGCGGCGACGTGCAGGCGGACGCGGAAACGACTCCCGGCAGCGCTTCCATCCGCTGCTGCATCTCTTCGAAAAACCGCAGATCCGAGCTTCCCGTTCGGTAACGGTTCGGCAGGGCAACGGTTCCGGTCCAGACATGGCCGGCGGAGAATCCAGGAGGCAGATACATCAGCTTCACGAAGCTACGGCTCAACAGAATAGCCGTCGCGACCAGCACAACCGCCGCCGCGATCTGCCCGGCAACCAGCACCTGCGTCCAGCGGCTGCCATGCGTAGCCGTTCGGGTCGCAGCCGACTTCAGACTTTGTTCCAGTGCGAATCGAGAGCCGATCAATGCCGGCAGGATAACGGTGATCGCCGTACTCACGAGTGCCGCGGCGATCGCGAACGCCAAACTCCAGGCCTCGATCCGCAGATGTTGCTGGAGGATTCTCAAACCATTCAGTCCTTCGACCGCCCACATGGCCACCAGGACTCCGCCGGCTGCGCCAATCAGCACCAGCAGCATCGTTTCGGTGACGATCTGGCGAACAATACGAATCCGACTGGCTCCTACCGCGGCGCGTATCGCCATTTCACCGGCGCGTGCTCTGGCGCGGATCAGCAAAAGGCCGCTCACGTTCGAGCAGGCAGTCAGCAGTACGCAAAGCACCGCGGCGAAGGCGATCCAAATCCAGCGGCGTACTTTCTCGGTCTGATGTTCGACAAGCGGAGCGGTCGTGAAATGCCAGCCGGCTTTCTCAGGATAAAAGGCTGGGTAGCGTTCGGCAAGGCTATGGCCAAGCGTTCGGAGCGCAGCGTTTGCCCGAGCTTCGGTGATGCCGGGCCCCAGGCGCGCGATCATCATCAACCACTTATCAATGCGTCCCAATTCGCTGAATTCGCGCGGCCGGGGAGCAAACGGCAGCCAAAGCTGAGTGGCCGGATAGGGAAACTGGAAATCGCGAGGCATCACGCCGATGACCGTGTAACTTTCGTCCTCGAGCCACAGGTGCTGACCAATGACGGCGGGATTCGCAGAGAACGCGTTTCTCCAGAATGCGTCACTCAGGAGAGCTACTTTGGGAGCGCCGTAGTGGTCGTCCTGTTCGTCGATTAGCCGCCCGATGGCCGGTTTCATTCCAAGTACGCGAAACAGACTGGCCGAGGCATTTACCGCATCCACGTGCCGCGCGGCTCCCGCGCCTGTGAGAGTGAGATCGTTGAAGTAGTAGACACCGCTCTCGCGAAACACATCTGTGTGTCGCTTCACCTCGGCGTAGTCGAGGCTGGACACGCCGCGCATGGGAAGCAGCGAGTTCGGAAAGACGTTTCTAACCAGAACGATTCGATCCGAGTCGTTAAACGGCAGCGGCTTTAGCAGCACTTCGTAGAGCACGCTGAACGCGGTCACGGCAGACCCGATGCCGAGCGCGAGCACGACAAGGGCTCCGATGAGGAAACCCGGCTTGCTTCGAAACTGCCTTAATGCAAACCGAACATCGTTCGCAAATCCGGAGATCACGTCGCCCACATCCTGTCCCACGCAATTCTTTTGCCGTTCCGGTTCATTGCTGCGACTCCTAGTCCGCTCTCCATGTGCACCGATCCGCGACATGCTTGTTCGAAAGCGGACACCACATGCTACCCTTTAGCATCTTCCTCTTATGCCTGAACCGAAGCTCCAGGTAATTCCAATCGGCGGGCTTGGCGAGTTTGGCATGAACTCCATGGCGTTCCGCTATGGCGACGACATCATTGTCGTCGATGCCGGCATGATGTTCCCCGAGTCCGAACTCCTCGGCGTCGATATCGTCACTCCCGACTTCTCGTACCTGGAACAGCATGCGGCAATGGTTCGCGGGTTGATTCTCACCCATGGGCACGAAGATCATATTGGCGGCGTTCCGTTCCTGCTGTCACAACTCAACGTACCTATCTATGGCACCGAATTCACTTTGGCGCTGGTCGAACGCCGCCTCGAGGAGCATGAACTGCTCGACAAGGCGAAGCTGAACGCCGTCAAGCCCGGCGATCGAATCACGTTGGGACCGTTCAGCATTGAGTTCATTCGCGTGACCCACTCTATTGTGAGTTCGGTTGCCCTTGCGATCACCACTCCGCTGGGCGTTGTCATTCACACCGGCGATTTTAAAGTTGACCCTACGCCAACCGACAACGAACTGTTCGATCTCCACACGCTAGCCGATTACGGGAAACGCGGGGTTCTCCTGCTGCTTTCCGATTCCACCAATGTCGATCGCCCCGGCTACACCGAGAGCGAACGCGCCGTTCGTCCCCGTTTCGAAGAACTCTTCGTCCGTAGCGAGCGCCGCCTTGTCATCTCGTGTTTCAGCAGCTCGATTCATCGCCTCCAGCAGATTCTGGACCTGGCCGCCGAATATGGACGAAAAGTGGCTTTTCTCGGCCGCAGCCTGTTGAACGTCACCGAGATTGCCCATAACCTCGGGCTTCTATCCATTCCCGATTCGACCCTCTTGCGCCCGCAGGACATTATGCAGATGGCTCCGGAGAAGGTCGCCGTAGTCGCCTCCGGCACGCAGGGCGAACCGATGTCGGCTCTCTCGCGCGTTGCTGTCGACAATCACAAACATTTATATCTACAGCCCGGCGATACCGTCGTTCTAAGCTCGCGCATTATTCCCGGCAATGAGAAAGCGATATTCCGGATGATGAACCACATGGCGCGCCGGAAGGTAGATCTGGTCTACGGCACCATGAAGCCGCCCGTTCACGTATCCGGTCACGCCAGCGAAGAGGAGTTAAAGCTGGTGCTGAACCTTGTTCGCCCGCGCTATTTTATCCCCATTCACGGCGAATACAGGCAGCTCTCCCGCCACGCTCACCTCGCTCAGCATCTTCGGTTTGCGGGTCTCCAGGACGCTTTTGTGCTCGAAACGGGCGACACGCTCGAAATCGATAAGCTGGGGGCACGCCGGGGAGAAAAGATCACTGTCGGCCGGGTGTGCATTGATTCCGGGTCCCTGGATGACGTGGTGGAGGATATCATCATTCGGGATCGCCGGCATCTCTCCGAAGACGGCTTCGTGCTGCCTATCATCGCCATCAACAAGCTCACGGGCAAGAGCGAGGGCCTACCGGAGATCGTAAGCCGCGGCTTCGTTGCGGGCGAGGGCGCCGGGATCCTCCAGGAAGCTCGCAGCGTCGTTACCCGAACTCTCGAATCGTCCACTCCCGAAGAGCGCGGCGATTGGGGCGTTATGCAGGAAAAGATCCGGACCGACCTGAAGCGCTTTCTTAGTAAACAGACCCAGCGGCGTCCGCTCATCATGCCCGTAATTTTGGAGGTATAAGGCTCGAACGTAAGACGCACTACATTAAATCAGGGTGAACTTGTTAACAACTTGTTAAATCGAGCCGATCTTTACCGCTGCGCTATCATCCGCTATAGAATATTCCTCGTATATGCCTGTGGAGGGCAACCTATGAAAAAACTAGTTTTCGCGTCTTTCTTGGCCGCATCGCTATGCTCCTTCTCCGCTCTGGCCGATGATTGGACGGGCTACATTTCCGACGCTCACTGCGGCGCTACCCACGACAAGGTCAGCGAAGCCAATACCAAATGCATTGATGCCTGTTTAAAGAAGGGCTCAGAACCTGTTTTCGTTCACGATGGCAAGGTGATGAAGCTCGATGCCGATTCTCAGGCCAAGGCCAAAGAGTTTGCCGGCCAGAATGTGAAGATCACTGGCTCGGCGGATAACGACGTCATCAAGATCGACAGCATCGAAAAAGCCGAGATGTAATCTTCGCCGGCTTTCGGCAGGTTAATGTTGAAATTCGAGGTCCAGCTTTCCGGCTGGGCCTCGATACAGAACCGCAAGATTCTTCAGCTTGTGCTTTCCGTCCAGCGGAAAGTACAAAAAACCTTCCACCGTTTCCGCAGTTTCTTTCTCAGGAAGCTCCTTAGATTTCAACAGTTCCAGCAGAGTGGTGTTTCCCTTCCGCTTCTCATCCATCTTCGAACCCAGCGCCACCACTTTGGAATTGCCCGGCGAACCGCCGGCGCCTCCAATCATGCCGCCGAAGCCGCCGGAAAAGCCTGTCTTCTTGGTCTTGTTATCCGCTGTATTCGCCACAACGAGCGCACCTTGACCAGCAATTTCGCCTGGGTCGAATGGCTTCGAACGCTCTCCGTCATCGTGTGCCAGCAGGATGAAGTCGTCAGGGCTAACCTGAACGGGTTTATCTGTCTTCGGCACAATACGCACCGCCAGCAAGGCGATCCCTTTCCCTGGATCCGTGCCTAATTTCTGCGTCACTTCCTCCTCGGTCATCGAAATCGTAGCGATGATGTCGACGGTCTCATTTCCTGCGCTGGTGGTAGGAGAAATCACCTTTTTCTCCGCAAGGAGACTGCCAGCGGCGAACACCAGGAAGACTAGACCTACACCTATCCGCATTTCGATCTGTCTTGAAAATACCACTGAATTGCCGATGAGATGAGAGGATATACGATAGCGGCGAATGGGTAAAGCGCGAGAAGTCTTCGACGGTAATTCCTGCGTTCAGGTCAAATCCGATCTACCTGAGTGGATTTGTCTAAACGTCTCCCCCGATCTGGAATCGAAGGAGTTGGTTGCAAACTTTTTCCGATCGGAGCTTTCCGATTTGCCGGACGGCTACTGCGACAGCCTTGCGACTGCGATTGAAGAACTACTTAGCAACGCGATTGAGCACGGTTGCCGTATGGATCCGCAGTGCGGGATTGAGCTTTCTCTCATTCGGGCCGGTCACTCGATTGTGCTGCATATATGTGATACCGGAAGCGGTTTTGCTTTGGGAGAAATGAAACACGCAGCTTTCAATAATCCTCCCGACGATCCGCTACGCCACATGGAATACCGATCGCAACACGGAATGCGAGCCGGCGGCTTCGGCATCATGCTGGTGAAGCAGATCGCAGATGAGTTGGTCTATAACGAGGCTGGAAACGAAGTTCTGCTGGTCAAGTATCTTCAGCCGGAGAATCTGGACCATTCCTAGCGGCCCTGCAACGCTTCAGCGAGAGCAGCGTGTGCGGGGATGGTCACCCGAACCACAGGGCCACCCTGATACAGCGGTTGCGGAGGCCGGTCGTTCCAGATCGCTCCGGCGGGATACACGGCAATGTAGTCCCAAATGACGCCTCGATGATTATGCGCGCCCATTGAGTGCGAAATCAGTTGGCCCTTGTCCCAGAACTGTGAACCGCCGGGATCGAAAATCCGCCGCAGAGCCCAACTGGAAGGAGGACCCCAGTCTGTCGGTAGGACCGGCTCCCAGACTACAAAAGTCCGTACGCCCCTTCCGGCAAAATCCTGTAATATGTGCTCGGTTGCAGAGGCCCCCTGCAGACATACCGTTCAAGTGGGCGACAACAGCAGCAGCAGTCGGACGTCACCCCTCGCGGCGTTAAATGCATCCTTCACCACAGCAACATTCTGGGGCGATAGCTTCTCGAGCGGGGGCTGGCCGGGAGGAACTCGGCTACCGCCATAGAAATAAACCAGTGACGCGAACGCGGCTACGGTTAGGGCTGCGATCAGAATGTATTTGCGTGTCATTGGTTTATTGAGCATTGGGCATTCACCGGGCCAGCAGACTAGCCGCCGCGTTCGCCATCACTTGAGGAAAGAAAATCGAAACGATTACAAAAAGCGCCGAGAACCATAGTAGGATCGAGCCGATCGGGCTCGGGCGACGGTGACACTTTTTTGCGCGCCATGATTGATAGAACCCATAGGCGATAAATAGGACCGAAGCTCCCAAAAGGTATGGCTTGGCCGCCGAAAGAAATGCCGAACTACCCGCAAATCCCGCAGCCACAACGAATGGCAAAATCGGCAAGCAGCAACTGGAAGCGGCAAGTACACTGCCGATAGCGGCGATGCTGGCGATTGCCGTGTGCATACCGCCATGCCGGCCCGCTTTAGGCGTACCGCTTGGCGCCGTAGTTGGCTCATGCATGTTTCATTGCTCCTGCGCTTCTCTCGAAGCAGTCCTTCGCGCCTTCAGAATACACTCTGGAATGAAGAAGACAGATAGCGTGAAGGAAGTAGCACGCAAACGTACGGACGGTCCCACTTTCGAACGCTCGCTTGTCTCGGCAGCGAGTAGAATCAACACAGCGAATGGCTTCTCCGTTGCACTGAATTCTTCTCTCGATGCTTCGATTCATCCTCCGCACCTGGTTACGAACACCCAGCTTTACTCTGGCTGCGCTGCTCTGCCTGGCGCTTGGAATTGGAGCAACAACCGCGATCTTCAGCATTGTAAACGGAGTGGTTCTGCGCCCGCTGCCGTATCCGGATTCCAGCCGCTTGGTTCGCATCTACACCGAATTTCCGACGTTCCCCAACGGCGGACTTCACAAGTTTTGGGTTTCGGAGCCGGAAATCTTCGATCTCAAGAATGCGGCTAAATCATTCCAAGCCATTGGCGCGTGGGCGACCACCGGCGCGAATCTCTCCGGGTCGTCGGAGCCAATGCGGGTCAACACAACCTACGTGAGCGCCGATCTTAATCGCCTGCTCGAAGTGAAACCGACCTTGGGTCACATGATCACAAAGCAAGACGACGTCCCTGGCGCGGCGCCAGTATTGCTGCTTTCCTATGGAATTTGGAAACACGCGTTTGCCGGAGATCCGGGCGTGGTCGGGCGCGAGACATATCTCAATGATGAGAAGGCCACCATCATCGGCGTCATGCCGAAGGATTTCTCTTTTCCGCCGGACGCGGTCGATCCTACTGATGTGTGGAGCGCGCTGCAGCTAAATCCGAAAAGCACAAACCGCGGCGGTCACAACTATAACGTTGTCGGTCGCCTGCGCTCAGGCGTCTCTCTTGCCCAGGCACGAGGCGAGATGGCGCGATTAGTCGCGCGCTGGGGCGAAACGGCGTCACCCAAATATCACGCCTTCAGCCCGAAAGTGCATCCGGTAACGATGTATTCGTTTTACGACGAAGTCGTCGGGGGTGTTCGCAAACCGATGCTCATGCTCCTCGGGGCGGTCGTGTTCGTACTCCTAATTGCTTGCGTGAATGTAGCGAACCTGCTTCTAGCTCGCAGTGAGGCGCGCCAGCGTGAAATCGCCGTTCGCCGTGCCATCGGCGCCTCTACGCAACAGCTTCTTAAACAGTTCACGACCGAAGGCGCTTCACTGGCAATCATCGGCGGCGCTTTAGGCGTCGCGCTCGCGTCTTTCACTTTGACGCTGATCCAGCGCACCAACCCAGGGAGCCTGCCGCGCGCAGGCGAGATCCACATCAATTGGCTCGTGCTCCTCTTTACGCTGGCAGTTTCTCTGATCACCGGCGTACTGTTCGGGATCGCGCCCTTCATTCATGTCTCGGCCATTCACGTTTATGAAACGCTCAAAACAGCAGGCGGCCGCTCCTCTGCGAACGCCGCCTCGAACCGCTTTCGCCGCTTCCTGGTAGTTGCGCAGGTGGCGATGGCATTCCTGTTGGTCGCGGGCGCTGGCCTGATGATTCGCGCCTTCTGGAAGCTGCAGCAAGTCAACGCGGGCTTTAACCCGAACGGTATCCTCACCTTCAGCCTGAACCTGCCCGACAAGACGTACAAAAATAATGCCGCCCGCGTGAACTTTTCGACTATCCTCCAGGAACGTCTCAATCAAATTCCAGGTGTGATCTCCGTAAGCCTCAGCGAAGGTCTGCCGCCCATTCGGCGCGAGAACGACAACGACACAGACATACAAGGCTTCATACCAGTCCCGAACGGGCCCATCAAAAACGTCGCGTATGACCAGATCGCCGGCGATCACTTTTTCGAGACCCTGGGTGCAAGATTAGTGGAGGGCCGCTTTCTTGAGCCGCGAGATGGCACTACGGCTACTCCCG
This sequence comes from uncultured Acidobacteriaceae bacterium, assembly GCA_963762495.1. GTDB lineage: Bacteria > Acidobacteriota > Terriglobia > Bryobacterales > Bryobacteraceae > Bog-105. The sequence goes on from CAVXKZ010000007.1 coordinate 8,740, forward strand.
GAATTGTCATCAACGAGACGATGGCCCGCACGTTCTGGCCTCGGGAATCGGCCATCGGCAAGCACGTCAATCCCTACATTCCCGGCAAGAGCGGCTGGTGTACGGTTGTCGGCGTAATCGCGGACATGAAGAACGGTGGCTTGGATAAACCCGCCGGCACCGAACTGTTTATTCCGTACCGCCTGTATGCTTCCGATACGCCGGACGTTCTCATTCGCACCACCGGCAATCCGCTTTCTCTCATGCCGGAGGCGCGGCGCATCGTCGCTTCGCTCGATCCGAGTCTGCCGATTGCGAAAGTCCGAACCATGGACGACGTCGTCGCAGCCGCCAGCGCCCGGCCGCGCTTCCTCACGATCATCCTCGGCCTGTTCTCGATTCTCGCTTTGGTCTTGGCGACGGTCGGGATCTACGGAGTGATCTCGTATTCGGTCGAACAGCGCACTGCGGAATTTGGGATCAAGATCGCCCTTGGCGCCGAGCCGGGCCAGCTCTTGCGGCAAGTGATCGGACAGGGCTTGGTGTTGACAATCGCCGGTGTACTGTGCGGCTTGGTCGCGTCCCTTCTGGTGACGCGTTTTCTGGAAGGAATGCTGTTCGGAGTATCTCGCTTTGATCCTTCCGCATTCCTCGGTACGGCCGCCGTACTCGCCGCGGCCGCAATGCTCGCTTCTTTTTTGCCGGCACTGCGCGCGATGAGAATTGAACCGATCAAAGCTCTGCGATACGAATAAGAGCTATTGATTGATTACCGTTCCGTCGGGCCGCCGAACCACGCCCCAGCCGCCATTGAGGCGCTTGTGCTCGCCGCTCTCGAATGAGCCGAACGGATACTTCGCCGCGGCCTTCTCGTTTATCTCCACACCCCAGCCCGGCTTCTCGTTGACATACGCGTACCCGTCCTTCATGACCGGATACCCATCGAACACTTCAAGAATCCGGTCATTCGGCACGGTCCATTCCTGAATCCCAAAATTTCTGCAGACGATATCGAGTGTGACGTTCGCGCAGTGTCCAATCGGCGAAACGTCGCCGGGCCCGTGCCATGCGGTCCTCACCTGAAACGCTTCCGCGAGATTCGCAATCTTGAGCGCCGGCGTCAGGCCGCCCGCTTGTGAAACATGCACGCGGATATAGTCGATGAGGCTGTTTTTGATGAGTAGTTCCCATTCGTGAGGGTTGTTGAACAACTCGCCCATCGCGAGCGGGGTGGTGCAGTTGGCGCGGATTTGACGGAAGTATTCAATATTCTCTGGCGACAGCGCGTCTTCCAGATAGAACAGCCGGAACTGCTCCATGTCTTTCGCAAATTGCACAGCCAGGCGCGGCGGCACGCGCTCGTGGACATCATGGAGTAGCTCGATCTCGGCTCCCAACTCTTTGCGCCCTGCTTCAAATAGTTCGAGCGTGCGTCGAACGTATTTCTCGGGATCGAAGATTGGGTCTTCCGGCGTCTCGGCAACATTTGGAGTCTGAGGTGAGCCGGGCGCTCCATAAGCGGCCATTCCCGGTACTCCGACCTGCAATCGCACGGCTTTCAAGCCGCTTGCTATCAGCTTGCGAGCCTGATCCATGGTTTCGGAAATCTCGCGGCCCGATGCATGAAGGTAAACCATCGCCGCGCGTCGCGATTTGCCGCCCAGCAGCTCGTAGACAGGCATGCCCGCCTGGCGGCCTTTAATGTCCCACAGCGCCTGATCCACGCCGCTGATGGCATTGTCCAGCACCGGCCCGTTTCGCCAATAGGACGAGTTGTACATCATCTCCCAGGTATCCGCGATCGCATCCGCCGGGCGGCCGATCAGAAGAGGTTTTAGATATCGATCAACGGCTGCCACCACCAAATCCGCCCGCTGAGTGAAGGTGGCGCAGCCGTATCCGTAAAGACCGTCCTGGTCCGTCTGGATCTTGACGACAATCAGGCGGACACCTGCCGGTTCGGTAGCGATCACTGAAATATCCCTGATCTTTGGAACGGGCATTCCCCGCAGCAAGGGAGCAGCGGCAAATGCGAGGAATTCACGACGGCATAGCATCACGCCCATTTTATTGAGTCGGGCTCCGTTAACCTGCATTAACCATCCGATAAGCCGGTGGATTCACCAATTTCTGCCATACCGGCATGATTTTCGTCTGTAAGTCTTTGTAACTGCGTCGATCTTCGTACGGCGCGAAAAGCGCTCTTACAGCAGCATCGCTCAAACGGAAACGCGAGAGAGACGAAGATCCAAAGGGTCTTCGAAATTAACCAAGGAGACTCGTAATGACACGCCAATTAACAAATACTCTTCTGACCGCGGGGCTCTCCGCGTTGCTCGGTGCCGCAGCTCTGAGCGCTCAGGACAGAACTGAAATCGCAAACATTCCTTTCGCTTTTCACACGCAAAACACAGCGCTGGAAGCGGGGAAATACAGGGTGAATGAGCAGGGCGCAAACGGAATCTTCCAGCTTTACGCTGAATCAGGACGCTCGCTCTTTGTAACAACGCATCCGGCTGGCAGCTCGGATCCCAACAATCCGAAACTGACCTTCGCCTGCTACGGCGGCCAGTGTGTGCTGGCGAAGATCTCGATGCCGGGCAGCGACACCGAATGGGCCCAATCTCAATCTTCCATAGAGAAAAACCTGGGCCATAAACTCGGGGTTGCGGCGATGATCTCGGTTCCTCTGCGAGCGCGCTAGCGAACTGAGTGCTCAGCGATCTTTCATAACACCACGAAGTGGTCCGTATGGCCGGTGATCGACGAAATTATCGATCATCGGCCTTATTTTTTGTCTATACTCTGCTCGCTCGGGGCGATAAGTCGGTTAGGTGTTTGTTCTGTGGCCGACCTGATTAGGCTTGGATTGGTGACACACGTGAGTCTGGCGGCTACTGCGCCCGACAGCCGCTCCCTTACCCGAGAACAGAGGCTCTACCTCGCTTTGCTCACGCTGGCGTCAATGAATGTCTTCGCCGTTTCCAGCGCTCTGTCTTTTCTAGTGCTTCTCTATTGGAAATAGCAGCGTCAACGCGCGAGCATCCCGATCAGAACGCGCCCGGACGAGCCGCTTGGGGTTTGTAAATCGAGCAGCGTCGCGAGTGAGGGTGCAATGTCGTTCGGTTCGATCACGGCGTTGTAACGGCCAGGTTTGATTCCCGGGCCCATGAACAGAACCGGCACGTGCCGGTCATACGCATACGGCGAAAAGTGAGTCGTGCCGCTGGTTCCCGGAATATAGCCGGGTTCGAACACGATATTGAGATCGCCGCTGCGGCGCGGAAAATAGCCGTTCATCTCGGCGGACGCGATGAAATCGCCCGCGATGCCGTTATCTAATTGTCGCCGCGAATAAACCCGCGCAACATGGAGTTGTGGCGCGGCGAATAACGCGTCTTTGGCTGTACGGTAAATCTCTTCTTCGCTCAGTCGCGTGCCGTCTTGGTTCTTTGCATTCTCGATCGCGTCCCGATTGAAATACAGTGCCTCGCCGCCGCCGCTTGGAAGCAGCCAATCCGCCTTTCCGAATCGCTGATTGAGCGCCGAGAGCACCACATTTTCGAAACGTGCCGTAAGATAGCCGCCGGGCATTCGCTCGTGCGGATCGGGAACGGGGGCGACACCGTGATCCGCAGATAAGACAACGATCACGTTTTCCATTCCAACCTTCTCGTCGATTGCGCGAAACAGCTTTGCCAAAACCTGGTCTGTGCGAATGGCCATGTCACGCACTTCCGGTGCATCGGGACCGACTCGGTGACCGACGTAATCATTCGACGAGAATGAAATCGTTAAAAGATCTGTAACACCCCGCTGGCCAAGCTGTTCTCCTGTAATCGATTGCTCTGCGAATTGTTCGATAAGCTCGTTGCCCCACGGGCTCGCAGGCAGCTTGGCATACGGCTCCGGACTGCCGGGGGCCGCGGTGAAGCTCCAGCTCGGAAAACCCGGCCACTTCTGGTTCACATATTTCGCCGGCAGCTTGCGATCGTTGAATGCCTTGGCCCAGGCGGGCAGCGCGCTCACATAGTACGAGCTGGTAATGAAGTTGCCGGTAGTGTCATCAAGCCAGAACGCGGCGTCGGCGCGGTGCCCCGAAGGCAAAATTGCCGCTCGTGACTTGATTGATATTCCGATGACGCGCGATTTCGGCGAGGCTTCCTTCAGCTCATCGCCAACCGTGGTGACGAGCAGCCGTTTTGGCGAGGCCGGATCTGAATCCGTGCATTGAGAACCCTTTTCGCCCTGGTGTCCCCCGACAACCGTCGCGGTCCAGTCACAAACGCTGGTGACAATTTGCCGCTCGTCCCGGTCGTACCAGGCATTCCCGACGATCCCGCTGACCGACGGCATTGCACCCGACATGAATATGCTGTGTCCCACGGCTGTAACGGTTGGAACTTGCGCATAGAAGGCGTTCGTGAAATCGGCGCCGTTTGTAAGAAGCCGATCGAGCCCACCGTGATAATCGGAACGAAAACGGGTCAGGTAATCGTAGCGGAATTGATCGATGATGATTCCGACGACAAGCTTCGGCTTCGTTGAAGTGGCGGCCGATGTATAGGTGGCCCCTACAAAAAGCACTAGTGAAATAGCAAGGATACGAGCGCGAAGAGCGAACATGCGGGATTCAGGTTAGCAGAGACGCTCGCCTCAGATCACATCCGCGTCAAAAATACCCGTCTCGATCGTCTGGCCATGCTTCATCTGCACGAAAATCCGATACCGTCCAGGCGACGGGAATCCGTACGGGAAACTAACCTCGTTCGGAAGCGCAGTCGGCGCTCTGTTCGCGGGATCCATTCCCGGCATACTCATCGTGCTCATGTCCATGCCCGCTCCCGTGACTTGCTGCTGGGCGAGCATGAATGCGGCCATTGAAACGGTTCCTGTCGGATGAATGTGCGCGAAGACAGTTCCGTCGGTCTTCACAAAGGCAGCATGCCCGAGCATGCCCATATATAAAGCCATATCCGGGGGAACGGAGCCGTCCGGCTTGTTCAGTTGGAAGCGAAACAGCAGTGGTTCCTTCGCGCGGATCTGGCTGGCGGGGCGCAGCCACCTCATGGTGTATCCATCCGGCAAACGAAAAGTCGCATTCGGCGCTGCTTGCGGCCATGGTTGGGCAGTGCCGCTCGCATCGTCCCCCGAAAGAGGGCGCCCCACAATCTCAGGCACGCTCACGGTCGCCACAAGGGTTTCCGGGAAACCCGTTGCGTGGACGATATCCGCGTACAATTTGTAGGTGCCTGCTGGCACGCTCGGCAAATTCAATCGAAAAACGCTTGTGTCGACGAGGTCGGGATGAAGGTGATAAACCACGTCCAAATCGGGCTGCCTCAGCATGTAAAGGTGCATTAGATGGTCGTGGTCGGGAATCAGATCGTCCATTTTACGCGTGAACAGCGGAATCCGGCCGGGTAGGGGCTTCAGCCAACCCGGATCGGAGAGATTCAGCGTTAGTACCGAGCCATTCAGAGATGCGCTCATCTGAAGAGGCTTGTAAACGTTCTGGCTATAGGAGTTCGCTTCGGCGCTCCACCAGGCATTGCCGCCCCACACCGCGGCGATCACGATGACGAATGCCACCGACATCCCAATGCGGCCGCGCCGGCGCGCCTTGGCGTCGGGAACGGCTCCGGGGTTCAGTCTCGCTTCCCGGACAGAGGCTCCGCTCATCGCAACCAATCCACCAATCAGAAATAGCCCGACCACCGACAACAGCAGGCCGAGTTCGAACTGCATCTTCTTAGTGGTACGTGGCGCGCTCGGAACCGGTACGGCGAGGACACTGCGACCTTGTGAGCCATCGACGGTAATACGAACCTGCCAGGATCCGGTCGCCATCATCCACAACGAGCCCGTGAAAAAATGAGAATCCTGCGGCGAGATCTTCAGTCGATCGGGCACGGGCGCGAATCTGGCTCCGGGTCCCGACAGCGGCATCGGCACAGCGCGTATTTCGCTAATTCCCGGAGTGTCGGAACGAATCTCGAGCTCAGCGACGCCCGGAATTACCGTCGGCGGCCGGATGGTTACGAATAGCTGATAGGGTCCTGCTTTGCCGTCGACATAAATGTCCGGGCTGCCGACATGCGCTTGAGCGATACAGCCCAAGGCTACCAAGGCGAGGAGTGTTCTCAACATACGCATTGGATCGAGTGCAACTAGCGCTTGATGCTACGCATCCATTCGCCGCGCGAAACGCCCCAGCGGATCGCCAGTCCACATAGCAAGAAGGCAAGAGCAATACCACGCCAGCATTCGGCTGTGGTTTCGAAAGGCCAGAACAGGTTTCGCGCCGAGTAGGTCATCGGCGGTAACCCGTACCAAAAATACATCGTCCCGAAGAAACGATTGCGTGCCGCCGGCGACATCAGAAAGCTGGCGAACGGCCACTCGACCGCGAGCAGGATGCCGAGATAAAGAAGCGCGCTCACTCCCGCGATCTTCCAAACCTTCCAGTTCTTTGCTCGTTGCCACAGGAGATCCAGCACGAATGCGGGAACGATCAGCAGCAATGGGAACTCGGGCGGAATGAACTGCGTGACGTGCTGGTAAACGGGTCCCAGTTTGGGCACGGCGGGAAAAAGCGGCAGAATCAGAATCATCGCGATTAGAAATGCCGTGTAGAAACCCGCAACGAACGTCGCGGCGAACTTGATACCGGTTGTGCGAGAGGCGACCGCCAGCGGGATCGGCGTGATAGCCGCCAAGATAACGTACGGTAGGGAGGTGTGAAGCGCGGCGCGCTCGGTGTACTCCTGAATCATGGCCATTGCCATCACCAACATGATTCCGGTGGCGTAGAGAAACAACCATCTTGCCGTTCGCTGGCTTAGGCCCGTCGATCTATTGATATGTCCGGCAATCAGGACCATGGTGCCAAGGATTACGCCATAAACTCCGATGAACAGGAGAATGTGAGGCGGGCTAATGATCTTGACATCCAGTCCGTACGCAGCGTGCCACCAGTTATCGAACGGGGCCGATGTGAGCATCGCGATTCCGCCCCATGAGGCAATGAAAGCGCCCAGCGGGGCATGGAAGCCCCAGATATGCACTGAAGATTCCGCCAAGGGCGACACTTTCGAAAACGTTGTGGACAGGATGATGTAGCCAAAGGCCACGCCCGTCAGCACGCCGCATAGGTAGATCGCCATATGCGCCGGCGTCCAGAACGTGTCACGGCCGATTGAGCTATGCCAGGAGATGTCCCAATATGCTCCGATGGTGGCGGAGGTAACGGCAATTACCGCGCACCAGATGTACCAGGGAACGCTGGCCGTCCTTGCCGCAGTCAATGCCTCATCGCGCGGTAGGGCAACTGGATAGTTTGCGGGAGATGCACTCGTAGCCATGATCGATTCTCACCCAGGAATTACGTTCTATTATGCCGTGAGACTCCCAGCGCTGGCACACATCCGGATCGCAACTAAACACAAGCAATCGAAAGAAAAGGGTTCCCACGGACTGAAAGGTAATGTAAGATATCAGCACAGGCGCCGTGATGACCGTGCGGCATTCGATCGACGGGACGATGAGACTTATAGCGCGGAATGTCTAAGAAGAGGCCCAACCGTCTGCTCGCCGAAGAGCGGCGGCGCGAGATCGTAGGGGTACTTGGCCAGAATGGGCGCATCACCGTCGATGAAGTGGTCAGACGGTTCGGAATATCGGCCGTAACTGCCCGCAGCGATCTGGATGCGCTTTCGGAAAGCGGCGCGCTCGTGCGCTCCCATGGGGGCGGCATCAAACCGCTGGCCGCGGCACCCGAGCATCCTCTGCGGGTCCGCGAAGGCATGCATCACGAGGAGAAGGCGCGAATCGGACAAGCCGCCGCGCACTTGATCAAGCCCCTGCAGACCGTCATGCTTTGCAGTGGCTCCACGTCCGCCGAACTGGCCGGCCAAATCAAGCGGAACTGCCCTGAAAACATCACTGTAATCACATATGCTCTTAATATCGCGGTCAGGCTCGCCGATCTCCCAAACGTATCTTTGGTGATGATTGGCGGATTTTTGCGCCATCCATCCACCGCGTTTGTCGGCCCCCATGCCGAACAGATGATGAGCTCGCTGCATGCGGACCATTGCTTCATGAGCACGGTGGGCCTGGATCCGGAGGTCGGATTGACAACGCTGGACATTATGGAAGCGCAATTGAACCAGCGCATGATCCGCTCCGCGGCGCAGGTCACAGTATTGGCTGATTCTAGTAAGTTTGGTCATCGCAGTCTTTCGCTCATCTGCGACTTCGCGCCCATTCACCGCGTCATCACAGATACCGGCGCGCCCTCCTCCGCCGTAGAGAAGCTTCGGGCGCGTGGGGTCGACGTGATTCTCGCCTGACCTTAGGTGAAGCGGTACTCAACAACCAAAACAAACCTACATTACTCCTTCGCTTTTGTTTTGCTTTCTATTTCTTTCTTTTACTGTTGACAGGGCTTCTATTCACCCTTACAATCCACTAAAGCTCGCAAGACAAGGAAAGTGCGATGCCGAGCCCGAAAGGCTCACCGAAGGAGTTGGTCGAATGATAATTACCAGCGGAATGTTTTCTCGCGGAACTGGCGTTGCCACTTTCGCCATGCTTGTTCTCGCACTTGCTCTGCCACCTTTAGCGTGGTCCCAAAACGTGAACGGCGCAATTAATGGGGTGGTGACCGATCCGTCGGGGGCGGCGGTTGCGGGCGCGAAAGTGACGGCCAGGAATAGGGATCAGGGCATCATTTCTTCTACGGTGACGGCAAGTGACGGCGTGTACGATCTGCCACGTCTTCCGGTCGGACCGTACGACATCCGGGTAGAAGCTCAGGGTTTCCAGGCGGCGGCGAAATCAAACGTAGTACTGGTCTTGAATCAAATTGCAAAGCTCGACTTCCAGCTCTCGGTGGGTAATGTGAGCCAGACCGTTGAAGTGAGCAGCGCCGCGCCCCTCCTGCAAACGGAGCAAACGGAACTGGGCACGGTGATCGACTCTCACGCGATCGTGAGCGTACCGCTCGAAACGCGAAACTACAACCAGCTGGCTCTTTTGACTGCCGGGGGCGGTGACGACCAGTCCCGCGGCGTTCAACTATCCCCAAGCCACCTTTAACTCCGGCCGGCCCTACATCAACGGCAACCGTGAGCAGGCGACGTACTATCTGCTCGACGGCATGGAGAACATCGAGTTTGTCGATAATAATGTCGCCTATTCACCAAGCGTCGATGCCATTCAGGAGTTCAATGTCATTACCCAGAATCCATCGGCCGAGTTCGGCCAGTTCATGGGCGGAGTAATCAGTGTCAGCACCAAATCGGGAACGAATCAGTACCACGGCAATCTCTTCGAGTTTCTGCGGAATGACAAACTGAACGCGAACGAGTGGGGAAGCAATCTCACCGGCAGCCCGAAGGGGGCTCTGCGCTGGAATGAGTTCGGCGGGACCTTTGGCGGTCCAATCAAGAGAGACAAGCTGTTCTTCTTTGCCGATTATCAGGGTTCTCGCTACGATACGCCCGCGAGCCCCGGCAAGATCACGACCTTCTCAACGCTTGAGCAGAGCCAGCCGGGAAATCTTTCCGATGTGCCGGATATTTCGATTCACTATCCGGGCAGCCAGACCATTATTCCCGGTAACAATTTATCGCTGGCCAACCAATGCGCGTCCGCGCAGCAGATGGCATTGAACGCGACCGCAAGCGCTCCTTGCGTGTACCTCAGTCCTTTGGCGCAGAAGCTTCTTGGCGCTTTTCCCAAAGCGACTCTGCCCGGTACTGCCAACAATGCTCTGAACGAGACGCAGTCCTACATCAATGGCGATCAGGGTGATGCCAAAGTGGATTGGCAGCCTACCGCGAACGATCACATCTTCGGCCGTTATTCTCAGCAGTACGTCTACAATCCGACCACCAACAGCCAGCCGCTGCTTTATAGCAGCTCAGGCAACAATATCTTCCCGCTCTATCAGGGCGTGTTGGATTACACCAAGACCTTTAGCCCCACATTCGTGAATGAACTGCGGGGTGGCGTGAACTATTTTCCGGCGGAAGGAAATGTACAAGGCACCCCGACTGGGAACTTCGGAACTCTGATACCGGGTGAACCTACCGGGTATCTTCCGCAGATCGGTTTTTCCGGAGCGCCGGTAGGCACCTATGGCACGGTGGACGCGCCCGAGATCTTCCATCAAACGTCGATTCAGGCCGATGACACGGCCATTATCACGAAGGGCAAGCACACCATCCGAACCGGATTTCAGTTCATTCGGTACCGCAATGATTACGTACCGGCGACCAGCAACGATGGAGCAGCCGGGCAACTTCAATTCAATGGAAACTACACGGGGAATGCCGAAGCTGATTTCCTTGTCGGATTACCCTCTTACGTTGGATTGGGAGTCGGTTTCAACGGAACGGTTGGCCAGCGGAACGATGCCATTGGAGCCTTCGTGCAAGACGACTGGCGCGTGACGCCGCATCTTACCGTCAACATTGGCCTGCGTTGGCAGCTCTTCACGCCGCTTTACGAAATTGGCAACCGCATGACCAACTTCAACGAGATAACCGGCGCGATCGAACTGGCAGGCGTCAACGGAAACAGCCGCGCGCTGTACAACCAGTACAATGGCATCGCGAATTTCCTTCCGCGGCTCGGGATTGCCTACAGCCCAACCAACAATTTAGTGATCCGCGCCGCCTTTTCGCGCTCCAGCTTCCAGGAGGGCACGGGTGAGTACAACCGATTGGCGACAAATGCGCCCTGGAACAATGACCTCGCGGTACAGCTCTCGCCGGGAACAAATGGTGCGATTCCTGCAAACCAGGTTTACCTCGATCAGGGCTTCGCCGGACTGTTCGCTGCTCAAACAGGCGAGCCCTGCAACCTTCAAACTGTGACTTCGGCTCCCGCTTCGTGTTTCGCGGGCGTTCGCCTTCACATCCAGGATCCAAACTATCGCCCCGCCATCTCGAATCAGTGGAATTTATCTGTACAGCGCCAGTTTGGAAGCTCGACCACCGTTCAGGCTGCTTACGTCGGTCAACATAACGATCATTTGGCTGCGATCCTAGATGCTGGTCAGAAGCTTTTGCAGCCGGACGGAACTGTCGTGCCCGGCCCGTATCTATCCGGCAATCCCACGCTGATCGCGGACGGAACCGGCCAAGTCAGGCTGAACTCGACGGTAGGTGTTGCTAATTACAACGCTCTTCAGATCAGCGCTCAACATCGGATGGGCTACGGTCTCGATTTCCTGATTAATTACACCTGGTCGAAGTGCCTGACCAACAATCAGGGGTATTACGGCAGGTATGGAGACATCACGGCCAATCAGGCCAGCGCCGATGTTGCCTTCCAGCAGAATGTTTATAACATCAATGCCGATTACGGATTTTGCGATCACGATGTTACGAACGTTTTCAACGGCTACCTGACGTACAGCCTGCCGTTCGGACATAACCGCGCCTTTGGCAAGAGTACAAATAGCGTCGTGAATACGATCTTAGGCGACTGGCAGATCAGTAGCTCCTTCACAGTTCACGGCGGATTTCCGATCTCGATGCTCGATTGGTCCGGCGATCCCGGTACAGGATCGTTCCAGCCACGTCCCGAGTGTCTGAGCCCCTCCCGCGCGACGCCTTACACTGAGGCCCCCGCTTCAGTGGGCGGCGGCTACTACTGGTTTGATCCCACCACGATGGGCAACCCGCCTGCCGGACAGTTCGGGAATTGCGGCGTCTCCACCGAGCGCGGACCAGGATTGAAGCAAGTGGATATCGGCGTTTCGAAGTTCTTTCCGATCACCGAGAAGTCAAAGCTGGAGTTCCGGGCCGAGGCAATCAACGCTTTCAACTCGCCTATCTTTACGGTAGCCGGTTATTCCATCGATGTTGTCGGTTTCAACGCCGACGGTAGCGTTAATACACCGAACACTGGACTGGTGAACTCCTCGCAGGGCGCGCGCAACATTCAGTTCGGCTTGAAATACAACTTCTAGCGACTAACCTCAACCACTTGCGAAGGGGCGGCTCTTTATTCAGCCGCCCTTCTTTTTCCGGTAGAGATCTGCCGGTTCCTCGATAGCTAAAAACCGGTCAGCCAGAACATTCGTTACCTGCTGAACGGCTCCGCGTGGCCAATGGATCTCGAGAGACCTGATCCGGGTTTCACTTCCTAGTCCAAAGTGAACGCGCTTATCGCTGGACGACATAAATCCAACGCTCACGGCTACGTGCTCATAGAGCGTCCGGCCCGATCCGGTTGTCAGCTTTACTTTCGCGCCGATCGCGTCTCGATTGCTGTACTGGCCAATCAGTTTCAGCGTCAGCCAATGATTCCCGTTATCCCCGGAATTGATCAGAATGCGGGGCCGCTCGTTCAGGGACGTGATCACCAAGTCTTCAAAGCCGTCATTGTTCAAATCGCCGATGGCGGACCCGCGCTGAAATCCCTCCCGCAGAAAATCTTTCCCCATCTCGCTTGAAACATCGGAAAACTGCCGGCCTTCGCCGTTCTCAAACATGCTGTCGTGTTGGCGCGCGTTGGGCGAGATGTTGTCCACGTCGCCGTTCGCGGAGTACAGGTCTTTCCAGCCGTCGTTGTCGTAGTCGATAAAACCGGCGCTCCAGCCGGAAAGATGAGCGCTGAGTTGGGAGACTTTCGTTTGTTGCGCCACGTACCGGAAGCTGTCGCCCACATTTCGGAATAGCGCCCAGAATTGGCCCTGCAAATCGTTGTAGAAGATATCGACGCGGCCATCGTTATCGAAATCTTTCGCGTCGCTTCCCATACTGGAAACGGCCTTGGCGCTGTCGTCATAAGCGACCCCAAGCGGCAGCGCCTGCTCTTCAAATGTGCCATCGCCCTTTATTGATGAACAGAAAATTCGGCTCGGTGTCGTTGGCGATGAAGACATCTTGCAGGCCATCGCCATTGAAGTCGGCGATAGAAATACCCATGCCCTTCCCAAGAGCGCTCCCAAATCCGGACTTCTCAGTTACGTCTTCGAACTTGCCGTGTCCCAGATTGTGGTACAGACGATTCGCTACAGCGCCATAGAAGAGGCGAGGATCGCAGTAGTACTCGATGCCTCCCGCACTGCAGCGCTTATCCATTTGCGGGCTCCAAACCGTGTAGTTAGAGACCACAAGATCAAGCAGTCCGTCGTTATCGTAATCGAACCAGGCAGCGCCAACGCTGATCGTATTGGGAGGCTTCACGCCGATGCCGGACTGCTGCGTGACATCCGTAAACGTTCCGTTCCCGTTGCTGTGATAGAGCGCATTGCGGCCCGCGCCGCAGATGAAAATGTCTTCGAAGCCGTCGTTATCGTAATCGCCGACCGCAACGCCGAAATTGTAGCCGAGGTCGTCTCCGGAATCACGGCCGGAGAGTCCCGCCTTTCGCGTTACATCTTCGAACGTCCCATCCCCCTTGTTGCGTAGCAGGCAATTATCGAAAGAGGGCGACGTCTTCTTCAGCTCGGGCAGTTTGGCGCCGTTCGTGAGGAAAATATCCATCTTGCCGTCATTGTCGTAATCGAAAATGGCAACACCTCCGCACATCGGTTGAATGAAGTATTTGCGCGGTGAGAGGTCGTTATTAGTCACATAGGAAAACTTCGACCTGGAAGCGATGTCCGTAAAGTGTGGGCGCCTGGGTGGTACAAGGCCGGATTGATGAAGGGCGCAAAAACCGGCTGAGCCCGCAACGCTACTCACTGCCACAACCAGAACGGCGCATGTACGCGCTTTCATGAAGCTCTTACTGAGCGCTGCCTTCCACCAATACGCCCGAGACGTTCTTTTTCAGGATCTTTGTGGTCTGGTTCAGCTTCTCCGACGTGCTCTTCTGAAGCGCGAATTCGCGGGTGGCCGCTTCTTTCTTCCCCAATCTTTGATAGGCAGTAGCCAGCGCCAAGTGTACCGTCGGATTGTCTGGAGAGAGCTTCGCGGCGGTCTCGAGCGGCGCAACCGCTTCCGACGGCTTTTCGGAATCGAGCAAGGATCGCCCCCATCCGAAATAGGCTTCAGCGAAGGCGGGATAAAGTTTTGCCGCGCGCGAGAAATGATCGATAGCGTCGGGCAGTTGATTCGCCTGCCTCGCCATGTCGCCAAGGTAGTATTCGGCTCCCGCATTCCGAGGATTGATTTTCAATTCCGCTTCAAACTCTTTGCGGGCGTCCTCCGGCGCCGATTTGGCTTGCTGGGCCAGCATGAGTCCACCGATTCGATAGTGAATGCCCGGTTTGTCCGGTGAACGTTGCAGCAGGATTCTATACTCGGCGATTGCCTGCGGATACTGGCCCTGCTTCTCGAAATTCTCGGCGTTCAGTTGAATCACCAATGGCGAATCGGGCACCGTCTTCATCAGTTCATCCGAATTGCGAGCGCTCAAATCGGAAAAAACGTGGACCGCTAGAAACAGGACGTCCGGATCATGTGGATAAGCTTGCTGCAGCCAAGATAAGAAACTCATGGCATCCGCTTCCTGGTTCAACAGCATGGAGCAACGGACGCCGGCGAGGCTTACTGTGCGCTTGGTCCCGGGCTGATTCGCGGCGTCGCGCATGGCCTGATCTAACAGGGGCATTGCCGCCGCGCATTGGCCTTTGAGAGCTAGATCGATACCACGATCGGCCGGGGTCGCGTCCGAGGCAACTGGCGTTTCCTGGGCGGCCGCCAGACCGCTCGCGCAAATAATGGCCCCGATCGCAATGAATAACTTTACTGGTAGCAAGCAAACGCCCGGATCGGTCTTCATTTTCACAGAAAAGAAAGCGAAAGGAAAGAGTTCTGTGCCACTCGCCGCCAATCCTGTCGCTCCTTCGTATCCTTTCGTTTGATTTCTTTTGTTGACACAGAGCCTTATTTTTTCTACAATTTCGACAAGCTCGCTTGGATCGTGATGAGCTTGTGCTTTGCAGCCTAGCTCACAGAAGGAGTTCGAACACTATGAGGAACCGTCCCCGAATTTTCATTTGGAGCCTGAGCTATCAGCTCCTGCTCCTGCTTGTGGCGTTGCTGGTCCTACCCTACACGGCCTTAACGCAGGAAGTGACCGCCGCGATCAGCGGAATCGTCTCAGATCCGTCCGGTGCGGCAGTCGCTGGCGCCAAAATAACTGCAAAAGACCTGGACCGCGGAACCACTTACCCAACCACCTCGAATGGAGATGGCGCTTACAATCTACCCCGATTGCCAATTGGCCGCTATGAAGTTCGCGCTGAGAACGCCGGGTTCCAAACCGCGGTTCAAAGCAATGTTGAGCTGCAACTGAACCAGAACGCCAAGATCGACTTTCAACTGCAGGTCGGCAATGTGAATCAAACAGTCGAGGTAACCGGGACTGCCCCCATTCTCCAGACCCAGAGCACCCAGCTCGGAACTGTTCTTGATTCACGCACCAATGTGGCGCTGCCTCTTGCCACTCGCAATTACAATCAGTTGACCTTATTGGCGCCTGGCTCTATCACAACCGATCCGAGCGAGTTCACGGGGCCGCAGAGCACATTTAATAGCGGACGCCCGTATATCAACGGCAATCGCGAAGAGGCCGATAATTACCTGCTCGACGGATTGGATAACAACCAGGTATCGGAAAACGACGTCGGTTTTGCGCCAAGCGTCGATGCGATTCAAGAATTTAATCTGATTACGCAGAATGCGTCGGCCGAGTTCGGTAACTACATGGGCGGCATCATCAGCGTCAGCCTGAAGTCCGGCACAAACCAGTTCCATGGCGTCGCGTTTGAGTTTCTTCGCAATGACAAGTTGAACGCAAACGACTGGGCGAATAACTTTGTAGGCACGCCGCGCCCGCTGCTACGGTGGAACGAATTTGGCGGGGCCTTCGGGGGCCCCATCAAAAAGGACAAGCTGTTCTTTTTCGCGGATTATCAAGGCTCGCGCTACGATCAGCCTGCCACCTCCAGCGGTTTCACCGTGTTCACGGCTGCCGAGCGCGCCGGCGATTTCTCGCAGATCTGCACTGCTGGCTTCACTTCGGGCGTCTGTAACAACCTGGCCCAGCAGCTCTATAATCCTTATTCGAGCCCGACAAACCAGAACAGGACGCCTTTCCTGCTGAATCAGATTCCCACGCGGTATTTCAGCTCCATCGCCACTGCCATCCTAAGCTCTCCGCTTTATCCCGCACCGATCAACGGAAACCTGGTCAATAACCAGATCAACACTACCCAAACCTCCACTAACAGCGATCAGGGCGACATCAAGGTGGATTGGGCGGCTTCAGACAAAGACCACGTGTACGGCCGTTATTCACAGCAGAAGGTCGTTAATCCTGGCACCAACAGCCAGCCGCTGTTATACAACAGCTTCAATAATTATCCGCTGTATAATGGCGTGCTCGATTACACCAGGACCATCAGCCCAACCTTCGTGAACGACATGCGCGCGGGGGTCAACTATTACCCAGTGATGACCGGAAACACCAATTCAGGTGGCGCCAACAGCTTCGGTCTACCCGGTGCCCCGTCTTCGTTCCTTCCGGGAATGACCTTCAATGGTGGCAATGTATCTGGATTCGGCAACGCCGACGTGACGCAAGACTTTGCGTCGACCGTCATCCAGGCAGAAGATACGGCCATCATTACCAAGGGCTCTCACACAATACACACCGGTTTTCAATTCTTCCGTGATCGGATAAACGTGTTTTATTCCGGTAACGAAGGGCTTGCTGGTGTGTTTACATTCAACGGCCAATACACGGGCAATACCGCTAATGGCGCAACAACCAACGGCTTGCCTGAAGCAGATTTCCTGCTTGGACTTCCCGAGCAGGTGGGCGCTGGCGCAGCGGGCGGAACGTGGGGACAGCGTTCCAGCATTTTTGCCGCGTTCGTGCAGGACGATTGGCACGTGAACAGCCATCTCACCCTCAATCTCGGCCTTCGTTGGGAAGTGCATACGCCTTGGGTCGAAGTGTTTAATCGCCAGACCAATTTCGTGGAATCCACGGGTCAGGTTGAATTGGCCGGGCAAAACGGCGCCAGCCAGGCATTGTACAACCAGTACAACGGTCTGACGAATTTTCAACCGCGCATTGGGCTGGCGTGGACTCCATTCGGGAATAACACCGTAATCCGGGCATCCTACGGGTTGTCAAACTTCCTCGAAGGCACCGGCACCAATCTTCGCCTGACGCGAAATCCACCGTGGCAAACCGGTCACCTCGTGACTTATGCGACGGGAGCATCCTTGTACTTCCCGGCTACTACGCTCGATCAGGGCTTTTCAGGGTTCCCAAGCAGCGGTTGCGATGCAGCAGCCGCCCTGGCTAGCTCGCCTGCCTGCTTCGCGGGCGCAACCATCTTCACCTGGGATCCGAACGACCGGCCGGCGGTATCCAACCAATGGAACGTCAGCGTTCAACACGAGTTTGGAACTTCCACGACGCTACAGCTCGCTTACGTCGGGCAAAATAACGATCACTTAATGGTTCCGATCAACGCATCCCAGAGCTACCTGGCCCCGAATGGCACCATCTACCCAAGCCCGTATCTGGCGGGCAATCCAACTCTCTTGGCGGACGGCCCTACTGACAAACTGACCCAAACGAATGGAATACAGAACTACAATGCCTTGCAGGTTAGCTTCCAGAGGCGCCTTAGCAATGGACTAGAGTTCCAGGCAAATTACACCTGGTCGAAGTGTCTGACAGACTCAATTGGATACTACGGCGGATACGGTCAGGGAGCCGGAAACTATTATTACTGGCAAAACACCTATGACGCGCACAGTTACTATGGCCCTTGCTACTATGATGCGCCGCATGCTTTCAACGGCTACATCACCTATGACGTTCCGTTCGGCCGCGGCCGTATGTTCGGTAAGAACATGAACAAGGTGGTAAATGCCATTGCCGGCGACTGGCAGGTCAATGCCATCGTGACCTTCCATTCCGGATTCCCCTCGACGATCAGCGCAAACGATGCCTCGGGAACGGGTTCGTTCGGATCTTTGGCCAGTTGCAGCGGCTCTCCGGTCGTCCTTGGCAAACAAAACAGCCCTCTAGGCGGCTATCAATATTGGAGCCAGAGTACGTTTTTTCAGCCGTCCTCGGGTTTTGGAAATTGCGGCGTCGGTATTATCAGAGGTCCGGGTTTGCATACAGCGGACCTAAGCATCTCTAAGCTGTTCTCCTTTACCGAGCACCAGAATCTCGAATTCAAGGCGCAAGCGATCAATTTCACGAATACACCGATTCTCAACGCTCCGAACACCGGGCTAGGTCCGGATCTGGGACTCATCAATAGTTCACAGGGCGCGCGCGAAATACAATTTGGTTTGAAACTCAACTTCTGAGAACTATGCTTCGCTGGCCGCCTTCTCGCGAGGGCGGTCTCCGCAAGCGCTCAGTAATTTCTCGGCATACATCGCCCCCGCTGGTGATTCCTCATGCTTGAATATGGCGAACGTTGAATGACCAGCCACCCGGTACAACTCGACGCGCGAGCGAATTTCTGCCAGTTCGGCCTCGGTGTAATCGGGCTTGCGGAGCCGGAGATATACAAAATCGGCAGTTAGGACGTGCGGAGTCTCTAATTTCTCGTTCTCCGCCAGACACAGCGCGGCGTTATGATTGCGCAGAACGTCATACGTTCGCTCGTCAAACCAACTCGCGTTGCGGAACTCGAACGCGGTCCGAACCACTTTGGCAGTCCTTCCAGAAATCGCTCCAGGCGTTCTGGATCCGCTTTGAATCCAGGCGCGAGCTGGAACAGAATAGGTCCCAGCCGGTCCGCGGTTAGCAACGGCTGTAGCGATTCGAGAAACACTCGCGTGAACTCCTCGGCGCCTTCGAGCTTCAGTACATGGGTAATCTTCATGTGCGCTTTGGGCAAAAAGAGAAATCCGGGCGGTGTCGAGGCGATCCATTTTTCAAACGTCGATGCAGAGGCAATGCGCCGGTACGTGTAGTTCACCTCCACCGCATTCAGCCGCGTCCCGTAATAAGAGAGAAACTTACCGCTGGCAAGCTTTTCCGGGTAGAACGCCGGCTTCCACGAATCGTAAGCAAAACCGGATGTCCCGCAGTATAGTTGAGCGCCCACCATCGGATCAGAGCCCGGCGAACCAGTCGTATCCTTCTTCGGCCCAGTAATCATCAGGCTTCGTATTCGTGTATCGAATCAGGCCGATCCTCTTGATGTTCTTTATGCCGTACTTAACGGGAATAACCAGCCGCAGCGGGGCGCCATGCGCATACTCCAAAAGCTGTCCATTCCGTTCGTAAGCTAACAACGTCTGTGGATGCAGCGCGCTCTTCATGTCCAGCCCCACATAGTAATCTTCGTCGGGCGTGATCATCGCAACGTAATGCGGAAGCGGCTGGCCCGGCGGGAAGTATCTCCTGGTAAAGTCCGAGAAGCGTACGCCTGCCCAGGAAACAATCGAGCTCCAGCCTTCGATGCAGCAGAACCGGGTGATCATGTTGACCTTCGGCAGTGAGCCGATGTCGCTCAATCCGAGGTGAAGAGAAGGATCTCCGTCGGCGCTCGCGACCTGCAAACGCCAGGCATTCTTATCGAAATCCGCACCCAAACCAATATCGCCGTTTGCTTTTAACGGACTGATCTGGCTTGCCGAATAGGACGGCATCAAATGAGAGTCACTCACGTAGCTTTCTGAGATCTTGCCGTTTAGCTTCAGCACGTCTCGTTGAGGCCAGGGTGCGCCGTTATCCTGTGGCGCTTTCGTGATCCACTCGTAAGCGCCCACTCCGGCCAGCGCGGCCACTCCGCCAATCAAGAAATCTCGCCGGGTTCGGCGCCGCAGCTCCCGCTGCGCCTCTTCGGTCGGCAGGACGATTTCCCTCTGCCGATTAGTCATGCTCACCCGCCATCGCGAGAGTCTCTGGCTTGCTTTGAGGCTCCGCTACTTTAACAAGTTCGTATCCGATAACCATACTTCGGAAATTGTTCCAGCCCGCAAGAATCACTTGGATCACATGGACGACAAAAAAAAGAACGTAACCAACCGTTAGCAAGAAGTGAATGGCTCGGGCGTTTGGATACCCGCCGAACAGTGCGGCAAGCCATGCCAGTTGCGCAGGTTTATAGATCGCGAACCCTGTCAGCATCGATCCCACTCCCATTACGACGATCGCTGTATAGGAAATCTGTTGGGCGGCATTGTACTTGTCCTGCGCCGGTGTTTCCTTCCGAAGATGCAGGTCGTGCAATACCACGTGCCACGCGTCACGAAAGGCGGACCATGATCGCGGCACCAATTGGCGCCACTCGCCGGAAACCAGCGTGTAGGTGACATACGCGAGCCCATTGATCACAAAGAACCACATGAAAAAGAAATGCAGAGCCATGCCGTCCGCCAGACGGTGATCAATGTGAAAAGTGGAGTAGAACCATTTCGGGAAAAAGACCAGCGGCCCTAAATGGTAAATGGGATACGCCCAATAGATGAGAATGCCGCTCCAAATCATAAGGAAAAGAAGCGGGAAATTGATCCAGTGGAACCACCGGATCGCCACCAAGTGCTTCAACTTCAATGTCTGCATCTGAAGAGTTCTTCGCCGCTCGCATCCGCGCGGTTACGGGCCCAGAAGGTTACAGGCCCGCAAGCCTGCGGGTTAGATTAGTAATGCTAACAGAAAATGCCGCCAGAGTCCTCGCCTCTCACCTTTCTTTGCTTAGCCAGTTATGAGAAGGGCCACCGTTTCCTCGAAGAAGCAAAGCGTCAGGGCTGCCGGGTTTTCCTGCTCACGTCCCAGAGTCTGCGGGATACGGCGAACTGGCCCCGCGACAGTCTCGACGACATATTTTACATGCCCGACGAGGAGCCGCACGAGTGGAATCTGCAACACATGCTCCTGGCAGTCAGTCATTTGTACAGAACCATCGCCATCGATCGAATTGTCGCCTTGGACGATTTCGATCTCGAAAAAGCCGCCTCGTTGCGCGAACACCTTCGCCTGCCCGGACTCGGCGAGACCGCTACTCGCTACTTTCGAGACAAGCTGGCTATGCGTATGCGCGCCGACGCGAATGGAATTCCTGTTCCCGAGTTTACTGCCATTTTTAATTACGAAGCTATCACGCGGTTTGTCGATAGCGTGCCGCCGCCGTGGGTGCTGAAGCCGCGCCTCATGGCAGGAGCGCTCGGGATCAAGAAATTTCATCAGCGTCAGGACGTTTGGGATCGCGTCCATGCTCTCGGCGACGAGCAATCATATTTTGTGCTGGAGCGTTTTGTCCCGGGCGATATCTTCCACGTCGATTCCATTTGGCGCCATGGCGAAATGGTCTATGCTATCTCCAGCGCCTACGGAACGCCGCCACTGGAAGTGACCACGGACGGCGGAATCTTCACTACGCGCAGTCTCGAGCGCGGCTCCGAGCCAGATCGCGCCCTTCGTGACATGAACGAAAAAGTCCTGAGGGCTTTCCAGTTGACGGACGGTGTCTCACATACGGAATTCATACGCTCGCACCAGGACGGGTCTTATTACTTCCTGGAAACCTCGGCGCGTGTTGGCGGTGCGCACATTTCGGATCTAATAGAAGCAGCCACCGGAATTAATTTGTGGGCCGAATGGGCAAAGGTGGAAGTTGCCGCGGCGCGAGGGGGATCGTATTCGCCGCCTCCGGAACGATCCGATTATGGTGGTCTGCTCGTGTCCCTGGCACGCCAGGAGTGGCCCGATACGTCAAATTTCCGCGAGCCGGAACTCGTCTGGCGAATGCAGAAGAAACATCACGTGGGGTTCATTATAAAATCGCCGTATCGGGAGCGCATCGAGGATCTGTTGAGCCTTTACGCCCAGCGCGTCCGTAACGAATATCACGCTTCCGCGCCTCCCCGAGAAAAGGCTCGGGAATAAGGTTTCCAAGCGGGTATGTAGGTGTTAGTCTGAGGAACAATGCGAGCATTAGCCGTAGCAGGTTTCACTGCGGGAGCGGTCCTAGGCGGAGTCTCCGCCGCCGCAGCATACGGGAGCGTCTCTAAATCATCCCAACTGTTTGGGCCGTCTGTACACCGCGGACCCGGGCGGCGACGGACCATAGGTCTGACGTTTGACGACGGCCCTAGCGAAGGCACACTGGCCCTGCTCGATTATCTTGCAGAGGAGAAGGTATGGGCCACTTTCTTTATGTGCGGTATGAACGTGAAACGGCTGCCCCACATCGCCGGGAGGGTCGTGGCAGCGGGCCATCAGATTGGAAACCATACTTATTCGCACCCTAACCTGACGTTCAAATCCTGCGACTTCATCGATCGGGAATTTACCCAAACGCAGAAAATCATTCAATTTGAAACTGGTATCACGCCGATGTTGTTGCGACCGCCGTTCGGGTATCGTTGGGCCGGAATGCGCGCCGTTCAGCAAAAGCTCTCGTTGTTGGGCGTCATGTGGACTGTCATGGGACAAGACTGGCGATTGCCGGCAGGCCGCGTCGCGGATCGCGTCCTGGCGGGCTCATCGCCGGGCGGGATCGTCTGTCTTCACGATGGCCGCCGTGTCGAGGAGCGCCCCAATATCACTGAAACGCTCGCGGCTGTCCGAAGAATTGTTCCCGCGCTGAAGGATCAAGGATACGAATTCGAGGTCATCAGCGACCTTCTCGCGTATTAATTCCGAAGCTGTTGCTCATTTGCCGAACGATCTGAAAACAGGAAAGTTGTATCTGATCGGCGCCGGTCCGGGTGATCCCGAGTTGCTGACCATCAAAGCAGCGCGCGTCCTTGGCGAGTGCGACGTGGTTTTGTATGACCGGCTTGTCAATAAGGCGATCCTGCGACACGCGAAATCTGACGCCAGATTGATCTACGTTGGCAAACAGCCAGGGGAGCAGGAGCACACGCAGAACCAGATTTTCGACCTCATCCGGCAACATGCCCTCCATGGAGAAACTGTTGCGCGACTAAAAGGCGGGGATCCGCTCGTCTTTGGACGGGGCGTCGAGGAGTGGACGTTAGCGCTACGGGATGGTATCGAAGTAGAACTCATTCCTGGTATGACGTCGGCTATCGCGGTACCCGGCCTGGCAGGCATTCCACTGACGTATCGGGGGGTCTCGCGAAGCTTCGCGGTCATCACCGCGCATTGCCATGAAGGTCGCGCGCATGATTGGCGTAAGTACGGCAAAGTAGACACGCTGGTAGTGCTCATGGGCGTGAGAAACCGCGATTTCGTTGCGCGCTCATTAATAGCTGCCGGCCGCAACCCAAAGGAACCGGTGGCATTTGTCATCCGTGGCACCATGGCAGGAGAACAAGTGGTAGAGTGTGCGCTCGAAGACGTGGCGGCGGGCACAACAGAGGTTCAGCCTCCCGCCGTGTTTGTGATTGGCGAAGTAGTGCGTCTGCGATCTAGACTCACTGGGCCGGTGGTATCTCAATCACAGCGAGACCCTGCCCTGCCAGAGTGATAGGATCAGCAATCGAATGTTTCTGGGGTTGATCCGGAGCCGCGCCCTTTTGAATCATCTCCGCCTGCAACAAAGTCGGACTGATTGGGCTGCCAATATCCTTCCAAGCCTTCAAGGCGGATCCATGAGCGGGATCGATAAAACGCAACCGATAGGTTCCTGTTTTGCCTTTCACGGCTAACCGGAAGGTCTTGTCCGGAACGCTTTGCCCAGGCTCCGCGTAGTTCCAGAGTGCGATCACGAATGTTCCATCCTCCCGCTCAGTAACCAGCGCGTTTTCTGAATCGATCGACAGGCGCCGATTGCCCAGTTCATGCAGCATATCGAAGGCCCAGAAGGCCGACTTAGGCAGATGCCGCTCGGCAGCTAATCCGTAACCGCCATAGAACGGAGTCTTGACGATCCCCTGCTCCTCGAAGACATCCGAGAGGCACCAGTACGACATCATGGTTGTCAACCCATCGCTTTCGCGAATGTTATTTGCCAGCCAGGGTCCCATGAACGCGCTGTCTGTCACCTCTACCTGGTTCATGTAAGTCGCGTTGTACTCCGACCAAATAATCGGGGTGTCTGGCGCGGCGGAGGCCTTCACCTGGTCATACACTTTTTTCGCTGCCCGCGCCACCATGTCCTTTCGAGCGATATCCAGCTTGCGGCCGAAAACATCCTGCGAAGTATCGTTGCCGTAGACATGCGTAGACACGAAATCGAAGGGCACATGATCGCGCGTACAGTGCGCGATGAAGTCGGCTACCCATGCGGCCTGCGCCGTGGCCGGTCCACCCACGCGCAACCGCGCATCCACACCCTTCAGCGCTCTTACCGTCTCATCGTACAGAGCGAAATAAGTCTGCTGCTTGGGAACACCGTCCCAGAAATCGATATTCGGCTCATTCCACACTTCGAAATACCAGCTTTCCACTTCGCTCCTGCCGTATCGATCGATCAGATGTTGCGCGAAAGCCTTCATCAGCCCATCCCATTTCGCTGTGTTGTTCGGCGGCGATGGCAGCGGCTTGTACCAGAACGGATGCGGGGTTGGGTTCGCCGCCAGTTTGCGGGGCATGAAGCTGATTTCGACAAACGGTTTCACATGCTCTTGGAGCAACCCGTCGTATATCTCGTCAACATATGAAAAGTTGTAGACAGGGTTGCCATTCCCGTCCTCGCCGTAAACGCCGTTCTCATCGTCGAGAATCGCGTGAAAACGGATATAGGTGAATCCGGTGTGATTCCTCACCGCCCTCAAGTCTCCCCGGTAACTGTCACGCAGAGTGAGATTGGCCCGGCCCGAACCGAACATCTGCTCCCAAAAGTGCGGAAAGGGGTGTGAGGGCGCATTCGGATCAATTGTGATCGTTTCCTCTGAGGCGGCGATTTGCCCTTGTAGCGCGGACAATCCCCAAATGAAGGCAACGCTGCAGGCGAAGCTGATGGAAAAGCGTTTCACGGCAGTTAGAAGCCGCACTAGCTGGTCCGTTGCGCTTCGGCGTATTTCGTTGCAGCTTCGCGGACAAAAATCCCCATTTTGGGGTGACTTGGCTCCATCACAGGCTGGAGGCCGCATTCACGTAACGATTCGCTGCAGGTGGGCCCGATCGACGCGACGAAGATCCTGCGAAGCGCCTCCAGCGCCGCATCCCGCCTACCAATTCGTTCGGCAAAATTGAGAAAATGCTCGATTTGCACTCCGGTTGTAAGCAGCACGGCATCGAACTCACCGGCGAGCAATCCCTCCAGGGCCTTTGCGAGCGGTGTTGTATCTTCGGGCAATTGCCATTGATAAACGGGAACGGGCATGACGCTTCTTCCCTGCGCCTCGAGTCCGGCAACCAGCTCTCGATTTGTTTTGCCATACTCCTGAAGCGCCACGGATTTCTCAGGACGGTCGGCCACCGCCGCCAGTAGTTCGCGCCAGGTATTGGGCTCCGGCACGCTCACCGTGACCGGAAGCTGCCATTCGCGAAGAACCGCGGCCGGCTTCGGGCCACGCGCCACAATCGCCAGGCTCCGCAATGCCGCGAAGAATTTTTCCTCTGGATCGCGGGTTGCGAGAGTCTTTTGCAGAAGCCGTGTCCCGACGCCGGTTAAGAGGATCAGCATGTCGAATTCGCCTGCATACAGCCGATCCGCAAAATCGAATGCCGCGCGGTTATGTTCCAGGGGCACCTCTACCAATGCGGGCGCCACAAAGGGCTCGCCGCCATTGATTCGGATCAACTCCGCAATCTCTTTGGCGCGGCGGCTCTCAAACGCAAGCACTCGGGCGTTGGCAAAGGACATGACCACGCAATCGTAGCGCAATCGGCAAAGCGTCCGCTCCAAACAGAGCCGGCCGACACTGTGATCAGCATCGGCCGGCGTTTAATTGGATCGCTTCGATCAGAAGACGAACTTCATTCCCAGTTGCAGCAGGCGCGGTTCGTGCGCCCCGTTCGGAACCAGGAAGCCGTTCGACGGTGCGGCGCAACCGGTATCGTTGGCGTTGTAACAATTCACAGTGTTGTTCATCCCGCTGAAGTTCGTGTGATTGAAGATGTTGAAACCTTCGGCGCGGAATTGCAAATACTTGCTTTCCGTAATGTAGAAGTTCTTGAACAGACCCATGTCGAAGTTCAGAACATTAGGGTTCCGGAGCAGGTTGCGCGCAGCATCGCCGAACGTGAGTCCCTGCGGCGCTCCGAAGGCGGTCGGGTTGTAAAGCACCGGCCCGGTAACACCAACAATATTCGACTGTGGCGGAGTGCTCCAAGGATTTCCGACGACTTCAGCGTAGCCGCCGCCCGCGCCGGTACCGTTGCCAACGCCCGGTCCAGGTACAAGGCCGTTCCCGGTTGCGTCATAGATGCTGAAAGGCGTGCCGGTATGGTACGCCGTCAAACCCGAAAGCTCCCATCCGCCGAATAACTTGCTGACGACGCCTTTATGGCTGTTCAGTAACGGCAAGTCGAGGACGTAGCCAACCGTCAGGATGTGCGTTTCGTCGAAGTTTGAAGTGGCACGGGTGAGACGCAGATTGTAGGAATCGAGGAAGTTGCCGTCGTAGCGATCGGAGGAGTCGTCGAGAGAGTGGCTGTAGGAATAGGCAACAGTAAACTGCGCCCATCCGGCCGTCTTCCGCAATGAAACTTGCAAGGCGTTATAGATTGAATTCGCCTCCTGCTCGATATAGGTGATGTTGTTGTAGCCGAGATACGGGCGGTATGAATCAGCCGGAGCACTGCCGCAAGCCGTTGACAGATCTTGCGCGACTAGACCGGTCACCGTCTTGCCGTTCACAACCCCGCTGACGTTGGGCAGTCCGGCGTTTGTCACAGTCCCGCATTGCGTAGACGTGAGCGGCTGGCCCGGTGCGAACGGATTTAGGCTGATCGGTACCGGCAGGAGTTGGTTAGCGTCGATTTGATTCGAGAGGTGCGTGCCCTTGCTGCCGACGTAGGCGACCGTGGCTACGGTATTGGGGGCAAGGTCGTGCTGAACATCCAAGTTCCACTGTTGGACATAAGGCCAGTGCACCTGGTTCGCATAGGCGGTGGTTCCGATGGTTCCGCTCAGGCCGCCGCCTCCAATGCAGGTGTAGCAGGCAATGTTGTACTGGGTCGGGTTGAGCGTTCCGGGCGGGTTGCCTTCAAGACCAGAAATCGCCTCGTTGCCATTCAGATGCTCAAAGAAGAGGCCGTATCCTCCGCGGATCGCCCACTTTCCATTCCCGAAGGGATCGTACGCGAAGCCGACGCGCGGAGCGGGATTCACCAAGTGATCCTTCATGCAACCGGTCGGCGTCCCGTTTGTGCCGCACGCGGCCATGCCGTCGTAGAAGTTACCCGAGCCGGGAACCAGAGCGCCTGAGGTGCCTGTTATGGAGCCGGTGACGTCTATCGTTGGCGCTTGGGCCGGGTTATACAGATTCGGGAAGAAGTTGTAGAACTGGTGATACTTCTCCGGCCAGGTACCGAAGAAGCTGACACGAAGACCGAGATTGAGCGTGAGGCGTGAGTTTACGTGCCAGTCATCTTGGATGTATGGCTCGCCGACCTTCGAACGATAGTAATATTTTTGTTGAATATTTGCCTGATTGAAGGTGCCAATCCGACCGAGCAGAAAATCCGCCCACGAATTGCCGGTGGTAACGGTTGAAGTGTTGTAGAAGTTCAGATAACCCTGCGTCTCGGCGGCATTGTCTTCGTTCTTCTGCAGCGCTTCAAAGTAGAAGCCGGCGTAGATGTTGTGCTGGCCCCAGATTTTCGCGATCTGATCTTTGTAGGTGTAGGTCGGGTTCGAATTCACCCAAGGATAACCAGCGGCATCGGCCGTAAAACCGTAAGGAGATCCGATCTGAACGCCGGGCAGCTTTCCTCCAAAACCGTTATTGAAGAGGCCGGTCATCGTCATCGACGACGGCCGCGCTACGACGCCGACCGGCGTCAGGAAGATTTTGTCCTCTGTAAACGAGAACGTAAATTCATTCAGCATGGTTGGCGAGAGGCTGCTTGCCATGTGCGCCACTAGGCTGTTGCCGGGTCCGACGAAGTTGGTCTTTTCCGTCGGGAAGGAATCACCGCTCCACAGTGCCGTTGGCGTAATGGTGTTCCAGGAATCGTGGATGTAGTGGGCGAAGAAGTGCTCCTTGTCGCTGAAATTGTGATCGATGCGGACCAACTCTTCGCGCCAGTTTGTCGGCACACTCACGCTGCCGTTAAAGAATGCCGTTCCGCCGCTCTCTGAGGTACCCGCGGGGATCATCGGCATAAGAATCGATGCGTTCGGATCAATGGGAACTATGTTATTCGGGAAATAAGTCTTCGTAGCTGGATTGATGGGGCAGTTCGAAATGTTTTGCGCGCAAACCGTCTGGAAATTGCCCTGCCGCTCGGCGCTCGTCGGCACTTGAACATCGAAGGTGGTCGGCGCAATATCTTTGTGCCACTCCTGACTCCAGAAGAAGAAGGTTTTTTCCCTGCTCTTGTTATAAACGCCGGGAATCCATACCGGGCCGCCGATCGTGTAGCCATAATCGTTCTTGTGGTACGGCGGCCTGGTAGCGGCGAAGAAGTTGCGCGCATTGAAATCCGTGTTGCGAACGAATTCATAGGCGTCGCCGTGGAACTGCTTCGTGCCTGATTTGATCACGGACTCGATGTTTCCGGAGCCGTTGCGGCCGTACTGCGCGCCGTAGTTCGAGGTCAATACTTTGGTCTCGGCGAGGGCGTCGACGCTGGGATAAACGTTGATGGTCGAGTTGCTGCCGGAATCCATGTTGTCGCCGCCGTCAACCGTCCAGTTGTTGTATTCGTTGCGGCCGCCGTTGATGCTCCAGTTGACGTTGCCGTACACGCCAACGGTACCTTCATCCTGGCCAGTCTGGTTGCTGACGCCGGGCGTTAGGCTGATCAATTGCGTGAAGTTACGGCCATTCAAAACGATCTGGCTGATCTCCTTGCCGGTGACTACGCCCGACATCTCGGCAGTCTCTGTTTGTACCTGAGTGGCTGCGCTCTCTATATTGACGGTGGTCGTCACCGCTCCGACGTTAAGCGTCACGTCAACGCGACTTTTATCCGAGACACGCAGAACGATTCCTTTATCTTCAAAAGCGGTGAACCCGGTCGCGCTTACGCTGAGGTCGTACGTGCCGGGCGGGATCGCCGCCTGGAGATATTCGCCATCCTTATTCGTGGTGGTTTTATAGATTGTGCCTTGTTCCCTGTTGGTGATCGTGACCGCCGCGTTCGGCACCACAGCGCCGCTGTTGTCACGAACCGTTCCGGTAATGGAGCCCGTACCCTGGGCCATTAGTATCAATGAACTACCTACAAACATCATCAGCAACACGGCTGATCTCAGAAAACCGCGCATCACGGCCTTTCTCCTTCTGCTCAATAGAGTTAAGCGAACCAAAGCTCGACTGCGCGTAATATAATCCTGGAACACAACATTTGTCAATCTGGGGAAATTGACACCCCGAAATAGCGCTCGCCCGCAGGATTCTGGTGTGAGCCTTTACTAAGCGGCGGCTTTTTCGAGGGCGATGGTGCGCTGGATGGACTTGTTGACGAACGGTTGGCCGCCGGGAAGCTGCAGATTCATCAGATTTTGATGGTCCAGCTTGGCGGAATCCAGTAGAACGGCCCATTCGTGGCGGTCCCGCTTGCGGTTTTCGGTGGCTTCGCGGCGCGCTTGATCGGCTTGTTTGTGCTGCTGCGAAACAAAGCCAATTTCCTCTCTGCGCTTTTGCGCTCTTAGCTTTAGCAGGTCATTCAAGCATTTGTGAAAGCCGCGGTCATGGGTGGTTTGGTAGCGCAGGTAGAGCGCCAACTGTTTTTCGTCAACCCCCGATTCATCGAAGCAAAGCTGCTGGAGATTGAGCGCGCGCTGGGCCAGCCAGTAGTGCTGGGCCATGCCCTCGATGAGTAAGTGTTCGGTCGGAGTCGAAGGCCGGTGCTCGTGCTGGAGACCGTGGAAGAGCTCTTTGAATTCGTTCTCGCTTTCGTGCGGCAGGATGAGGAAGCGGCCGGCGAGACCATGGCGAAAGGCGTTGAGAGAGACGGTTTGCTTGCCTTCCGGAGTTGTCGCGCCGGTGCTGTGCTGGGAATTGGCGCGGTTGGCGCGGAGTTGGGCGGGAGAGAGCGGTATGGGTCGCTGACGCTTCCGGCTCGGGGTCAAGTTGTGTGCGGGATGCGGGCGGCGGCGGGGGAAAGGGGCTGCAAGGACGGGAGGAGGCCGGCTCTGCGATGGACGCGTTCGCGGGCGGCGTTGGCCTCGGCGATGAGTTCAGGGGAGAATTCGTCGTAAATTTCCGGACTCGGCTCGCCAATGAGATCGGCAGAGTGCGTCTTCGCTTCTTCTTCAGAGGCGCGGTTCCGTTCGAGCGCCTTTTCGGCTTTGTAGGCGAGTTTTCTGCGCTTTGTGTTCCTGCGCGCGGCGGATGGATCGAGGGGACATGGTTTGGGCTCCTAAACTGAAATGGCTCGCGACACGATCGGACGTGTTGCGAGCCTGCCAAACGGTAGCATGTGCAAAATCAAACCAGTTCGCTTAACACGAAAAATTGCTTCCAAAGTGGCGCGGGAGTAGGAGAAGGAAAATTTGAAACTTCGGTGACCGGTGAAATGAATAGCAGGGGACCTAACTTGTATGAAGATGAATCTGCAGCTGACCTCCCGGCTAAGGGAGGGGAAATTGCAGCGCTGGTACTATACAGAAAAGTACGATTCTTTGTTCGAGGTATGCAGTCCGTGAAACGCCTGGCCCTTGCAATCGCTGTTTCCGCGGCAATGGCCGCCATCTCTAGCGCTCAACAAACAACCGATCCGAACCCGGGGCCCCCGCCCACCGTGTTCCTCGATAATCACCGGCCTCTGATCCAGAAGAAGGGGAAAGCACCGACTTCGCGAACCGTCACCGGTCAGGTGGTGGATGAATCGGATACACCGGTCGAAGGCGCGCTGGTAACGCTAACCAACAAAAAGACCAATGAGAAGACTGAGTTCTTTACGAAAAAGAACGGCCGCTACCTTTTCGAAGATCTCAGCTTCACCAACGACTATGAGGTACAAGCGAAATACAAGAACCAGACCAGCGAAGCGCGCAAGTTGAGCCAATATGACCATACTGCGCGGGTAATTCGAATTCTCCAGGTCCCCGACGCTCCGGCTTTGAAGCAGAGCGTAACGGCTGACGCCAATAAAAGCTCGCCTCAGACGAAGCAGTAGCCGCCCGGTTGAGTAAGCACTTGCAT
Source organism: uncultured Acidobacteriaceae bacterium (assembly GCA_963762495.1). Classification (GTDB taxonomy): domain Bacteria; phylum Acidobacteriota; class Terriglobia; order Bryobacterales; family Bryobacteraceae; genus Bog-105. The sequence goes on from CAVXKZ010000007.1 coordinate 39,855, forward strand.
AATCCCCGATAAGTTCCTACCTGGATCAGGGGAACGCCGATCTTAATGGCCTGCCCGTGGAAAGCATTTCGCGGCAAGATAAGCGGCGCATGGTGTTCAAGGGTACCCGGGTATCGGTTTCCACGGTTTTCGAGAACGTCGAATCCGTTTCTGGGTGAATGCAATCGCGGCGCAATGCTCTCAGCTTTCCCCGACATTGCTAAGCGTCCCGGGTCGCTGCTCTGCAAGTGAGCTTCGCTCGATGAAAGGAGCGCTGTTTCAGTTCCAATTCGGCCAGATATTTGCCGCAAACTCCTTCCGAATGATCGAGATCGGCTCTACAGGCTTGGCTATTGATGGCCGACCGATCCTTGTCCCGATCACGTTCTTAGTCTGTCCAACGTTAGCCCGTATTCGCACAAATGCCGAGTGAACGGCGCATGTTCTTGCATCACTAAAGCGGCGATGATGTGGCGCCCAAGAATGCGCTTGGAGCCGTGAGCCCTTGCTTCCGATCGAGCAGTGACCAGAAGACGCCCGGCAGATTGCGAGAGTACATGATTTCTAATCGTTGGAACGGAGCGCCTTTGCCCTTCCAGCGACTCGATCTCGGCGACGATTTCCGTCAAATGCGCCCTGCCGAGTATGTTCAGCAGCAGTGGCTTATCCGCCCGAAGCGAACCCAGAAGCAGGTCACTCACGGTCACTATCTCTCGCGAAAAGGAGGAGGCTTCGAGTAGGGCAAATTGGACGCTTCTTTCTCGGCCCCACGGAGCCAGCTTAACGTCCTGGGCGTATCCGATACACGCCAAATTGTGATGCTTCAGAAGGGAAACAAATCGCTGGTACATCCGGTAGTCACCTCAGCCTTTGAACACATCACGAACGCTAGTTGCAGACAGGTTCCAGAATTATCTCATTACCCTAATTAATGCCGCTTGCACAATTCCGGATAGTCCTTCTTTAACGCGGCGATTTTCGGAAGATCGTTGTACACGATGTACGGATACGTCATATTGTGGTCGAGGAAATGCTGATGATAATCCTCAGCCGCGTAGAATCCCTTTAGCGGAACCACCTGCGTCACGATCGGGCGCGAAAAGACGTGTGCGTCGTTCAATTGCTGGATGTACGCCTCCGCAACTCTCTTTTGATCGTCGCTGTCGTAGAAGATTGCCGAGCGATACTGCGTGCCAGAATCGGGGCCTTGGCGGTTCAGCTCGGTCGGATCATGCGCCACCGAGAAATATATTCTGAGCAATTGTCCATAGGTGATCTTCGCTGGGTCAAACGTAATTTTGACCGATTCCGCATGTCCCGTTCTCCCGGTGCTGACTTCTTCGTAATGAGCTGTCGACCGTTCCCCCCCAGCGAAACCGGAGACCACGTTGTTTACGCCTATCACTCGCTCGAAGACGCCCTCCATACCCCAGAAGCACCCGCCCGCTAATACGGCCGTTTGACGACCGTGATCGACGGAAGCCGGCACATCAACGGCAGGCTCGGGGAAAGCAGGCCTCGATCCCGCGAACGCACAGAACGCAGTCGCAAAAACAGCCGACACAATAGTAAAGAAAATTCGTCTGGACATTTCAATCACCCGATGGATACTTCGCACAACATCATCCAATAGATACTACGCATCGCAGTTACCTGGAAGATTTAACAAACAATTACTTCCACTCCGGATTCTTTCCCAGACTGACCAAGTTCGCTAGAATCCGATACGCTCCCGGCACGCCGACCGGCAGCTGCCGGTACAACGCAAAGGCATCATAGACGTAGATGCCTCGTCCGTAATGGGCGAGCAGCAGTCCTCCGAGCTGTGGGTCTTGCTCAGGATCATGCGTTTCCACTAACGGAATGTAGTGCGGGTCCCATTTCTCCATGAAGCCGTGCCCGCGCTCTTCCTGCCAGCCCTGGAAGTCCGCAGTTGTAATCCGGTTGGGCCATCTGAGCGCCGGACTGGCAGGATCCAGCAGCTTCACGGTGGAGGTCTCATCCACTACTTTCTGCGGATTCTCACCAAGCGTAAAAGGATAAGGCCCGTAATCGCGATCGAAGCGCTGCAGATTGTACTGCACGATCAGCACTCCTCCGTTCTTCACATAATCGAGCAGCCTATTATTCGCCGCCTTGAGCTCCGGACGAACCGCATAGGCACGGACCCCTAGAACAATGGCGTCAAATTGGCTCAGATCGCCGTTCTCCACATCGTCACCGGAGAGAATCTGGGGGTGCAAGCCGAGATCTTCCAGCGCCTGCGGAACATCATCGCCGGTTCCGGGGAAAAAGCCGACCCGCAACTTCGGAGCGGTAGTTACATCCACTCCGACAGCTTTGTAAGCGGCGGGCTGGTAATAAGGATAGGGCCGCAATCCGGGGTACCCAACCAGCCGATAGCCTTCTTCGTATGTTTTGCCCTGATACTCAGCTACCGCGTGCAGTTCATAGTTCTGCGGCTTGATGCCATGCGGCATCACCTGAAAGCTCACGTTTTCCCCATCGCCATCATGCGCGAACGCGAAGGGATATTCCGCCGGGGTGGATTGCCATCCGTTCGGCAAGCGCAACCGGAGAACCCCTTTCGCCGGCCCCTTCACGTTGCTGTGCAGCGCGCACGTGAACGCGAACGCACTGGTGTTGAGCGGGACTGCTCCCGCCTGGGGCGAGACTGAGACCGAAATGGCCGGCCCCATAATGAGCGGATTCTCTTCCATTCCAATCCCTTCCAGCCGTTCGTTCGCTTGCACCACCTTGCGAACCTCGAAATTGGCGCCATGATACGTCAACCTCGCGCTTGAAAACAGTGGATACGGAGCCAGAGACAAATTCCGGAAGCGGTCGTCGCTGAGGTTGTAATAGGGCTGTTCCTCGTCCGGCCGCCAGAAGTATGCCTTCGTGAGTCTTGCATCGTCCGGAGCTTTTACGGCGAACCTTACACGCAGATCCTTGCCCGCGCCCAATTCCGGCTGGGGCGGCTTCTCTGCTTTGATCGCCCACGACTGACCTTCAGGGGCCCTCACCTCGATGCTATCGATGTGAAGCGGCTCAGGGCTCTCGTTGACCAGATGAGCCGCTACGGCAAAGGATTGCCCCGGGATGGCAATGGTAAAGGTCTGCTGTGCCCCGGCGAAGGCTCGAAACGGTCCTTCAGGCTCCTTCTCCGGCGCCACAGCGACGTCGAACGACAGCCCGAGCGCGCGGACGAGCGCCGTTTCGAATTGCTTTTCCTTGACCTGTAACTCAAACGCGATGTCGCTCTTTCCCGACTCCGCGAGATCGCTCGCCTCTGTTTTTTTCAGCAGCTCGCGAGTAGCCTGCAATCCCTCGGCCAGCAGCGGAGCGATCGCGGCAGGATTTCCGGGCCGATACCGGTCGCATGTCTCGTCGACTAGCGTTGAGATTCTCTCCAAACCGTCGCGAAGGAAACCAGTATCTCCAGTTGCGAGCGACGCAATACCCAAGATCGAAACGTCGATACCGTCATAGAACGACTTCTCAGTGTCTGCCGCGGGCACTCGCGACGCATAGCGATGATAGGGAGCAGTGTACAGGGACGGATGCGGAATCGTCCCGCCGCCGTTCTGGCTTTTCTGATAGCCCCATCCGTCGCGTCCAATCTGCTGAAACGTCAGCCCGTCCGCCGGGTCCGCGGCCCCTTCTGGAATCGTCACGTTTGTGGCCGGTATTCCCGAAATCCACGTTTTGTTTACGTAGTCGAAGAACCGGATCGGCACATACTTGTCGGTGGCGTAATCGTAGATGGTGTGTTGCTTGGTCGGCGCAAAGAAGGGCACCCGAGCATAAACTTTGAGCGGCTTCCACGGCCGCAGGCCTTCCTTGATCTGTTCGGGAAACATATTGGGATCTCCCGCGGCGTTGTACACTTCCTGTGCCATTTGGCCCGAGACTTGATGCTGGCCATGTCCATCCGTCGGAGCCCCTGCGAAAACGGAGGTAATCACCAGCGGGCGGGTCATACGTACAACCCGGACGGCATCCGATAGCACGCGGTCGTAGCCCCACTTTTGCAGCGACTCTTCGCGTGTCTTCGAAAACCCGAAATCGATGACGCGCGTCCAATACTGATCGACGCCATAATACGCATCCGACGTCATCAGCTCCTGTGTGCGGAGGAGACCAAGCGCATCGTAGAGGTCTTGCGACATGGCATTCTGTCCGCCTTCTCCCCGGTTCAGCGTGAGCAACGTTGCGCGCGCTCCCAGGCCGCGTGATTCGTAGGCCAGCATTCCGCCGTCCTCGTCGTCGGGGTGCGCGACGACCATTAGAATGCTCGCCCGTGTGCGAAGCGCCGCCAGCGCCTGAGATAATCCAGCAGCTCCGCGATCCAGATCGATCGGCATGGCTTCGGGATTTATTTGCGCGGCTTCCTCGGCCGCATGAGGCGTTGAATCGGCCCAGATGCCCGCAGCTATTATCGCGGCGAGCGGCACGATATATGCACTTCTATGCGTAAACTTGCGTCGGTATTGCCTAGAGATTTTGAACATTCCTGAATAGGCCGTTATAACGCACTTAAGACTGCCATTCGTCGTTAACCCAGCCTTAATGCGCGCCGGCACTCGAATTCGTATCCTTCATGTAAATCGTAGCGTCCAGTAAGCAGAGACGCTTTGCAGGTTGAGCGCACGATAAGAAAAGCGACTCAAGAGGAGAAGTTGCAGATGCAACCCAACAAACTTGTTTTCACCTTTCTCGCGGCCACCTTAGCTGCGGCTTGCGCAGCCGTTCCGTGCTTCGCGCAGGAACCGTATCCGCAACAACCACCACCCCAATATCCACCGACGCAGCAGGCTCCTCCCCAGGGACAGTATCCTCCACCACAGAACCAGCAAGGACAATATCCGCCCCAGGGCCAGTATCCCGCGTCGCAATATCCCCAGCAGCAGCCTCAATATCCGCCGCAGGGACAATATCCGCCGGCTCAGGGTCAGTATGGTCAGCCCCCGATGCTTGCGCCGCAGCAGTTAAGCCAGCTGGTAGAGCCCATCGCGCTGTATCCGGACGGACTGCTCGCGCAGGTTCTGACCGCAGCGACGTTTTCTAATGAAATTCCCGACGCGGCCCGCTGGGCGAATGAGCACTCTTACCTGAAAGGCGAGGCCTTAGCGGACGCGATTCGACAGGATAATCTGCCATGGGATCCGAGCGTCCTCGCACTCCTACCATTTCCGAACGTGCTGAACTACATGGCTCAGAATATGGGCTGGACCCAGGCTCTCGGCAATGCGGTTCTGGCCCAAAGGCCCGACGTGATGGATGCCGTTCAGCGGCTGCGGCAGGATGCCTACAATTACGGCTATTTGCAGAGCAACCAGTATGAACGTGTTGTCCCGGCTGGGCCAGACGATATAGAGATCGTTCCAGTCACACCGGGCTACTATTATGTGCCCTACTATGATCCGCGGATCGTGTTCTATCGCCCCAGGCCCGGCTTTTTCGCCCGTGGCGCAATCCGCTTCGGCCCGGGAATCACTATTGGCGCCTCCTTTGCGCCATGGGGTTGGGGCGGGATCGGCTTTGGATGGCGCACGCATAGCATCATCATCGACAATCATCCGTGGGCGAGAACCTGGGTTAATCGGGGCGCTTACGTTCATCCATACGCCGAAGGTTACCGGAGGCCGGAAGGTCCGCGGGTTGAGCGACACGAGGTCCGGCCCAGCGGACGCGATGAGCATCGAGATCGCGGACGGGATGAGCACCGAGATCATCTCTAGCCGCAATGCGAATGAGGGCAATAACTTACTTGACAGATCAGAGAGTCCAAAAATAAGGAAGCACGGGGCGCGAATCGGCAACGGCACTGAGCAGCAACGAGAAGTTATATGAACGAAACATGGGAATACAAGATCTTAAAGGCTCCGCGACATGACGAGGAAAAAGAGGCACTGCTCAACAATTGGGGAAGTCAAGGGTGGGAACTTGTTGGACTCTGCCAATACGGAGACGGCAGTGCTAGCGAATTTTACTTCAAGGCGTCGCCGGTGACCGCTGCCCGGTGAGACAGCAAAGTGCTTGATTTGCCCCAAGTAAGTTATCGCCCTAATGAGGGTGCGATCAAACGATCGCACCGCTCCTGGTACAACGCTCGGGTTTACTCCGCGTGAACCGGAGCGCCTCTGGCGGCGCGCTTGAAGAGGAGAACAAGCGGCAGGCATCCGAAGCATACAATCGCCATGTAGCGGAAATCGTCGACGTAAGACCAAAGCCGCGCTTGCGAAGACAAAGTATTGTTTAATAGCGCAACCGCGCCACTGTGCGCGGCGACAGGTCCCGCCAGATCCGTTTTCGAAAGCAGGTCTTGCAGCACCGAAAGCTGATGACTCAGCGGAGGCATTCGAAGGCGCGAAATTATGAGCTAATTCACTGCGATGGATTTGCTCATGGCGGGCAACAATGGTATTCACAATCGAGATTCCGACGCTGCCGCCAACATTGCGCAACAAATTATAGAGGCCGCTAGCGTTTCCTATCTGCTCGTTGGCCAGGGTTCCCATGGTAGTCGTGGAAAGCGGAACAAACACCATTCCGGAACCGAAACCGCTCAAGATGATCGCCCAGAGAAACGACCAGGGACCTATCGCCAAATTCACCTCGCCGAACCAGAGACCGCAGATGGCAAACAGGAAGAATCCAGACGCAATGAGCCATCGGTTATCGATCCGGGCGGTGAGGATGCCGATGATGGGCATAGCGACAATGGCACCCAGACCACGCGGACTGACAATGATGCCCGCGTTCAAAGCGGTGTAGCCGAGAAGCTCTTGATAGAAGAGCGGCAGCAACGTGATGAGTCCATAAATCGCTGCCCCAAAGAGAGTGATGAGCAGGCAGCCAATGGCGAAGTTACGATTCCTGAAGATGGTCAAATCGACGAGCGGCTTATCCGTCCGGAGCTCGCGGACGAGGAAGAGAATGAGCGCAATAACGAGGAGGAGCGCAGCCCAGCGAATCCAGACCGCTCCGAACCAATCGTCTTCCTGACCTTTATCGAGGATCACCTGGAGGCATCCCAGCCAGATGGCGAGCAGACCTAATCCGAGGCCGTCGATCCGACCCGGCTTGGCGTTCCTGATGTAGGGCGGGTCTTCGACATATCGCAGAATCATGAAAATGGCGAAAATGCCGATGGGGATATTGATGTAAAAACTCCAACGCCAGGAGTAATTGTCGGTCAGCCAACCGCCGAAAGTCGGCCCCAGGATAGGCGCGACGACAACACCGAGCGCGAATACGGCCATCGCGAGCCCGCGTTTTTCGGGCGGAAAGCTTTCGAGCAGGATGGCTTGCGAGATGGGCTGGAGCGCCCCGCCGCCAGCTCCTTGAACAGCGCGGGCGAGGAGCAGAATCCCAAGACTTGGGGCAGCGCCACACAGAAATGAAGAGAAGGTGAAAATGATGATGCAGAGGATAAGAAACCGTTTACGTCCAAAGCGCAGTCCAAACCAGGAGCTGGCCGGGAGCACCACCGCGTTCGCAACCAGATAGCTGGTCAATACCCAGGTCGCTTCATCAGTAGTTGCCGAAACGCTTCCCGCTATGTAGGGAAGGGCGACGGTTGCAATAGAGGTATCCAGCACCTCCATAAAAGTGGCCAGCATCACCGAAACAGCGATCAGCCATGGGTTCACTGAAGGGCGCCAGCTTGGGGCGGCAGCGCTAGGCGAGGCCATGTAGCTCCGTTGTTGGCATCAAAATAGTTCTGATTGTCCGAAACAGGTAAAGATTCAATGGGCTTCGAATCGTTTCCCCGGATGACGAGCGGAACTTTACCAGAGGAACTGGCGTATTTTGCCAAGAGGGGTTTAACGGGATGAATCGAGGCTCAATTACTATTTCAATCGCCGGGCTCTTTCTGCTAACAGGGATTACCCGCGCGGACGAATGGAACAAGCATTGGTCGGTGGGGGCGAAGCCGGAGATCTACGTTCGGGCGAGTGATGCATCGATCCGTGTGGAAGCCTCGGGCAGCGGTTCTGTCACCGCGACCTTGCGCACCAGGGGTCTTTCGATCGGGGAGTCCGGTGTGCATGTGATTGATCATCAGATGGGCAATCGCGTGGAAATTGAAGTGAGAGAGCCGGTGATGCACTGGGGCTGGGGAAACCATTCCATCCAGCTCGAACTCAGCGTGCCCACAGAGATCGCGGGCGATATTCATACGGGGGACGGCTCGATCGAGTTGCGGGGGATCCATGGCTCTCTCCGAGTCGAAACGGGCGATGGCAGCGTGCGGGGAGAAGACCTGGATGGTTCACTTGATGCGCATAGCGGGGATGGAAGTATGAACCTGACGGGCCGATTTGACAACCTGCAGCTACGAACCTCGGACGGCTCTGTAGATGTAGAGGCGTCGCAGGGTTCCCATATTCAAGCCGACTGGCGATTGCAGACCGGCGACGGAAGCGTAAAACTGGATTTACCGCGCAGCTTGGCCGCCGATTTACAGGTGAGAACTGGCGATGGTCACGTGCAAGTCAATCTGCCGGTCACTGTGATAGGAGAGCAGAACGGACACCAGTTAAACGGGCATCTGAACGGCGGCGGCCCGCTGATCACGGTTCACACCGGAGATGGGTCGGTTACGATCAGCCCTTTACCAGGGAGTTGAGCCGGAGCGCGTCCGTTGCGGCGTAGCCAGCCTCGTCATTATCGAAATAGATGTAGATAGCTTTGAGTTGCTGTCGCCATTTCCCGATTCGATCGGACCACCCCCCGAGATCCTCGCCGGAATAGCTGCCTTGATATTTTCCGCCTGGACCATGCAAGCGGACGTAAGCGAAGTCGGCTGTAATCTCCACCGGCGAATGCTCGCCGGCTAAATGGAATGCGCAGTATGCGGCATTATGCTCTCGCAGCAGAGCGTAAATCGATGCTGCGTGCCACGTCGCGTTTCGAAACTCGAACGCATAGCGGTGATGCTTAGGAAGCAATTGCAGAAACGTTTTCAGGCGGTCGAAATCGAGCTCCCAGTTCGGAGGCAATTGGAACAGGATTGGACCGAGCTTCTCTCGCAGTATTTCTATCGCCTCCAGAAAGCGTTGAAGACCCTGTTCGGCTTCTTTCAGCTTTTTCATATGGGTGAGGAAACGGCTCGCCTTGGCCGCGAATAAGAAATTGGCCGGGGTAGAATCGCGCCAGCACTCGATAGCGGGTTTCTTCGGTAAGTGGTAGAAGCTGTTGTTCAGTTCCACCGTGTCGAAATGCTCCTGATAATACGCCAGCATTTTCGAGGCAGGCGTTTTTGGCGGATAGAACGTGCCGACCCAATGCTTGTAATGCCAGCCGGACGTGCCGATACGGATATCGCAATCCCGCATCAATCGTCAGACGGCGTTTGCAGCCGGGATGCACTTTGAATGCCGCTGGCGATCTGGGGCAGAATACCCAGTTGCACGTAAGTAGGTCTGATGAACCGGCGCACATTCGGCAGTTCGCGCGCGAAAAGCAATGCCCCCACACAGCAGAGGGCGCCGCTGATCATGACGGTTTCGGGTGCGCCGATTCTGGCGGCGGCGGCCCCGGCCAACAGGCTTCCGAAGGGCGACATGCCCGCAAGAGACATGGCATAGAAAGACATCACGCGACCGCGTTTCTCCTCTTCGAGGATGGTTTGAAGGATGGTATTGCTGGCCGCCATCTGGCGCATCATTCCGAAGCCGCTTAGGACGAGGAGGGCCATCGAGACCCATATCAGTTTCGAAAAACCGAAAGCGATCAAGGAGAGGCCAAACAAGGCGGTGGAGGTCGGAATAACGCGACCTAAGCCCAAAACGCTGCGGCGACTGGCTAACGCCAGCGCGCCGATCAGCGCTCCGACGCCTATGCTCGCCATCAGATAGCCGAGCGTGTGCGGACCGCCGTGCAGTACGCTGCCGGCAAAAATGGGCATCAGCACGGTATACGGCATGCCGAGAAGGCTGATCAGGGCAAGTAATAGGAGGATGGACCGGATGGGAACCGATCGGCTGACGTACTGCCATCCATCGGAAAGTTCGTCGAACAATCGTTTTGGCTGGACACGCGGCTGCGACGACTTAACGCGCATGAGCAAAAGAGAGACGATCACTGCAAAATAACTGATTCCGTCCACCAGAAAGCAGTACCCTTCGCCGACACTGGCGATCATCACACCTGCGACCGCCGGCCCTATCAGACGAGCCGCGTTCACCATCGATGAGTTCAACGCGATGGCGTTGGGAAGGTCGGCGCGGTCATCGACCATCTGTACTACAAAGGCCTGCCGGGCGGGCATGTCGAAGGCGTTGATCAATCCCTGGAACAGCATGAGGCCGATCACTTCCGCGACGGTGATGACGCCGGTCAACGCCAGAACTGCCAAGGCGAAGGACTGCGCCATAGATAGAGCCTGCGTAAGGACCAGGGTCCTGCGACGGTTCCATCGATCGACCCAGACTCCCGCGAACGGGGTAAGAAAAAACAGCGGAGCCTGACCCGCGAAGCTGGTGATTCCAAGCAGGAGGGCGGAATGGGTGAGACGGTAGATGAGCCAACTGGTAGCCACTCTCGTCATCCACGTGCCAACTAACGAGACACTCTGGCCCGAGAAAAAAAGACGGTAATTGCGAGATTTGAGCGCCCGAAGCGCCGACAACCAGGATTTCCGTTCGTCCACCTGCGAGCTTGCGACCTCTAGTCACAAGGTTACGGGAGCGCTGCTCTGGGGCGGAGTTTTACCTGTTGCAAAGCCTCTAAAAGCGAGTCCATAGCTTTAGGCGTAAGCGATTCGCTGGCCGCCAGAACTCTTGTGCACACTACGTTCATCGTCCTGGCCAGCCTGGCGCTCGGGATTCAAACTCTGATTTTATTTCTCGCGTTCTTCGGACCGGACCTGCCATACCAGGTGGCGGAGGCCCCGAAAGAAGAGATAAGCTCCGACTACTTTCTTTCACTGCTAGCGGTGCTGACCGATGCACAGATCCATCGGGAAAACGCCATTGAAGTTCTCACGAACGGAGAGTGCTTCTACGAAGCGCAATTGGAGGCGATCCGATCGGCTCAACGAACAATCAATCTCGAGGCGTACATTTTCCATCGGGGAAAAATTGCAGACCGCTTCCTGGCGGAACTCACGGCGCGGGCGCGTGCGGGCGTAAAGGTAAAGCTCACGATTGATTATGTGGGCAGTTTCAGCACGTTCCGGACTTATTTCAAAGATTTGATCGCGGCCGGGGGCCAGTTGCGCTGGTATCACTCGCTGAAACTGGACCTGCTGCCACAGATCAATAACCGAACGCATCGCGAAATGCTCATTGTAGACAGCCGGATCGGGTTCGCCGGTGGAGCGGGTATTGCCGATCAGTGGTACACGGGCGTGAAGGATCATCCGCGGTGGCGAGACACGGTTATTCGCATGGAAGGTCCAGTGGTATCGAGCTTGCAATCGGTATTCGCCCAAAACTGGCTTCGGGTAGCCGGCGAGATTCTTACCGGGGACGAGTACTTCGCCTTCCCCCAGGGTTCCGGCGGTTCGATCGGGATGATCGTCCACAGCACCCCAAGCGCGGGGTCAACGCGGGCACGGACCCTGTTCCAAGTCCTGATCGCATCCGCAAACAGATGCATTTACATCAATACGCCATATTTTCTACCCGATCTCAGTGCGCGCCAGGCGATCATTTCTGCTGTTCGCGACCGTGGCGTCAAAGTCAAGATCATCACGCCCGGCCGCCGGTCCGATCACGCGTTCACACGCAACTCGAGCAGGACCTTCTACGGGACTCTGCTGAAGCACGGAGTGGAAATTTATGAATATCAGCCGGCGATGATCCACGTAAAGGCGCTGATGGTAGACGACTGTTGGGCGGTGATCGGGTCAACCAACTTCGATCACCGTTCGTTCGAACTGAATGACGAGGTAAACCTGGCGATACTCGATCCGGCCGTGACCCAGCGGTTAGCTCAAGATTTTGAACACGACCTAAGCGAAAGCAAAAACATCAGTTACGAGAAATGGCACCGCGCCAGCCGGTTCAATTTCTACGACCGGCTGCAAGCGCTTCTGAGCAAACAGGAATGAATCGCTTTCGCATCGCCACGTATAACGTGCACAAGTGCCGGGGAATGGATCTGAAAGTCAGCGCTTTCCGAGTGCTGAGGGTCATGGAAGACATTGCCCCGGATGTGTTTGCGGTCCAGGAGATCTTCGAAGAACAGGCGCGCTTTCTGGCAGAGCGCCTGAGCATGGCTCTCGCTTTTGGCTCGGCGCGCAAGCTCAATTCGCAGCCCTATGGAAATGCGATCCTAAGCTGCGGACCCGTGCTTTCTTTCCGTACTCACGACCTGAGCGTCAGCAGGCGAGAGCCGCGAACTTGCCTCAGAGCGGACGTGCAGATTGCCGAGGACTTGATGGTACACATATTCGCCGTCCACCTCGGCACGTCCTATTTCGAACGACGCCGCCAGGCAACGAAACTGGTTTCCGAGGTCCTGGATGCCAGTGACGCGAAGGGGTTGAGGGTTATGACCGGTGATTTCAATGAGTGGACCCGCGGATTAACAACTCGGATGTTGTCGGAGCACATGCAAAGCGCCGATCTGCCGTCCTATGCCGGCAGGAGCAGGAGTTATCCCGGCGTGCTGCCAGTGCTGCATTTGGATCACATGTATTATGACCCGCCTTTGCAACTGCTCTCCTTACGTCTGCACCGGACGGCGGTTGCCCTGGTCGCATCCGACCACCTGCCACTAATCGGCCAGTTCGAGGTAACCCACTGAATTTACGGCGGATTGAGTCGCGGCTTTTAAATACTCGCGCCGAGGGGTCGCTTGGAGTTTCGGTCAAAGCCTTGTAACCTAACAAGTTGCCGGTGCGCCTAGAATTGCGAAGGGGCAAGTAGCCGGTACTCAGGCCGGTATGCTTGTCGAGCAGGAACTTATTGAAAGAGCGCGGGCGCATGACGATGCTGCGTTCAATCAGCTGGTTCTGGCGTATCGTAAGCGGATCCTGGGAACGATTTCCCGGCTGATCGGACGGCCGGAAGACGTTGAGGATGTCGCGCAGGAGGTGTTTGTCAGGCTTTACTACTCGCTGGATCAGTTGCGGACAGCGGAAGTGTTCGAGCCTTGGTTGTACCGCCTAACTGTGAACGCGTCGTATGATTATTTGCGCCGGGCTAGGCGGCGCAGCGAGTCGCGGATGGCGGATCTGAGCGAACAGCAGGTGCTGATGGCCGATTCGCTCGCCGGAGGCCGACAGCAGGACGAAGACCAACAGAAATCAAAGGTGCGGGAGTTTGTGGATGCGCTTTTCCGGCACGTATCGGAAGAAGATCGCCTCCTGCTAACCCTCAAAGAGGTTGAAGGGCTGTCATTGAAAGAGTTAGAGCAGGTGTACGGCGTGAATGAGAATGCCCTGAAAGTCAGATTGTTTCGTGCACGGCAACGGGTTCTGAAGGCTTACAACGGAGCCGTTGCAGATGGTAAATTGTAGGCCGAAGCTTTAGTAGATTTACATTGGTGGTCGAAAAAGGGTTGGATGAGCCGGAGCTTTTGGCGAGGCGAAGACTCAGGTAAGGAAGCATACATTGAGCAGCGATAACGACGGTTTGGGGGAATTGCTCCGAAGATATGCGGGCGCCTGCCCGGATATAGAGCCAAGCGTGAACTTCATGCCGAGTCTCTGGCAGAAAATTGAGGCGCGGCATAGCTTCGGTTCCATCTTCGAACGCCTCGCTCGCACAGGTATGGCGGCGGCGGCGGCACTGTGTCTGGTTCTACTGGTGTTGAATTTAGCTCTCGCGCCGCGCCAATCGGCGTTGCAGACGTACACTGATGCTCTGATGGCGGATCATTCTGCCGAGCGAACTTACTACACCGAGGCGATCCGCAGCGCGCCCAGTCCTGACGAAGCTCCCGCTGAATTTCGGCACTAAGCTACAATTCCCGGGCAAAGAAGCTTATGAAGCGTAATCAACTCATTGCCGCGCTATTCGCCGTGCTGCTGTTTTGCGCCGGAGCGGCAGTGGGTGCCCTCGCCCACAGGTACTACACGTCTACCGTAGTGAATGCAAAAACCGCGGACGATTTTCGGCAGCACTACATTTCAGAAATGCGCTCGAAACTGAAGCTGACTCCGGCCCAAGTGGACCGGCTAGAGGCGATTCTCGACGAAACGAAGGCGAGATATAAGGCTGTGCGCGACTCTTACCATCCCCAAATGGTCAAGATCAAAGAGGAGCACACTGCTCAGATCAAAGCAATTCTTTCCCCCGAACAGGTTCCTATCTACGAGCAACTCGTAGCGGAACATGAACGCCGGGCGCGAGAGCAGGAAGAACGTGACCGCAGGGAAGAAGCGCGGCGCGAGGCTGCTCACAAAGCGCACGCCACACCATAGAAGTCCGCTTTCGAGCTTATAGCTTGAGGGTTCCTTCTATCTTTGCTAAGCCGCGATCGAATGTGGCGAGTGGAAGGTGTCCGGCTTTCCGAGCAAGTTGCAGCATCAGGCAGTCGGAAAACCCCAGCGACGGTCTTGAGCGGAACAGATCCAGTGCGGCACTCACAAGATCCGAGTCCTGTAGCGTCAACTGCCGATGATTGAGCAGCATTTCAAGGGCGATTGCAATTTCGCTGGCGTCGCGCTCGTATACTGCGCTTAAAACCCACATTGCCTCAGTGAGCGCCAGGATGGATACCCATGCTCCCTTCTCGATGAAAGCATCGGCAGACGCGGCTTGGCGAGAATCGTCTCGAGTAATCAGGCGAACAAGAACGTTTGTATCAACGGCGCGCATACCGCTCCCGGGTATGTCGCCGGATTCCTTCCTTCAGATCATCGAGAGTTCGGGGCTTTGGCTGCTCATGAGGAAAAACCGCCCGGTGAATGTCCTCTGACGAAAATCGCCCCGAGCGCCGCAGAATGATCTTATCGCCCTCTTCCTCCCACGCCAGAATCGATCCTGGGCCGATACCCAATTTTTTCCGAATCGCGACGGGAACAGAAATCTGGCCTTGCGATGTGACTCTCGAGTGCGATAGCGGCATGCTTTACATTACCACGGTAATGCGAACGGGGCTGAACGCCAGGAGAGCGTGCCGACAGATCAGGATGGGCGCCACGTTGTTGGATAGAATCGAACCGAGTCTATGCGACGCCTCTGTCTCCTCGCGCTGGCGGCTTCTGCCGGATTCGCACAGAGTCGCCTGACACCGGGCATCCAACCGTTCGAAAGTTTCCAGGACCGGGTGATCGCTCTTCAGCACGTCCGGGTGATCGACGGCACAGGTGCACCCGCTCGCACAGACGAGACCATTGTGATCGACAACGGCAAGATTACCGCTGTCGGCTCGGCGACTTCGGTTCAATTGCCTACCGACATGCGAACTATGGATTTAACAGGTTATACGGTTTTCCCCGGTTTGGTCGGAATGCACGAGCATCTGTTTTATCCCTCCGGAGGCGGCATCCCGCTCTATAATGAGCAGGCCTTCAGTGCACCGCGGCTCTATCTGGCTGCGGGCGTTACCAGCATGCGGACCGCCGGATCGCTCGAACCGTACACCGATCTGAATGTGAAAAAAGAGATTGATACGCAAAAGATGCCGGGACCAAAGATAGATGCGACCGGTCCGTACATCCAAGGACCCGGCGGCTTTTCAATTCAGATGCCCGTGCTCACCTCGCCCGAAGCGGCAAGTCGTCTCGTTAACTACTGGGTCGCAGAGGGTGCGACGTCTTTTAAGGCCTATATGAATATTTCGCACGACGCGCTGGCCGAGGCGATTCGCACTGTCCATGGACACAAGCTGAAGATCACGGGCCACCTCTGCTCGGTCGGCTTCAGCGAAGCGGCGGAGCTGGGAATCGATAATCTTGAGCACGGCCTTCTGGTGGACACCGAGTTCACGCCGGGCAAAGAAAGAAACGTTTGCCCGAGCCAGAGGCAAACAATGGAGACGATTGCAAAGCTTGACCTGAAAAGCGCCGAGGTACAGAAGATGATTCACGTCTTAGTGGATCGGCACGTCGCCATCACGTCTACGCTGGCCGTGTTTGAAGCAGGCATTCCGGGCCGTCCTGCGCTCGAAGAGCGGACACTTGATGCCATGTCTCCGGGAGCGGCAGAGAGTTATCTGGAAGCCAAAGAGCGCACCTCCGCTTATCCCAACAGCACACGAGACCAATACCTTAAGAAGGAAATGGATTTCGAGCGCGCTTTTGTTGCGGCGGGCGGACTGCTCATGGCCGGATGCGACCCAACGGGGAACGGCGGCACGCTACCGGGTTTTGGAGATCAGCGCAATCTGGAACTTCTGGTGGAAGCCGGTTTCACGCCGGAAGAAGCGATTCGGATTTACACTCTTAACGGCGCAACCTACGAAGGAATGGCAGGACGTATTGGGACGGTCGCGAGCGGCAAGCAAGCAGATCTGGTTGTTGTCGAGGGCAATCCCGCCGAACACATCAAGGATGTAGAGAAGGTCAAATACGTATTCAAAGACGGAGTCGCCTACGATCCGGCAAAGCTGATCAATTCGGTCCGCGGCTCGGTAGGGATTCACTAGAGCTCATTCTCGATGTCAACAGTTACGGCAACTCTCATTGCGTGCCTTCTCGCATCGGCGGCACGCGCAAACACGGAGCAGACGCGCGCCGATCGCATTCTCAAACAACTGGAACAGGTCCAACGGTTCACTGAGATATCTATCTCGCCCAACGGCAAGTGGGTCGCCTGGATCGAGCCGGCTGTGGATGGCGAATCGAACACGCAAATCTTCCTTTTGGACCGGAGCGATGGTTCGAAAAAGCCGCGACGGCTCACCGCCGGGAACGGGAAGCAGTCGTTCCTGGAGCATGGGATCGCATGGTCGCCCGATAGCAGCCGCATTGCATTCTTCTCGAATGCGGATGGGGCGCAGGAACAGGTTTTCCTCCTGCCGGTCTCGGGCGGCGCGGCCCGCAAACTGACGAATGTGAAAGGGTACGTAACCGACATTCGCTGGTCAAGCGACGGAAAGCGTCTGGCATTCCTTTATGCCGAAGGGGGCGGCGGTGGCGGGCCACTGGAAGCCGAGCCTGCGCAAACGGGAATCATCGGCTCAAGCATTCACAACCAGCGGATCACAACAGTCGGCGCGGATGGCGGAAATCTGCGGCAGGTTACGCCGGCGGAGTTGAACGTTTATGAATTCGACTGGTCTCCCGATGGACAGCAGTTCGCGGCGACTGCCGCGCCGGGCCCGGCCGACAACAATTGGTGGACGGCGAAGTTGTATACGGTGGACGGCAACACGGGACGGATGAAGATGATCTATCAGCCTCCTATCGAAAGACAGTTGGCGGTCCCGCGCTGGTCTCCCGATGGAAAGCGGATTGCCTTCCTCGGCGGGTTGATGAGCGATGAGGGTTTCAATGGCGGCGATATCTTCCTGGTGGACAGCGAGGGCGGCCAGCCGCGCGATCTCACGGCTGGATTGCATGGAACACCAAGCGGGCTTGTGTGGCGGGGCGACGGCAAACTCCTGTTCACCGAGACCGTCGATGGCGGAGGAGCGATTGCGACTCTTGCCGTTGCAGACGGGACCACGGAAATGCTTTGGAAAGGCACCGAAGCTATTCATCAGGACGGCAATTTTCCAAATTTTTCGTTGGCGCACGACGGCAGAACGAGCGCCTTGGTTCGCAGTTCGTGGCAGCAGCCGCCCGAAGTTTTTGCCGGTCCAATCGGAGAATGGCAGCAACTCACTCATGAAAACGCGACCCAGCAGCCGCATTGGGGCAAAGCGGAGAGCATCGAATGGACAAATGATGATTTCCGGATACAGGGCTGGTTGCTTTACCCGGAACATTTCAATCCTGGGCAGCGCTATCCCATGATCGTCGATATTCACGGAGGTCCTTCGAACTTGACCGCCCAGTCGTGGCCCGGCGCAGGTGATACCGCGACCTTGGCATCATTGGGCTATTTCGTTTTCTTCCCAAATCCACGCGGCAGTTATGGAGAAGGCGAGGCGTTTACTGAAGCCAACGTGAAGGATTTTGGAGGCGGCGATTTGCGCGACATCCTCGCCGGCGTCGATACGGTTTTGAAAAAAGTGCCTGTGGACGAAAATCGCCTGGGTGTGACGGGTTGGAGCTATGGCGGTTATATGACGATGTGGACAGTTACCCAAACAACCCGTTTTCGGGCGGCGATGGCGGGGGCTGGAATCTCCGACTGGCTCAGCTACTACGGCGAAAACATGATTGATCAGTGGATGTTGCCGTTTTTCGGCGCGTCCGTCTATGACGATCCCGCCGTATACGCAAAGAGCTCGCCCATTACTTACATAAAGAATGTAAAAACACCGACTCTGGTATTGGTCGGGGAGCGGGATGGAGAGTGTCCAGCGCCGCAATCGTTTGAGTTCTGGCATGCGCTGAAAACGCTGCACGTCCCGACCGAGTTGGTTGTGTACCCGGGTGAGGGACATGCGTTTCACACCGCCAAAGATCGAGAGGACCGGTTCCGGCGAACTGTTATCTGGTTCGACCACTTCCTTGGCGTGCAGAACTAGCTGCTGACTGCGGCCGAGATTTTCGCTGGCCGGCAGCTTTCTCGATCTCCGAATTCAGCTCTCCGCCTATTAGAATCGCCGCGCTAGTGAAGTAGAGCCACATCAGGAACATGGCGACGTTTGCCAGGTTGCCGTAGATCAGTTCGTAAGAATGGAAATACGCAAAATAGGTTCGAAGCAGCAGCGCGGAGCCGATCCAGAGCACCAGGGCGACAACTGCTCCCGGCGTGCTCCATTGCCATTCGCGATCGGGCAGATTCGGCGCAAAGCGGTACAGCAATGCGAACGCAGTGAGCAGCAGAACGACAATGACGGGCCATTGAACCAGCCGCCAAAACACATTCGAGTGAGCGGGCATTCCGAGATGCGGCCCCAAAACAGTCGCCGCCCGGCTACCGTACAGTATCAGGCCGAGCGCGATAAAACACAGGGTTGCCAATGCGATGGTCAAGCCTAAAGCCAAAACGGCGAGATGCCACCATGGCCGCTTCTCTTTCACTTCATAAGCCATGTTCAGACCCGTCATCAAAGCCCACGTGCCGTTCACGGCTGCCCACGCCGAGCCCACGATGGCCGACCAAATACCGATGCCCAAAGCTGCCGTCCGGTCTAACTGCTTGATTGTCGAGTCGATGAGAAATGAGGCACGATCCGGCAGCAACTGGCCGAACGAATCGATTAGCGCATTTCGCATTTGCGATCCGGGCCCGGACAATTTCAACAGCAGCAACAGAAAGAGGAGCAAGACGGGAAAGATAGCAAGAAAGTGGTAGAAGGCCAGGCGCGCCGCCATGCCAAACACTTCGTCTTCCCAGCTCTCATTCCATACACGGCGAATTAAATCTCGCCGGGAGATCCCACCAAGAGTCCAGAGGTGGTTCATAGATGAGCGCACAATCCAACCCTGATTGTAAGGGCCGCTCCCGCGCTACACGCCCGTGCCAATTTCAATTATGAGAGTTCCCGCCCTACAGGCGGAGGGGGTGAGGTAAGTTGCTGTGGCGGAGGAAGAGGGATTCGAACCCCCGGACAAGTTTCCCCGTCAACGGTTTTCAAGACCGCCGCCTTAAACCGCTCGGCCATTCCTCCAGCATCTACCGTAACACTCCCTCTCGCACAGAAGACTTTTATCTCGGCCCTAAACGTTTGGTACATAACGATAGGTGAAACGTTTGTACGAATCCTGCGAAAGCAAGTCACCGGGTGACTCAAAGGGCGTCTATTAGTAAAGAAGGCTATTGACAACCGTCGCCACGGCAGGCGGCTTATTTGAGGAGACGCTTCCGACATGAAAACACGAAACTTAGCATTGATCGAAAGGGCCTCGCTTGCTGCAGCGGGCACCCTACTAGCAGCCACTCTGGCGTTTGGGTTTGTAACACCGAATACGAAAAGCTTTACGGCAGGACAAAACTTCAAAGTACAAGGCGTGATCGTCGCGCGCGACGGGAACGTCATTAAGCTTCGCGGGGATGACGATTCCATCGGCACCGTCGATTTGAACAGCGATACGAAGATTGAATTGAAACACGGCATCTTCGGCCGCAAGAGCACAATGAATCTGGATTCGCTCGTGCCCGGGCTTCATGTCGAAGCCCAGGGAAAGGGTGATGAAAAAGGTGACCTGGTGGCGAACAAGGTGCTTTTCGACCCCAATTCCATGCGTGCTTCCCGGCAGATCGATACCCGTGTAGCGCCACTCGAAGCGCGAGAGGGTACGCTAGAGAACCGCGCAGGAACACTGGAAAATCGAGCTGGCCAGCTCGAGAACCGGCAAGGTCAACTGGAGGGCCAGGAACAGCAGACACAACAGCAGGTCGGCCAAGTGAAGACCACGGCGGATCAAGCCAATCAAGAGGCGAATCAGGCCAATCAAGGCGTGGACAATGTGAATACGCGCGTGACCAATCTGGACAATTATCAGGTCGCGGATACTAAGACCGTTCGCTTCAGGATCAACAGTGCAGCGCTTAACGCGCAAGCGAAACAGGACCTGGACGATTTAGCTCAGAAGGCGAAAGCGGAAAAGGGCTACGTCATAGAAGTTGCGGGCTATGCCGATACGACGGGGAGCGCCGCTCTGAATCAGCGATTGAGCGAAGCACGCGCGGACGCGGTAGTCCGCTATCTGGAACAGAACGGAGATATACCGATTCACCGCATTCTAACGCCTGCCGGTATGGGCACTTCACACGAAGCGGAACCCAATAACACGCCGGAAGGACGTAAGATGAATCGCCGCGTAGAAGTCAAAATGCTGGTGAACCAGGGCATGGTTCCGGGCGCAAATGGCGCTTCGACGGCAACTCCCGCCGACAAGCAGCCCAGTGGTACCGTTAAATAATTTTCTCTCGACTAAACAACTGCATCGCTCCTTGAACGAGAGGCCGAACGGATGAAGATCCGTTCGGCTTTTGTTTATCGGTGAGCGCTCGCTGCGGATTGGGTGGAAGGGCTGCTGGAAAAGAGCAGCGGCGCGAACTGGATTAGATCCTGGCGCCAGACCATCCAGGTGTGCATACCTGGAGTTTCGACCTGAGTCAACCTGATATCTTTGCCCTTCAGCCAATTCACCAGGTTTCGATTGGCACCGATCAGACTATCTTCAGTGCCGCACGCAACCCAGAGGAGGTGCAGCTTGGAGTTATCCGCGGAACTGAGATTTGGGAAGGCATCCGGAAGATCGTTTCCCAGACCTCCCGAACTGAAGCCGCCGATCCAGGAAAACTTGTCCAGGTGGTTTAAACCGGTGAGCAGTGATTCCGCGCCGCCCATAGAGAGTCCAGCGATCGCACGGGAATCGCGATCCGGATCCACCTTATAGGCTCGCTCGACTGCTGGAATTACCTCCCCGATTAGCGCTTGCTGGAATTTACTGAAGTTCTCTTCGCGCAACTCAGTATTTCTGAAGCTTCCTCCGGAAGCGGGCGTTCGCTGTACGATGCTGGGCGCTCCGTAGCCAAGCGGCATAACAACGATCATCGGCTTTGCTTTTCCCTGGTGGATTAACGTATCGAGGATCAAGTTCGCCTTGCCCACAGCAGTCCACCCACTGGCATCGTCGCTGTAACCGTGCAGCAGATAGAGAACCGGATAGCGCGTGTTGCCGTTGGGATCGTAACCCGGAGGCGTGTAGACAAAGAAATCGCGATTATCGCCCACGATGGCCGACTTATAGAAATGGTGCCGAATCACGCCATGAGGAATTTCCGTTTGCTCCCAGGGCATCGGAGATGCGCCGGGAACATCCACCAGGTTGCTGATGCCAAGCAGATTCGGTTTGACATGCGAGTTCATCGGATCCAATCGCTGCATTCCGTCGGCATCGAAGGAATATCCGTAAATTTCGGGAGCGAGGGCCGCCGTTGTTACGCTCCAAACACCCTGGTCGCTCTTTTCCATGGCGAGCGGCGTCTTCGTTCCTTCCAGGTGAATCGTGACCTGATGAGCGTCCGGATCGAAATATCGGAACGTAACACGCCCATCGCTTTGAACATCTGGTGATTGAATAGCAGGGGGATGTTGCTGGGCAAGACTCACCGAAACAGCAACGACGGCAAGCAGTAGCTTCTTCATGGGACTCCTCCACGACAAGATCAATATTGATGCTTACGCCCTCTTCTATATCAGAACCGCACGCTGGGAACCGTGATCCGGCCGCCGAATGACGATAGCAGAATTCGTTCCAATTGTGCTGGGTGCTTCTTTCGCGGCAGGCTTTCTGGGTTCACTGACCGGCCTGGGTGGAGGTGTCGTGGTCACCCCGGTCTTGACGCTGTTTCTCGGCGTGGACCTGCGCTATGCCATCGGCGCAAGTCTGGTGTCGGTGATTGCCACCTCTTCAGGAGCAGCAGCGGCGTACGTTCGGGATGGCTTTTCAAACATACGCGTCGGCATGTTTTTAGAAATTGCGACCACGTTCGGGGCGCTGTGCGGCGCTTATCTTGGAACTCACATATCGACCAGTATTCTCAGCATCGTATTTGGCTTAATTCTGATGCAGGCCGCCTGGCAATCGAGCCGCGGCCATAAGAACTCAAAGAAACCGGCCCTTGCCGATCCGCTCGCCAAGACGCTGATGCTGAACGGCAGTTATCAGACAAAACAAGGGCCGGAGTCCTACCAGGTTCATCGCGTGAAGCTGGGATTCGCGTTAATGTTCGGAGCGGGCACGCTTTCCGGCCTTCTCGGAATCGGTTCCGGCTCGCTAAAGGTAATCGCTATGGATCAGGCGATGCAGCTTCCTTTCAAAGTTTCAACTGCCACCAGTAATTTCATGATCGGTGTGACAGCCGCTGCGAGCGCGAGCTTATATCTCAGCCGAGGCTACGTTAAACCCGGTATCGCAATGCCCGTTATGTTGGGCGTCCTACTGGGCTCTCTCGTGGGAGCGAGATTGTTATCGGGAGCGCCGGTGCTGCTGCTCCGGCGTTTATTTGCCGTTGTGGTCGGAGTAATCGCGATAGAAATGATCTGGAACGGGATTAAGAGCTACGTATGAGAGTGACCGACAGGTCAATCGAACGGATGGTGAGCGTTTTGCTCCGGACCGGAGTGATCATTTCGGGGTTGATTGTGTTGGGCGGAGGCATTTACTACCTGCTGGCGCATGGCGGCGAAACTGAGAATTTTCGAGTCTTCGTCGGCACCTCGGCACTCGACAGAACGGTTCCTGGAATCCTCCAGGGCGCGCTCGCGCTACGGGCCAGGTCGGTTATCCAACTTGGGTTAGTCGCCCTAATCTTGACGCCGATTCTGCGCGTGGCATTCTCGCTCTTGGGATTCGCCTTCGAGCGAGACAAAAAGTACGTTGTGATTACATCGATAGTTCTGGCTGTTCTGCTGTGCAGCCTTGTTATCGGATCAGTGCAGGGCTGAGCCGGCCGGCCACAAATCTCAACGCAACTGCGCTTCGAGCATTTCGAATCTGCGCTTCAGCTCGCTAAATTCGGCGCGCAATTGCTTCAACTCATCTTCGAGTTGTGCGATGCGCGACGGCGGCAGGCCAGCGGACGCGGCGACCTCCGGCTCCGCTTCCTGCTCCCCGGAGAGCAGATGCGCGTAACGGGCTTCCTTCTGGCCCGCTTGCCGCGCCATTTTCCTAGCCAAAGGACCCTCGGGCCAGTCGGAGAGCTTATCCAGAACGGATTCGGTTTCGCTCAGATCCGCAAAAGAGAACATGCGCTCGCTCCGGTCCTTTAACTCCCCGAGGGTTTGATGGCCGCGTAGAAGCAAAGTACACAATATGGCGAGTTCGCGACGCCCAAGATTCAGAGTCTCCGAAATTCGTTGGGCGTATTTGGTAACGCGTCCGCTGCCTGTAACCACCAACACCAGTCTCTTCTCGCGCAGCCGATCGAGCGCATCTTGCACGCTGCCGTCATCGAGTTCCATTACCGGATCGCGATTCGATTTCTGATTACAGGCGTTTACCAATGCGTTGAGCGAAAGAGGATAGTATTCGGGCGTTGTCGCTTCCTTCTCAATGAGCGCCCCAAGTACGCGCGCTTCAACCCGGTCCAGAAGCTCCATCGATGAATTTATTTCTCAACCCATCAGAGGTCGATCGGGTTCTGGAGCGTGAAGGTCAGACGAGTCTCGGACGGGACCTTTACTCTCTGACCCGAGGTCGCGATTTCCGCGGCTGTTCCGACCGCTGCGCCTGATCCGGCTCCGATGGCCGCGCCCTTGCCTCCGCCGGCAATCGCGCCGATGATAGCGCCCAGAGCCGCCGTACCGCCAATTACCTTTTTCGAGCGGTCACCTCGGGAAGAACTCGCCTCCGGAACACCGGTAGTCGTGACTTGGTACGTTCTGCCGTCTACAGCCACACTTCTAAGGTCGAGCGTCAAGACCGTCCGACCTTCGATTTTGCCGGACTTCTGGGCGTCGGTTAAAGCCGCCACTGCGTCCGCGCCGCGAGGAATTACAGTCTGGCCATCCACCACAATCGGTTGATCGATGCTCGCCCGATACGTCTGACCGAGGCTGTCCTGCTGCGAATCGACTGCGTCGATTAAGCGCACAACAATTTGAGTTCCCGCAGGCACTTCGATGCCCGCTGGTCCATTGATCAGAGGGGGCTGAGGTGGACCCGGCGGAGGTGGCGGCGCCGCGTTGGCGTAAGGAGGCACAGGTGGCGCGGGCACTGTGTTGGCAGGAGGCGCACTTTGCGCAAACCCGGTATTCGAGCTGCTGTTCGCTGCCTGGCCAGGGCTGAAGAGGATCGAATCAACATCGTTCAGGTTGTACGTGTTGACCTGATTTCCGGTTGTGAATCGGATGGTCCGGCTATCACCTCCCGCGTAAGTTCCGTCCAATCTCTGTCCGTTGTGCAAGACAAGAGTGTCAGCGGTAACCAGACTCGCCGCGGCAATCGTACAAAGAAAGATGCACTTTTTCATTTTTAAGAGTAGTGACGTGCGGCTGCAGTTTCGAAGTTTCGCGAATCAAGTCGCCTGTGGAGTCACTGCGGCTATGGCTCGATCTCCCTCGAGTTCCTTCTCAAACCTCTTGGCAAGTTCGGGACGCACCGAGCTCAAGAACTTGAGGGCCATGCGCCGCCCCTGACGGAATGCCTCCCAATACATCTGATCGCGCTCTGGGCGGGTAAACGTGAATCCAATTCTGTAATACCGTTCCAGCGATAAACCCAGCACTTTCGTGCCCGCGTACGAAACGGCAGCTTTTGCCAGCAGACCGCCAACTAACGGAATCTTTCCGACCAATTGCCGTGCTAAAGCGCGCCACCCGAACGCGCTGCCGATCACCGTCGCGATCTCAGATTTTTGCTGCAGATACCCAACTTCGCGATCGCTCGCCGCCGCGATGAGGAACGCCATTCGCACCTGATTCATCGTAAGGAAGGCGGTGTCGGAGGCAAACTCCGCGATGGCCCAGGGAAGCTCGATGATGCTGGGGATTACATCGGGAAGCGCTGTCGTAATGGAAAAAAGCGTATTCTCACGGGATACTTTCGCGATCACGCGCTCTATGAATGGAAGACGGAACGGGACGAACGCTCTTGCCAGGGCCACACCCAATTCGGGATACTGCGCCAGAGCACGAAGAACAAACTCACGCCCATGCGCGTGATGCAAAAAGAGTCCATTCGGAACGGCAATCATGTCATCGTCATATACCGCCAGATCGACAGCCTGGCCGGGCGGAATCGGAGCGCGGACAAGCAGCGTAGCCGATTGACTCCGTCGGGCCGGAGCGAGATCTTGCAGGAAGAATTGCTCCATCCGCTGAAAGGCTTCCTGACTCCGCGCGTGAAGCGCGATGCGAACGGGGCGCTCGCTCAAATTACGAACTTGCTGCGGGTTCAGGGTACTGAGGGCTTTCCTGATATGAATTACAGCCTCGAGGCTCATTGAGAACTCCCGTGAGATTGCGGCGACTCCGCGCCTTGCAAACGCAAAATTACTTTCAAGCTTCCCTGCCAATCCGAGTTGATACCGACACGTTCGACTTCGATTTCAGGCGAGAAGTAACGTATTACGGTGGCGTTAGCCGGATGAAATGTCATCGCTGGGGCGACCAGGAACAGCTTGGGCGGTTTTGGTTCGATCGCGGTTCCGGGAAAGAGATGATCCAACTCGCCGCGCTCGGCATGCCACTTGATGCGAGTCCAGTAGTCCAGCGCCTGAATAGGCAGGTGAATATCTTCGGCTGTCTTCAGCTCCAGGACGCTGAGCCGGCCTGAGGAAGAGATGGCGAGAAGATCCAACCGGTCGCGATCGCCGGCCGCGAACGTGAGGACCTGCCCATGTACAGGGACGGGCAGCAGAGTCGGATCGATTTCCGCAAGATGAGCGCGCACGGACGATTCGAGCCAGCGCTCCGGGAAGACCGGAGGCGCGGAAGCAGTGGCGGCCGATCTCGCTCGCGTGGAAAGTGCCGCGAGTTGCTTTGCGAAATCTTCCACGTACTCAATATGGCACGGACTCACCTCGCGCTGTTCGCCGATCCCGAGTAAAATCCGTTCACCGTCCACGCGAGCAAACTCAAGCCCCCGATGACGAATACTAATCGCTCCGCCAAGCTCAGGTGATAAACCGGCCCCGTACACGTTCGAAAGCCGGGCCAGCATGCCTCGAACGCGGGTATCGATGTCACATCGTTTATAGGACGAACTTACGCGCGTCTCGACGTTGCCAAGATCTTGTTGATCAATTTCTCCAGCTGAACCGTGGGCATTGAATAGAAACAGCCGGCTCGAAACTGATCGCGTGTCCAGGAAACGCATGCGATGCGCCGTAAGCTTACCAGAGCCTTCGGGCAGAAAGAGGCAGAGAGATGTCTGTACCTGCTTAGAGCCCTGGCTACGAACGTGATCTAGCCAGATCAAGCCAAAGGTGAGCAGGTCAGCCTCATTCTCGATCGCTGGACAGCCAAGGGCGGCGATGCGTTGATTGCCGCGATCCAGCCGGGCGCGCGGAAAGATCGAAGAAAACGATCGGCGCAAATCGAGACCGGAAGATAACGCCGCGATCTCCCAGCCCGGAAACTGACGAGCCAGCATCCGCCGGAACTGTTCGGCGAAGTTTTCGCGAGTGCCGCGAACACATCGGTGCGCCGTCTGGGGCCGATCCAGATCGAGAAAGGAGAGCTTCCCCACCCCGCCACCGAACTTTTGCACGCTGCAATCCAGCACGCCGGTGGTGTGGCGATCTATGCTCAATATCCGCCGTGAAATAGTGCGCTTCTTGTTCCAAACTTCAATAAAAAGCTTGCCGGACCGGACCTCCAGGGCATGCTCGCCGGGAGAAAGCGGCATTGGTTCATCCCCGTATTCCAGGGCCGCGGGACGTTTGCAGGTCGAAAGGAACGTCTCAACCACTAGTAGAAGTTCACCCGGATCGCCGCCTTCGGGTCTTCGGAACGTGCCCTTATCATAGAATTTTGCAGTTGGGGATTTTGCCACTGGATCAAGTCACTTTCGAAGAGCCGCTTGCGCGCGGTCGAGGGCCAAATCGCCTCCGCGGTTGTACGAAGCGGTCGGGCGCGATCGGCCGTAAAGCTAGTGGCGGTGACTAAGAAATTTTCTGCCGAACGGATCAGGCAAGCTTATGCAGCCGGACTGCGCGATTTTGGGGAGAATTACGTCCAGGAATTCGCCGAAAAAAAGCCCCAATTAGATGATCTCCCGGACGCACATTATCATTTGATCGGCCATTTACAGTCGAACAAGACGCAGGCTCGCTTGCGAGCTCTTTCAGATTGTCCAGACTATCGATTCAGCGAAGCTGATGCAGCGCTTGGACAAGGCTGCGGCCGAGCGCGGGATCTCTCTCGAGACGATGATTGAGCTCAAATTAGGGTCCGAGGAGAGCAAGACCGGAGCCCGGCAGCAGGATCTTCCTGAACTCTTGGAGGCGGCTCGCAACTGCGATCATTTAAACGTCTCCGGATTGATGACCATGCCGCCCTGGTCGGAGGACGCGGAGCAGTCGCGACCATATTTTCAGGAACTGGCGCGTCTGGCCCGGCAATACGGTCTGCATGGACTCTCCATGGGTATGTCGAACGACTTCGAAGTTGCGATCGAGGAAGGCGCCACGATAATCCGCCTCGGAACTGCGTTGTTCGGGGCCCGGCCAAAACCGCGGCCGAACGATTCAACTCAGTTGCAAATATGAGAGTGGTAGGCAGGTATCTGGCGCCTCTCCTCTTGGCGGCGGCATGGACGTTCGCCGGCTCTCAAATTAAAACTCAAACGGAGGTCCGAAAGGCGGAGCATTTCGATTTTGCCGTGCCGATGCGCGACGGCGTGCGACTCGCGGCCGACATCTATCTCCCCGAAGCCGAAGGGCGCTGGCCCGCTGTGTTAATTCGAACCCCGTATAGCCGGAAGGCTAAATCCACCAGAAGTTATCTCTATTTCCGTGACCACGGCTATGCGGTCGTTTTGGAAGATGTGAGAGGCCGGTTTGCCTCAGGGGGAGTCTTCGGGTCGGTGGAGCAGGAAGGCCCTGACGGGAACGACACGATTGATTGGATCGCCGAACAGCCTTGGTCAAATGGGCGGATCGCGATGGCCGGGAGTTCTTACCTCGGCATCGTGCAGTGGTGGGCGGCGCTCGAAGATAATCCACACCTCCTTGCTATTTCACCCATGTGCTCCGGAGACGACGATTACTTGGACCGCTATTACTCGACCGGCGGCGCTCTGCAATTAGGCCATCGGCTCTCCTGGCTTTCAGGAAGCCTGAAGTCGCCCCTGGTTGTCCGGCCCGCGCTACGGGATTACATCTGGCATCTGCCGCTGCGGACATCGGACATCCCGGCCAGCCATAGGCCACTTTCTCTCTGGCGAACCGCGCTTGCTCATCCCTCGGACGATGCCTACTGGCGAGGGCGCAGCGTGCGGGACCAGATACGAAAAGTAAATGTCCCGGTGCTGTCGTTTGGAGGTTGGTTTGACAGCTACGCCGAAAGCGATCTGGACGCTTTCTCACGGCTTTCTCTGCTGCATAAGTCGGTGGAAACCTGGATTGGCCCCTGGGCACACAATCCCGCCTACGAGTTCCCGACCCGGGATTTTGGGCCGGAGGCTTCGATTCCGATTCGCGCTAAGCAAGCCGACTGGTTCGCGGCGGCGCTGCGAACGCACACGTTGCTAGGACGTATTCATAGAGCCCATCGAGAATACTCCTGCACATTTTTGTCATGGGCCCGGACATCTGGCGGGAAGAGCATGAATGGCCGCTCGCTCGCACTCACTACACCTCCTTGTATCTGGCTAGCAAGGGCCGCGCGAACACTGCTTCGGGAGATGGAATGTTGAGATGGAACGAAGCTCGCGAAGGAAAAGCCGACGGATTCGCTTATGACCCCGCCAAGCCAGTGCCAACCGCAGGTGGAGCGATCTGCTGCGATGCAAGAATCCTACCACCGGGCCCGCTCGCTCAGAACCAAATTGAACGGCGAACCGATGTGCTCGTTTACACTTCGGAGCCGTTGCGCCAACCCGTCGAAGTGACTGGCGTCGTGCGCGTCGTTCTGTACGTATCGACGAATGTCAATGACACGGATTTCACGGCAAAACTGGTCGACGTGGATCCAAACGGCCGTGCGCTGCTGGTGACGGACGGAATTCAGCGGCTTCGATACCGCCTCTCACTGACAACTCCAATTTTCGTCAAACGGGATGTGCCTTATCAGATCAATGTGGATGCGGGAGTTACAAGCTATGTGTTCGCTGCTGGCCATCAGTTGCGCTTAGACGTTTCAAGCAGTAACTTCCCGCGCTTCGATCGGAACTTAAACTCGACCGCTGCGAATGCAGATCAGATCAAGCTGGCCAAAGCGAGACAAACTGTGTTTCACAATCCGCGCTATCCCTCTGCCGTTGTTTTGCCCGTTATCCCCGGCGAGCAATAGCAACGGTGCTTTAGCGAGATGTGGTGGTATCGGTCTTCTCCCGGACTTTGTTCGCGCCCTTTTCGGTCTTGGCGGCGCTCTTATTTGTGCCTTCCTTCACGCCGTTCTTGGTCTTGTGCCAACCCTTCTTGGTTTCGTAGGTGGTCTTGTCGGTCCCTTTTTTTACACCGTGCTTCGTCTTGTCATAGCCATCCTTGGCCGCGTTCTTGGAATCGTGACCGGCATCTTTCATGTCCTGACCGACGCTGCCGGTCTGCGGGGTGTAAGCGGGAACCAAGGTAGAAGCGCCAAAGAGCAGCGCAATCGATAGTAATGTAGTTCGCATAATTCTCTACTGAGGAGATTCCGGCCAGCCCAGTAGTGTGACGAGATTAGTCGAAATTAATACAGCGACGCCGACGCCGCTCTAAGCCGTTCTTATGCTGTTCGACAATAGGGAAAAGCGATGAATCAGCTCGTCTTCGAACGTGAAGTCGGGCTTCGGATAAATGCGTTCTTTCAAGTACTCGCGATAACTCGCCTTCAGTCCTTCGCCGAAATCGGTCGGCTTGAAAGTGAGCATCCGCTGCGCTTTGGTAATGATTTCGGTTATCGCTGGAACATCGT
The DNA here is from genome assembly GCA_963762495.1 of uncultured Acidobacteriaceae bacterium. GTDB lineage: Bacteria > Acidobacteriota > Terriglobia > Bryobacterales > Bryobacteraceae > Bog-105. The sequence goes on from CAVXKZ010000007.1 coordinate 70,374, forward strand.
AATAGTAGCCGAAATATAGCTTCTCGCCAATCGCCTGTCCACCCGCGCGATTGATCAATTCACGCGGGATTGACACGATACGGGGCTCCTTTACGCCAGCCGTCCGGGCCAGATCCAACACTAATTCGTGCTGTGTGATGGCGCGTGGATTCGCGGTGTTAAATGCATGTCCAACCGTGTTACGAAGGTCCAGAACCCGAACGGCGAGTTCTACCAGGTCCTTTACATACACGAACTGCATCAGGCGGTGTCCTTCGCTCGGTAGGATAACCGATCTATCCGCGCGAAAGCGGTCCCAGAAAAAAGCCTCTCTGTAATACGGATCGCCAGGCCCATACACGAACGGCGGCCGGAACGTCACGATCGGAAATCCCGTTCGCTGGTGCATCCGGAACAGCGCTCGTTCGCTCATCGCTTTATTGCGGGAGTAGGCGTGCGGGTGGTCGTCGGGCGCAAGCGCATCGCCTTCATGATGATTCAAACCATCGCCGTAAGCGGCCACGCTCGACATAAATATGTAGCGGCCGATTTTGCCGTCGAAGATCTGCGCCGTGGCCTCCACCTGCGCTCCGGTCGTGCCGCGTTCCCAGTCATAGGCGTTGTCGTAGACCGCATCAAAACGGATAGCACCCACGGCCTTGCGGACTGTGGCCGCGTCATTACGATCCGCGATCAAATTGTGGACGCGCTTGCCGAACGGATGCCGGCCGCTGCGGTGCAGAAGATAGACTTCACGACCGGATTTCAACAGCTCCCGGACCAGCAGCTTCCCTATGAACTGTGTGCCGCCGATGATAAGAATCCGCTTCAGGGTGGGTTCGACCGGTGGCGCACCGGATTTATGGGAAGCGTTTTGAGTCACAGAATCCGCCGCGTGCATGATTTCCCTACAACATTAGACGGCGGCAGCAGGGGCGATGGTTAATCGTAGTATTCGAGACCAAGATGGGTGATCAAATCTTCTCCCTGCATCCAGCGAAGCGTATTCTTGAGTTTCATGAGCTGAATAAATATGTCGTGCTCGGGATACAATCCCGGAGCCGTCATAGGGCCTTTGAAGTAGAACGAAAGCCACTCCTGAATTCCTTTCATTCCGGCGCGCTGTGCAAGATCAAGGAAAAGCACCAGATCCAGCACCAGGGGCGCCGCGAGGATCGAATCGCGGCACAGGAAATCGATCTTGATCTGCATCGGATAACCCAACCAGCCAAAGATGTCGATGTTGTCCCAGCCTTCTTTGGCATCTCCGCGCGGGGGGTAGTAGTTGATTCGAACCGCATGATAAAGATCTTTGTAAAGCTGCGGATATAAGTCCGGCTGCAAGATCTGTTCCAAAACCGACAGCTTAGTCTCTTCTTTTGTTTTGAATGAGCCCGGATCCTCCAAAACCTCGCCATCGCGATTTCCCAAGATGTTCGTCGAAAACCAGCCCCGGACGCCCAGCATCCGAGCTTTGAAACCGGGAGCCAATAATGTCTTCATATAGGTCTGGCCGGTTTTGAAATCCTTTCCGCAGATGGGAACCTCGTTGTCACGGGCGAGATCGAGCAGCGCCGGCACGTCTGTCGTAAGGTTCGGCGCGCCGTTCGCGAAAGGAACGCGGAGGCGTAGTGCGGCATAGGCGTAGATCTGGCTGGGAGCAATGTTGGGATCGCTCTGGCGCAAGCCCTCCTCGAAAGCTGCCAGGTTTTGGTGCACATCGGCCGCTTTGTGATGCGATTCAGTCGAGCCGCACCAGATCATGACCAGGCGCGAGCAATTATTGCGGCGCTTGAACTCCTGGATGTCCTCCATGACGGCCTCGGCCAAGTCCATCTTGTTCGAGCCGGACTTCACGTTTGGGCCGTCAATCCTTTTCACGTAATTGCGATCGAAAACCGCCTTCATCGGCTGAATAGCCGAGAGCGGCTCCTTCAACTGCTCCAGTAGAGGGCCATCGAGGACCTTAGCTCGAACTGCAGCTTCGTAGGCATTGTCCTCGTAGATATCCCAGCCGCCGAATGAAAGGCATTCCAGCGAGGTGAGCGGTACGAAGTCCCTGATCGGCGGCGTGCGCCCTTCTGTCCGCTTTCCTAGGCGGATGGTGCCGAGTTGTGTAAGCGAACCAATCGGCGCGCCAAGGCCTTTTTTTATTGCCTCCACTCCCGCGATGAAGGTGGAAGTGACCGCACCCATGCCGGGAATGAGGATGCCCAGCCTTCCACTGGCGGGCGCTAACGTGACGTTCGGATTCTTGGGACAAACAGGAGACTCCTGGAGAAGGATCGCTTACAGGTAGGCCGAAGCGGACGTCCGGCGCGCACCAGGGCTGCAGGACAATCCTCAGCTATACTAGCATTCGATGTCGCAGGGTGACGGAGGAACGATCTCAACGCTCGTTGTAGACGATGAGCAGCTCGCCCGCGAAGAACTCTCGTATTTACTTCAGGACTTCCCCGAAATCGAGGTTCTTCAGACCGCCGCGAACGGTCTCGAAGCCCTGAGACTCATCGAGGAGTTGGACCCTGACCTGGTCTTTTTGGACGTGCAGATGCCCGGTCTCGATGGCCTGGGTGTCATCGGTAAAGTTCGGGAAAAGGGCGGGGCGATGCCGCATTTCGTTCTCACAACCGCCTTCGATCAGTACGCGGTTGACGCATTCCGGCTGCAGGCACTTGATTACTTGCTGAAACCCGTAGACAAAGAGCGTTTAGGCGAGTCGGTGGCCCGCGCGAAGCGAACGCTTGAGGAAAAGCAAGCTGTCGGCGACAAAACCGGTGAGGCTGCGAAAGCCACGGTACAGCGCACCAAGCTGCTGGTGAAGACCAACAATCGCAACTTGATCGTGGATGCCCAGGATATGGTGTACGCGACCATCGACGACGGCACCATTACGGTCGTGACCTCTCATTTCGAAGGGCAGTCCAATTACCGGACCATCGAGGAGTTACAGTCCAACTTAGACCCAAACCTATTCTGGCGCGTGCACCGCTCGTTTCTGGTGAACATCAACAAGATTCGGGAAGTCATCCCGTGGTTCAAATCCAGCTTTCAATTAAAGATGGACGACAAGAAGCAAACCGAAATCCCGGTGAGCCGCATACAAACCCGGCGGCTGCGAGCACTGTTGAAAATTTGAAGTTCTTTCGGACGCTAATTCACGCGGGCCGGACCCTGCTCTTTGGCTAGCCGCACGCGAGCCGTGTCGAGCTTCTTCTGCACTTTCGCGACTTCGTCCGGTTCAATGTCGGCCGGTGCGCTGGAGTGCCAATAGTTCAGCGAAGATTCCCACTGCGCGATCGCGTCCTTAATTTTGCCCTGCTTGAAAAGCACGTCCCCCAGGTGGTCGTGAATGGTTGGGTCTTTCGACATCAACTGGACCGAATGGCGGAGTTGCTCCTCTGCATCGTCCAGCCGGTTCTGGCGATAGTACACCCAGCCCAGGCTGTCGAGGAATGCGTAGTTGTTCGGCTCCAAGTTGACCGCCTTCTTGATCAGGTCCTGCGCTTCCTGCAAGCGAATGTTCTGATCCGCTAACATGTACCCGAGATAATTCATGGCCGACGCGTTGGCCGGATCCGCTTCCAAGACCTGACGGAACGCCTTTTCGGCGTCATCGTACTTCTTTTCGCGTTCGTACATCGCGCCGCGAAGGAACAGAACGTTGGCCCTGTCTTCTTTCGTGTTGGAAAGCTTCTCGGCGGCATCCAGCACTTTCCCCATTTCGCTGAATTCACGGCCTTTTTGATAGACATCCGCCATCGAGAGGTACACCTCCCGATCGTTCTTCCCATCCAGCAACTTCTTCAATTCGCCTATCGCCGGATCTGTCTTTCCCTCATCGGCTAGAAGCTGCGCGCGAACCTCGTGAACACTTCGATCATTCGGATACTTCTTCGCGGCGGCATCGCTCTCGTCCTGCGCTTTGGTGTAGTCGCGGCCCAGCCGGTACGTGTCGATAATTTGCGCTTCCGCGCGCGCTGAGGAATCAGGATCGAGGACCGCGATCTGGCGGAAAACGTCCACCGCCTGGTCATACTGTTCGTTGCTCCGGTATAGCAGCCCGAGCTGCTCGAGCATCTTGGCACGGTAGCCGCGCTCCGCGGGATTATAGGTGCGTCGGGCGGTGGTATCCAGAATGTTCTTCAAAGCCGCGATCGCTTCCGGTATCTTACCCTCATCTTCCAACAGTCCGACTTCGTTGTAGCGGATCTCGAGATTGTCCGGGTCAAGCTGGTGCGCCTTGTTGTTCATCTGCCGCGCGTTAGCGAAATCCCGCTTCTCGCGGTACACTTGCGACATTCCGAGATACGCCTGCGGATCCTGGGGATTGGCTTGCGCCAGTTCCTTGTAGGTAGTCAGCGCATCGTCGTAGTTGCCGCCCAGCGCCTGATCCTGCGCCAACGCCGCCTTCAGCTCTACCCGGTTCGGATCGAGTGCCAGCGCTTTCTGATAAGCGTTTGCCGCCAGCCCATACTCATGCATCGATTCGTAATCGTTGGCGAGACTGACAAAGGCTCTTGGCGATGGATTCTTCTGAATCAGCTTCTCAAGCAACCCCGAGGCCGTCTTGGCATCGCCGCGATCAGAATAAACGCTTGCCAAACCGGTAATGGCATCCTCATTGTCCGGCTCCACCGCGAGCGCCTTCTTGAACGCGCTCTCGGCATCCACCGAATTGTCCAGCACCCGGTCCAGACGGCCCAGCATGACCAGGCTGTCCAGATCCTTCGGATCTTTATCCGTAACGATCTTGTACTGTTCGACGGCCCGGCGCGCCATTCCTTCGTCAATGTGATTCGTCTGCGCATCGCCGATCTGCTGCGTGTAAATATGCGCCAGCACCCGGCGCGCGTTCAAGTCGTCGGGGTTTGTTTTGATGGCCGCCTGCGCCTCTTCCACCGCTTCCCGGATCCGGCCAGACATCCGGTACAGCTCCGCTATATCTTCCACCAGGAACGAGGCAGTCGGGTCCTCCTGCATAGCCAAGCGGAAGTTATCGATCGCCTTGTTGACGTAATCGTTGCGATTGCCATAGGTCCCCGCCAGCTCTTCGTATAGATGACCCAGAGCGAAGTGATAATAGGCAGACGCTTTGACTGAACTAGCCCGCTTTACGGCAGGCGGCAACTGTGTGCCCGGCTGGCCCGCGGCGTTCGCCGCAGTCTCCGGTCGCGCCGCCGTTCGAGACGGCACCGGAGCGGTTTGAAACGGCAGCGGAACGGCCGTCGCCAATCCAGGAATTACGGTCAGCGCTGCGGCTACTAATAAGCCAGCGCTTAGAGGACTAGAGTAGAGATGAGGCATTCGACCGCTTTGAGGTGGAGTGGCAGAGTGAACGAGGATGTTCGCTTTCAGTATAACTCCGAAATAGGGATGTTGCGAGGTTCCCCTCGGTTACCGCCTGCCTAGAACAACATTGAAAACGACAGATTCAGCGCTGATTACGGTGCTTGGGCCAACCGGCGCTGGAAAAAGCGAACTCGCTATACTGTTGGCTCGGTGCTTCCAGGGCGAAATCGTTAGCTGCGATTCCGTTCAGGTCTATCGCGGTCTGGATGTTGGCACAGCCAAAGTCTCGGTCGAGCAGCAAAGAGCTATCCCGCATCATCTGATAGACACGGTTGATCTCGATCGGGACCTTACCGCCGGCGCCTACGGTCGGTTAGCTCGGGCAATCGTGTTTGAAATTGCCAGCAGGGGCAAGCTGCCCATAGTAGTAGGCGGGACCGGGTTGTATCTTCGGGCGCTCTTGGATGGGCTGTCTCCTGCAGCTCCTCGGGATATGCAACTAAGAACGCGGCTTGTGAAACTCGCCGAGCGCCAGCCAAACACTTTGCATCGGTTTCTCCGGCGCATAGATCCCCGAGCCGCCGATCGAATCCATCCGAATGACCGCCAGAAACTCATTCGAGCCATTGAGCTCAGCATCCTAGAGCGCCAGCCCGTTACTGCCGTTCATCGCAGGCCGCGGGAGGCCCTCTCTGGTTTCACCACCTTGAAACTCGGTCTGGATCCGAACCGAGGTGAACTCTATTCAAAACTGAATGTTCGCAGCGCGTTGATGTTCCGCTCGGGTCTGCTCGAGGAAACAGCAGCGGCGCTGGCTGCCGGATTCTCGCCCCAATTGAAACCGCTGCAGTCGCTGGGCTACAAACAGGCCGTCGCCGTGCTCCACGGTGAACTCTCCTTAGAAGAGGCCATTCGGGAATGTCAAGCCAAAACCAGACAGTATGCGAAACGGCAGAAGACTTGGTTCCGCTCAGAACCGGACGTTCACTGGCTGAATGGCTTCGGAAACGATCAAACTGTTCAGCATGCCGCTGTTGTGCTTACAACTGAGTTTCTGACGCGCCTACCAGATTAGCGTTACTTTGTACTCGCTTACATTCCTTCACAAAGCGATTCGGCTGGCTCGGTAACTTGTTATCGGTCTCGGTCGTAACTATAAACAGATGCGGCGTTCGCAGTAGGGCGCGCATCGAAATAAACGAAGAAGGGTTAACGAGAAGTATGTTGAAGAAAACTTTTTTTGGATTTCTGAGTGTCGGGGTATTAACTGCCGTGGCAGCCTCGAACACGCATAAGGTCGATATTTACCAGGATTCGACAATCAATGGCCAGCAGCTTAAGGCCGGTACGTACAAGGTCGAACTGCAGAACAATATGGCAGTTCTGAAGCACGGGAAAGACACCATCCAGGCACCCGCTCGGGAAGAAACCGCGCCGACCAAGTTCGCCAGCAATGAAGTGGTGTACGCGAACAATCAGGTTCAGGAGATCGATTTCGGCGGTACTCACACAAAGCTTGTAATCACCGGAAACAACACCACCGGCGCAGGCCTGTAATCGGTTCCCCCTGTTAGCATGGGAGACGTGCAGTTTCGGCGTCTCCTTTTTTTCCCTCTCCTTCTGCTTTTTGCGCGCGATGCGCATCCTGCCACTGTGCTCGTTGTTCAGTTCTATAACAATTCCCAATTTCAGGATTTGAACTGGGTTGGAGAGAGTGTCGCCGAAACTCTCCGTGGCGAATTCAGCGCTGCTAACCAGATCGTCCTCGAACGCGAGTCACTTCAGGAGGGCATGCGCCATCTCTCACTTCGCCCCGAAGCAAACTTCACTAAGGCCACTCTGATCCGCCTAGGTCAAACCTTAGATACGGATTACATCTGCTATGGCAGTTACGAGGCTAACTTACCCTCCGGCGTCACCGAATTGAAGGAAAGCTCTGTTCAACTTACCGCTCATTACATCGATTTGAGAAAGTTACACGACGGCCCTGATATTGCCGAAACGGGTAAGCTCGCCGATCTTTCTAGGTTGGAGGAGCATCTGGCATGGCAGTCGTTGAAATATCTTGAACCGGGCACCACCTTACCGCTGGAACAGTTTTTGTCACCGCAAAAATTCATCCGGCTCGATGCGGAAGAGAGCTACGCGCGCGGTTTGCTCTCGTCCAGCAAGGACCAACAGCAGCAATGGTTTATGCAAGCCGTGGCGCTCGACCCGCAATTCGCCCGCCCGGCGTTCGAGTTGGGTAAGATCTACATGCAACGCCACGATTACCGGCAGGCCGTCCAGTGGTTTCAGCATGTCATTCCGGGGCATCCTCGCTACGGGCAGGCCCGGTTCTACATGGGATTAAGCGCATATCAGGCGGGCGACTATAACGCGGCAGTGAATTATTTTCGGGAGGTGCTGAAGGTCTTTCCCATGAACGAGGTCTACAACAATCTGGCTGCCGCTGAGCTGCAACTGAACATGCCGGCTGCCCTGGATGATTTCCGGCACGCGATCGAAGGCGATCCGGGTGACACAACGTATTTGTTTAATCTCGGCGCGGCTCTGCTCAAGACCAACTCCTTTGACGAAGCCTGTACCCAACTGCAAGCGGTGCTCGACCGCAACCCGGATGACGCTGAGGCGCGCAATCTACTGGACAGGGCGAAACGGCGAGAGCAGGTGTCCGCGGGCGCCAAGCCACTCCCTTCCGAGCGCATGAAAACGAACCTGGATTACACGGCCTTCCGTCAGCTTAAAGCTATGCTGCAGCCCAAGGGCGGCGGATAAGAAAAGATAGATCAGCCAGAAAGTATAATCTTAGAGCCTTATGCTAGAGGCTTTTGGCCTTTCGGACGCGGGATGCGTCCGAACCAACAACGAAGACTACTTCATCAACGATACCGAGTGCGGGATTTTTATTCTCGCCGACGGTATGGGTGGAGCGAATGCCGGGGAACGGGCATCTCAGCTCAGTGCTGAGACGTTATGGGAGCGCCTGCGCGCCGTTGCGCATCAGGATGGAGACGATGCTCTGGAATCGGCATTCACCGAGGCCAATGACAGAGTCCGCAAAGAAGCGGGAACGCTCCCCGAACTCGAAGGCATGGGTACGACACTCCTCGTCGCCAGGGATATCGGCGGTTCGCGCCTGCAGGTGGGAAGCGTTGGCGACAGCCGCGCATACCTGGCGTCAGGTGGCGAACTCGCCCCCTTGACGGAGGACCAGACTTGGGTAGCGGAAGTAGGTTCCCGCCTCGGGCTGAGCGACGAGGCGCTTAGGAAACATCCTATGCGCCACGTTCTCACGATGGCGGTCGGGACGGCGGAGGAATTGCGCGTTTTTTCCCGGACCGTTCAGTTGCATCCCGGCGATCAGGTTTTGCTCTGTTCGGACGGATTGCACGGCGTTCTGAACGAAAATATTTTACGGGATACTCTCGAATCTGAGAAAGATCTTCCTGACAAATGCCACTACCTGATCGACGCCGCGAAGGCAGCGGGTGGCCCCGACAACGTCACCGTTGTCTTGATCCAGCTCACCTAGGCCCGAGCGGTTAGACGCAGTGGCCGGCGGTGTGTTTTGCCTGGCCTCTGTCGACCACGAGAGGCCGCATGAGATTTCTTTTCCTTTCCGCTTCACTCCTGCTCGCGACAGCGATGATGGCATCGCCCCTTCCGGCACAGTCGCCGGCGGACGATTCCGCTGCCGGTATTCCTACCCCGGAACTCCAGCTACGTGTTATCGATAGCGACGGCACATCCGCCCCGGCCGGTTCCCAGACCAAGAAAAGCGTCGCCATTGTGGTGACGGACGCGAACGGCGCCCCAGTTCAAGGCGCAGCCGTGACATTCCGTCTGCCGGATAGCGGTCCGTCCGGCAAATTCGCGGACGGTTCCTTCGCCACTGTCGCCTACACGGATGCATCGGGGCGGGCGCGTTCCGGCGACGTAAGGTGGAGCAGCGCCCCAGGTGTGGCCGATATTCGCATCACCGCGGCGAAAGGCACTTCACACACCGGCATTCTCTTCGAGGAAACACTAACGCCGAGTCAAACCGGCCAATCCGAACCCCCCAAAGCGGAGCTGACCGAACCGGAACATCCGAAGCAGATCGCCCAATTGAAAATGCCTGTTCCGCCCGACTCCGTCGCGGCGAGCGGCGCGCCGTTCCGGCTGATGCGCCGTTGGCAAAGCGTCCGCTGTCCCCCGCATCCGCGGCAGCGCCTCTCGATCAGAGGCCTTCTGTGTCGGTAACCGGGGCGACGCAAGGCGCTTCAGGCTCGCACAGCAAGGCGAAGTGGATTATTATCGCCGCTATTGCAATCGGCGCCGGAGCTGGCGTGGCCCTTGCTGCAAAGGGAAAATCCTCTTCTTCCTCCGCCGCCCAGACTACGCAACTCACCATCGGATCTCCTTCCGTTAGCGTCGGCCATCCGTGATTTAGTACCTGGATTCGACTTCGAAAGAAACGAGTTTCTATGAAGCCTCACGTTCGCCGATTTGCGTTGCCTGTGCTCGCCGCGGGGTTGCTTCAGGCGCAGGTCCATGCGCCTCAAGCCGGAGTGGTCAGGTACGCAGATCGCTCGGTACGCGCCGTATACGGCGTGCCAGGCAGTTTCGTGGTTGGCGCCGTCTGGTCCAGTAGCGCTACTGCCATCAGTTTTTCGGATCAGGCCGGCTTCATCGCTGAACCCGGGGTAATCCGGCTGATCTCGACCGAGGGAATCGAAATCGGTAAGTATATAACCAGCGAGCCTGCACCCGTCCTCAGCGTGGAGGGCAGCGCGCAGACTGCGATCGCTTGGTTACCTGAACAAGAGGCCATCGTCCGTTGGAACGGAACGTCGTTCGAGCGATTTACGCTGGCACAGGGCGCGCTTCCAGGACCGGTGGTATCTCTCAGACTTCTGGCAAAGAATCTGGCTGAATTGTTGGTTCTGCAAAACGGTACGGTCGCACGCGTCACGATCTCACTCGGTCAGGAGAGCACGATTCTCAGCGTCGATGCGGTACCCGGCGCAAATGGCTCGGCCCTAAGCTTTGGATCTTTGCTGCTGCTGTACGACAAGGATGGATTGACCCTGGAATCTCCAAACGGATTCCGCCATGATTTCGCCCTGCCGCCTGATGTAATCGCCGAGCGCATGTCCTCTCATTGGCTGCACCTTCAATCCCGCGGTACGAAACAGGATTGGGCGCTTGAGCTGGAGGTTGCACATCCTGATCTGCTTCTGCTCCCCGCCGCGCCAGCCGCTACCGCTTCCATACCGGGGGCGATCCGATGAGGCCACTGCTGTTCTCCTTGCTGGTTGTCACCTCGCTCTCTGCTCAGAACCTTTCTTTCGCCATACACAACTCGACCAACAATACGGATACACCTCTTACCTCGCCTTATCAGTTTCCAAACACCGAACAGGGGTCGGCCTCCAGTATCGTCATCGAGGCTAAGAACATTTCCATATCGCCGGTTCTGCTCGCCGTGGTCTATGTAGGAGTAACTTCCGGATCCAGCCAGGCAAGCCCGAACTTTTCCATAACGGGCCTCAATCTGAACGGCGTCCTTGCGCCGGGCGATAGCACTCCATTCACACTGAACTTCACGCCGTCAACCACCGGCGCCATCACCGGCCTATCTGCAAGCCGCTTACGCGGTTCAGCAGAACAATTGCGTGCTGGGTGGAACCAATAGCCTGACAGCTTGCCCAGGTGTTATCGCTGCAGTCTCGACACTGCAAGGGACCGCGTACTCCCGCCGAGCTTACGTTTAGCTATTTGTCCGCGAACGGCCCCGTTCAGCTTCAGCCAAACAGCTCATCGCCTCTGAATTTCGGCAACGTGTCCACCAGTGGAAGCACATCCCTCACATTTACGCTCGACCAACAACTCCTCGGCGCCAATCACCACGCCTGCTGTCTCCTTAATCACGCAGCAGTTCGCGTACACGGCCTTTGCGCTCGACGTCTCAAAGCTGCCCGCCAGCATTCCCGCCGAACGGTTCGGCGAATTTTATTGTCACCTTCGCTCCCGGGCAAATAGGCTTGGCCACGACCACGCTCGCGGTCGGGTCTAATTCTTATCCGTTTGCAGGTACCGGGATTGCGGTAACCGATATGGACGCGCTTCAAGTCTCCTATGTCGATTCGACCGGCGTGCGTGGATTGCCGCAAGCCGCCACTCCCATCAATTTCGGACAGGTAATTGCCGGGACCAGCGGCAGTAACACGTTAACTTTCACCGTCGCAAATCCGACTACTTCCTTCGACACGGTGACACTTCAGGTATTGGCCGTTTCTGGCACGGGGTTTGCGCTTTCCAATGGTCCGTCGCTGCCGATTGCCATCGCCCCAGGGAGTTCTATCAGCTTTCAGGTCGCGTTATCCGCTTTAAGTCAGGGAACGTATAGCGGCACGCTCACCATCGGAACCCGCGTGTTCACCCTTGCCGGCCAGAGCGTGTCTTTGCCGCTCCCGAGCATCTCGTTCCAGCTGAGTCAGCAGCTTCTCGCCAGCCAGGAGCAGGTGAGTTTAACGATCAATCTGGCCAGTCCGTCCTCCATCGATGCCATCGGCCAGCTTACGATGCAGTTCACGCCATCCGTCGCCAATGTCACGGACGATCCGGCTGTCATGTTCATCGTCAACAGCACGCGTCAATTGTCGGTCAATGTGGCCACGAACTCTCTAAACGCCACTTACAACGGCCAATCAGCCTTGATCTTCCAAACCGGGACTACCGCCGGCACGATTACGTTTACGCTGACGTTCCCCGATCTCGCGCCCATCACGCAGTCATATACAATTACACCGGCTCAGATAAAGATTACTTCCGCCGCGGCTAGCTGGCAGGATCCCAATCTCGTGTTCACCGTAACTGGTTTCGACAACACCTACACGGCCGGCAGCATGGTTTTCAACTTCTACGACACCAAGGGCAATGCCCTCATCCCCGGTGGCATGCCGGTGAATGCCACTAACTCGTTTCACGACTACTTTTTCAATAACAATCCGGCAGGCGGCGCATTCTCCATGCAGGCCACGTTCCCGGTTTCGAACGGCAACGTAAGCCAGATCGGGTCCGTCGCGATCACGATGTCGAACTCGGTAGGCCAGACCAGCTCGAGCCCGATTCAGCAGTAGACAATTTCTACGCTACCGTTGGAGCATGACAGCGGTAGCGCTGACAATCGCGGGCTCCGATCCAAGCGGCGGAGCGGGCATTCAAGCCGATCTCAAAACGTTCCATCAGTTTCGCGTCTATGGCGAAGCGGTGATCGCGCTGATCACTGTCCAGAACACGCGCACCCTCGCCCGCGTCGAAACTCTACCGGCCGATCTCCTACGGCAGCAGATCGAAGCGGTAATCGGCGACATACCTCCGGGGGCCGCCAAAACTGGCGCGCTCGGAAGCGTGGAGAACATCGAGGCAGTCGCGGACCTCGCCCGCTCATTCACCTTTCCGCTCATCGTCGATCCCGTTATGGTCGGCAAACACGGAGCGCGCCTCTTGGCGCCCGAGGCGGAGCGTGCCCTCAAAGAGCATCTCATCCCGCGTGCTTTCTTGCTGACGCCGAACCTGCCGGAAGCCGAAGCACTGGCGGGAATGCCGATTGCGAATGAGAACGACATGCGGCAGGCTGCCTCACGCATCCGCGATCTCGGCTGCGAAGCTGTCTTGCTGAAGGGCGGCCATCTTGCAGGCGATCCCGTCGATGTTTTGCAGTCCGGCAGCGAAACCCTCGTCTTTCACGGCCGCCGCATCGATTCCGGCCATACGCACGGCACAGGCTGCACTTTATCCGCCGCGATTACCGCCTGTCTTGCCCTCGGTTTGGATCTACAGGAATCTATTCACCGCGCTAAAGGGTTCGTTGAAGCAGCCATCGAGCATGCGCCTGGTTTCGGCCACGGCTGCGGGCCGTTGAATCATTTCGCGGATGCTGGCGAGTAGATCGTGAAAGACCAAAAGAAATGCCAGCTGAACAGGCGATCCAGTCTGATAACTCAAGTAACTGATAAGCCACCATATGGTGGCACAAGGATACACGGTCCAGATGATCACTCGGCAGGGCGAATCTCAGAGTACCCGCCTGATTCCCGTTCCCCCTCCCGACCCCGGCATGCTTCGGAGCAGCTTACGGACCTGCCGCCCTGACTGGAATTCCCTATTGACATCGATCTTGCCGTCGAGAAGATCGGGCTGGAGATCCGAACGATTCTGATTGAACATCTGTGGTTCTGTGGCATATGCCGGGAATGGCCGAACACCGCGATCCGTTTGACTGCCTGCTAATTGCCTAGGCATGCACACATAATTTGATGGTGATCGCCAGTGATCGTCGTTTTTCGCTGTATCCGCGACTGTCTCTCATCGAGTACTAATAACCCGCCTGGAGTCCTGATCGCCTCTCGACCCGCTGCTGAGTGCTACCTTGGCCAAAGGAGACATCCCTATGCCATTGACCGAACTGCTGCTGCCCGAGTTCGATGACGAAATGAGCAAGACCAAGAAGATCTTGGAGCGCGTGCCGGAAACTGCCTTCGACTACAAGCCGCACGAGAAATCCATGAGCCTCGGCCGCCTCGCCAGTCACATAGCTGAATTGCCCTTTTTTGCGAAGCGCACCATAGATCTCGATGTGTTCGAAGCGCAACCGGGCCGTACGCCCTATATCGCGAAATCCCGTGCCGAGTTACTCGATACGTTTGAAAGGAACGCGCAGGATGCGCGTCAGGTGATCATGAGCGCGACCGACGAGCATCTGAAGAAGCCCTGGACTCTCAAGTTCGGAACCCGCACCGTCTTCACGATGCCCCGCTATCTCGCGCTGCGTGCCATGATGCTGAATCACATCATTCATCACCGGGCGCAATTGGGTGTTTTCCTGCGGATGAACGATGTCGAAATCCCAGGAATGTACGGCCCTTCGGCCGACGAGAAAAAATTGCTCGAGGCCGATCCCGACAAGTTCCTGAAACAATCCGCGTTTGCTCGCGGTTAATACTTCGGCACGCTCGGGTCGACTTTATCGCTCCAGGCCAGAATGCCGCCCGTCATGTTCCGCACGTGTTTGAAGCCGTTCTGTTTCAAAAGATCGACCGCTTTCTGGCTACGCGCGCCGCTCTTGCAGTGCGCCACGATATCGGCCTCCGGATCCAACTCCTGCAAGTGCTTCGGTAAATCGCCTAAGGGGATCAGGCGGGAACCCGGAATGCGCGCGATCTGGTACTCGTAAGGCTCACGCACGTCGATCAGAACAAAATTATCGCCGCGCTCGAGTTTGGTCTTCACTTCTTTCGGATCGATGACGCCCTCCGCGACGCCAGCTTGGGGCGCGGTTGGGCGAATTCCGCAGAACTCCTGGTAGTCGATCAGCTTAGTCACGGTCGGATGATCTCCGCAGACCGGGCAATTGCCGTCCCGCTTCAACTTCAGCTCGCGGAAGCGCATCCCGAGCGCATCGTAGAGCAATAGCCGCCCTTTCAGCGTCTCGCCCACTCCGAGAATGAGCTTCGCTGTTTCAGTCGCCTGAATCAATCCGATGATGCCCGGCAGAATGCCAAGTACCCCGCCTTCCGCGCAGCTTGGCACTAATCCAGGCGGCGGCGGCTCCGGATATAGGCAGCGATAGCACGGTCCGTCTTCATACGCGAACACGGTCGCCTGCCCTTCGAAGCGGAAAATCGACCCGTACACGTTCGGCTTCTTCAGCAACACGCACGCATCGTTCACCAGATAGCGGGTGGGGAAATTGTCCGTGCCGTCGACTACGATGTCGTAGTCCTTCAGAATCTCCAGCGCGTTCTCGCTCGATAAATTCGTATCGAACTTGTCGATACGAACATTTGGATTGATGTCCCGCATTCGGTCGGCCGCCGAATCCAGCTTCTTACGCCCGAGGTCGCCCGTTCCGTGGATGACCTGCCGTTGCAGATTCGAAGCATCGACCACATCGAAATCGACAATTCCAATCCGGCCCACACCAGCAGCCGCCAAATACAAGCCCAGCGGGGCACCCAAACCGCCCGCGCCGATCATCGCCACTTTGGCATGCTTCAGCTTCGCCTGTCCTTCCATGCCCACCTCGGGCAATAGGAGGTGCCTGCTATAGCGCGCGAGCTCTTCGTTGCTCAACTCGGCCGTCTCCGCTTCGGCCACGCCCGTGGCGCCTCCAGCGATGCTGGGGACGATTGAAATCGTCTCGTCCCCTTCCAGCCGGGTCGCATCCTTGTCGAGATAACGGATGTCTTCGTCATTCAAATAGACGTTCACGAAGCTCCGCAGCTTGCCTTGGTCCGTAAACAAATTCGTCTTGACATCCGGGTACCGCGCCGTCAGCGCATTCAGCGCTTCGCCCACCGTGCCGCCCGTTACCTCCACAGAATCATTCTGTTCTGTGAACTGGCGCAATGCCGTCGGGATCAGGATTTTCGCCATATCAATTCCTCACTTTCTGCACGCGTTTGATCGATGTCAGGCAGAAAACTGCGCGCGTGATCGAAATTTCCGTTCTGAACCGAAAGAACCACGAACGAGTACCACGGGCAGGAATTCCGCAGGTCGGTTTGCGAGAAGTAGGCATCGCAATCAGGATGCGAATGGAAAATTCCGATCAAATCCAGACCGCGAGATCGCGCCGCTTTGTCCGCCGAAAGAAGGTCCTCCGGCCGAAGCTCATACCGGGCGCCCTGCTCACCCGAATAGGCGTTCTCCAGCGGCACCGCTTCAGTCACTACCTTTTTTTCACCTTGGAGGTGTCCGAGCATGGCTCCGCAACACTCGTTTGGATACACCCTCTCCGCGTGCAAGACCATGGTCTGCCAGGGATTCGTCTCAATTTCAATCATTCCAGAAATGCTCGCTCAAATACTTTTGCCCGCCATCGCAAAGAATGGTCACAATCAGACCGCCTTGCTTTTCATTGGATAACTGCTCGGCCACTCGAGTCGCAGCCAGAACGTTGGCGGCCGCGGAAATTCCAACCAGCAGCCCTTCCCGGGCGAGTTGCCGCGCCATGGCATAAGCATCTTCAGTATCGATCCAGAGATTGTCATCGGCCAGACCCGGATCGTAGATGCCCGGTTTGATCGAGCTCGGCATGTGCTTTGTCCCCTCCAGCCCGTGCAAAGGCGAAGCGGGCTGAACCGAGAGACAGCGGACGTGCGGAAGCTCCAGCCGCAGCCGCCGCGTTACCCCGGTAAACGTGCCCGTCGTCCCCAGCGCCGCCACAAAATGGGTGACTCGACCGCCGGTCTGTTCGATGATCTCGGGCCCGGTCGTCTCGTAATGGGCCTGCCAATTCGCCGGATTGCTGTATTGGTCGGGATAGAAATAGCTCTCGGGATCGGCTTCGTAGATGTTTTGGCACACTCGAAACGCGCCATCCGAGCCTTCGCCGGCATCGGTAAGGACCAACTCCGCGCCGTATGCTTTGAGAATCTGTTTCCGCTCGGCGGAGGCATTCGACGGCATACAAAGCTTCACGCGGTATCCCTTGGTTGCGCAGATCATTGCGTACGCGATGCCTGTGTTCCCGCTTGTCGAATCGAGCAAAACTTTGCCTGGAACCAGCTTGCCGCTATTCTCGCCCTCGCGGATCATGTTTAAGGCCGGGCGGTCCTTCACCGACCCGCCTGGATTAAAAAACTCCGCTTTAGCAAAAACCCGCGCGTGGCCCCTCCGGGCCAAAGGGATTTCAAGCAGAGGTGTGTTACCGATCCGGTCGAGCAAGCTGGACTGAAGTACGCGTTCCGCAACGGCAACCATCACCTTCTAGTGTATGTCGATAGCGTTGCTAGACAAAGGCTCTGGGTTCGGGATGTCTTAGCTCTTGCGAGATACCGTAGTTTTGCGGTCTTACAGAACCGTTGGAACTCCTTACCCCATTGCGTCGGAATCCGTTTAGCGCGAGTCTGATGCCAGGAGGATTTTGATGGCTCGGAAAAGCTGGTCGAATCTATTTCTGTTTCTCGCGGCCGTGAATCTTGCGTTCGGAGTGTTACCCAGCAACCCGGTCAAAATTCTCGATTGGATTGGCGTTGTCTGCTGTCTGGCGCTCGGCACACTGTCCAGACGGCGAATGGTTTAGCTGGCACGTGCCAATATGACGGTTCGCGCCATTGTCCAGACGGGCCGGCGAACTGTAAAGCTGTTGGGGGATTGTAAAAGCTTCCAGGAGGAGGAAGGGCGGGCGCTTGGGGGGTTTCGGTCTGGGAGGTAAGCGCCCGCGTCGTTACGGGGATGTATCTAGATAACGAGCTCCTTCGCCCTGTGGTTACTAACTCTGCCAATTCTTTCGCTAACGATTTTATTTAGTCGAACATGCCTTCAAATAGCGGCGAGCTCAAATAGCGCTCTCCGGCGTCGGGAAGCACCACCACAATCGTTTTGCCGGACATCTCCGGCTCCCGCGCAACGCGAGCGGCGGCGGCTACTGCCGCTCCACAGGAAATTCCAGAAAGTAGCCCTTCTTCACGCGCCAGCCGACGGGCCATTTCGATCGATTCCTCGCTCGTGACCTGCTCTACCCGGTCGATGATTGAGATATCCAACGTCTCGGGAATAAACCCGGCGCCGATGCCCTGGATGGAGTGCGGGCCAGGCGTGAGTTCCTGCTTGCGGAGTGTTTGAGTAATTACGGGACTGGTCGACGGCTCGACGGCTATTGATAACAACGAATGCTTTTTCTGTTGCTTGATGTAGCGCGACACGCCTGTTATGGTCCCGCCGGTACCGACGGCGGAGACCAGGACATCGACGGCACCCTGGGTGTCCTCCCAGATTTCGGGGCCGGTGGTTTGGAGGTGAATCCGAGGATTGGCAGGATTCCTGAACTGCTGGGGCAGAAAAAAGCGATCCGGATCCGCCGCTTGAATCTCTTCGGCTTTCGCGATCGCCTCCTGCATGCCTTTCGCTCCTGAGGTCAACACGAGCTGCGCGCCCAGAGCCTTCAAAACTTTGCGGCGTTCCAGCGACATTGTGTCCGGCATGATCAGGGTGACCGGATAGCCACGGGCCGCCCCGACAAACGCCAGCGCAATGCCGGTGTTGCCGCTGGTCGGCTCAACGATTTGTTTGCCTGGCTTCAGCAATCCGCGCTCCTCAGCGTCCCAAACCATCGACGCGCCGATGCGGCACTTCACTGAAAACGCCGGGTTGCGGCCTTCGACCTTGGCGAGAACAGTAGCCTTTGCCCCATCGACCACGCGATTCAACTTCACCAGGGGCGTCCGCCCGATGCTAAACGAATTATCACGATAAACCAAGCTTCTGCTCCTCAGATCTCCCAATTGGGAACGTAGGTCGTGTGTTTCTCGCGCCATTCCCGCGCGAGATCGCCGAAAGTGGTGTGGTCGAGCACGTCGGATACGGCGGTATCGATCCGTCCCCAAATGTCACCAAACGGATCGTCGTTGATGGAGGAACGCTGCCCGCTTTTTAGGCTCTCTACCGCTCGCAATACTTCGCCCACAGTGATCGCGTCCGGCGCGCGCGCTAGCAGATAACCACCTTCGGCGCCACGCCGGGAATCGACAAAGCCGTTCTGCTTCAAGCCGGCGAGTATCAGTTCCAGGAATTTCTGCGGGATCTTCTGCCGTCGCGCGATATCGGCAATTTTGATGGGTGATGTCGCCGATCCTTGCGGTAGCGCCAGATACTGCGACGCAAGGTCGAAAACAGCCTTGAGCGCGTATTCGCTCTTGACTGAGATGTTCATCGGTTACTCCTAATGATTCTAATCCGCATGGCCGATCTGCTTGTTAGACCCCCTACGAATTCGAAGAGGCGGCGAATACGTCGACTGGAATTACCATGAAGACTGTAGGTGCTCGCTTCTTTGAGGCTGATTTGTCAAAACAACTTTTCGGGACAGATGGAATCCGCGGCGTAGCTGGTGAGCCCCCGCTGGATACGAGAACAGCGCACGCGCTAGGTGTGGCTCTTGGAACTTGGGTTACCCTGGAGCGGCAGAAGCACGATGGGCCCGCCGAAGTCCTGCTCGGAATGGATACACGAGAGAGCGGCGCGTGGCTGGCCGCACAGGTGGCGGGTGGCTTGGCGCGCGCTGCTGTCAAGGCTCGTTTTGCCGGCGTAATCACCACGCCTGGCGTGGCGTATTTGACGCGGACAGGCCCTTTTGCGGCCGGGGTGATGATCTCGGCCTCCCATAATCCGTACTATGACAACGGCCTTAAGGTGATCAGTCACTCCGGGTACAAGCTGCCCGATGCAGTGGAACTGGAGCTGGAAGATCTGATCGCCGGCTGGTTGGCGAAGGACGAGCCCGCCGAACCCAAACCTCTGCAGATCGATCGTTCGCTCGATGAATCGTATGTCAATTACCTGGCCGCGACCGTCCAGGGCAAATTCCCGCTTCGTGTGGTTGTCGATTGCGCCAACGGCTCGGCTAGCGAAATAGCGCCCCGCCTGTTTGGGCGGCTTGGCTTGAGCGTAGAGTGGATCTGCGTTTCGCCGGACGGCCGCAATATTAATCTAAACTGTGGCTCATTGCACCTGGACGGCTTGCAGCGCCGCGTGCCGGAAACCAAAGCCGATCTGGGCATTGCGTTTGACGGCGATGCGGACCGCGCGCTCTTTGTATCAGGTTCCGGCAAGATAGTGGATGGCGATGCCGTTCTTTTTTTGGCTGGATCTTCCCTGAAAGTTGCAGGCAAGTTGCCCGGGGATGTCGTGGTCGCGACAGTGATGTCGAACTTGGGCCTGCAGAAGGCGCTCGAAAGCCGCGGAATTGAGATGCTGCGGACGCCGGTGGGCGACAAATACGTTCTGGAAGAAATGCTCAGGCGCGGCGCGGTTCTGGGCGGAGAGCAGTCGGGACACGTCATCTTCTCCGAATTCGCCACCACCGGAGATGGCCTGCTGACGGCTCTGCGCGTGCTCGAAATCGTCCGCGACTCGGGCTGCAGCCTGGACGCATTGTCGGAGGATATCAAGACATTTCCGCAGAAGCTGGTTAATGTTCGTGTGAAGAATAAGCGGCCTCTGGCTGAACTGGAGACAGTGCAGGCCGAGATCCAGGCTGCGGAAAGCGCATTCGGCGGAGCGGGACGTGTAGTGGTCCGGTTCTCCGGCACCGAGCCGCTAGCGCGTGTAATGATCGAAGCCGAATCCGATGAACAAGTCGAGCACTGGACTGGTCGCATCGCGGAAGCAATCCGTGCAGAACTAGGCGCAGCGGGGTAGAGATCCCCCGTGCTATCCTCGAATCTCCTTTACGCTTTCCTCCCCCGCTGCCGTCCTGCAGTTCAGGACTGGTGCTATGGAACGCGCTGCCCGGCTCATTAAAAACAACAAGCTTTCGAAAAAAATCTTTTCCGATGACGATCTGGCCCGCGCCGTCTGGCCGTCAGCAGTCGGAGAGAAGATTGCCGTGCACACCTCCGGAATAAAGCTCGTTCGCAGCAAGTTAGTGGTCGAAGTGGCGGATGCCATTTGGCAGCGGCAACTGTTTCCCTTGACGAGCCAAATCCTTGATCGTCTGCACAGAGCGATCGGCAGCAGCAACACGATAACGGATATTGAGTTCCGCATCGCCATTCCGCGGAGGACTCCGCAACGCGCTCAATCGCTGGACAGCAAAGTCATCAACACACCACTCGCAGATGAAGCGGAGGCAATCCGCGACCCTGTGCTAAAGAAGGTATATCGACTCTCGCGCAAGAAGGCCACTGCTTGAAGCTCACCGAAACCGAAGTCCGCTATGTCGCCGATTTGGCGAATCTGCGGCTTTCCGAAGAAGAAGTGTCCCGTATGTCACTCGATCTGGGCCAAATCCTGACCCACATCGAGCAACTGAACGAGCTGGATACTTCCAACGTGGAACCGATGGCGCAGGTTCTGTACGAAGCGGACGAAACGGCAACTCTGCGCGGAGGACGTTCCGCATAGGCCGCTCGACAACCGTGAGGCTCTTGTCAATGCGGCAGCCAGCGGAGCGGGATACTTCAAAGTGCCCAGGGTAATCGAGCGGTGAGCCTTCACGACATCTCTTCGCTGACGATCGGATCTGTGCGTGAGGGATTGCGCAACAAGAAGTTTTCTGCCAAAGAGCTGGCGCAAGCGGCGCTCCAGTTTGCGGAGGCGGAGAACCCCAAAACGAACGCGTTCCTGACGATTTCTGCCGAACGCACGCTGGCGGACGCCGAACGAGTAGATGAAGGGGTGGCGAAGGGCGGGTTTGTGGGCGCGCTCGCGGGTGTGCCGATAGGAATCAAGGACGTTATCGTCACCAAAGGTCTGCGAACGACTTGCGGGTCGCGTATCCTCGAGCACTACATTCCGCCCTACGATGCAACCGCGGTTTTCCGGCTGCGGGAGGAAGGCGCCGTCATTTTAGGCAAGCTCAATTGCGACGAGTTCGCGATGGGCTCCTCCAATGAAAATTCGGCTTACGGACCGGTGCGGAATCCCCGCGCCTTAGACCGCGTGCCAGGCGGCTCGAGCGGCGGTTCCGCGGCTGCGGTGGCGCAAGGCATGGCGGTCGCTACGCTCGGCTCGGATACGGGCGGATCCATCCGTCAACCGGCGAGCTTCTGCGGCGTTGTCGGTGTGACACCTACTTACGGCCGTGTCTCACGATACGGATTAGTGGCGTTCGCAAGCTCGCTCGACCATATTGGTCCGTTTGCCCGAAAGGTGGAGGATGCCGCGACCATGCTGCGCGTTATCGCGGGTCGCGACGACTTAGATTCGACTTCCGCCTTCGCGCCTGTGGACGACTATCACGCGCTGATTCGGCATTCGATTCGCGGTCTCAAGCTGGGTTTGCCCAAAGAGTACTTCGAAGACCTCACCGCCGAAACGGGGAATGTCATTCACACCGCTGTCAAGCAGCTTGAGTCGCTCGGCTGCGAAATACGCGAGGTGAGTCTGCCACACACGAAGTACGCCCTGTCGTGCTATTACATCATCGCCACGGCCGAAGCCAGTTCGAATCTCGCGCGTTACGACGGCGTCCGCTATACAATGCGCTCCGAGGGCGACTCATTAACCAGCATGTACCGCAATACGCGCGGATGTGGTTTCGGCGCAGAGGTCAAGCGGCGCATCATGCTGGGCACGTATGTGCTGAGCGCCGGCTACTATGAGGCTTACTACCGGAAAGCGCAGCAGGTTCGAACACTGATTGCACGAGATTTCAGGGAAGCCTTCGAAGAAGTGGATGCGCTCGTGACGCCGGTATCCCCTTTCCCGGCGTTCAAGATAGGCGAGAAGGTGGACGACCCGCTCGCGATGTACTTGTCCGACGTGTACACGCTTACCGGAGATCTGGCTGGCGTTCCATGCATGTCGGTTCCCTGCGGCGCATCGCCGGAAGGCCTACCGATCGGGCTCCAGATTTTCGCTAAGCATTTCGATGAGGCGACGATGTTCCGCGTGGCGTTATAACTACGAGCAGGCCGCGTCGCGCTGACGGCCAAGGTCTCTTGACACGCATCGGGTCGGCCGGTTGGGCTTATACGAGCGCACAGGGCGGTTGGTGCCCGTGGTGCGCGATTGCAACCGGCGCCGCGTCTACTGCGATTCGCTAACCTCGGCGGTCAAGTTGCGATACTTTGCTTTGACACGCATCGGACCGGCCGGTTGGGCTTATAAGGACTGGGTCGGCATTGTCTATCCGCTCCCGAAGCCGCGCGGTTTTCACGAGCTTACGTTTCTCGCCCGCTATTTCGACACGCTCGAAATCAATGTCTCGTTCTACCGCCCGATCACGCCGAAGATGGCCGCGTCCTGGATAGAAAAGGTTCAAGCCAACCGGGCTTTTCGCTTCACGGCGAAGCTGTGGCGCGGATTCACACACGATTGCAATGCGACCGCATCGGACGAGCAGGAGTTCAAAGACGGCCTCGCGCCGCTGGTGGAAGCGGGCACATTCGGCGCTCTCCTGCTTCAGTTTCCCTGGTCATTCCGAAATACGGAAGAGAATCGCGAATACGTGGCCCGGCTAAGCGCCCGGTTTCGCAACTACCCGCTGGTCCTCGAAGTTCGTCATGCAAGCTGGAGCGAGCCGGGGACCCTCGACATCCTGGAACAAATCGATCTCGGCTTATGCAACATCGATCAGCCGCTGTTCAAGCGATCCGTGAAACCGAGCGCCCTGGCCACTTCGATGCTCGGCTACATTCGCTTACACGGCCGTAACTATCAGACCTGGTTCACCGAAAACAAGCATGTAGGAGAGCGCTACGACTACCTGTATTCAGTCGACGAGCTGGAGCCGTGGCTGGATCGCATCAAGACCGTCGAGCACAGCACGAAAGATACCTACGTAGTGACTAATAACCACTACTTGGGGAAAGCGGTGGTAAATGCTCTCGAGATCTCCTCCATTCTGAAAGGTGGTCCCGTCGAAGCGCCTGCAAGTCTGCTGGATCGATATCCCGAACTTCGAGGCTTCACAACAGAACGTAGCGGGGCTGTGCAGCTATCGCTCCCAACCGAGTAATTCCCGAAGGTTCGGGATCGGCTTGTCCTTCCAGTGCCGGTTGAAGTTCTCGACGTTCATGAATGTGCGTGTGCACATGCGATCGATGTAAAGAGTTCCACGCAGATGATCGATTTCATGCTGCAGAATGCGCGCATACCAACCCGAAGCCTCGATGCTCTTGGGTTCGCCTGTGTGATCCAGGCAGTGCACCTTTACTTTCCGCACACGCGGGACCACCGCTGTGAAGCCTGCCACGCTCAGGCAGCCTTCGAAAAATTCGCGATCCGGATTGCCCTGCAACGTGATCGTCGGATTGATGATCGCGTGAAAAGAAACGGGCTTCCGTTCCCGCTCTTTCAAGAAGCTCGCTGAAGCATCCTTGGTGTATTCCGGTTTATCTTCAATGACAGCGAGCTGGAGCCCGAGCCCGACCTGTGGGGCGGCCAGCCCCACTCCGGGCGCATCGTGCATCGTCTCGCGCATCCATTCGATCAGCTCTTGTATTTCCCTGCTGCGAATCTCCTCGGGCGTCAGTTCTCTGGCTTTCTGCCGCAACACCGCTTCACCCGCCTGCACGATCTTCAATCTCATATGGCTCGTTGGGGAACCGCGTAAGCGCGGAACTGCCATGTTTGCGCTTCTGAAAAATTGTACCCACCGTGCTCTCGAACTTGGTCCGGTTATACTGGCTCGTGACTCTCGGCGACTGGCTTCTTGCCGATCTTCGACTCCCCAAAGGCATCCATAGCAAGGCGGAAGCGGAACACGCCTGGTGGCGCGTCATGTGCCTTACAGGCGTGGATTATTTCTCGACGCTGGGATATCAGCCCGGGATCGCGTTTCTTGCGGCGGGACTGCTTTCGCCTCTCGCGACCTCGATCCTGGTGATCGTCACACTGCTCGGCGCTCTGCCGGTATACCGCCGCGTAGCTGAGGCGAGCCCAAACGGCCAGGGCAGCGTGGCCATGCTGGAGAAGCTTTTTCCTCAGTGGACGGGCAAGACATTCGTGCTCATCTTGCTCGGCTTCGCCACAACCGATTTCGTGATCACGATGACCCTTTCAGCCGCTGACGCTGCGGCACACTTCACTCGAAATCCGCTCACGCCCCCATGGATGAAAAGCCAGATGGGGGCAACCCTCATCCTCCTGGCGATTTTAGGAGCCATTTTTCTGAAGGGCTTCAAAGAAGCTATCGGCGTCGCGGTGGCCCTGGTGGCTTTTTATCTTGCACTCAATCTCGTGGTCACGAGTGTCGGGATTTGGCAAATCTTCCTTCATCCGGAGATGCTGCCAAATTGGAAGAACGCGCTTTTCGCGCAGCATGGTGACCCATTCGTAATGCTGGGTATCTCGCTCGTATTGTTTCCCAAGCTCGCGCTGGGGCTGTCAGGCTTTGAAACCGGCGTGGCGGTCATGCCCCTCATCGAAGGTAAAGACCTCGCCGACCGCATCCGGAACACCCGCAAACTGTTACTAACCGCCGCACTGATCATGAGTGTGTTCCTGATCGCGACCAGCGTCATAACAACTCTGCTAATCGAACCGGCAAAGTTCAAAGAGGGGGGCGAAGCGAATGGGCGCGCCCTGGCCTATCTCGCGCACAAATACCTCGGAAACGGATTCGGCTCCCTTTATGACGTCAGCACGATTCTGATTCTGGCCTTTGCAGGAGCCTCCGCCATGGCAGGACTCCTGAATCTAATTCCGCGCTATCTTCCGCGATTCGGCATGGCTCCGGAATGGGCCCGCGGGGTGCGCCCACTCGTGCTGGTGTTCCTGGGTATTTCGTTCGCGGTCACCATTCTGTTTCACGCCAACGTAGACGCGCAGGGCGGCGCGTATGCCACCGGCGTACTCGTGCTGATCACATCCGCCTCGCTCGCAGTGACCATCGCCGTTTGGCGGAAAAAACTGCGCTGGGCGTTTCTCTTAATCTCGATAATCTTTGTTTATACAACGGTCCTGAACATTTACGAGCGGCCCGAAGGTCTAAAAATCTCCTCCTTCTTTATCGCTGCCATCGTAACCACTTCGCTATTCTCTCGCGCCATGCGCTCGACTGAATTGCGCATCCGCGGGGTGGACTTGGATGACACTGCGGAAGCTCTGCTCGCCCAAAACGAGGACCAGGTGATCCGGATTATAGCCCGCAAACCTCGCTCTGAGACAGAACAGAGTCTAGACCAAGCCGATCGGGAGGTGCGTTATGTTCACAATCTCAGTCCCGCCGCGCGCCTTTATTTCCTTGAAGTGGAGCGTGGGGACGCTTCCAGTTTTGAAGAGACTTTAAGAGTTACAGGAGAGCAAATCGGAAGACACTCCATTTTGCGTGCAAAGAGTCCCGTTGTAGCTAACGCAATAGCGGCCACCCTGATCCATTTGGAAAGGACCACCGGAAAGATTCCTCATGGTTACTTCGTGTGGAACGAAGGGAACCCTGTCGGCAATCTGTTTCGATTTCTCTTCCTGGGAGAAGGCGATACAGCGCCGCTTGCCCATGAGGTGCTCCGCCGCGCAATCCCCGACCCCAGGCATCGGCCTGTGATCCACGTAAGCTGAGTAAACCTGTAGCGCCTTTAAACGTTTTGGTGTTGACGGCGTGCCGCGACCGGAAAATTGACGCGCCCGACTGTTGTGTTAGAAATGCGGAGATATCCTCCAGGGGTGAACCGTTGAACGGCGTCTGTGTGTGGTTTACCGGTCTGCCTTGCTCTGGAAAGTCGACGATTGCCCAGAAGGTAACCGAATGCCTGGTTGAGTCTGGTGAGACCGTCACACTGTTGGATGCCGATGTGGTTCGGCCGATTTTGTGCCCCGATCTTGGCTTTTCCCGGGAAGATCGGAGATCCAATGTACTCAGGATTGCATTTGTGGCACGAGAGATTGTTCGCCACGGTGGAATTGTCCTGACAGCCACCGTGAGCCCCTTTGACGAAGACCGTAAACTGGTGCGAAACATGTTCGACCCGTTGGCCTTCGTTCAGGTGTACATCCGGACATCTTTAGAGGAGTGCGAACGCCGCGATGTAAAAGGCCATTACGCGAAGGCCCGCGCCGGCGAACTTCCAATGTTTACGGGCGTTACCTCTCCCTATGAAGTTCCCAACGATAGCGAGGTGATATGCGACACTTCCATAAATTCCATAGGCATCTCAGCGCGCGAAATTCTTCGAGCTGCTCAAAGCCGAAGAAGCAATGGCTCAGAAGCTGGCTTGTCTCTCCCCCGACTCTTTTTGCATACTTAGTAAATGTGAGCCGATGATTAGCAAACTTCCGGCATTTGGATTGAACTGCTTATTGGACCAACTGCAACCTCTTCGGCACGGCAAACTCCGCCTCATGCTGGCGATAGCCTTCGTCGCTATGGCTCTTCTTTCGACGCAGGTCGCAGAATTGCTTTGGAGGTCTTCGGCCTTGTTGGTTTTCGCCGCTGCGATTGCGCTTTCGACGATGCTATGTGGATTGATAGCGGGACTTACAACCGTGCTCTTTTCTACCATTGCCGTTGATTTTTTTTACATTCCTCCCATTTTCTCCGTCAACATGGATCGTTCTACTCTGTGGGTCGGTCTTCAATATACGATCCTTACAGTTCTTGTCCACGCAATAGTAAGGTATGCATCCGCGAGAGTTCGAACGAAGGCGAAACTCGGTGTTTTCGGACAGTTGGATGGAGTAGTAAACGGAGAGGCCTACGGGTGGGCCCTGGATGCCGACAATCCATCTTCGCCGCTCGGCGTGATGATTTATGTTAATCATCAACCTGTAGCGGAAGCCGCCGCCGTGTATTATCGGCCGGATATTGCAAGCCGCATGAACTGCTCAGGCCGTAATGGATTTTATGTCGACCTCAGTAACTGTTGCTCGGGAAATGCCGAGGCCCTCGTTGAGGCTCGATTTTCAAATCCAGTAGTACTGACCAACAGTGCGATTCGGACGCATATTCCGGTTCGTAAGGAACGGCAGTCGCCAACCGTATTGTTCATGCATATTCCGAAGACTGCGGGGACAGCTTTTCGCGAAGCGATCACTCCTAACTACAAGCAAGCGGAAATTGCCTATGTGTATCCGGATCCGCCTGGATTTCCTATTCCGGACCTGTGCCAACTTCCGCTTCAACAGAGGTCCTGGTTTCGTCTGGTAATTGGACACTTCAGGTATGGAGTGCATGAGTGGTTTCCAGGTGAATCTACTTACGTCACCGTCGTTCGACATCCCCTGGCAAGAGTGATTTCTCACTATCTCTTCCTTTCCGAAACGAACCCTGCGGTTTTTACGGAAGGAAAACGCCGTCTTGACTTAGTGGAAGCCCTGGAACTCAGAGTAACCGTCGACCTGGATAATGCCATGGTGCGCTGTTTTGGCGGAATCGATGATAAAGATATGCCGCCCGGAACAGTCGGTTACGAAGCCTATGATCGGGCGCGGCATAACCTCCGAACGGCTTTTAGTTTCGTGGGCCATCAGGAATGCGCTCAGGAGTCCTACACGGCGATGCGTAAGCGTTTTGATTGGGGGGCCGTTGCCGCTCTAGACTGGGTCAACCGGAGCACGACCGCTGTGGATCTCTTTCAGCAAAAAAGGATTCGCAGTGCCGTTGAATACCACAATCATTGGGATTATTTACTTTACGAAGACATCCTGCGTCTGTTTCCTTTCCAGACCTAAGAGACTTCGCTGAATTGATCGGGCTACCGCCCGCTTCTCCTTACGCCCGAAGATTCATCTGCCCCAGCCGCGCAAGCCCAGTTCGTGTCATCGTTTGGATCGCCACTACCTCGATACTTGGCAATTGCCGGATACGCGCAGAGCGGGCGCGTCATCTGCACGCCTTTCGAGGAGTCGTCCTTTTTGTATTTTGTCCCGATCAGGTTACCAGGCGCAGTACCCTTTTCTACCCATTCTTCTAAGGCCGTATACACGCCGTGCTCCGGACCTTTCGCCGTACTGGTCCCAAGCTGCCCAAACGAGGTCGCCCCCGGACCGCCGAAGCAATGCTGCACACCCGGCACCATATACAGCCGCACAAATCGCTGGGTGCTTTGTGCACCCATCTTGGACACGACGCTGTTGTAATAGTTTACGGTGTTCCAAGGCGAAATCGCCTGATCGTTCCAGCCGTGATACAGAATCAGCTTGCCTCCCCGGTCGGAGAATCGATGCAGGTCCGGATCCGTCGCGTTGAGCGCTTGCGCCGTGGTCTTATCGGCCATCTGCTCGGCCTTATCGACGTTGGCGCTCAAAAGGTTCCACGCTGGGTCGTTGTAAACCATATAACGGAAGTAATTCTCCGTATACACAGTCCCGAAGCTCCCTCCCGGGCCGAAGCCGACGACCCACTCCGCCCAACCTGGATCTTCGCCACCGGGAATCAGGCCAGGGAAAAGCCTCCGCCCCTGCGAATCCTGCCCGCCGCTGTAGATTTTCTTTAACGAGGCGATCTGCGGTTGGGTAAGGCAGCTTCTGGATTCCACACTCTTGCAGAGCAGCACCGACGCGTCGAAGTGACAATGCGCCGGATCGTTCAGAATTCCATCTTTGATGCCGTCTTGCGCGTCGCACGCCGCCATCACAGCCGCCGTAATCGCGGGCAGCTTCGTCCCGGAAACGTAGCCTTCGGGATTGCCCATTATCGAACGTGTCACATCAATGCCGCTGGCGAGCATGTGACTCCAGGCGTTCGCCGGGGCTCCGGCGAGGATTCCGTCGAAATCTTCCGGAAACCGTTGCGCCTCCATTAAAGCTTCGCGGCCTCCGTCGGAGCAGCTATCGAAGTAGGAGTGCCGCGGCGCTTGGCTATAAAAGCTCTGGATCAGTAGCTTCGCATCCGCAGTCGTGTCATGCAAAGCCCGGTACCCGAAGTCGATCACCTTCTCCGGATGCCTGTACGCCCAGCTCGCGTCTTCGGCATCCGCTTCGTGGCCGGTATCGGTAGCAGCCGTCGCATAGCCTCTCTTCAGATTCCCCGCTAGCGCCCGATAATCGATCGAACCCGCGAACCCGCCATTCCCAACCCCCAGGTATTTCTCGTTCCAACCGCTTGCCGGCAGCCAAACTTCGAATTGAATATACGAATCGATCGAGGGTCGAAGCACCCCTGTTACGCGGCAAAATGCCAAAACATCTACTGTGCTCCCATACGGCGGGATGAACTTCCCGGCTGGAACGGATTCCGCGGCCGTAATGGTCGTGTTCGGCAGCGCAGTGGTCGATAGGCTCTCACATTGGCTGGCTGCGTTCGCAGGGAAGAGCACGGCTGCGATCAGGAGTGGAACGGCTACATAGATTGGGGTGGTCAGAGGTCGCATAGCAAAGCGATGAGGATATCACGATTCGAAAATTGAAAACGCCGTCACCCAGCGAATACTTATATTTAGAGCGCCTTACAGCCAGAGAGTCTAAGGCGTCCTACCGCTACATATAGCGGCCTTACTAAGTTGTGTAACAGTACGTCTTTACGTTGACGGCTTGCCGCGCGAAAGCTAGACTTCATTCCAACGTTACAAAAGGAGTAACTGACTTATGGCCCGCTTTATTAGTGTAATCATACCATTCGCATTGGCAAGTTGAAGCAACAACAGTGTCCGTACCCAATTCTGGGGGGAGCATCGACCTGCTGGCTTTGGGATTCGGGAGTGACTTGCAAGGCGGAGGTTCAATCGATGTGTATGGCACCTCCTCGCTATCTCTGGGGTATACGATTCAAGACTACGGAAATCATTCAAGCACTACTTACACGGCGTGGGGATCGTTTATGCCGGATTTGCAGGCAGAGCTGGTCGCTACTTACAATACGGCCGATCCGGCTCCAGAGCCAAGCTCGTGGTTGTTGATGGGCTGCGGATTGGCCGGCTTTTACCTAGTAAAAGGCCGGAGACGCCTGGCGCAAGCCCAATTGAAGTGAAAACTCAGTCGCGGGCGGCGATTCTCCAACTCTTGTCGCGAGACATCGCCGCTCTTCTAGGCCGGCAGGTACTGTTTCAGCGGTTCGAAAAAGTCCTTAACGAAAGAAACGGCCGTGCCCAGCGCCTTCTGGGTGTCGCCGTTGTTCACCGCCACCACCACCCGAACTAACGATGTGTCCGTACGGTTATACCGGATCGCGTCCGTAATGGTGAACAGCTTCGCCGAATACTCGCTTGCAATCACATGGTTATGCGCTTGATACCAGTACAGAACGACGCTCTGGTTATCTCCGCGCGCAACCACGTATTGGTTGACCCGAATGGGATTCTGCTCGCCCGGAACGGTGATATCCAGCATTCCCGAGTGCGTCTGCGTCCAACCGGCTCCGGGAAGGCAGTTCTTGGGAGAATGCGGCGTCTTGCCCGTTCGCTGCGTCTCGAAAAAAGCAACAAACAAAGTGGCCACCTGGCCTGTGGCCCGGTTCGTATAAAGGCGTGAAAGGATGTCGTCCGCCTTTAGAACCTCCAAGCTGTCTTTGTCCATCGGCAACTCTTCCACCACGGACCAGTTGCTCGACGGCAATGAGAAGTCCGCCAGCGGCAAGTGTGTAGGAATTTTTTCCGCGCGCGAAGCGAACGCGTAAAAAGCCGCCGCTTGCGCCAGCAGCACGATCGTCAGTATCCGGACAGCCTTTAAATTAAACCAGCCCGCTTTCACTTCTTTCCCCACTTCTTCGCTGCGAATGAAATTAGCCGATGCGTCGCTAGCAGCGCCACCAGCGCTACTATAAAAACGATGTAGCCTTCAGTCTCATGGTACGCGCCCTGCGCCAGGGTCGTATTGATTTCGGACAGCCACCCGGTGATCGCCACGCGGATGCCGTTCGCGCCAATCGCAATCGGCACGGTAATAATGAGCAGCGCCCACCGCATCCAGACCCGTTTATCAGCGAAGTAAGCATAGACCAGGGATAGAAATCCTAAAGACAGTAAGGAACGGATGCCGCTGCACGCCTCGGCAATATCCAGTGTTTGGCTCGGCAGCATCAGTGTGTTGCCCGAGCGCAAAACCGGGATCCCCATCATAGAAATGAGAACCTCTCCGAGCTGACTCGCCAGTATCTGCAGCTTTAGCGTGAGCGAAGCATATATGATCGCTGGAATCGGGATCATGAACAGTAGCAGCGTCAGCGGGAACAGCAAAACACGGACCCAGGCCGTGCCGCCCAGGTAAAGAACGACTCCGAAAAGCGCAATAACGAAGGCCAAACGCGCCGTGAAGAGTTCCGCCCCGAGAGTCGCCGCGAACACTTCCGCCGCCGCGAAAATCACCAGGAAGAGACCCCAGCCATTTGTTTTGCGCGGAGTCGCCAGAAGCTCTTTCCGCCGTTTCCATACGATGTAACCCGCCACCACAGGCACAAGGAACCCGTGGCTCATGTTTTCGTCGGTGGCCCACTGCACACCCATCCGGTAGAGGATGGGTGCGTAGCACAAAATGAGGAGCGCACCAAACCACGCGACAGGTTGCCAGGAGAACTTTGTGGAAACCGGTACCGGCGCGGGCGGAGCTGCGGGTACGCTTACCATGAATTTACGTTGATCTCCTTCAGTTAAACACAAAAGTGCTTTCCAGGGCCACAGCGCCGGGGCAAAACGTTTCTAGGAGCACTCCGCCGCACCATCGCCTCCCGATGGCAACTCTCGAGCATAGTGGCCTGTGTACTCCTGTCTTCTCACTCCTGTGTTCTCCTTGCCGCCTCCTTACTCCTCCCGTAGCGCGATTAGGGGTTGAATCGAGGCCGCTCGCATCGCCGGAACAAAATTGGCCAGCAGTAATACCAGAATCAACAGGCAAGCCACGCTTACGAAGGTAATGGCATCGGACGGCTGCACGCCGTAAAGCAAACTTCGCAAAAAACGGTTTAGGAGGGCAGAGCCGGCCAGTCCCGCGGCGATTCCGGCCAAACCCAATTTGGCGGCCTGCCAGACCAAGCCACGAATCAGATCCCCTGGTCGCGCCCCCAGCGCAATGCGAACGCCCATCTCCCGCGTTCTCTGCGATACGGAATAGGACATCAGGCCGTATACTCCGATCACCGCCAGAACCAGCGCCAGCATCGCAAAGATACTCAGCATGAGCATGTTGAAGCGACTGGCCGCAATGTATTGCGATAACGTCTCTTCCAGCGTCTCGAAGTCGGTAGCGGGTTGCGTCGCATCCACCGCCAGCACCGCTCGGCGAATTGTGGGCGCAGCCCGCATCGGATCCCCGGCCGTTCTGATTAGCCAACGCGTAGGAATTTTTTCCAGCGCAATGCGCGTGATCATTTCCGGAGCCTGCGCTCCGGGGACGTAGATTGTCGGTGGCGGCGGAGATCTGAGTCCATCTTCTTTCGTATCGCCAACGATTCCTACAATGGTCCGCGGCCGCAGATCGCGCGCATTCCTGAGATATCCTTCGCCGATTACCAGAGCTCTGCCCAGGGCTTGCTCGTTTGGAAACGCTTGCCGTGCCAGGGCTTGGTTGATCACAACCACCGGTTCGCTGCTGGCCGTATCGCTGTCCGCAAGTGGGCGCCCCTTCAGCACCGGAATGCGCAGCACCTTGAAAAACTGCGCGTTAATCGATCGATATTGAGCATCCACCTCGCCGTCATCGGAAGGTTTGCGCGAAGCTCTCGCCGGACCACCGACGGCCCTCACCGGAAAGTCAAAGTCGTCCTCTCCCGGGAAAATGGTGGTTGGGCTGGCAGCAACGATTCCGGGTGCTCGCTCAATCTGTTCAATGACTCTGCGATCGTAGTCGTCCACTCGGGCGCTGCGCGGGTAGCGCGCTTCGGCGACGCTGATCTTCATGGTGAGGACGTGATCGCTTTTGAATCCCGGATCGACCGTAGCCAGCTTCCAAAAACTGCGTACTAATAGGACTGCGCCGGCCAGAAGCACCGTCGAAACCGCAATCTGCGAGAGAACCAGTCCGCTTCTGAGACGATTCTTGCCGTGCCCTGAGCCGCCCTGCACCGTACCCTGCTTCAGCGCATCGGTGAGATTCACCCGGGATAGCTGAAAAGCCGGAGCCAATGCCGCGAGAATCGCGCTCAGAAGGGAGGCAGCTACAACAAAGACCAGCGCCCAGACATCGACGCGTAGCCCTTCTGTTTGTGGCAGTTGGTAAGTCGAAATAGCGGGCAAAACGCGAACGCCCCAGTAAGCGATAAACAATCCGAGCAGACCACCGCCGGTCGCCAGCAGAATACTCTCTGTCAGAAGTCGCCTCACAATTCGCATCCGCCCCGCCCCGAGAGCGAACATGATCGAAAGCTCCCGCTGCCGCGCGACACCCCTCGCCAGCGCAAGATTAGCGGCATTTGAACAGGCGATTAAGAGGACCAGTACGACAGCCCCAAACAGAATCTCCAGACCAGGCCGGATTCGTCCCGTCTGATCCTCCTGCAGCGAATGCAAAACGAGGCCGTTTGGCATGTTCGTTAACACGGAATTCCTTGCCAGTTGGCGTGCTGTCACATCGAGCCGGGCCTCCGCTTGTCGCCGAGTGAGCCCCGGTTTCAGTCTTCCGAGCACTCCAAATCCGTTCGTCCGGTCCAGGCTCTCCTTCGGCACAGGAAGGCACAGATAGACGTCAGCCGGCGTAAAATCGCGCAGCGAATCGGGCACGACGCCGGCCACCGTATACGCTACGCCGCTGATGATCAATTTGCGGCCGATGATAGAAGGATCGTTGCCGAAACGTCGACCCCAAAGCCCCTGGCTGATCGTTGCCACATGCGGACTCCCCGGAACATCGTCACCGTCCACAAACACCCGCCCGAGGACCGGAGTTACTCCCATAACTGAGAAAAACTCCGCACTCGCTTTTATGCCGGAGATTTGCTCCGCAACGCCGCCGGCCTCCAGATTGTACCCACCGGCTCCTATGTCGAGAATCGCCAGCGCCGAGAACACGTCTTGGCGCGCTCGCAGCCGCGTGTAGTCGTACATGTCGAAGCTGTAGCTGCTTCCAGTGTCAATACGCCGCCGGACTCGTTCGATATTCTGCGGATCATGGAATGGCAGAGGCCGCAGCAACACTGTTTCGACGATGCTGAATACTGTGGTATTCGCGCCGATTCCTAACCCGAGAACCAGGATCGAGATCAACGCGAATGCGGGATTCTTCCGCAATGCCCGGAAACTGTGCCGGCAGTCTTGCAGCGCATCGGCGGAGCGGAAGCTGTAAACGTCCCGGCATTCCTCCTTCAACTGTTCCCTGCTGCCGAGAGAGAGTCGCGCTTGACGCCCGGCCTCTTCGGGCGTCATTCCCGCCTCTATATTGGCCTCAATCTGCTCTTCTATGTGGAACTGCAGCTCGGCGTCGATTTGGCGCTCGCCCAGTTCGCCCGGAAAGAGAAACCGTAGCCATCGCATGATCCTCACTCCTAGATATCCTACCTATAGACCCTAATGTGTAGAATGTCAAGGCTTCAGCGGAGGATGCGCGAACCGCTTTACGTCACAACCCTCTTGCGAAACGTTCGCGTTCCAACCACAAACACAATGACGACTGACGTGCAGAGTGCGAACAAAATCCAATTCAAACTCAACGTCGGGAATTGATGGCCGCCCATGGGGGGAACCATTGAATATCGCAGCCCTTCCGACGCGTAGGTTAACGGATTCAAAAGCGTGAGCACCTGGAACCACCGAATATTCCTGAGCGCACTCCACGGATAGTAAGTACAGCCTGTGAACAGAAGCGGGGTAAAGATCAGCGTAAACATGAGGCTGATATGTTCCGGCTTGATGATCGTTCCCATCAGTAAGCCGATCGCAGAACCGACACATCCTGTCAGGATCACCATCCCGATCAGCAATGCGATGCGATCGTCTCGGACCGCAAAGCCCTTGCCCAGAATCCACCAGCCAAGCGGAAAAATCACCGAACTCGCGATAGCGCCGCGTATGGCCCCGAACAATACCTTCTCGAGCGCCACCCACCACACCGGCAAGGGCGAGAGCAGCCGGTCATCGATTTCCCGCGCGAAACCCAGATCCAATACCAGCGGGAGCGTCACGCCTTGCATCGCCGCAATCATCCCCGTGAGCGCCACGATGCCGGGAAGCATGAGGGCGGCGAAATTGCCGGCCGCCAGCCCAATACCTGGAAGCACCTTGCCGAAAATGAACAGAAAAAACAGCGGCTGCATCAACGCTTGCAAAAGAAACGGAACGAATTCGCGCTTCGTGACCAGCAGGTCTCGTCGCAGCACCGCGAAAAACGCATTGACCGCGAGCCGGGTTCTGTTTGTCGCTTGCCGCGAATGCGCGGCCTCCAAAGTGAGGGCTGTATCGGCCATTAGCGGAGATGCCTCCCTGTCAGAAAAATGAAAACCTCTTCGAGCGAGGGCTGCTTCACGCTAAGATCGCGGACCTCGGCCCCGGCGGAAAGAACGGCTTGCGCAGCCGGTCCGATTAACCTGTTTACCGCATCCCCGTAAACGCGATACGTCAGAGATCCGGGTTCCGCTTCCGATACCTCCTTATCATCTAACAAGGCGTCCACTTTAGTCACTCCCGGAATCGCCTGCAGCGCGCCCGTAATGCGCTCCCGAATCGGCCCGTTCTCCGCTGCCGCGGTGTGGGCCCGCACCTCTAGCGCCGTCCCGCCCGGGATCAGTTTCTTTAACTCGCCCGGTGTGTCATTCACGAGAATCTTGCCGTGATCCATGACAGCGATGCGGTGCGAAAGCTTATCGGCCTCATCCATATCATGTGTGGTGAGCAGAATCGTCAACCCTTCGGCATTGAGAGCGCGGATGCGTTCCCACAGGAAAAGCCGCGACTGTGGATCGAGATTATTGGTCGGCTCATCCAGGAACAGAATATCCGGGGCATGCATCAGCGCCCGCGCAATCATCAAGCGCTGCGCCATTCCACCCGAGTAACGGTTGACCTTGTCATGTTTTCGGCCACCCAACCCAAGGTCATCCAATAGACGATCCGCCAAGCCCTCTCGAGTCTTGCGGGGCACGCTGTGATACGCCCCGTGAAACGTCAGAATTTCACGAACTCTCAGGCTGCGATCTAAGTTGCTCTGCTGCGGAACCACGGCGATACGCTGCTTGACGGCAATCGGGTCCCGCACCACATCGGTATTCATGATCGAAGCCGATCCGCCCGTCGGAACGATAGCGGTCGTCAGCACGCCGATGGTCGTCGTCTTGCCCGCTCCGTTCGGTCCCAGCAGGCCGAAGATCTCCCCTCGCGCCACCTCGAAGGAAACACCGTCTACCGCGTTCGTCTGGGATTTCGCATACCGCTTGATCAGATCGCGAACGACAATCGCGGACGCGCGTGCGGCTCCATGAACGGGGCTGTATGGATCGGTCATCGAACTCAATCCTTTTTACCCTAACTAAACACGAATTCTGTCTGTGGCAGCGCTGATCCCGGTCCAGATTATGTTTCGCCGGAGATGGAATAGCAGACCAAATCCCAGCCATCCGCCCGATGTGGCCTGAGGTGAAGGGTACGCGTCGGGTTGTAATTCCTTCATCAGGAGCGGGATCTTCCAGAGATGATCCGCTTTGTGGTACACGCAAACTGCGAGTTTAGGTTTGTACTGGCGGATCGTTTCACGAGCCCCGGATAAAGCTTCCAATTCGTGACCTTCAATGTCCATCTTGATGTAGCTTGGACTGCGTCCGTCTAGTAGCTCGTCGAGCGGAGCGCAATCCACCAGCGAAGTTCCGTCCGGAGCGACGGCTGAACCCACGGTTCCCGAACCCCGGAATGGCAGTTGTGCACGCGCACTGCTAGCGGCCAGCTGATAGGCCGTTATCCGGCTGTCGAGAAGCTTCAGTTCCAGCGCCGCGAAATTTGCCGGATCGGGTTCTAAAGCGATGAATTCGTGGAATTGCCCTCCGCAGGCACTCAGAAACTCTTCCAGAGTGTCCCCATCGAAGGCGCCGCAATCGACGAAGCACTCCCCCTCTTTAAGACGGATCAGGTCGCTTGGGAAATACTGTGCGCCGGGAACTGGATCGCTCAAGCCACCAAAATCTCCGGTAAAACGAAGGTGGACCTGGCCCGCGAATTCCGCCTTATCTGGTCCATCGAAGAGTTCCATGGCGGCCGCTATCTGCTCTTGATCTTGCTCCAATTTCTTCGGGTCCTCAAAAAACCCATGCGGCAGAAATGTCTCGGGATAGCTCAAGAACACTTCCGCGAACGACAGCAATCTGTCGGCATCCGAGCGTTTCAAGCTGCCGAATGTGACGCCGTATTCCGACCTCACTTGGATGCCAAATGCAAATTACAAACAGGTGAGTCTCCGCAAAGGATAACGCAGCCAGAGCGGGAGGCAACACGCGTAGTCCGTCTACCGATTTGTTCCATAACGCTTGATCGTTGTCGCAGAACGCCACGGGTGAAACGCCGAGCCGGCGAAGGCCATTGAGAGTCTTTCGCCCAAGTGAGCCGGCCCCAAACAGTACGATCCGGCCAGCAGCATCGAGCCTCACTCTGAACTGCGCCGTAGCGCTCGCTCCCGCGGGACTGCGTAATATACCGTTTCCCAGCACTCCTCGGCGTAGCGGCGCAGAGTGACCTCGTAATCAGGCGCAATCGAATTTATGATTAGCGGAATCTGCCATAAGTGTTGCGGCTTGTGATACGCGCATACAGCCAGGACCGGCCGCTCCTTTCGGATCGTCTGCGCAGCCCCGAGAAGAGCATCCGGCTCGGCCCCTTCGATATCCATTTTTATGAAGCTAGGAGGGCCGAACCCGGCCAAATCGTCGATTCGGCGACACTCCACCGTGATGCCATCCGTTTTGGTGGAAAAGGACGACCCAGCCGATGCTTTCGCATCGAACGCAACGACGCGGTTGTGATTCGAAACCGCGTACGCGAGAACCACCAGATCGTGAACGGACGAATCCGCTGAATCGGCAAACTCCGCCAGCGCTCTTCGATTTACAGGGTCAGGTTCGAGCGCTAAGATTTGGCGATACTGCTGGCCAACATGGCCGACAAAGAGCCGGATGCTATCCCCATCGAATGCTCCGCAATCCATAAAGGCTTCGTCTTTCCGGAATTGGAACAGATCTCGAGGAAAATAAATGTCCGCGGCGCGATGATGCTCCGGAAGGCGAGAATAGTCGAGCGTGCAACGCCAAAGTACCTGGGCTACGAATTCCCGGCGCGACTCCTGATCGCTCAAAACATCGTAAGCTCTGTGTAACTGATCCTCATCGCGAAGAAACTGCCGGGGCAAGTCCAGGCGAGTCTCTCCTTTCATGTGTTGCGCGAAACGCCAGAACAGCGCAGGATAGGAAACTACCTTGCTGCACCCGAGTGCCGCTAACTGATGTCGGGGCGACGATCCGTTGTAAATCGCGACAACAAACACCGCCGAGTCATTAAAGTGGTCGACCGCCTCGGAAGGCGCCAGCACGGGTAAATCGTGAAACCTGTGTCCATGGAGAGAGCAATTGTTATCAATGAAGGCGATCGCTTTGCGACGCGCATTGCGAATGCCATCCAGAGCAAATCCAGCCAGATGGCCGCATCCGAAGATGACAAATTCCTTCGCATCTCCCGCGATGTCATCGAACGCCAGAGATGGCCGTATAATTCTGCGCCGGTATCGCGGCTCATCCAGCAGTTCGAGCGCGTCAACCAGCGAGCCCGTTTCCTGCGCGGGAAGCATGGCGTCGTCCCTACCCACAGGAATACTGTTGAATTAAATGGCTATATATCTCATGCCGCGCCTTTCTTCACTTAGCACGGCCTTCCATCCGCTTCCCTCGCGCCTTTGAGCCCTAATTATCGGCGTCGCTCTCCAGTCCGGCATTCTTGAGCAAGCGGCGAAGCGCGTACTCTCCGGCCGCGCCATGCTGCACGCCCGCGACCGTTCCGTCCCGGCCAATCAGGACATACAGCGGATAAGTTTTCGCTTCACAAATTGCCGCCAGAGTCGTATCTTCGGCAAGCACCACTCTTGCCGATCGCGGCGACTCTTCGAGATATTTCTTGACCTTCCGGCGCGACTCGCCCATGTTCACCGACAGCACGACCAGTCCCTGTTTTCCAAAATCGTGAATGATGCTTTCAACGGCTGGTTCATCTTTCCTGCAAGGCGGACACCACGTCGCCCAAAAGTCGATCAGCACGACTTTTCCCTTCAGTGATTCGCTCGTCAACCTCTCGCCATCGATCGTTTTGGCAACAAATCGCGGAGCCGCTTCACCGCGCTCAATAGCCGGTAATGCACGCGTACCCGCTAGAAAGATGGCACACGACTGAATAAGCGTCCGCCGGGAAATCCCCAAGGGAGTGGTCATTGGGTAAATCCTACCAATAAATCGCCCTGGAAGCTTTCGCCCGCCCCGCTATACTAACCGCAGAACCACCGTGCCCGCTTTATCACGCTGAGAATGGCCTGCTTGATCACGCGGAAAACGCTCTCTCGCCTGACGCTTCCGCCTCTGCTGCTACTTCTTCTCTCCCGTGGCGGCCACGCTCAAGACTTCTTTCCGCTCCGCGATGTTCGCCCCGGTCTCCATGGCATCGGCCGCACTGTCTTCCACGGCAACCGCATCGAAGATTTCCAGGTCGAGATCCTCGGAGTCCTCGAAAATCTGACTCCAAAACAGTCCATCGTCCTCGCTAAACTCAGCGGCGGCCCACTGGCCGAAACCGGCGTCATGCAGGGAATGAGTGGCAGTCCCGTGTACATCGACGGCAAGTTGCTCGGCGCAATTGCGCTCGGCTTCCCCTATTCGAAGGAGCCGATCGCCGGCATTCAACCCATCGAGCCGATGATTGCCGATGCCAACCTCGCCGCTCCGCCCGCATCTGGTTCTGTAGAAACGTTTGTGGAAAATCATCGTGCGGAGTATTCGATGCTGTCGCGCGGCCGTCGGTCGACTGTGCCCACGGAACCGGATTCCGTTCCTTCACCGCTGGGCAACCTGAGTGAAATCCTCACTCCTCTTTCGGTCTCAGGTTTTACGCCGGCCACCGTCCAGGCATTTGCTCCAGAGTTCCGGCGGCTCGGCTTTGAGCCACAACAGGGAGTGTCCAGCGGAACGCCGCCGTCTCAGCAATACTCAGGCACCGTTGTCCCCGGATCCATGATCAGCGTGGGCGTGCTCAGCGGCGATATGAACGTCACCGCCGATGGAACCGTCACTTACGTCAATGGAAATCGTGTCTACGCCTTCGGCCATCGTTTCCTCGATTCCGGCTCTACGGAATTGCCGTTCGCGCGTTCGGAAGTGATCGCCATCGTACCCACTCTGAACTCGTCCTTTAAAGTTTCGGTCCCGCGCCAATGGGTCGGAACGATTCTCAGTGACCGATCCACCGCCATTTCAGGCGAAGCCGGACGCGCCGCCCACACCGTGCCCCTCTCGGTTTCCGTCCGCTCCAGTGCCACTGCGACGCACGATTATCACTTTCATGTCATCAACAGCCGCCTGCTCACTCCGTTCATCACCCAGACCGCTCTCTTCTCGGTCGTCGACGCCACCGAGCGCACTCTCGGCGCTGGAACCATTCGACTCGTTGGCCGCATCCAATTCGAAAACAACTTGCCGGATCTGGTCATCCGCGATACCTTCGTCAGCGACAGCGGAGTGGCCCAACAGGTTTCGACCGATGCCGTCGTCGCGCTCGGCTTTGTGCTCGGCGGCGGCTTCAACAACCTTCACCTGAAGAATATGTCCTTCGAGCTTGAGACTTCGGAAACGAAGCGGCAGCTTCACATCGCACAAGCATGGACCTCGGCCCATGAAGTTCGTCCCGGCGATTCAATCGAAATTTCCACTCTTTTACAGGGCGAGAACGGCATGGAAGTAACCAAGACCGCCACCTTCCGCGTTTCCGGCGGTGCGCCAGATGGCCCGCTGAATCTCACGGTCAGCGATGCCAATACTCTGAATTTTCCGGAGTTCGCTGGCTTGACCCAGTCCACTCTGCAAAGTCCGGCCCAACTCATTGAAGCGATCGACAAGTTTCGCGACAGCGAGTCTTTATACGTGCGCATTTGGCGGCAGGAGCCATCCTTCACGATCGGCGGCACTCTACCCGGAGGCGAGCTGACAGATCCTCCTCCTTCCGTGGCGCTCATTCTCTCCGACCCGTCCTCATCGGCCACCAGTAACGCCGCCCTCACCGTGACTCGCGGGTCGGAGGTCAAGGAGATCTCTATTCCACTTCCCGGCTATGTCGTCACAGGCGCAAAAACCATTCAGGTAGAAGTGAAAGAGTGACTCGACGACTCGCGCTCGCCTTGCTAACCTTGGCAGGCGCCCTCTCCGCCGCTACCAGCTCAGTCTGGGAAGTCGCCGGCTTCGGCGAGTTTCTCAAGGGACGGCTCTCCGGCCTTTCCCTGAGCGCTGATGGCATGCTCCAGCCCGGACCATCCATTCACTGGGATGCGCCGCTCAATCAACCGGCTGATTGGAGTCTGGCTGCTGCGCCCGATGGCGTCATCTACGCCGGCAGTGGGCACCAGGGCAAAGTCTTTCGCATCACCTCGGATGGCAAGTCCTCCGTTTTCTGGACTGCTCCGCAATCCGAGATCTTCGCTGTAGCTGTGGATCGGAACGGCATTCTCTGGGCTGGCTCTTCGCCCAACGGGGGCCTCTATCGGCTCGAAGGTGGTGGAGCAAAGGAGCTGTGGCATTCCCCGGCGCACTACATCTGGGCGCTTCAGCCTTCACCTGACGGAAGCATGTATGTCGCCACCGGCGAGCCCGGTCGTATATATAAGGTCGAGCCATCCGGACGAGCCGTGCTGTTCTACGACACCGGCCAGGCGAACGTTACATCTCTAGCCGTCGGACCCAACGGCCACGTATACGCCGGAACGGATCCGAACGGCATTCTGTACGAAATCTCGGCTGCCAATCAAGGCACGATTCTTTATGACTCGACCCTCCCCGAAATTCGCGCCATCGCGATCGATCCGAATGGGGTCGTCTATGCCGCCGCCATGGGTGGGGCTGTAACCAGCCGGTCCGCAGGCGCCATTTCAGCCGCCACCATAAGCTCCGGCGCCGTGGTCGCCAGCACGCCCACCGTTATCACGGTGACCGCCGCAAAGGAGAACGGTATCGCTTCAGACGACGAGCAGGCACAGGTAAAGCCCTCTGCAGATCAAAGTCGAAATGCCGGTTCCTCCGCATCCGCGTCCGCCGCAACGTCCAATACCGCCGTCGTCGAAGTCAGCGGTGTCGAAAAATCCGCGATTTATCGCATCACACCGCGGCACGTCATTGAAACCCTACGCAGCTCCACCAACGATAACGTGTACGATCTCATTCTCGACGGCAACAGCGTCCTGTTCTCGACCGACGATCACGCCCGCATCTACCGCTTGGATGATCACCGGGCGGCGCTCATCGCGGAGCCGGGCAGCGGGGAAACCACGCGTCTTTTGAAAACAGGCTCGGCCCTAGTCGCCGCTTTGAGTAATCCGGCACGGGTGATGCAGCTTGCCCCCGCTGGAAGTGGCGCAGGCTCCTATGAATCCCAGGTTCACGATGCGACCAGCGTGGCTCATTGGGGACATCTGCAATGGCGCGGCACCGGCTCTGGCGTGCTCTTCCGTACGCGCACCGGAAACGCCGCCCGGCCTGACACAACCTGGAACCCCTGGTCGCCCCCGATTAGCGATCCGGCTACCGCGCTCATCTCGAGCCCTCCCGCCCGCTTCGTCCAATGGCGCGCCGAATGGCCCGCCGGCAACAAAACCGAACTGGACGATGTGACGCTTTCTTTTCTGCCGCAGAACAATCCGCCCGCGGTGCACAGCATAACCGTGACATCCATCATTGGTAGCAATCCGGCCAAAACCGGGCTCGCTTCTTCCACCGCCTCTGCCTCGGGTGCATACTCTGTCACGGTCACGGATACCGGTAGCCCACCGGCCGCCAGCACCGCCACAGCGACGACGCAAAACGTATCGCGCTTGCAGACTACGCAAACCCAGATTTCCTGGCAGGCCGACGACCCGGACGGCGACAAGCTGGTCTACTCCGTTTACTTCCGGGCCGAGGATCAAACCGAGTGGCAGCTCATTCGAAACCACATGTTCGAGAACACGCTGCTGCTCGATCCGGATGTGTTCGCGGACGGCCGCTATTTCTTCCGGGTGGTTGCCTCCGACACTCCCTCGAACGCCGCCGAATACGCCCAAACCGCGGAGCTGGTCAGCAGCCCTGTGTTGATCGACAACACCCCCCCGGTGGTGACCTTAGGAACGCCCCATATGGCGGGAGACGCGCTCGATATCGACGTGGAAGCAGCCGATCAATCGAGTTCACTGCGCCTTTGCGAGTACTCTTTGGATGCTGGCCTTTGGCAACCCATCGAAGCAGTCGACGGCATCACCGATTCCCCGCGCGAGCGCTTCCATCTGCACCTCGACCAGCTTCGTCCCGGCGAGCATCTCCTGGTATTCCGCGTGTACGACGCCGCCAATAATGCCGGACTGGCGAAGATTGTGTTGCGGTGATAGCCGGATCCGAACAGAGTTGGTGCCGGCGGCAGGAGTTGAACCTGCGACCTACGGATTATGAGACCGTCGCTCTAACCACCTGAGCTACACCGGCAGTGCTGACAGACCCAGATTATCACTGCTTTACAATCACTGAATAAATGCGGTCCAGATCGTCCGGCGAGTAGTATTCGATCTCGATCCGGCCAGCTTTTGCTTTCGCCGACTTCGGAATCAGCCGCACTTTTGTGCCGAGTGCCATCGCCATCTCCTCCAGTGCCGCCCGAATATTCGGGTCGATTGTGGGGGGTGCAACGTTAGACTCCTTACTGTTGTCAGGCAGGTCTGCCTTCTGACGTATAAGGTTGCTTACTAATGCTTCGGTTTGGCGGACGGAAATTTGCTTCGCAATTACCTGTTTACAAACGTCCGTCTGATCGTGCCCTGCTAGATTTACGAGTGCTCGGGCGTGTCCCATGCTAATCGCACCTTCTATGAGAGCCTGCTTCACAGGCTCGGAAAGCCGCATCAACCGCAGGAAGTTAGTGACTGTAGATCGGTCCTTCCCGGTGCGCTGCGCGATAGC
This sequence comes from uncultured Acidobacteriaceae bacterium, assembly GCA_963762495.1. GTDB lineage: Bacteria > Acidobacteriota > Terriglobia > Bryobacterales > Bryobacteraceae > Bog-105. The sequence continues at coordinate 115,084 of CAVXKZ010000007.1, forward strand.
CTCATGGTTTAGCCCCAGTTCGCTTGCCAGCCGGAAAAATGCGTTGGCGATTTCGATAGGGTTTAAGTCTTCCCGCTGCAGATTTTCCACCAGTGCCAATTCCAAGAGTTGGTGATTGTGAACGGTTCTGACCACGGCGGGAATTTCATTGAGCCCCGCAATTTGGGCCGCGCGCCAGCGGCGTTCTCCAGCTATAATCCGGTATTTCCCGCCGGGATCCTTGGTCACCGCGATCGGCTGAATCACCCCGTTCGCTCGTATGGATTGCGCTAATTCTTCCAGCTTCGCGATATCGAAGTGATCGCGGGGCTGCCGTTCACCCGGTTCGATCTGGTCCAGCGGGATGTTTTGGAATTCTTCTTCTTGTTCCGCGGGCTGTTCAGCACGAGCAATCTCCGGGTGCGGTGCGGCAGGCCGGGACGGAAGCAGCGCCGATAAACCCTTACCGAGCGCTTTTCGCTGATTCCGCTCTGCCTCTCTGTTCATGGGCCAAAATTTCCTTTGCGAGTTGAATGTAGGCCTCCGCGCCGCGGGAGCGCGGATCGTAAGCCAGGATGGTTTTTCCGAAGCTGGGCGCTTCTGCCAAACGAACACTGCGCGGGATCACGGTTTTGAACACCTCGCGTCCGAAGAACTCCCGTAGATCCGACTCCACTTGTCGCGTCAGATTCATCCGGTCGTCGTACATTGTCAGCAGCACGCCCTCGACCTTCAAATGCGGGTTAAATGCGCTCTTGACCCGGTCAATTGTGTCCATGAGCTGCGAAATGCCTTCCAAAGCGAAAAATTCGCACTGGATTGGGACCAGAACGGAATCTGCAGCAACTAGGGCGTTCAGGGTCAACAAATCCAAGGCTGGTGGGCAATCGATCAGAATGTATTCGTACTGCGCTTTGATCGGCTCCAGTGCGGATCGCAGGCGATGCTCGCGGGATTCGGCATCCACCAGATCCAGATTTGTCGCTACCAGGTTCTGATCGGCCGGTACCACCGAGAGGCCTTCGAACTCCGTCGTGGTGACGGCCTGCTCCAGCCGCGCCTCCCGCAAAAGCACATCGTAGAGAGTTTTGCGATCGTCGGTTTTCTCGATTCCGACGCCGCTGGTTGAATTCCCTTGAGGGTCCGAATCGATCAGCAGCACTCTTAGCTCGGAGGCTGCCAAGCCCGCCGCCAGGTTGATTGCCGTTGTAGTCTTTCCTACCCCGCCCTTCTGATTCGCGATTGCAATTGTATGCGCCAAGATCCGAGGTCAATCCTATCACGTCCCGAAAAGGGAACCGAAGGAACACCACTCGGAGCAATGTTCCACGTGGAACATCTCGTACTGATTAGACGGTTGCTCGCGAACCGGTCGCGCGGGTGCCAAGGGTCAGGTATACGTCCAGAACGGCAACTGCCGCTGGGGTTACGCCGGGAATTCGCCCCGCCTGTCCCAATGTCGCCGGGCGAACCCGCGTCAGCTTCTGCTGCACCTCGTTCGATAGGCCTGGTATCCCGTTATAGGCAAAATCAGCCGGAATCTGCCGCGATTCCGCGTCTGCCAACTCTTGGATTTGGCGCCCCTGCTGCGCAATATACCCCGCGTATTTCGATTCCGTTTCTATCGTTATCAGCACGCCATGCGCGAGCGTCTGACCTAGACGGCTCGAAATCCAGGGCTCAAGCCGCGAAATGCCAGCTTCGGGCCGCCGCAGCCAAACCATCAAAGTCGGATTGTCGGTAGCGGCATCCAATCCCACCAGATCGGGAACTGCAGCCGTTCGGGTTCCCTCCAGCAAAGCGATCACCCTGCCCTTCTGCTCCTGCTTCCGAGTGAAGTTCGCCCAACGCTCATCATCCACCAGACCGGTCTTTCTGCCTGAGGGCGTCAGTCGCTCGTCCGCGTTATCGATCCGCAAGTGCAGCCGGAACTCCGCCCGCGAAGTAAACATCCGGTATGGTTCATCCGCGCCTTTGCTCACCAGATCATCGATCAGAATGCCGACGTAACCGTCGCTCCGCCCCACCCTGAATTCGGCCTCCTCCTTCACCTTCGCTGCCGCATTTAGCCCGGCGATAAGACCCTGGCATCCCGCCTCCTCGTATCCTGAGGTCCCATTGATCTGGCCCGCCAGGAACAGCCCGCCGATCGCCTTCACTTCCAGCGAGTGCGTCAGTTCCCGTGGGTCCACCGCGTCATATTCAATCGCGTACCCCGGTCGAATCATCTCCGCCGTCTCCAAGCCCGGTATTGAAGCCATCATCGCGGCCTGCACGTCAATCGGCATGCTGGTCGACATGCCGTTTACGTAAACTTCGTGGGTGTCGAGGCCCTCCGGCTCCAAGAAGATCTGGTGCCTGCGTTTTTCGGGGAATTTGACAATCTTGTCCTCGATCGAAGGGCAGTACCGGGGCCCGATCCCTTCAATTTGGCCGCTGTAGAGCGGTGACCGCGCAATGCTGTCGCTCAGAATCCGATGGGTGTCGTCCGTCGTGTAAGCAAGATAACAGCAAATCTGATCCCGATCGATACGTTCAGTCAAGAATGAGAACGGTGTCGGGACCGGATCGCCCGCCTGTACCTCAAACTTCGACCAATCAATGGTCCGGCCATCCAGCCGCGGCGGCGTCCCTGTTTTTAACCGGGTCCATTGCAACCCCAGTGTTCGCAACTGTCCGCCTAACGTATTGGAGGGCGCTTCCCCGTTGCGCCCGCAGGCATATTTCTGCTCGCCCACGTGCGCTAAACCATTCAAAAATGTACCGGTTGTGACCACTACGGCCCCGGCCAGCAGATCCCGCCCATCCTTCAGCCGCACCCCGGCGACGCGTCGGGCACTGCTAGTTGATGGCAGTTCGTTCGGTAAAAACAGCAGTTCGCCAACTTCAGCCTGGAGAATCCGTAAGTTCGGCTCTCGTTCAAGCCATTCCCGCATCCGAATCCGGTACTGCTTCTTATCGCACTGGGCGCGTGGTGACCAGACCGCCGGTCCGCGGCTCGTATTCAACAGTCGGAACTGAATGCCGACTGCGTCGGTAAGCTGCCCCATAACCCCGCCCAGCGCATCGATTTCGCGGACCAGGTGCCCTTTGGCAATGCCGCCAATCGCCGGATTGCACGACATCTGGGCGATCAGGTCGATGTTCATGGTGACCATGGCCGTGTTGAGGCCCAGGCGCCCGCACGCGCGCGCCGCTTCACAACCGGCATGGCCGGCTCCCACCACAATGACGTCATACTTCTTCTGCATCGCCAACTTGAGACTCTACTCAGATATTCTAACGAGGGAACTGGCTCGTGAAGATACTGATCGTGGGCGGCGGCGGCCGCGAACATGCCCTCGCTTGGCGCTTATCTAAGTCGCGGTCCGTCAAAGGCGTAATCGTCAGCCCGGGCAATCCGGGGATCGCCCAAGTCGCCACATGCGTTCCCGCCCCGACGGATATTACAGGGTACGCCGCCATTGCGCAGGCTCACGGTGCAGATCTGACCATCGTCGGTCCGGAAGCGCCGCTCGTGGCGGGTATAGTCGACGACTTTTACCAGAAACGCCTGAAGATTATCGGACCCACCCGGGAAGCCGCGAAGTTGGAAGGCTCGAAAGTATTCGCTAAACGTTTTCTGCAGAGGATGGGAATCCCGACGGCGCGCTCAGTCGACGCCGATTCCTACGACGAAGCGGTTCATTTTCTAAAGAACTTTGCGTTTCCCCTAGTAATAAAAGCGGACGGCCTCGCAGCGGGCAAGGGCGTAATCATTGCTCAGGACGAAGGCCAAGCCAAAAACGCGATTGAGCGTCTGGGTCCAGATCTGGTTCTCGAAGAGTTCCTGGAAGGCGAAGAAGTCAGCTTCATCGGCATCAGCAACGGCCAAGCGATTCTTCCCTTGGCGCCCACCCAGGACCACAAGACGGATCTTCGACAACGATCAAGGCCCGAACACCGGGGGTATGGGCGCATACGTCGACTCAGCGCATCCTTACGTCGGAGCAAACCAGCCAGATTATGGACCAGATCATGATTCCTGCCATCGTCGGCATGCGGGAATCCGGTATGCCCTTCACCGGGTTTCTCTACGCCGGCATCATGATGACGGCGGACGGCCCCAAGGTGCTGGAGTTCAATGTGCGGCTTGGGGATCCCGAGACACAAGCTCTAATGCACAGCTTCCGGGGCGACTTCGCCGAGTTTCTCGGCATGATAGTTTCGGGCGTGGGCGGCGTGATCGGCCGTGCTTGGGGGACTTGCTCCGTGTGCGTGGTGCTGGCTGCTAAGGGTTATCCCGAGGCGCCGCAAACGGGCGACCCGATCACCGGTATCGAACAGGCCGAGGCTACGGGGGCGACTGTCTTCCAAGCGGGTACCAAGCGCCAGGATCACCAACTTGTCACAAACGGAGGGCGGGTTCTGGGTGTCACGGCGGCAGGCGACACGTTGCAAACGGCTATGGCTAATGCCTACCGAGCGGTCGACAAGATCCACTTTGAAGGCATGCAGTACCGCACAGATATCGGCCGCAAAGGCCTGCGCCGCTGGTAGACTGCAAAGAGATTGAGTAGGAATGGGGACGTAGCTCAGATGGATAGAGCGGCCGCCTCCTAAGCGGCAGGTCGGCAGTTCGAATCTGCCCGTCCCTACCAATTCGCGGAGATAGTCCGTTTTGACCTAGCGCCCGCGTCCGCCGGACCTGTTTAGCTAGAAAGCTTTGTTGGCGGTACTATATCTAAAGTCCCTTTGTATGGCCTCCCGCATTCGCTGGGAGCTTAGACGATCGCAGTCAATCCCGCACTTGAGAAGCAGAACCTGAGGAGTAAGTCAATTGATGTCTGGTGTTAATGCCCTGTCCGCATCGCTGAGTAAGAAGGCAGCGCTGCTATCCGCTGTAGCGTTATTCCTGCTGAATCCGTTCACTCGCGTACGCGCAGGAGACCTCCAAGGCCGGCGGCGAAGCGAATCTCCTGCTGCCTGATCTGTCTCTCTCGAAGTTTTTCGGCGGCGTGATGGATGGCCGTTCACTGCTGCTATGGGGGTTCATCATCGTCGCCCTGGGCCTGTTGTTCGGGATGGTGATTTACCGGCAGCTCAAAGGTCTCGCCGTTCACAAATCGATGCTGGAAGTCTCGGAGCTGATCTATGAGACCTGCAAAACGTATCTGGTCCAGCAGATCAAGTTTTTGGTCGTGCTCGAGATTTTCATCGGGATCATCATCATCTTCTATTTCGGTTACCTGGAGCACTTCGCGGCGGTAAAAGTCTTCATCATTCTGCTGTTCAGCGTGGTCGGGATCTGCGGCAGCACCGGCGTCGCGTGGTTCGGAATTCGGGTGAATACATTTGCGAATTCGCGCACGGCATTCGCCAGCTTGCGCGGCAAACCGTTCCCTTGCCATGAAATCCCGTTGAAGGCGGGTATGAGCATCGGCATGCTGCTGTGCTGTGTCGAGCTCTTCTTGATGCTGGTCATTCTACTGTTCGTTCCGCAGGATTATTCGGGACCCTGCTTCATCGGCTTCGCCATTGGCGAATCGCTCGGCGCGGCGGCGCTACGCGTAGCGGGCGGCATTTTCACCAAGATCGCCGATATCGGCGCGGATCTGATGAAGATTGTCTTCGGGATTAAAGAGGACGACGCGCGCAATCCCGGCGTGATCGCCGACTGCACGGGCGACAACGCCGGCGATTCAGTGGGGCCGAGCGCGGACGGGTTCGAAACTTATGGCGTCACCGGCGTAGCGCTGATCTCCTTTATCGTTCTGGCGGTGAACAGCACGCTGGTCCAGAGCCAACTGTTGGTCTGGATCTTTGCCATGCGCCTGATGATGGTCGTTTCGTCGGCTCTCGCTTATTACATCAATGCCGCCGTCGCCAGGAGCAAGTACGCGAATGTCACAAAGATGAATTTCGAAGCGCCGCTGACCTCGCTGGTCTGGCTAACCTCGCTGCTGTCGATCGCGCTGACCTATGTCGTCTCTTACTTGATGATTCCCGATCTACTCGGAGACACCTCGCTGTGGTGGAAGCTTTCGAGCGTGATTACCTGCGGCACACTCGCTGGCGCCGTCATTCCGGAACTGGTTAAAGTGTTCACTTCGATGCAGTCGAGTCATGTGCGCGAGGTGGTTGCTTCCTCGCGGGAAGGGGGCGCTTCGCTCAACATTCTTTCCGGTTTCGTGGCCGGCAACATGAGCGCGTTCTGGCTCGGTTTATGCATTCTGGCACTGATGGCGATTGGCTACGACGTGAGCACGATGGGACTCGACAACCTGATGGTTGCGCCGTCTGTATTCGCGTTTGGTTTGGTGGCCTTCGGCTTTCTCGGCATGGGCCCGGTCACGATTGCAGTCGATTCTTACGGTCCGGTGACGGATAATGCGCAATCTGTATACGAGCTTTCAACCATCGAGCAGATTCCGGGAATCGAGCACGAGCTGAAAAGCAGTTACGGCTTCGATGTGAATTTTGAGCGCGCGAAAGACAATCTGGAAGAAAACGATGGCGCGGGCAACACCTTCAAAGCCACCGCGAAACCGGTGCTGATCGGAACCGCCGTAGTGGGCGCGACAACTATGATCTTTTCGATCATCGTCGCACTCACAAACGGCTTGCGGCCGGACCTGATCTCTAATCTTTCCATCCTGCATCCGCCGTTCCTGCTTGGTCTGGTCGCCGGCGGCGCGGTGATCTATTGGTTCACCGGCGCGTCGACGCAGGCCGTTACGACCGGCGCCTATCGCGCGGTCGAGTTCATCAAGGCGAATATCAAGCTGGAAGGCGTGACTAAAGCGTCGGTAACGGACAGCAAGAAAGTGGTCGAGATCTGCACGAAATATGCGCAGCTCGGGATGTTTAACATTTTTCTTATGGTCTTCTTCGTTACCCTGGCATGCGCGTTCGTCGAGCCGTATTTCTTTATTGGATACCTGATCTCGATCGCGCTTTTCGGCTTGTATCAGGCCATCTTCATGGCCAATGCCGGTGGCGCATGGGACAACGCCAAGAAGATCGTCGAAACCGAGTTGAAGGAGAAGGGAACCGAACTGCACGCGGCTACTGTAGTTGGCGACACGGTTGGCGATCCGTTCAAAGACACTTCGTCCGTCGCTTTGAACCCGATCATCAAATTCACGACGCTTGTTCGGACTGCTCGCGGTGGAACTCGCGGTGTCGCTTACTGCCGGTCATGGGACCGGTCTGACCCGGATCCTGGCAGCGATCTTTTTTGCGATAGCGCTGGTCTTCGTGTGGCGCTCGTTCTACCGGATGCGCATCGGCAGCGCTCCGGCAGTTGTCGCGCCCGAGCCGGCCGATACGGCGATGTATACGCGCTGAACAGATCCGACAACTTCCACGCGATCGGTCTGATAGTCCACGAACTTCAGAGTCGAGTCCTCTCGTTTGGCAAAGATATAGTGCGCCTTCGAAGGGTGCGATACCTTAACCGCGAAAATCGTTCCCTCCGGAAGCTCTTCATCTCTCCTATTGCCAACGCTAATGTTGTTGTTCGTCGGGATGCTCGTGACGCCAGTTCCAGTAGTCTTGCTGCTGCCGTCGCTTAGCTTTTGCAAAGTCGTGCTGCTTTACGTGATGCTCATCACGATAACGGTTCCACGCTGCATCCTCGTTGTCGTTCCATTCGTGCCGGTCCTTATGGCCCGCGTCATAGTAGGTCTTTTTGTGGGTGTCCTGATGCTCCTGATCGTGGTCGCGGTCTTGAGCATTCAAAGTGTTCGGGACAATCGAGAGGGCGCCTACCAGCATGGCTCCTAGTAACAGTCGTTTCATGGCTAAACTCTCCGCGGCTTAAGTTGCATATTGGTGGCCACACGTTGCGAGCCACACATGTTGTAGGTGTTCCGAGCGAAAAGGTTCCATTTTGCGAATCTACTGACTCGTAGAATACTCAAAGGTCCGGTGAAATTTACCTGTTCAGTCGGCTAGTGAATGATCAATCCCAGGGTCGATTGCGCAGCCGCCGTGCCTTGTCTTACCGTCACTCGAACGTCGTACTCGCCCACCGGGGGCTTTAGCTCCGCCACGACGGGAATGGCACCCGTGTTATCGGGCTTCGGCAATTCCGGATTCATGCGCGCCACTTCTTTGCCGTTGTTCAGCAGTTCGACAAGCAGCTTTGGCGGCTCGCTTTCAGAGCGCTGATCCGGATAAACAATGAAGTACAAATCGACCGGCTTACCTGACGGCGCATTGCTGTCCAGCGTCACCGTAACTCTGCCATTCTGTGTTTCCAACGGGTCGAGCGGGTTCCGCTCCCCGTTGAGCGGAGTGATGCGCTTTACGACTTCGAGCGAGCTCAATCCGAGTTGAGAGGCCGGCTTAACATACGCCGCCAGTCGCATGGCGCCGATCGCATTCGCTTCTCCGTCGATCACAGCCGTCGAAAGAGTATAGTGTCCGGGAGCGAGATCTACCGGCTCGGCATACTCGATCTTTTCGCCTCGAATCGCCGCTACGTCTGAATTCGAAACGGTGCGAACAAACTGCCGGCTCACTTTGCCCACCACCTGGCCGCTGGCATCCTGAATCAGGGCGACCACCGAAGCCTGGAGCCGGGCCTTACCGGTCTTCTGATCCGGCATGATCTTCAATCCGGCTATTGGCACCTCGAAAGCCACTTCGCATTGCATCGCGTTCTGGTCCGGCCGGAATTGCATCAGAGCCGTGTCATAGGGGACATTGTGTGGCGTGGGCCGCGTAATCATCGCCTTCAGCGCGGTCACTTCGAAAGACTGGAGCGGCTCGCCATTCAAATCGGGCAGGGCATAATATCCGCTGCGAGTCTGAACCGTAACGTTCGGCCGATCCACCTTGACCGCTATTTTTCGGAAGTGCCCGTCGTACACCTCCGAGGCTGGCGCGTAGGCCAGTTCGTAGTGCGTACGAATATCTTCCATCACCCGCTCCATCGGTTTCGCAAGCTCGTTCGTGTTTGCGACCGCAAAGCCGCCGGTTCGCACCGCAAGCGCCTGCAGCGCGAGTTGTGTATTCGACACGGCGAGCAATTGCACATCCTCGGTAGCTCTGCCTGCATCAAAGGCCGTACCGCCCGACAACTGACCTTGCATCAGCGCTCCTCCCTGTTGGCTTTCCGTCACGGCACGGTTCAGTTGAGTGACAGAGGCATTGATGGGATTGTCCTGGGGACCCGTCAGCCCTCTCGTATCTACCGTGTAGAAAGTCACTCCGGAGCGGTTTGCATCGCTAACGACGGCATCGAAGGTGCGTGCGCGATCCGGCGGCAGTTGCAGGCCGTCGGACAGGTAGAGCACGATTTTTCTCCCCGGCAGCCGGGATTGCGAATGAATCAGCTCACGCATTTCGTCCAGAATTGTCATTCCCGTCGCGAGGCTGTCCACAAAACGCAGGCGTGTTTCTAACTCGGCCTCCGTCTGAAGGGCTGTGGTGAGTCCCGTCGAGGCGTCCAGACCGGCAAGATTCCGAGCAAGCTGTGGGTCTCTTGGATCGAAGGCAGGTTGCGCCAGAGGGTTTGCGTTGGGCGCGGAAGTCGCCGCAATGCCCGCGGTATTTGTCGTCACGGTACCGGGGTTGGGGTTCATAAGTATGGTCGATGCCAAAGTCCCCGATTTTAATAATGAGTTTCCCTTCGTCGCGCGCTCCACCGCCGCGAGAAGAGTAGGCTTGTCGTGCGTATACGGCTGCACTAGCCGTAAGCGGGCATCCAGCCTGTACACCGTCACGTAGGTGTTGGGAAGCACTTCGCTTTTTAAGAACTCCTGGACTGCTTCACGGGCAAACGCGAGATTCTGGAGTCTCATTGGGGCGAAGACGATCGAGACGAAATTGACTTCGCGAAGGGAGTTTAAAGGATGCGTGAGATCCGGACTGGCTGCCTCTACTCGCGCCGCCGTTTTCTCAGCTTCCAGTTGCTCCCGACCCTGAATATCGCGGAAAAAAGTGACTCGTTGCGGAACGCCATCTTCGTAAATCTTGACCTCATCGGGCTGAAGATCGCTCACCAGATGGCCATGTTTGTCGCGAACTATCAGATCCAGCACCACTTCCTTAGTACTCAGCCGAATGACGGTGTTTGGCTGGCCCGGCGCAGTTTGAGGCGGCTGTGCCAATGCACAGCAAGCACCTAACACGCACAGCGCGGGGACACGGAATCGGCGACGGCTCATCTCGCCTGTCAGTGTAGCGCCGGGGAAACAGGCTGGTGGTGGGCGCGTGAGAAGACGACCAGAACTATCATTACGATCACGCCCATTGCTGTTTCTCCAACCTTCGTGCGCTGATAGGATCGAAACAACTATGCCAAAACTAGCAGGATATCTGGCTTTACTTGTCACTTCGGGGCTTCTCTGCGCGCAATCGAAAGCGCCCACCGCGGCCGAAACTCTCAAGCAGAATTTCGATTACATCAACCAAAAACTTCTTGTGATGGCGGAGGATTTTCCGGAATCGAAGTACGGCTATCGAATGAAACCGGAGATGCGATCGTTCCAGGAACTCATAGTGCACGTCACCGCCGGAGATGTTTATGCGGCCAAAGCCGGTCGCGGCGAGAACGTCAAATGGGACGAGCTGAATCCCAAAGATTACAAGACCAAAGCAGAGTGTGTGGCGCTGATGCGCAAGTGGGTCACGGCCGCGAACGCCGCTTTGCAGCAGAACCCGTTGGGCTGGAAAGGATCGCTGGACCCATTTCTGTCGGTGCTCCAGCATTCGTCCGAGCATTACGGTCTGCTGGTCGCCTATTATCGTGCCAACGGGCTGGTGCCTCCAGCATCGCGACCGAAGAAGTGAGGGGGCCGATCGCCGACCGCTGGATGGCCTGCCAACTCCCTTCAGATCTTTTGCTGCTTCCAGGCACCGCGCCGAAAGAGGATAAAAGCGGTCACGGCGAAGACGAGATCCGCCACCGGCACGGACGAAAATGCGCCACGCAATCCGAAGGAGAAGTGAATCCCAAGCACATACGCTATTGGAATCTGGAAGATCCAAAAAGCAAGCAGGTTGATTAAGGTTGGGGTTGCCGTGTCGCCCGCGCCATTGAAAGCTTGCATCAGTACGACTCCCCAGGACCAGCTTGTAAATGCGAACCCGAAGGTACTGAGACCAATCGCGGCCGTTTGCGAAACTCCCAGTTCGTGAGTAAAGATCGCGACCAACGAAGCCGGGAAGAACAGAAAGGCGATGGACACCAGCGTCATGTAGGCCATGTTCAGCGTACCTGTGCGATATACGGCACGCTCGGCACGGTCAGGCTTGTTTGCACCCAGGCTTTGGCCGACCAGTGTGGCCGCGGCATTGCTTAGCCCCCAAGCAGGCATGGCGGTGAAAATGACAATGCGGACAGCAATGGTATAGCCCGCGATCGCCACACTTCCGAACGTCGAGATGATGCGCACCAGCGCGATCCAGCTTGCCGTGCCGATGAGGAACTGCGCAATGCCGGTCGCCGAAACTCTTAGCAATCGTCCCATGACGGGCAGATTCAAGCGAATCTGATGGCGGTGAACGACAATCCGGTTCTTGCCGGAATGGAGCTGCCAGAGCTGGAACAGAACGCCGATGCCACGGCCGGTGGTGGTAGCGATCGCCGCGCCGAACACGCCAAAACGGTGAAACGGCCCCCAACCATTGATCAGGCAGGGATCGAGCACAATGTTGATTCCATTTGCCAGCCACAGCGTGCGCATAGCGAGCGCCGCATCGCCCGCGCCACGGAAAATAGCGTTTATCAGGAACAGGAGGAAGATCACAGCCGATCCGCCGAGCATTAGCTGGGTGTAGCGAGCGTTGGCTTCGACAGCAGGCGTGGCGCCCATCAGATGAAGCAGTCCTCGTCCGTTGGCGATACCGGCCGCGCCGACGCAAGCCGAGACAACCAGACCGAGAATAATGGCCTGCACAGAGGAATCGGCCGCCCCTTCAGGATCTTTTTCTCCAATCCGCCGCGCGACAAAAGCGGTGGTCGCCATGCTCAGGCCAATGGCGATACCGAATATGATGGTGAGCCAGGATTCCGTCAGACCTACGGTGGCGACCGCATCGGCGCCCAGGCGTGAAACAAAAAACACGTCGACAATGCCGAACAACGATTCCATGACCATCTCCAGGATCATGGGAATCGCAAGAAGCACGATGGCACGGTTGAGGTTGCCCTCCGTGAAGTCCTGATGCGTGCCGAATAGTGCTTCCTTCAGCATGGGTTATTAAAGGTTAGCGAAGTTCGGAGTAGAATTGACGCAAGCCTTACATGCAAGCCCCTCGAAGGTCTTTCGCTGCGCTGCTGTCTTTTGTGGCGGCCATTGTGGCCGGCAGCGGACAGACTGTGCAGCCGGACGCTCCGGCCATGCCCAGCACTGGCCAGACAACCTTTCAATCGAAGGTAAACCTGGTGATCGTACCCGTAGTGGTCCGTGACGCGCAGGGACACGCGGTCGGCAACCTGGAGAAAACTGATTTTGAGTTGTTCGATAAGGGCAAACCGCAGGTGATCTCGAAGTTTTCGGTCGAGAAGGCGGCAGGAGATCAGCTTAAACCGAACGTGCCGGGAGCGCCGCCGATGAGACTTGCCGATACCGGAGTGCCATCGCGGTTTGTGGCGTATCTTTTTGATGACCTGCATCTTGCGTCAGGCGATCTTGTCTACGCGCAAAAGGCCGCAACGAAACATATATCGACCGAGTTGCAAACGACGGATCGCGCGGCGGTGTATACGACTTCGGGACGCATAACACTGGAGTTCACCGACGACCGGGCCAAGCTGCAGGAAACCATAATGCGCATCCGGCCGGTGGGCCTCTACCAGCACACGTCCGGGAACTGTCCTGATCTGTCGTATTACATGGCGGATCGGATCATCAACAAAAACGACCAGCAGCTACTCCAGGCGGCTGTGGCGGAAACGATGGCGTGCGCGAGTCTGACCCCGCAACAGCAGCAAATGGCCGCCCAGATGGTACAGGCCGCTGCCTCGCAAGAGATCGGCACGGGCGAGCAGGACACGCGCGTAACGTTATTGACGATCAAGGACATCGCTCGGCGCATGGCCACGATGCCGGGCCAAAGGCAAATCATTCTCGTTTCACCTGGCTTCGTGACGCCTTCGGTGGAAGCTCTTGAAGAGACAACGGACATTCTGGACCGGGCCACGCGCGGGAACGTGATGATCAGCTCGGTCGACGCGCGTGGGTTGTTTACGGCAACGCCGGATATCAGCCAGCGGTCGTATGACGGTCACGCCACGATGGTGAAAAACCAGTACGATCGCGAGGCCGCGCTCGCCCAGGAAGATGTACTGGCGGAACTGGCCTCCGGGACAGGCGGCACGTTCTTCCATGACAACAACGACCTGTACGAGGGATTGCGGCGTGTAGCGACTGCACCGGAGTATAGGTATCTATTGGGATTTTCCCCCGACAAATTGAAGAATGACGGAACGTTTCACAAGCTGAAAATCGTTTTGGTGGAACGGAGAGGCCTCAACGTGCAAGCACGGCTGGGTTACTATGCGCCCAAACACGCCACCAGCCAGGAGGACACCAGCAAGACCGAGATCGCGGATGCAGTTTTCTCGCGCGAGGAGATTCACGATCTTCCGGTGGATCTGCACACACAATTTTTCAAGCCGGATCCAACGGCAGCCAAATTGACGGTTCTGGCGCGAATCGATTTACGGCAGCTTCGTTTCAAGAAAGCGAATAACCGCAATAACGACGATTTGACAATTGTCACAGTCCTGTTCGATACGAATGGCAATTACATCACGGGTGTGCAGAAGACGTTGCAGATGCGGTTACTGGATGGGACTCTGCAGAAGTTAAGCGGCCCCGTTACGCTGAAATCGGATTTCAATGTGAAGCCAGGGACGTACGTAGTTCGGCTGGTTGTGCGCGATGCGCAAGATCAGATGATGGCCGCGCAGAACGGGGTGGTGGATATTCCTTGAGGAGGTACGGGGTGCGATTTCGAAACGGATTTTTATTAAGCTTCATTGGTGGTGGGGTGATGCTGCTCGCGGCAGGGCAAAACGCTATTACGCCGGACGCCCCGGTTGATTCCAAGACAATCATTCGCGCCGAGAAGAAGCTTGTCCTAGTGGATACGGTGGTTACCGACAAAAAAGGCGACTACGTTCACGACCTCACGCAAAAGGATTTTCGCGTGTGGGAGGACAAGAAAGAGCAGAATATCGAAAGTTTTTCTTTCGAAGCCGATCCCGCATCCCCGGCCAGCAAACAGAAACACTATTTGATCCTCTTCTTCGACAACGCAAGCATGCAGCTTACCGATCAGATGCAGGCGAGGCGGGCGGCCGCGCAGTTCATCGACAAGAATGCGGGTCCCGATCGGTACATGGCGGTAGTGAACTTCACGGGCAGCCTGCAGATCGCGCAAAATTTTACTAATGATGCCGACCGATTGCGAGCCGTGGTGGGTGGAACCAGGTTCTCGACCGTATCGCCGAACGGAGATTTGGCCTCGCTTTCGCCGCAACTGGGCAGGGCGGCGGCGGATTTTGGCGCGCGCGACGTATTGCTCAGCTTGCGCAGCCTGGCGAAGAACCTCGCCCCGGTTCCGGGGCGCAAGACGCTGATTTTCTTAAGCGCGGGATTCCCGCTCGACCTGGAGTTGCGATCGGAGCTGACCGCGGTGATCGATGTTTGTAATAAGAGCAACATCGCGATCTATCCAATCGATGTCCGCGGATTAGTAGCGGAGAATCGGGTTCCGGCGTTTGCGCCGGGGAATGGTGCGCGGCTTCCCAACTCTCGCGGTTCACTACAAGCTGCTTATTTTGAGCCAGTGAGTTTCGCTCCTCAGCATGGCGGAGGTGCGGGTGGGGCTGGCGCTGGAGCAGCCGGCGGAGGTGGACGTCCGGGCGGCGGGGCTCCCAGTGGAGGAGCTACTGGCGGAGGTGGACGCGGTGGAACGACTTCCAGCGGCGGAAGCGGCGGACGTAGCGGAACGACCAGCGGAACGACCGGCGGAACAGGAAAGACGGGAAGCACGTCTGGCGGGCGCAGCGGCGGCGGTGGTGCCCCTACGACGACTCCCTTCGGTATGAACAATCCGTACAACCAGCCTCGCGTAATTGTTCCTCATATTCCGGACGTTTCACGGCAACAGGAGGTGCTGTACACGCTGGCGGAGGGAACGGGCGGTTTCGTAATTGTTAATACTAACGATTTAGTAGGCGGCTTGCAGCGGATCGCGAATGAGCTGAATGAATATTATGTGCTCGGTTACTCACCGTCGGAAGAATCAAAGGAGGGCGCCTGCCACGAGTTGAAAGTAAAGGTGGACCGCGGCGGAATTAAAGTGCGAGCCCGCACCGGGTATTGCACGGCAAAGCCGCTGGATTTTCTGGCGGGGTCGGCGGAAGAACGTGAACTGGAGAACCACGCTGCCTCGGCTTCCAGTGGAAACGTGAATGCATCCATGGAGGTGCCATTCTTTTACACATCGGCAAATACCGCGCGTGTAAACGTCGCAATGGAGATTCCATCCGGCGGACTGAAATTTACGAAGGAGAAGGGAAAGCTGCATGCGGTGGTGAACGTTCTGGGAATCGCTACCGAGCCGGACGGCGCCGTAGCTGCGCGCTTCAGCGATGCCCTGAAACTCGATCTCGATAACAAAAAGGAAGTCCAAGCATTCGAGGAGCATCCGATTCACTACCAAACGCAGTTCGACATCGCGTCGGGAAAATACAACCTGAAAGTCGTATTCAGCTCGGCCGGGGAGGGTTTCGGGAAAATCGAGACGCCGCTCGAGATCGATACATACAGCGAGAAGAACTTCAGCTTGAGCGGTGTGGCGCTCAGCGACGAGATTCATCCCGTATCGGATCTGGATGTCGGCCTGGACGCGGCGCTGCTCGAAGACAAAACACCCCTGGTAAGCCAGGGAATGCAACTGATGCCATCGGGCTCGAACATGTTTAAAAAAGCGGCGCCGGCCGCGGTGTACGTAGAGATTTATGAACCGCTGCTGGAAGGGCAGAGCAGTCCGAAGGTGGGATTGAAGATGCGAATTGTGGACAAGAAGAGCGGCGCGCAAAAGCTAGACACCGGATTCATCAATGTGGCGAGTTATGCAAAGAATGGCAATGCGGTGATACCGGTAGGACTGCGGCTGCCGGTGGATACGCTGACACCGGGCGCGTACCGAGTGGAGTTGCAAGCGATCGACACCGCCAATCATCAATCGCCGGTGCGCGCGGCCGATTTCGCCGTTCAGTAAAGCTACCGCTTAATGGCCAGTACGGCATCGATGGGCGCGCCGGTGAATGCACATTGGATGCTGCTAAATCCGGCGGTTTCTAACAGCTCTTTGTACTCGGCAGCAGTGCGCTCGCGACCGTCAGTGCAGACCAGCATGTTGAGATCCTGCATGATGGCGGAGACGGGACCGGAGCGGTCGTCATTGACCACTGCCTCCGCGATGAGCACGCAGCCGCCGCTGGGTAATGCCGCTGCAATCTTTTCGAGAAGCGCATGGACTTTCGCGTCATCCCAATCGTGCAGAATGCGGCCGAGCGCATAGAGATCGCCGGTGGGAAGCGGATCCGTAAAGAAATCGGCGACAACGAATCCAACTCTGGCCGCAACCGGGGAGGCAGCAATGTACTCGCGCGCAAAGCGCTCAATGCGCTGCAGATCGACAACCGTGGCCCGGAGATTGGGGTAGGCTTCGCAGGCGGCGATTGCGAGATGACCAGTCGCCCCGCCGAGATCGACCAGGTGAGTGAAGCGGCTGAGATCGAAAGCGCGGACGATCCGTGGCGATGAGATCTGACCGAAGCCGTTCATGGCACGAACGAAGTTCCGCGTGGCGCCCTCGTCGCGGTAGTAATAATCGAACAGAGCGTCGCGGCTTCCGAATGCCTGCGTCCAGCGATTAGTGCCTTCGCGTATGGCATCATCCAAATGTCCCCAGAGAGGGTAAAGCGACTGATCCGAGTAGGTGATGTAACCGGAGAAGGTGTTGGGGCTCGCGCTGACGAGGTAGCGCGCAGCAGTGGCCGTATTGATGTACTGTTCGCCTTCGCAGCGTAGGAGACCGAGCGCGGTGCAACCGCGCAAGAGTCGCTCCAGCCCTCCGCTGTGGAGATTGAGTCTCGCCGCAAGCTGACCGGCGGATTGCGATCCCTCTTCGAGGCAATCGAAAATACCGAGCCGCACGGCGGTGAACATCGTCTTTGACCGGCGGAAGGCTTCAATGAGGTCGAGAACGGCAGCGAGATCGGGTTCGGTGCTCACGCGAAATGATCGAATCCTTTCGGGATTAGGATGCGGCCGTTACGGCGAACAAGGCCGGGCTTGCCGCGAGCGATCGTTCCTATTTCCGTGATCGGAAGATTGGCGATTCGACGGGGGACCTTCAGGCGAGGCGGAACGGTGAAGAGCAGCTCATAATCCTCGCCACCGTGGAGAGCTTCGTCTTCGGTCGCGCCGCGCGCAATGGGCAGATGCGGGCCTAGATCGGCGGCGACTTTCGATTCGAGGCATAAACGGTGCAGGTCGAGGGAGAGTCCATCGCTCAAATCCATGCCGGAAGAGACGCCGAGTTTCCGTAGACTGAGGCCCGCGGCGATGCGGGGTTCGGGGCGAAGATGACGACGCCAAGCAGCACCTTTGCGAGTTGCGAAGCCGTGGGCGGAGCCGCCGAGCTCGCCGGTGACGTAGATGCGATCTCCGGGCCGTGCGCCACTTCGCAGAATGGCTTTGCCGCGAACCACGCTGCCGCAGCAGATCACGTCGGCAATTACATGATCGAAGCGCGCAAGATCGCCGCCCGCGAGAATGACTCCGTATTTTCCGGCAAGCGCAAGAAGACCTCGATAGAAGTTTTGAATCCACCTAGATGGAACCGCCGCATGCCCTCTGGCCGCAAACGCCGCGGGAACGGCAAGCGAAACCAGGCAGAAGACCGGCTGGCTTCCCATGGCGGCCAAATCGGAAAGGCTGCGCGCGAGGGCCTTGTGGCCTATTTCAGCGGGTGTATGCGAATCGAGCGTGAAGTGGCGGCCTTCGAGTACGAAATCCGTGGTGAAGACGAGATCTTCATTGGAGCGCGGGCGGAAAACAGCGCAATCGTCGCCGATGGCTCGAACGATTTGCGGACTGCTGCGGCCCCGCCCGGCCAATTTGCGAATGAAGGCGACCAGCTTAGTCTCGACCGGTTCGGTTTCCCGCATCGCTATTGGGCGGAAGCGCCGGCCAAAATCAGACCGGCAGGAAGCTCTTCGCCAAAGACGCGGCTGGAAACGGCAAAATCGTCGGCTTCGCCCCCAAGCTGACGCAGCAGTTCCGCAGCCCGGGGACTTGCTTCACAGGCACGGCGAATAGACTCAAGCGCCGCGGGAGGAAGATCGCGCGCGACATCGCCGGTCTGCTGACCGATGTGCACAACAGCTTCGAGCAGCGCCGGTGTGGCCGGCAAACGAAGAAGTATTTCCACCCAGCGGCTAACGGCGGAGGGCGGCAGCACGAGATTGATTGGTCCTTTGAACAGTCTTCGCGCGCCGAGGCGGGAGAGGCACCAAACCGCCGCGTCGATCATCTCACCCTGTTTCACGATCTCCAGCAGCGTTTCACCGAGTTGTGTTTTGGTCTGTTGAGGCAGAAGCTCCAGGCTGGCGGCGGTACGCCACATCTCGCGAAGGAGCGCTTGATTAATGCGCTGCTTCCGTTTCTGCTTGGGCAGAAGAATAGGCGAGAGGCGCTGGAAGATGTCGGCCTGCTGATTGCGATTCAATCCTCCGGCGATGCGACCGCAGAAAATCCACCAATCGATCTCGCATTGCACCTGATTGCCGAAGGTGAGGCCGGCAGCATAGACGCGGCGGGCTTGTTCAATACGAAAATCATCACCCGGAAAACCGAAGCCCGGGCGCAGACAGAAGCCGGTCAGATTCAACCAGCGGGCTTCGTGATGCGCGTTCTTGCGCCGGCCATCGGCGAAAGTGAGAAGCTTGTCGGCGAGCGCGCGAATAGTAGCCAGCGGCCAGGAGAGGCGACCCAGGCCGAATGCCTGCTCGAGACGGGCGGGCAATTGCTCGGGCGGCAAGCCGGAACCGGACTTGCTGAAAACCTGGTCGATGAGAGCCTCAGCGTTGGCTTGTGCTTCAAGGCTGATGACCGCGGTAGATCGAATTCCGGCGGCAGCGGCGGGGGAGGAGTCGGATGTGTCCGTGGTCTTGCGCAACTGAAACTGCAAGCGCCATCGATGCTCACTGATCTTCGATTCCGCCCAGGTTTCGAGCGTTCCGACTTCGGTGAGGCGGGCACCGAGCGTGACCGGAACCAGCCGTTCACCCCCCTTGCCGAAGCGAATCACGGCGCGTAGCGGGGCGTGCAGGCGAGGGTCGCTGGCGGGATCAAGCATACTGTCCGAAGCCGTGAATGAGATCACATCGCCAGCGGCATCTTCGGTGCGGCTGAGAGAACTGTAAAGGCGAAAGGCCACTGGCGTATTCGCAAGAAGCTGCAATTCCGGCTGTTCGAGCTTGATCTCCTGACCTTCTTCAGAGCCGCGCGGCATCAGGCAGACAGCGCCAATTGTCGATGAGCTGGGCGTGTCAAAATGATGCAGTCCCAAATAATAGGCGCGAGGCAGGCCGCCGCGCACAAGAACGCCGCTGCCGGACGCGCGGACGTACGAATAGTAGGCCGCGCCGATGGCGACCGCGAGATCGAGATCGTGATTTTCGAAGATAGCGGGCTGCCGGCCGAACCAGTGCTCGACCACATCGCGGACGCGCTCACGAAACACTTGCGGGATGAAGAAGCCGCCATTAAATAAGATGGCGTCGACGCCGTGCGCGGCGGCAGGCGAACTCTGCAGAAACTCGGCAAGGTGCCGCGTGATGGCGGGATCGGAAACGTACGGCAGGCCGAGCTCGCGGAATACGCTCTGTTTTTCCTGTTGCGGCTTATCGGCAAGGTTGCAAGGCGGCAGAAATCCGCCCAGAGCGAGTTCCAGCACCTCCTCGCGGGTGACGCTGGTTTTGAGAGTGCCGCCCACCAGCGACGCGCCCGCGCCGACCACCGTGATGTCGACTGCGGCGGGGCCATTCGGCGAGAGCAACGTTTCCTTGGCTGCCGAGCATTGCCGGCGCAACGCACTCCTCTGCCGTAAAGAAAGCGTTTTGCCGAGTTTCGATTCGGCGAGCCAGGAAATGGTCAGATCGAGGTTGTCGCCGCCGAGCAGCAAGTGGCGACCGACGGTTGTCCGGGTGAACTGAACGCGATCGCCTTCGCGATCGATACGGACGAGAGTGAAGTCACTGGTGCCGCCCCCAACATCGCAAACAAGAACGATCTGGCCATTGAATAGTTCCTTGTTCGAGCGCGCCAGGTGGCCGGCGATCCAGGCATAGAAAGCGGCTGCCGGTTCTTCGAGCAAGGTGAGATGCTCGATGCCAGCTTCATGCGCGGCCTGAACGGTTAGCTCGCGGGCTTCTTCGTCAAAGCTGGCCGGGACGGTAAGAACGACCTGCTGGTCGCTGAGCGGAGTCCCTTTACCGCGCTGCCAGGAATCGCGCAGGTGAGCCAGATAGCGGGTCGAGGCTTCGACGGGTGAGAGCACGCGCCCCTCTTCCTGTGAATCCCAGGGAAGAATCTTGGCGGTGCGGTCCGCTTCGGAATTCGAAAGCCAGGATTTGGCGGAGTGAACAGTTTTTGTGGGAACGAGCGCGCCCTGGTCGCGGGCATAGGCGCCGACCGTCGGTGGATCGCTCAGGTAGAGAAATGATGGGAGGGTGCGGAGTGCGCCCGCACGGTTGGCATCGAGCTGCTGTTCAATCGAAAGGACATGAATGGGAGGGAAATCGGCCTCGGCGGCCTCCGGCGGATCAATGTAAGCGAGCGCGGAGTTAGTGGTGCCGAGATCGATGCCGACATTCATTGAGCTGCCGCTCCAGGGCCGACCTTCATGCCGCGGCGGCTCGCTCGCGAACGTTGAACTCGAGCTTCCAGCGGCGGCCGTCGGCGGCTACGCACCAGAGCTCGAGCATACCGGTCTCCGTCACGTTGCTTTCGAGAGTGACGGGAACAATCTCTTCGCGCGCGCCATCGGCATGGGCCGGCAAGAAGACCTCCATGGAAGAGAGCTCTTCGAGATCTTCGCCGATCTCTTCGATCAGGGCGCCGGGGGCGTCCGTCTTGCGGGAGAGCGAGGAGAAGAAGCGAAACTCAGCCGGTTCGCCGGTCACCAGCGCGAATTTGCGCTGCGGCAGCTCGACCTTCGATCCTTCTTCGAGACCGAACGGCACCACGGTGAGCGCCTTCATGGGCGCGGGCATGCCGGGAACTGCGGGAAGGGAACTCTCGATACCGACATAGTAAGACCGCGGAACACCGCCGCGGATGCGTACGCCTTTGCCGGTGCGCGCCAATCCGTAATACGTTGCGCCGTGCGCGACGGCTCGCATCAGGTCAACGTGTTTGGTG
The DNA here is from genome assembly GCA_963762495.1 of uncultured Acidobacteriaceae bacterium. Lineage (GTDB taxonomy): Bacteria > Acidobacteriota > Terriglobia > Bryobacterales > Bryobacteraceae > Bog-105. The sequence goes on from CAVXKZ010000007.1 coordinate 136,506, forward strand.
TCGCCCTGCAACCCGATCACAGCGGGAGCGCCCGCCTGGTGCAACCAGGTGTTGAGCACTTCGAATACGCGATGCTCAATCGCGCCCGCCTGAAGCACGCCGCCGTTTAAGAGCAGGTGCGTGGGGTGGGCGAAGCCTTCCGCTCCTGTGTTCGCGATGGCCCGCCGCAGGAATTGCGCAAGATGCTTGGTCACGGCCGGATCTGAGGCATAGTTCAGACCGACTTCCATGAGCGCGGCCCGGCGCTGGCGCTCGGGAGCGGCGTCTGGAGCCACTAATGGGAAGAAGCCGTCGAGCAGAAGCTGGCGAATTTCCTCACGCGTTATCTTTCCGCGAATCGTTCCGCCTACCAGACCGGTACCGCGGCCGAGAATAGTGAGGGGCTGCTGGGCAGGCGCCGATTCGTCATTCGAAAGCAGCAACTCCTTGGCCGCGCGGCACTGCTGCCACAACGAATGAAACTGAATGGCGTCGAGCCTCGTGCCCTTCTTTGCGAATTGCTGTTCGGCATGGCGGGCAACGGCGAGATCCATATTGTCACCCCCGAGCAGGAGATGCTCGCCCACCGCGACGCGTTCGAGCTGCAGCTCGCCATTCTGCTCTGTGACGGAGATCAGCGTGAAATCGGTGGTGCCTCCGCCTATATCGATGACGAGGACCAGGTCCCCCGGTTTCACCTGCTCGCGCCAGTTTGGATTGCGTTCAATCCAGGCGTAAAAGGCGGCCTGCGGCTCCTCAAGTATTGTGACTTCGGGATAGCCGGCCTCGCGGGCGGCGCGTTGCGTGAGATCGCGCGCCGCGGCGTCGAAGGAGGCCGGAACTGTGATCAGGACAGTTTGCTCAACCAGTTTGGCATCGGGATGAGCGGCGTCCCAAGCAGATCGGAGGTGGAGCAAGTACTGCGTCGAGGCTTCGAGCGGAGAAATCTTCTGCAAGCCCTCGGGTGCAGCTAAAGGAAGCAGCGGCTGCGATGGATCGGCGCTTTGATTCGAGAGCCAGGATTTCGCGGAGCTGACCAGCCGGCCCGCGTTCTCGACGCCGCGATTTTTCGCCAAGAGACCTGTGATGTACCGGGGGCGATCATTCCAGGGCAGCGCAAGAGCGCCTTCGACGAATTCGTTTGGACCGGGGATATATAAGGACGACGGCAAAAGATCGAGCGCGGCGACTTCGCCCGGATTCACGAGCTGCGGGGCCTGGAGCAGTTTCACTTCGGGCTGCCCGGTATCCGGCGTCGCCGGCGTGTACGCCAGAGCGCTATTCGTAGTGCCAAGATCGATACCGATGATGTACTGCGACATTGGATGAGCTTGCGAGCTATTCGACTTCCACTTCCGCGGGAGCGATCACCGAAGGGTCCTGCTTTCCCAGAGCCGGCAGATTGATTGAGCCAGCCATCCAGCCGCGATGGCGCAGCGTTCCGCCCGAAACCTTACCGCTCGCAGGCACGTTGCCGATCAGCTTGATGCGATTCGGGTCGGGCGCCTTGGTGGCGTCCAGTTTTTGATAAGTGCCTTCCACTCCATCTATCACGGGCGCAAGCGTCAGGTGGCGATTCAAGCTGGCCCGGCAATCGGAGTGAAGCGTGCGGACAGCCGCGCCGATCTGGTCATCGGCGTAAGCCGATATGTCTTCCATCAGGAAGTCGATCAGGCGGGAATCGCGCTGAAAGATATGCAGGATTTGCAGAGCCCCATCGCTGATCTTTACAACGGGAACGGGGGACGCTACTGGTGCAGCCTGCGGCTTCGAAAAGCCGAACTGCGCCGCTACACTTTCGGGAAGCACGCCAGAAAAAAGAATAGAAAAGAAGCTGCGGAATGCAGCAGAAAGTCGAGACAAATAGGGTCCTCTAGGTAGTTTTAGGATACCAGCGGGAGTTGTTTTGAAACATTCCCCAGCCGGCTCGTCATCCAGTCACTAGAGGATCGGCAGTACAGATCACGTTTGAGGTGAGATGGCAACTAAGAAAACAACCAGTTCCAGAAAAACGTCGTCCGGTTCGGGCCCAAAGTCCAAACGAACCGTGCGCGGCAAAATGAAAAAGACAATGCATGAGTTCAAGCACCACGAATTGAAGTCGGGCCGCAGCGGGAAGCAGGTGAAAAACCCGAAGCAGGCGATCGCGATCGGCTTGAGCGAAGCGCGGAGGTCGGGAGCGGATATTCCGCCGAATCCGCATCAGAAAAGTCGAGGGAAAAAAGCCGCGAGCAAGAAGAGCAGTTCTTCAAGGAAGAGCACGGCTAAAAAGAGCAGTTCCAGAAAGAACACGAGCCGCAAATCGACGAAGAAATCCGCGGCAAGGAAACGATAGACTGCGTCGACTGCTTCGAACCCAGGCATGAAAAAATCCGGCATCACGGCCGTAGCGTGCATCGCCGTTGCGGCGATTGTGGTCAGCTCCGGCCCACAAGCTCTCGCGGCCAAGCTGGGGTTATTCCAACATCACAAAGATATTGGAATCACTCCGAAAAAGGGAACGGCTCGATTCGACAAAACGGCCGACGAATACGTCGTAACCGGCGGCGGCGCGAATATGTGGGCCACGGCCGACGCATTCCAGTACGTGTATAAGCAGATCTCAGGCGACGTGACGTTGACGGCGGATATTCGATTCCGGGGACAGGGCGTGGAGCCTCATCGGAAAGCGGCGCTGATGGTGCGGCAGACTCTAGCGCCCAATTCGCCGTATGCGGACGCCGCGGTACACGGCAATGGACTGACGTCTTTGCAGTATCGCGCCAGCACGGGAGCGATTACGCAAGAAACACGCTCCGAGGTGGAAGCGCCAACCCGCATACGCATTGAGCGGCATGGGGATCAGTTTACGATGGCAGCGGGAAAAGCGGGCGAAGAACTGAAAACGACGGGTTCCGTGACAGTTCACTTACAGGACCCTGTCTACATTGGATTGGCCGTCTGCTCCCACAATGCAAACGTACTGGAAACAGCCGTATTTTCGAACGTCAAGTTGGAACCTCGTTAGGGTTCGGCCCACCCGCTAGAATTCGTACTCGGGCGGAGTAATTCCTTTCGCTCTCAAATACATTTCGGCGGACGCGCGGTGATGAGTGGAGTGATCGAGCAGGCCGAGCAGAAGATCGGCACCAGTCTCCTCGCCCTCGGGGCTCTTGTAGGTCTTCGAAATCTGCTCCGGGCGTCAGCTTTGAGACCGTATCGATGGCTTTGTCATATTGAGCCTTGATGAATGTGACCACATCGGCCTTGTGAAGTGAGGCGGGTTTCGGCGGGTTCGGCTTCTCGCCCGAGAAGGCGGCGAGAAAGTAATCCAGGCCCGAAGCAAGATGGACCATTTGCTGTGCAAAGCTCATCTGCGGAGGCGTTAGCTTGAAATCGTAGTCGCTCTCCGGCATGGCTTCGGCTACTTTCACCGTGAAGTCACGTGACGTTTTCAGATGTTTGAGGACGTTGGATTTGACATCATCGGTCTGAGAAAAGGCAGGAACGGCGATAAGGCTCGCGAGCACCGCGAGACAGCAAAATTTGGTCATAGTCACCTTCTGTCTAGTCTACTTCGATTAGCAGCCAACAAAAAGCCCGCCTGGGCCGAAACCGAGGCGGGCGGAAGTTGGTTGTGAACGACCGGATTAGTAGTCCATGTCGGGGCCGCCGTGGCCGCCGGGAGGTCCAGCAGGGGCTTTCTTCTCGGGGAACTCAGCGATCATCGCTTCGGTAGTCAGCATAAGAGCGCTGATCGAAGCGGCGTGCTGCAGGGCGGAGCGGGTGACCTTGGTCGGATCGATGACACCGGACTTTACAAGGTCTTCGAACTGGCCAGTGGCTGCATTGAAGCCGTAATTGGATTCGTTGTTAGAGCGAACCTTCTCCAGGATGATCGCGCCTTCATAGCCGGCGTTGCCAGAGATCTGGCGCATCGGCTCTTCGGTCGCCTTGCGAATGATGTCGATACCGATCTGCTCGTCGCCATCGGCCTTGGTGTTCGCAAGAACCCTTCCCGCGCGGAGCAGCGCAACGCCGCCACCGGGGACAATGCCTTCTTCGACAGCCGCGCGTGTGGCATGCAGAGCATCTTCGACGCGGGCCTTCTTCTCCTTCATCTCGGTTTCGGTGGCAGCGCCGACCTTAATGATGGCTACGCCGCCGGCGAGCTTCGCCAGCCGCTCCTGCAGTTTCTCGCGATCATAGTCCGAAGTGGTTTCTTCGATCTGAGCGCGAAGCTGCTTGATGCGGCCTTCGATGTTCTTCTGAGTACCGGCGCCGTCCACGATAGTGGTGTTGTCTTTGTCAACCGTGACACGCTTTGCGCGGCCCAGGTCTTCCAAGCGCACACCTTCGAGCTTGATGCCGGTCTCTTCCATCAGGGCCTTGCCGCCCGTCAGGACGCCGATGTCTTCGAGCATCGCTTTGCGACGATCGCCGAAGCCGGGCGCCTTTACAGCGCAGGCGTTGAGCGTGCCGCGGAGCTTATTGACCACCAGAGTGGCGAGCGCTTCGCCTTCCACTTCCTCAGCGATCACCAGGAGCGGCTTGCCGGCACGGGCGATCTGCTCGAGCAGCGGCAACAGGTCCTTCATGTTGCTGATTTTCTTCTCGTGAATGAGGATGTAGGGATCCTCGAGAACGACTTCCATGCGATCCGGATCGCTGATGAAGTAGGGTGAGAGGTAACCACGATCGAACTGCATACCATCGACGGTCTGGAGTTCGGTCACCATGGTCTTCGACTCTTCAACCGTGATGACGCCGTCCTTGCCGACCTTCTTCATCGCTTCGGCGATGATGTTGCCGATGGTGGCATCGCCGTTGGCGGAGATGGTTCCGACCTGAGCGATGGCATCGCCTGAAACCGGTTTGGAGAATTTCTTTATTTCCTCGACAACCGTTTCGACGGCCTTCTCAATACCGCGCTTCAGGGCCATCGGATTGGCGCCGGCAGCGACGGATTTGACGCCTTCGCGGAAAATCGCTTGCGCCAGAATGGTTGCGGTCGTGGTGCCGTCACCAGCGATATCGGAGGTCTTCGACGCGACCTCACGGACCATCTGCGCGCCCATGTTTTCGAGCGGATCCCGCAGCTCGATTTCTTTGGCAACCGTAACACCGTCTTTGGTGATGGTAGGGCCACCGAACTTCTTCTCGAGAACTACGTTGCGGCCCTTGGGACCGAGCGTGACCTTCACGGCATCAGCAAGCTGATTTACTCCGCGAAGAATCGCTTGCCGCGAATTTTCGCTATAAATAATCTGTTTTGCAGCCATTATTCTTTTGAGAACCTCCTATTTCTTTCCCGACGAGCCGTTGGCGAGCACGCCAAGAATTTCGTCCTCACGCATGATCATGTACTCGTTCCCGTCAAGTTTGATGTCGCTTCCCGAGTACTTCCCGAACAGGATGCGATCCCCGACTTTGACATCCATCGGAAGCGCTTTCCCTTCGTCGGTACGTTTGCCATTGCCGACAGCAATTACCTCACCCTGCTGCGGTTTTTCCTTAGCAGAATCCGGAATATAGAGACCACCTTGCATGTTCTCTGTTTCCTCAATCCGTTTCACCACGACCCGGTCGTGCAGCGGACGTATATCCATACTCAAACCTCCAGTTTGCTTGAACAACTGATGTAGAATTTCGGTGGAGTTCTTGCCCACCCGGGTGTTGAAGCAAGCGCTTCACCCTAGTGGAGGCGAACTCGCTGATCGGCCAGACTACCCAACCGATCACCCACGCACAGTTTTAGCACACTTGGCTGTCGAGTGACAACAATATGATTTCAACCGATTGACAGCAAAGCAATTATAGTCGTAGCACTCCTTGACATGACAACGTGACACTCAGATTTTCTATGCTTCCTCTGCTGCTCGGCCGATTGCTATTGTAGGAGTATCACTCTGCTCCTCTTGGCGCTCTAGACTATGCGGCGCATTTCCGTCTTCTTGGCCGTGGCTGTGCTTCTGCTCACGGCAGGCGTTGGTTACACCTACAAGCTTCGGCTGGACGAGGCGCGGAGGCGCCATGTCGCGCCCGTTCCTCAGATCAAGACCGGCTATGACGGCGTGGCCCGCAGCGGATGGCGCTATCAGAAAGACGATCCTCAGACCGGCAAGCCGCTAGTGCGAGTTGACGCGGATAGTTTCGAGGGCACTCACGATCCGTCCACGTTCGCGCTGGTGGCCGTGAAGCTGCGGCTGTTCGATAAGAGTGCCGGTTCCTACACTTACGTAAAAGCGGACAAGGCGCTATTCGATGAAGGAAGTGGTTTGCTGAAATCGGATGGGCCGGTGTACATCGTCATGAACGTTCCGGCTGGCGACAACGCAGAGGATCCCAAGGCAGCGGAGAAGCGGGTTCGCATTACGACGTCGGGGGTGGTGTACGAGACTAAGACGGGCAAAGCGAGTACGGATCAGCCTGCGGCCTTTATTTTTCCGGACGGCGGCGGGAAAGCGGTAGGCGCCGAATACGATCCCAACACGAAGATATTGCACTTGAAATCGGCGATCGCGCTCGATTGGGTGGGCAAGGGTCCGGCCGAGAGCAAGATGCACATCGAATCCGGCGACCTGGTGTACAAAGAGGCGGAGCAGAAGATCTATCTCTCGCCCTGGTCGAAGATGCAGCGCCAGACGACTGTGATCCAAGCGCAAAATTCGGTGGTGACATTGCAAGATGGCGTTCTGCATCAGATCGATGCGGAGCATCCCGTTGGCACCGACGATCGCGACGACCGCCACACGGATTATTCCGCCGAGAAGATGACGGCGCTTTTCGATGAAGACGGCAACCTGGTGCGGATTGTGGGTGACAAAAACGCCCGAGTGGTAGAGGCCCAACCGGGGTCGCGAACGGTGATCACGGGTGATAAAGCCGATTTGCGGTTCGCGCTGGCGGTGAAGGAGCGAAGCGGAACGGCCGTGAACGACAGCCAGCTTCACTTGGTTCTGGCCGATGGTCATGCAGTCGCCGAATCGACGCCGCTCCCGCAGCCCGGAGTAAAGCTCGCCGAAACGCGGATTTTGCGAAGCGAGCACATCGAGCTCGAGATGAAGCCCGGCGGCCAGGACGTGCAGGAGATTCGCGCGCCTTCCCAGGCACAGCTTGAGTTCAAGCCGAATAGCCCGGACCAATCTCATAGGATTCTGGATGCATCGCGCTTGCGGGTGATCTACGGAGCGGGGAGTTATGTGGATACATTCCTGGCTTGGAACGCGGTGACCCACACCGATAGAGCGGAATCCACCTTGAAGCCCGTGATCGGAAAAGATGGCAAACCGGAGCCGCCGCCTCCGGCGCTGACCTGGAGCGACGAGATGACGGCGAAGTTTACTCCGGGAACCAACCAGATCGCCACCATCGACCAGAAAGGTAATTTCCGGTATGAGGAGGGAGTGCGAAAAGCATCTTCTAAAGAGGCATTCCTGGAACAGACTCTTAATCGCATTACGCTCACGGGCGGTGCGCGCGTGCTGGATGATTCGGGATCGGCCGTCGCAGATCAGATCGTGATGAACCAGGTGACCGGCGATATGGACGCAAACGGACACGTGTTGTCGACGCATGCGCCTGATAAAAACGAAAAGCCCGGCACTTCCATGCTGGACGATTCGCAACCCATGCAAGCGCAGGCCGACCAGATGCAGACCCGTGACAACAACACGAAAGTCACCTATACGGGCCACGTGGTCATGTGGCAAAGCGCGAACCGGATTTCGGCAGATAAAATCGATGTGGATCGCGACGCGCAATCGTTGCATGCCATTGGAAACGTGGTGAGCGAACTCGTCGACAGCAAATCACAGGCGGGGTCTCCCAAGACGGCGGACTCGCAAACTCCGGCGAACCAAGCTTCGCCCGTCTACACGATCGTGCGCGCGCCGGAACTGCTGTATAGAGATGACACGCGGGTTGCGCTTTATACCGGGGGGGTAAAGCTGATTCGCGATAAGATGACCGTCACCTCGAAGCAGCTTCAAGCGTTTCTGACTCCCAAGACCGGCACAAATGGCGACCAATCGTCACTCGATCATGCATTTGCGGACGGCACGGTGGCCATCTCCGAGGTGATATCGCCCGGGCGCACACGCGTAGGAAACTCGGAGCATTGCGAATACTACACCAAAGACGACAAAGTAATCCTGAACGGCGGCTCGCCGCAGATGGTGGATTCCTACAAAGGAATCACGCGTGGCCGGCAGCTTACCTATTTCAGCGACGATGATCACCTGATCGTAGATGGGCAAACGAAAGAACTGGCGTTCACGAAAATGCGCAAGAAGTAGGGCGCTCTTTGGACCCGGCACAGCTTCCGACAGCCATACCCCTAGTTTCCTTTATTTCGGTAACGAGCAGGCAAAGACTATTTCGGAGACTCGGCGTATTTGTTCTTAACGCTGGCGGCAAATTCCGCCATGAGTTGTTGAACCTGCGGGCCGACCGAGGCTACGGCTTGTTGGGAGAGGGCCATGCCTCCTTGCATCAGCTCAGGCATTTTGTTGATGAAGCTCTGGCCGGCCGGCGATTTGTAAAAGGCGACGATCTGGGCCAGATCTTCCTTGGTGAAAGCGGCGTCATAAAGCTGAATGTACTGAGGCTCCAATTTCTGCCAATTGAGCTCCCCGGCGTATAGGGCAAACACTTTCTCCATGAACGCTTTGTATTCAGGAGTTTCGGTCACAGCTGCAGCCCTTGGGCCGAAGGTGCTGGCAATCTGGGCGGGGATAGTGGTCTTTATCTGATCCATCATTCGGCCAAGCAGATCTTCCGTCTTGGTCACGCGAAATAGATCTTCGATCAGCGCTGTTTTTTGCGGGTCAGGCGGCGCGATCTGTGCGTCGAGCAGACCGGTTATGGAAGCGAAGGCTAGCAGGATAATGGCGGTTTTACGCACGATTGATCCTATCAGTTCAAACTACTATGGATCTATAGCCATCCAGAGGGCGACCGTACTAATCGATGCGAATCCTGCTGATCGGCGCGACGGGCTTTAATGGCCCGCACGTCGTGCGTGAGTTGGCGCGGCAGGGACACGACCTCGCCGTCTTTCATCGTGGAAACGCGAACCCGGACTTGCCTGCGGCGGTGAGAATCCATGGCGATCGGCAGCGGCTTCCAGACTACGTTGAACACTTCCGCCGCTTTGCGCCCGAAGTGGTGGTCGATTTTATTCTGAGCAGCCGAAAACAGGCGGAAACCCTGATAAACACGTTTCGCGGGCTGGCGAACCGAGTGGTCGCGCTGAGCAGCGGAGACGTGTACCGCGCCTGCGGCATTTTGAACGGAACTGAATCCGGGCCGCTGCAGCCGGTTCCGCTGACGGAAGATTCGGAGTTACGTACCAGCGGAACCGTGTACCGGCCGGAAACGCTTCAAATGCTGCGCGGCCTATTTCCGTGGCTCGATGACGAGTACGACAAAATTCCGGTCGAGCGAACGGTGATGAGCGACGCGGAGCTTCCCGGTACAGTCCTGCGTCTACCCATGATTTACGGGCCTGGAGATCCGCTGCATCGTTTGTTCCCCTACCTCAAGCGAATGGATGACAAGAGGCCCGCGATTTTACTGCAAGAAGATGCGGCGCGCTGGCGCGGACCGCGGGGGTACGTGGAGAATGTGGCGGCGGCGATTGCCTTGGCGGCGGTTTCGGAAACGGCGGCCGGGCGGATCTTCAATGTCGCTGAGGAGCCTGCTGTGACCGAGCGGGAGTGGGTGGCGCGAATTGCCGAAGTTGTCGGCTGGAATGGAAAAATCATCGCTCTCCAGAAGGACGCGACTCCGGCCCACATCCGCGTGGCGGGTAACTGCGAGCAGGATTGGGCCATGAGCAGCAACCGGATTCGAGCCGAGTTAGGATATGCCGAGCCGGTCGATCCGCGGACCGCGCTGAAGCGAACCATCGAATGGGAATGGGTGCATCCACCGCAGTTCGCGGCGCAACAGTTCGACTATGCGGCCGAGGATGAGGCGATGGGTAATCACTCCACCTTCCGATAAATCAAACTCAAGTCAGTTCGCCCGACCAGCTTGTAATGCGCGAGCCAGGGCCGCAGCTCGGGATAGACGCTGGGCGCGAGGGCGGGGTTGAGCAGACCAAGTCCGTCGACGATGAAGGTGGGCCGGGACCGTGTGAGCTGTTGGCGATTGGTGGCCGCGGGTCCACCGTAGATGGCGGTGGAAACTTTGAGATGACGGTCGGCCGGAACGCCGGTAAGCGGTTGAGAATCCCAGAAGCGGCCGTCTGAGACCAGCCGCGTGTAGACGTAAATATCGGGACGGTAGCCCCAAACGAAGAGCGTATCGCCGGAGCGCTTTATGGCATTGACCCGTCCGGCTACGCGTTGGCTGTCGAGGTCGAGAGTGACGTCGGACCAGTGCGGCTCCTGGCTGCGCATATCTTCAACCGCTAAGGAAAAGTAGCGCGGACCGAAGCGAATCAGCGGCACTAGCACCAAAAGCACCAGGACCACCACCGTGGGTTTGCGGAACTCGCGCAGGGCGAGGACGATACCGCGCGCGGCAACGATGACCATGGGCGGAAGCAGTTGCAAAAAATAATGCGGCGCGAAACGGGTACCCAGGCAAGCCGCGATAAATGACAGCGCGATCCAAATGCCGAATCTCCAGCGCTCATTCCGCGTGAATCGAAAGAATGCATAAATGGCTCCCGCCGTCAACGCGCCCTGAAAACCAAGCCAATCGGCAGTGCGCCTCAATCCCAGGGTGAATGGGTTGGTAACGGGCGATTGTTCGGCATAAATCAGACCCCACCGCCAGACCTGCTCGTAGTAGCCGGGCCAGGCGCCGGTAGCGAAGGCTGTAACAAGACCGGCCCCGATGGGCAACGCGAAGCCGCCCAGGATCAGAGCACTTTGCGGCGGCAGCCAGAGAACGCAGACGGCGAGGACGAACACTCCCTTGGCATTGAAGAGAAACGCGATGCCGGCCCAGATGCCGGCCCAAAGAGGTTTGCGCAACAGCGCGTAATACACCGCGGCAACTTGCGGAACAATCATCAGCGCATCCGCGGCGAATGGAATCACAGTGGAAGGGAGATAGAAGGCCATGAAGAACGCAAGCAGTAGCGATGCTACGCGAGCTTCGGCCACCCCCCACCAAGTTCGGGCGAGCCGATATACCAGCCAGCAAGCCAACAAAACGTAAGCCGCATCCAGCAGACGTAACGGCCAGCCTGCAAAGCCGCCAATCAGGAGATAGTAAACAGCGCAAAGCGGAGGTTTGTCATACCAGAAATCGCGGTAAGGAACCTTGCCATGCAATAAATTGATGGCCGCTGCGATGTGATAGTCCTCGTCCGCCCACAGCAGGCGCACATGACACAGGCGCAACAGAGCTAGGCAGACAATTACGAGTACGAGCAGATACTTCTTGTGAACTAACTGCCTGGGATCGGCAGTGGAGGCTACCATTCACCGCGTATGATATAGGACATAAGCTCTCAAATGCCGGACGGTAGTTACAGGCAGGGCATCCGAACCCTGCAAACCCTCGAAATTTCAAAATCCTATAACGGCCGCAAGGTAGTTGATAACGTTAGCGTGCGAGTGGAGCAGGGCGAAGTGGTAGGCCTGCTGGGCCCGAACGGCGCAGGCAAAACCACATCGTTCTACATCATCGTCGGCCTGATCAGCCCTGAGGCCGGTGAAGTGTTGCTTGACAACGAGTCCATCACGCCGCTTCCGATGTACCAGCGAGCGCGAAAGGGCGTCAGCTATCTGCCGCAAGAACCGTCGGTCTTCCGGAAACTGAGCGTCGAAGATAACCTCATGGCGATTCTGCAAACGCTTCCACTGAATGGGCGGGAGCGGCGCGAACGTATGAATATTCTGATCGACGACATGGGGCTGGAGACGGTACGGCATAGCAAGGGCTACATGCTTTCGGGCGGCGAGCGAAGGCGCGTCGAGATCGCACGCTCGTTGGTGCTGCAACCGGATTTCATTCTGCTGGACGAGCCATTTTCTGGGATCGATCCGATTCAGGTACTCGAATTGCAGCGGATTATCGGCGATTTGAAGCGCAAAGGAATCGGGATCCTGGTTACCGACCACAATGTACGGGAGACGATGGCGGTTACGGATCGCGCCTACATCATCAGTGAGGGACGGATTTTCCGCGCCGGTTCGCCAGAGTCGCTGGGCAACGACCCCGATGTTCGCCGGATCTATTTAGGGGAAAACTTCTACTTCCCCCCCGTACTGGTCAGCTAGGCAGATCCGCCGCTGAACGGTCAAAACTAGCGATAAACCCCGATTTTTCTTGCAGGGACGAGCCCGCGATCCGGTGCTAAACTGATAACCGACATGAGTTCGCTTTCGCAACGGCTGCATCTCGGCGTTCAGCAAAAGCAAATACTCACGCCGGGACTCGTGCAGATGGTCACGGTCCTTCAGCTCAACCGCCTGGAGCTGAAAGACATGATTTTGAACGAAATTGCCGAGAATCCGGTGCTGGAGGAATCGACCGAAGCCGGGGAAGAGCTGACACCGGAAGAGGTACAGTCCTTGCTCGAGCGCGAGCGGCAGGCGGAACCGGCCGATCAGGCGATATTAGACCGCGTTAACGAACCGGAAGAAGCGCTACAGGCGTTCGATGCCTCGTCGGACGGCGACGGCGCGCCGGATGGAATCGCCACTGGGGGGATCTTAGAAGCCGGAGCGGCTCCAGCCCTTCCCGAAGAGCCGCCGAAGCCAGAAGCGGATCCTTTTGACGAAATCGATTTTGGCAGCTTTTTCGAAGACTACCTCGATCCGGGATTTCGGAACCCGGCCTCGGAATCGGTGGAGAAGCCTTCATTTGAGACGTTCCTCTCTTCTCCCGTTACGCTCGGCGACTATTTGCAAAGTCAGCTTAGCGTTCTAATTTTGCCGGACCAGGTACGCGAGGCGGCCAACAGCATCATCGGTAATTTGGAAGAGAGTGGTTATCTCACTACCCCGCTAGAAGAAATAGCGGTGGCGGAGGGTCTCAGCCTGGAAGACGTTCAGGCGGGCCTGAAGGCCGTTCAGTCGCTTGATCCCACAGGCGTCGGAGCGTTCAATCTCCGCGACTGTCTGTTACTGCAGCTCGAGGCTCGAGGTTCGCGCGATTCAGTGGCTTGGAAGATCATTCACGATCATCTGAAACTGCTTGAAACCAGGCAAATGTCCCTTCTCGGAAAAGTGTTGGGGCGGCCTCCGGAGCACATTCAGATCGCGGTTAACGTGATTCGGCATCTGGATCCGGCGCCGGGACTGCGCTACTCGACAGCAGGCGCGCGCCAGGTCGAACCGGACGTCTATATCTCCAAAGAAGGCGACGATTACCTTATCTCGTTAAACGATGATGAAATTCCGCAGTTGCGGTTGAACGGCGAATACAAGCGCATGATCGACCGTGAGCAGGAGCCGAATAAAGACATTCGCAACTACGTCAAGGAGCGATACGCGTCGGCTTTGCAGTTGATCAAGAATATCGAACAGCGGAAGCAAACAATTTTGCGTGTCTGCCAGTCCATTATTCGGAGGCAGACGGCGTTCCTGGAGTTCGGAATCGACCACCTCAAGCCGATGATGATCAAGGAGGTGGCGGAAGAAATTGGTGTGCATCCGTCCACTGTGAGCCGGGCGGTAGCGAATAAATACTCGCACACTCCGCAAGGAGTATTCGAGCTCCGTTACTTCTTCTCGGAGGCCGTGCAAGGACCTTGCGGCAGCGCAACACCGCTGCTAATTGTGAAAAGGCGCGTAAAAAAAATGATTGAGGACGAAAATGCCGCTCATCCGTTAACAGACGAGCAGATCACCGCTCGGCTACATTCGGAAGGTATTCAGGTGACCCGTCGAACGGTTGCCAAGTACCGGGAGGACATGAAAATACCCTCGACTCATCAGCGCCGCACTCGCGCCTAAGATTGCCAGCGTAGTAAAATTCCGCGAGCCGCGGACTTGGATTCCGGGGCCCGTTCGTGAGGGGAAAATGAGACTCATCGTTTCCGGTAAGACCAAAGATTTCACCCCTGAACTCGAGGAGAAGTTTAGCGTCAAACTCGCTAAATTGAGTAAATTTATCGAGCGGCGGGGCGAGCGCGAAGCGCATGTCTCGCACCGCATAGAGCGCCACCTGCACAAGCTGCAGATCAGTGTTAACTTCTACGATCATGTGCTCGTAGGAGAGGGTATCGACGCCGACCTCGATACCGCCTTATGCAATGCTGTCGAGAAACTTGAGAAGCAGATTGTCAATCTGCGCAGCCGCTGGCGTGACACGCACCGCGAATCCGGAACGCTACGCTCGGCCGCTGAGGACTGGAGCAATAACGGAACAGCCGAGGCAGCGGGAGGCGCGATCGAGAAACGCGCGAAGAAATCTGGTAATGGCGGGGCGAAACCGAAGATATTCCAGGTGAATTATCAGGAAGATCGCAAGCCCATGACGGTGGATGAAGCGCTGCTCGAAATGGAAACCGAGCAGGACTATGTCGTCTTCCGCAATTCCGATCGTAACTGCCTGTCCGTTCTTGTGCGCCGTCCGGACGGTCACTTCGATTTGATCGAATCGTAGCTAAATGCTTCCCGTTTACGTTGGTAACTCCGCTACGCTTTGTTAAAGCGCAGCGGAGGACCGGGTATGCCGAAAGCGACTCGACAAAGTATCAGTGTGGCGGCCAGCCACGCCCCTCTGGCCGCCGACTTGGTTGTCATCACGGGAACCAGCGGTTCGGGCAAACAGACCGCCCTCAAGGCGTTCGAGGATCTTGGGCTATTACGCGGTGGACAACCTCCCCATCGCGCTTCTTGCGAAATTCGCCGATCTCACGCATGAGTCGAAGAAACGCGCGGCCGTAACTATCGACATACGCGAAGGCGTAGCGCTCAAACAGTTCCCGAACACCTATAACCAGTTAAAAAACCGGCTGAAGTCGACGCTGGTTTTCCTGGACGCGGAAGACGATATTTTGCGGAGAAGATTTAGTGAGACGCGGCGGCCTCATCCGCTGGGCGGCGAAACGACAGTTCTAACGAGCATTCGCGATGAACGGGAGCAGCTCGTGCCGATCAGGGAACTGGCGGACCTGTGCATCGATACCGGCAAGCTCAATGTGCACGAGCTCCGGGCGATTATCTCGGGCAAGTTCCATGATCGCAAAGACACCAATAAAATCGTCATCTATGTCAACAGCTTCGGGTTTCGTCACGGAGTGCCTGCCGACAGCGATCTCGTCTTCGATGTACGCTTCCTTCCGAACCCAAACTACATCCCGGAATTCAAGGAATTGACGGGCCGTCATCCCAATGTGGCGCGCTATATCCGTTCTTTTCCGCAGACTGGCGAGTTTATCAACCGGATCTCCGATCTGCTGATTTATCTTCTGCCGCACTATATTCGGGAAGGGAAAAGCTACCTGACCATTTCGTTTGGCTGTACCGGCGGACACCATCGGTCCGTATTCATTGCAAGCGAAATCAATAAGCGATTGAAGAAAGCCGGCTTCAGCGTGCGCGAGAGTCACCGCGATTTGAGTCGCTAGCCAGAACAGTCTCGCGCGCCGGCGCGCGATCCTCGGCTCTTACAGTGGTCAGCTTGTAATCGGAATACCACTCTTCCGATCGCGTACGCACACCGTAAATGCCGAAAACACTCGCGTTAACGCTTTCCGCGAAACGCTTTGGTAGCCAGACATTGCCGACAGCGGCTTGCTCGAGCTCAAACCTGGTTCCCGGCTTAACTTGGGCGACGAAAAAGCCAACGGAAACAGGATTAACCACCTGCGCTTCCACCTTCGCCCAGTGATATTCAGCTTTATCAATCCACAGGTGGCCCGTCATACCGATCAGTACGCGCGCTTTCTCAACCGGAGGACGGTAGCCGGGCTTCGGAGTAGCTTCGAGCAAATAACAATCGATGCCGTCGATCTGTTCTTCGCGAATCAGCTTAAAGTTGAACGCCGCGACCATCTGCTGCATCAACAGGTGTTCCTCCGCGCGCTGATTCCGATAATTCGCGATCCGCGCGCGACGAGCGCTCGAGGATTCACTTCCCCGGCTTCTCACCTCATGCTGGTACTTGATTTGCTCCTGTCCCTGCTGATCGCGGCTTATCGGCTCGCTGTTGATTTCGATCAGACGCTCGTAGGGAGAACCGTCGATCATAACGATCTCGAACGTCTTGGATTGCCGATCCTTAACAGCGCCGTTGGATAAGATCTTCCCCTTTACATCGCGTTCCTGGAACGAATAGCGCGGCTGCGCACTCCAATCAGCGGTGTTCACCGAGACAGATCGCTGAACGATAGCCGCAGCGTCGGAGGATGGATTCTGTGCGGCTAAGAGAGTCGTGCCGGTGGCAACCAGACTTGCAGAGATGATGCGGAACTTCCAACTGGCCGCTACCAAGTACTGGTTCCTCGGGAAGAATTGAGCAAAGTAACTACCAAACAGTTACTATCACAAATCCAGCTACTTACGCAGTACTTTCCTTGGGCAGTACGGTACCGGGAGCGAAATTTTACCGTAATCTCAGCAATTCTTCCCCGGGGAGCGAGGGAAGGCGTCAGGATCGCGATCTTCGGTAGCACTGTCCACGCATTCCAGATCTTTCTCAATCGCAATCTTCAGGTGTCCGCCGTTCGCCGGTAAATCGAAGTAGAGCCCAATGGCTTCGCTGGCCGCCCAACCCTTCAGTTCGGCGGGGGGCGCGGATACCCGCATCACCCCATCTCGGAAGCTGGCCTCCGGCTCAATCCGTGCGGCAGGCTCCAGAATATACGAAAATTCCGCCTCACCGGGGAACATCACTTTTTCTTCAATGGACGACACCCGAAGCCAAGGCGTCCACTTCTTTGCGATTAAGGCGCAGCCGAAGATTGTTATTCCGGAACCTCAGCTTCATCTATTCCGAGTGTATCCGCCATTCGCCGGAATAGAGGTTGAAGCGCTCGCCGCGCACGAAGCCGATCAAAGTTGCTCCAATCTCCCGGGCCGTTTCAATGGCGAGACTGGACGGGCCGCCTACCGTGGCGAGGATGGGCGCACCGGCCATAGCGGCTTTCTGAATCAGCTCAAAGCTACCCCGGCTGCTGAGGAACAAAATGTGCTCGGCCAGCGGGATTCGGTCATTCAGAACGCACCACCCGATCAATTTATCGAGCGCATTGTGCCGGCCTATATCTTCAAAAACCGCTTCGACGGCACCGGACGGACTAACGAGCGCCGCCCCGTGCAGCCCGCCGGTCTGCGCAAAAGCCGCCTGCCGGGATTGCAGGAGATCGGGAAGCCTCCCGATCATCGCCGAATCGACAGTAAAGTCATCCTCCATCGGTCGAGGAAGTTGCTGAACGATGCCTTCGCGGCTGCGTTTACCGCAGATCCCGCAGCTCGAACTCATGATGCCGTTGCGCGCCACGCGCCAACCCTCAAAATCGATGTCTTTCGATAGTTCGGCCAGGATCTCGTTCGATGGCTTAGGTCCGAGCGGCCGCAGGCAGACCAGGCCTGCGCGGCTTTGGATCACGCCCTCGGACAGCAACAACCCCGCCGCAAGCTCCGATTCATTTCCGGGAGTTCGCATGGTGATTGCGAAAGTCTCGTGGGCCACCGTGTCCTTGAACCAGTACTGGACCCGAATTTCCAGCGGTTCTTCGGCCGCTACGATGTCGGTAACGCGCTGCGATTCGCCGTGTTCGATGCGGCGAATACTGAACTGCCGAACGGCTGCGGGTTGCACCTCAGGCGGCATCCGGCTGCGCTGTCAGGACAGGAGCCAGCGATTCGTCCGCTACCGTGACTTCCTCAATACGTTGCGTAAGCAGGGCGGCCATGATGAAGCAGACGCCGCCGATGACGATTGCTTTCATCCGATTGTTGCCGAGGAGATGCTCCATTACGGGGCCAAAGAAAACGGCTGACAGGATCTCGGGAATCACGATGAAGAAGTTGAAGATCCCCATGTAGATGCCCATCTTGTTCGAAGGAATGGCCGACGAAAGTATGGAATACGGCATGGAAAGAATGCTGGCCCAGGCAATGCCCACCCCGACCATTGGCAAAAAGAGAAGCCACTTGTCGTGAATGAACGCGACGGAAAGGAGACCGAGCGCGCCCGCGAGAAGACACAAGGAGTGCGTTCCACGTTTCCCGATCAGCTTGACGAGAGCCGGCAGTAGCGGGGCGACGAGAAAACATATCGCGTTGTACACGCCCGAGCAGTAGCCCGCCCAAATCACTCCCTGGGTATACGCAGCTTCCCTGGTAGATTGGGCGCCGAAGATATTGTGCGCTACCGCAACCGCGAAATACAGAAACATGCAAAACAAGCCGAGCCACGTCAGGAATTGAACCAGCGCGAGCTGGCGCATGGTCTTCGGCATGTTTATCATCGAGCGTGTAATCTCAGCGAAATCGAACCGCTTGGCATATTTCAGGCGCTCGCGTTCCTGCGCGCTGGGCGGATATTCCTTCGTGGTGAAAATCGTAAAAAGCACCGCTCCCAGAAAGGCGCCTGCGCCGATCCAGAAGGCAACCCGCACGATCTCGGGAATAGCGTGTCTGTCAGTCGAGCCAGCCGCGGGCGACATTCGACTGAGCAGCAACGGCAGATAAGATGCGGCGACGCTGCCGATCCCGATGAAAAAACTCTGCATGCTGAATCCGCGAGCGCGCTGCTCATCAGGCAACATGTCCGCGACGAACGCGCGAAACGGCTCCATGCTGATGTTGATGGACGCGTCGAGAATCCAGAGGAGGCCAGCGGCCATCCACAGGGTCGCGCTGAGAGGCATCAAGATGAGAGCGAATGAACTGAGCAGCGCGCCGGCCAGGAAGAACGGCCGCCTTCGGCCGAGCGGTCCCCACGTGTTGTCGCTCCAGTGCCCGATGATCGGCTGAACAATCAAGCCGGTCAGTGGCGCGGCTAGCCACAGAATCGGGAGTTGGCTCGGTTGCGCGCCCAGGTATTCGTAGATGGCGCTCATGTTATTCATCTGCAGCGTCCAGCCGAACTGAATACCCAGGAAACCAAAGCTCATGTTCCAGATCTGCCAAAAACCGAGACGAGGTTTTTCCATCGAGCGCCGCTCCTTGGCGTGCTTACAAGCGTTTACGTTAGCAGAGTTTCTCCTGCGAAATCAGCAGAATACCTGAAACAAATCCAGCAGAGTTCGTGCGCTATCGTTTACTTGGATCTTAGTCTCGCTCGAAAGCGCTGAGTAATTCAGATCCTGCAACAAGCCCTGTATGGGTACCGGCGAACTTGGGCATCTCGAACTGATCCCGCTGCTGCTTCTTGTACTGGTTGCGGCATTAGCGGTTCTGGCCAAACGGCTTCATGTCGCGTATCCGATTGTAATGGTGCTGGGCGGCTTGGCGCTGAGCTTCGTGCCCGGAGCGCCGCGTGTTTCGCTGAACCCCAATTTCGTTTTCTACGTGATCCTGCCGCCGCTGCTTTTTTCAGCTGCGTTTCGCACCTCCTGGCGCGATTTTCGCGACAACATCGTGAGCATTTTGATGTTGGCGTTCGGATTAGTCGGTTTCACGATCTATGGCGTCGCCAGTACGACGCGCCTCCTCCTGCCAGGGTTCGATTGGAAGCTGGGCCTGGTGCTGGGAGCGGTGGTCGCGACTACAGACGCCATAGCGGCAACCGCCACTGCGAAGCGACTGGGCCTTCCGCGCCGCATCACGGATCTGCTGGAAGCCGAGAGCTTAGTGAACGACGGCAGCGGATTGGTGGCGTTGAAGTTTACCTTGCCGATGGTCGTAATGGGAGTTACGCCATCCGCTGCGGCCGGCGTGGGCACGCTCTTGTACCTGATCCTTGTCGCGGTCCTCATCGGAATCGCCGTAGGCTTCGTCGTCGACCGGGTTCAAAGGCGAATCGCCGATGCGCCGGTCGAGATTACCATTAGCCTGATTACGCCGTTTGTGGCGTATTTGGGCGCCGAATGGCTGCAATGTTCGGGAGTCCTGGCAACGCTCGCCTGCGGGATCTATCTGGGACGCCGGAGCTCAGCCCACTACTCTTTGCACGCCCGCATCGAATCGACTGCAGTCTGGCGAACTTTGGATTTCATTTTGAATGGCCTCGTCTTTCTGCTGCTTGGCTTGCAACTCCCGGTGATTCTGTCGCAGATCGTGGGCTATAGCGTGGGGCAGCTCGTACTGGATGGCGCGGCGTTCAGCGCAATCGTGATTCTGCTTCGCCTGCTATGGGTTTATCCCGGGGCGTGGATTTCGAGACACATCAAACACCGGATTTTGCGCAAGGAATATGAAAACACCTCGCCTCGATCGATTTTTTTGGTCGGATGGGCGGGAATGAGAGGCGTACTGGCCTTAGCGGCGGCACTGTCGCTTCCGGAGAGACTACACAACGGCGCTGCCCTTTCCACAGCGTAGTCTGATCATTTTTCTGACCTTCTGCGTGATATTTGCCACCCTGGTTCTCCAGGGCTTAACGATGCCGACTCTTATACGCCGGCTGAGACTCGCCGGGGTTTCCGCCGGGCATGAGGAAGAAATGGCGGCGCGCAAACAGATGATTACGGCTGCGTTGCAAGCCTTGGCGGAAATCCGGGCACGAGGGGCCAGGGAGGAGAGGGGGATTTACGACGGGCTTGAATCACACTACCGGCGCCGGCTCGCTTCGATCGATCAGGATTCGGCGGAACCGCAACGGCCAGCCCGCAAGATCGACCATCAACTCTTCGTGGCCCAGGAGCTTCGGGATGTCGAACGCGCCGTAGCCCTCCAGCTTCGAGATAAGAACCAGATCCATGATGAAGTATTGCGGAGGCTCGAGCACGAACTCGACCTGCTGGATGCGCGCTTTGCCGAGTCGGAACAGTAGGGCAACCGCAATGCCCCAGCAACCGAACCCAATCCGAGAGAAGCCTTGAGATCATCGTAAATGCGTGGCACTGTTCCAGTATGGGTGAGAGAAAGACTTCCGCAGGATGACCCCGCCGGGTAAGCAACTGCCGGGGCTTGCCGTCCAGGCCTTCTGGTTGACGGCATCCAAATTCATCGCGGCGGTTCTCAACGTCGGCCTGCCAATTCTCTTGGTCCGGCTACTGATCCCGACAGAATACGGCGTTTATAAAGAAGCGTTCCTTTTTGCGGGCACGGCCACCAATATGGCCACTTTTGGCGTTGGCATGAGCGCGTTTTATTTCATGCCCCGCCAGCCCGAGCGCGGTGGGCAGATCGCGCTCAACATTCTGGTCTACAACTTCATCGCAGGATGGATTCCGCTAATTGTGCTGGCGCTCTATCCGCAGATACTCAAATCCCTTTTTCGGACCAACGCCCTTGAACCCCTTGCCCTGTTGCTCGGCATTCTCGTTCTCTTTACATTGACTTCGAGCCTCGTTCAACAGATACCCACGGCAATGCAGGACGTGCGCTACTCCACTATCTTCATTGTCGGCACGCAGTTGACAAAGGCAATCGTTATCGGGATCGCAGCCATTCTGTTCCGGTCTGTGGAGAGTCTGATCATCGCATCAATCCTCCACCAGATATTTTCAGTCGCCCTTCTTTTCTGGTATCTCCATGTGAAGTTCCCTCGCTTCTGGACTCGCTTCGATTGGCGATTCTTCAAAGAGCAACTTGCCTATGCCCTTCCTTACGGTGCTTTTGGATTGCTTTGGGTCATTCAGAGAGATCTGGACAACTATTTTGTCAGCGCCTCTTTGGGACCGGTTAGTTACGCGATCTATGCGATTGGTTGGCTCGATGTCCCTCTAATCTCGCTGATTCTAGAGTCGGTCGCTACGGTTATGATCGTAAGGATCAGCACACTCCAACAGGAAAATCGCAAGGCGGATATTCGTTCCATCACCGCAGCGGCTACCAATCGCCTCGCCGCCATACAATTTCCTCTTTTCATGCTCCTGCTGGTCGCCGGACACGATCTTATAGTCCTTCTTTATACGAAGACCTATGAAAAGAGTGCTGACATTTTCCTGGTAACAATTCTTCTGCTCCCCATGAGCGTGTTCCTTTTGGATCCCATCGTTCGGGCCTATAAGGAGATGCGGCATTTTCTGATAGGACTGCGCATTGCGATCTTCATCAGTCTTTTCTGTACTCTCGGTCCGGTTATCCATCATTTCGGGATGATGGGCGCGGCCATAACTGCAGTCGCCGCGCAGATACTTGAGCGGATCTTTATTGCATGGAAGGTCGCGAAAGCGGTAGACGCTCAAATGCAAGACATTCGGCTCTACGCCGATCTATTTAAGGTCGCCGGCGTAACAATCGCAGCCGGGCTGGTGGCTTATTTAGTTCGAAATCTCATCAATCCGGCCTTTTTGATTCCGCGGATCGTCGCAGTCAGTATATGTCTCACAGCGATTTACCTGGGCGGCATGTTTGTGTTCCGGCTGCCGGGCCGGGAAGTGCTGTCTAAGGAACGGATCTTCTCGTTCGTGCGGGAGAGATTGGGAACGGCCAACGCGAGTTCTTAGAAGCCGCTTACGATCCGAGCGACATTCCGTCGGTTATCTTTTCGAGAACTTGCGAAGCAAGCCTTTCATGATCCGCTCGCCCAGCGTTCCGAAAGGTTGGTCGGTGGTTAAGTAGGTCCAGGTTGCTCCACGCTCAAATCGTTGATCGTTCTGGAAATGGATTTCGCCGTTCCGGATTTCAGCCGTCGCAAACGCATCTGCGAAATCTTTTTCCAGGTAGCGATGGAAATCCTCATAGATCTCCTCCACTCCGGTGAGAAATTCGAAGAGCGGATCACGGCCGCCCCAGGAAACCCAATGGATGCCGCCCCTCAATTCCGCGACATTTGCAAGGTAGTCGGCCCAGAGGTCATTAATAATTGCCAGGGCCAGATACCGTCCCGCTTTCTCGATCTTGTCCCGGCCAACAACTCGGACCAATTCACCATACTGCTCTTCAGGCAAGAGCGAACTGATACTCCAGTCAGGCGATACCAGGATCTCGCGGCGGAAACCGTACACCTCGCTGCGATGATGCTCTACGACCGATTCATACTTCCAGAGCGTCTCACGAATCTCGAGGTTCTGGCTTTCGGCGGTGCGTTGCACGCTATCGATGTCGGGGTTTTGCGCGATGCCGAAACGTACCAGTAAATCATCATCGAGGCTGATGAAGAAGCGCGAAGTCCCCGGATCCCCCTGGCGTCCGGCACGGCCCCGGAGTTGATTATCAATCCGCCTTGCCTCATGACGTGTCGTGCCGATGACGTACAAACCGCCCAGCTCTATCACCTTTTCACGATCCTGTGGCGGATTGCCTCCTAAAAGGATGTCGGTCCCTCGCCCCGCCATGTTGGTCGAAATGGTCACTGCTCCCAGCGCGCCCGCTTGAGCGATAATTTCCGCTTCGGCCTCATCGTTCCTTGCATTCAGGACGGAATGCGGTATTCCTGTCCTATTCAGGCGACGGCTCAACAATTCCGACTCTTCCACACTCGCCGTTCCTACCAAGATCGGGCGCCCTGTCTCACGGACCTTTCGGATCTCTTCCACTAGCGCGTCATTCCGCGCCCCCTTATCCGCGTAGACGATATCTGGCAGGTCCCGGCGAATCACTGGACGATTCGTCGGAATCACGGTTACCGATAGCCTGTACATCTTCCGGAACTCTTCAGCCTGCGTCGCCGCCGTGCCTGTCATGCCGCAGATTCGCTCATACATCCCGGCCAAGCTCTGCACCGTGATTGAGCCGAGAATGCGCCCCTGAGTTTTCAGATGGAGGCGTTCCTTTGCCTCGATGGCGGACTGCAGCCCTGCGGGCCAGCGGCGGTTCTGTGCGATGCGTCCTTTGAGCTCATCCACTAGTTCCACAGAGCCGTTCTTGACCACATAATCGACATTGCGTCGCAGCAGTACATGAGCATGTAGCGCGTCCTGCACCGCGGTCAAAACGCGCAGGTTGTGTTCATCGAACAGGCTCCCGCAGCCGAGCGCTGCTTCCACGCGCCAAATCCCGGCATCAGTCAACTGCACGTTGCGCGCGAACTCATCGGGAAAATAATGTACGTGAGGTCGAAGCTCGGCCACCACGGAATCGATGCGGTAGGCAAGAGCAGGATCTTCGGGAACTCCACCGGCAATGACGAGCGGGATGCGCGCTTCATCGATCAGGATGGAGTCCGCTTCGTCGAACAGGGCGAAGGCAAACGGCCGCTGGACCAGTTCGTCCGCGCTCCGTGCAAGGCCATCGCGCAAATAGTCGAAACCAGTCTCATTGGCGGTCGCGTAGGTCACATCGCACAGGTATGCGTCGCGGCGTCGCTCGGCTGGCATGTTCTGCGAGATATAACCGACGGAGAGGCCGAACCAGTCGTAAATCCCGCCCATCCAAATTGCATCGCGACGAGCAAGATAATCGTTCGCCGTCAGCACATGTGTGCCGCGGCCCTTAACCGCATACCAAACCACAGCGGGTACGGCAGCCAGAGTCTTGCCTTCGCCGGTCTGCATCTCGGCAATGTGCCCGCGCTGCAACGCGAGCGCACCCAGGATCTGCACATCGAACATACGCATCCCGAGCACGCGCTCTGCGATTACCGCCGCCAGCGAGAACGTCTCCACAACGTCCGCCTCGCCGCGAATTGCCCTTGCAGCGGCTTTGAGTTCATCGTCGGTAAGCGCGGACAGCTCCTCGCGCCGGCGGGTAATAGCCCGCAACTTGTCCTCAGACTCATGCTCCCGAAGCCCGAGAAAACGCATTATGTTTTCGAAAAGACACAGCAGCGGGTCGCGCCAGTGCGAGATCATGAAAGCAGGCGTACTAATGAATAAACCATTTCACCTGATGACCCCCGCGGAACGGACTGCTGCTCGGATCGCCCAGAATCGCGCTATTTCCGAGAAAATTGCCGAGAACAAGAGTCAACAGCCTCCCGCCCGATCGACTGGTGATTACGCTCGGTTGACGCCGGCGGAACGGGCGAAACTCGGAAGCGTAATCCGTAAGGTGCAGCGGTAATAGCGTTAGACAGTTAACACCTGAAATCATTTGACAAAACCCACGGCAATGGTAACCTTTTAGGAGCACGAAAATTCCTTCCTGTCACTTGAACTCACTCGGTACGGCCCACCTTCCACGGTAAACAGCCTTCGATCCCCTCAATTGATGTGTAGGTTTTTGTAGCAAGAAAGAGAGAAAGAGATAAGTTATGAAAGAGACTGGAACCGTGAAGTGGTTCAATGCTTCGAAAGGATTTGGATTCATCGCACGCGAGAACGGCGAAGATGTATTCGTCCATTTCTCCGCGATCGAATCGTCCGGCTATCGAAGCCTGGATGAAGGGGCGCGCGTTTCATTTGTCGTAAAGAACGGGCCCAAAGGACTCCAAGCCGAACAGGTAGCCTTAGCCTAGCCTTTTTGCCGCGTATCTAGGCTTCGAAGCAGGTCCGTGAACCGGGCCTGCTTATTGGAATTTCCGTTATACCCTGCCCACAGCTTCATACCGAAGCACCGTTTAGAATCCATAAGATACGAAATTGCCCTGCGAACTGCGCTCCAGTTTGCGCCCCTGTTTTTCGAATCCGTTTTCCGATACTGCTGAGTGTACTTTTGCAATAGTCTCCTTCTACCGTGGCTTGGGTAATCGTTGTTTCGCCCTCATCGCGAGCCACGTAACAGGTGCCCTATGGAGTTTTCCCGAGGTGGATCGCGAGGGGAAGGAATACGCACTGATCGCGGATAATTGAATACCGACGGCCCAACAAGCAAATTCCCCGTCCATATGCGCAAACGGCGCGATAAGGACAGGGAACCTGGTCTGTTCAGCTTTACTTGCTGGGCCGCGACTCCGGAGGCACAAGACCTGCGAGGCGGTAATACACAACGAGTTGGCCGTAGTGTTCACCGCTATGTTCGATGATGCCGTATGCGATGTCGAGAACGCGAGCTTTCTGTTGAGGGAACTAAACAACCTCCGTCGTCAGGCCTTTTCGCCTTTCGACTGGATTGCGGCGGCTCCGTCTGCGAAGGATTTTTGACGAACGCAACGATATCGGCTTTTGTTTTGTACTGGTCGCGCTTAGGATCTTCTCCCGCGGGAGGTTTCCGCCCCATCACCGTATCAGTGAAGTAGTAGTTTGAACCCGCGGCGTGCAACAACTGCTCGGCGAAGCTCCGCTGCGCGGGTGTCGGCTTGAAGTCGTATTATCCCCGGGGAAATCTTCGGCCATCGCTATCAGCTTGCGGCCAATCTCACTCCAGGAATCAAGCACGACTTTCACTTCCGGATCGGCAGGTTTGACCGGCTGCATCTTTCTTCATCGCGTCCTGGGCATGGGCGGGAAACGCGCATGCCACCAGGACGATTGCGAGAAACGGTATTCTCTTCATTTCTTTCTCCACGATTGAGTTCGCGAATCAAAGCTTCAGCTTCTTATTTCGTCTGCACCAGTCCTGCAACAACGGCAGCAAGTTTATCGAGTTGCTCCGCCCAGCCCTCGAGTTGCCCGCTCTCGATTGCGTTCTGCATGGTTTCGTTTCCAATGAAAGTGAGTTTCGTCTGGCCGTTTCCAATATCCTCAAAAAGAATCACGTTGTGCGCATCGTCTATGGCCTCAAGCTCTATTCCCAGCTGCTCAGGCTCAATCTTGTTTCCCTTCGAATCGGAAAAGTACATGGATGAGACGATCTTCTCGTACGGAACAATCTCATAGTATTCACCACCGTTCCAGCCCTCCCACCCATCCGGCGTTCTCATGCTAAGGAGAAATTTTCCTCCTACGCGAAAATCTATCTCACAAAAGGGCGCAGTGAAACCCTTCGGCCCCCACCACTGCATCACATATTTCGGGTCTGTCCACGCCTTCCAAACCAATTCGCGTGGGGCATCAAAAACTCTCGTGATAACCATCGGCTCTGTTTCATTCACCGTGTTTTTTGTCATCTCTGACCTCCTCTTTCTTCGTTTGCTTTACAACCGCATCCAGTTTGTCGAAACTCTCTTCCCAGAACTGGCGATAGCTGATCGCCCAGTCGCTGACAGTCTTTATCGCCTCTGGCCTGAGCCTGCAAATACTCTCTCGACCACGTTTGGTCTTAATCACAATCCGCGCCCGCACCAGGCAGGCAATATGTTTTGAAATCATCTGCTGCGAGAGTGCGAAGGGTTCCGTCAAGCCATGCACAGAGGCTGGCCCTCGGGAGAGTCGTTCGATCATCGCCCTACGGGTGGGATCAGACAAAGCCGCAAATGTTGTACCCAACCGATCCACAACTATATGGTAGTGGATTTTAGCTGCATGTCAATTGCTATTCTCGCGATCCCCGTTTTCTGTTCCCTGATCGGCGGGTGGCCCCGATCCTTTTACACCGGATCTCTCAAGGGGGTAGTAATCACGCCGGAGAGAACCACCGGATCGAGAGCCCGAGTTCCGGAAAGCACATTGAGTGGAAGGTGCGCTTTGCTGCGAAGCTCACAGCAGGCCAGGCCGAAGCCCGGATAGTGCTCTGCGCTGACAATCAAACAATATCGGCCGCAAGAGCCGATCAGGTTGCGCAAACCGATGCCTTGCGAATTCCCGGCTCGGAAGTTTCGGCGAGACAGCACTCAACGCAAGAGCGGAATTTTCCGGGGCGCATCTCATTGCGCCCTCAAAATTCCCAAGGGTCCTGTTAAGTTATTGATTTATTTGGTTGCGGGGGCAAGATTTGAACTTGCGACCTTTGGGTTATGAGCCCAACGAGCTACCTGACTGCTCCACCCCGCACTCTGATCGTAACATCTGCTCCTGATTGGTCAAGAAGAGAAGTGCCAGTACTTCGCAGGGTCCTCGGGCGCGGTGTCATAGCTAGCACGTTTTACAGTAGAGAGTGCAGGCTTTTATAAAGCCCAAACCACCCATGGCACGCTCTGGACCAAGGCGATCTGCAACTGCAGTGCGCCAACCCATTTCGGTTCCCCGCCTCGATTCACCGGAACTCTATCTCAATCCGCACCTCAGTCTGCTTGCCTTCCAGCGCCGGGTATTGGAGAGAGCGAAGAATCCTGAGACACCGCTGCTCGAACGGGTAAAGTTCGTTTCGATTCTCGGATCGAATATGGACGAGTTCTTTATGGTTCGAGTGGCCGGTCTCTGGCAGCAAATCGAGACTCGAACAACCGAAATCAGTATGGACGGCCGCTCGCCCGGCCGAACAGCTCGAACTGATCCGGCATGAGGTTACCAGCCGTCGTGAGCGAGATTTATCGCTTATGGCGCGAGGAATTGATGCCCGAACTCAGACAAGCGGGTATTTACATCTTGAGTTTTGACGAGCTGAACGCGCAGCAGAAGACCGCCATGGACGATTACTTCCGGCGCGTCGTTTATCCCGTTCTGACTCCGCTTGCGGTGGATCAGGGGCGTCCGTTCCCGCATATTTCCAATCTCAGTTTGAACGTGGCCGCGGTTGTGAGCAACGGCGATGGACAAGAGCGATTCGCGCGCGTAAAGGTTCCGGATTCGCTGCCGCAACTTCTCCCGCTTCCGTCTGAAGCAGGTGAGCTCGCATTCGTGTGGCTGGAGCGCGCCATTATTGCAAATCTCCGAATGTTGTTTCCTGAGATGGACATCCTTAAAGCCGACATGTTCCACGTTACTCGTGATGCGGAATTGGCGATTCAGGAACTCGAAACGGACGATCTGCTCGAAAGCGTACAGGAGGCTGTATTGCGGCGCCGCTTCCGCGATGCCGTCCGTCTGCAGGTTAATGCGGGCATGTCCCAGAGGATGCTCGAGCTTCTCACCAGCAATCTCGAGCTCGATCAAAATGACGTGTATCGGGTGGACGGCCCTCTCGATCTAAGCCGGGTTCGCGCGCTGCTTACTATTGAGCGGCCGGCTCTTAAAGACAAGCCTTTCATTCCCACGACGCCAAAGGGCTTCGTAACTGCTTCGGCGCCTGAGATCTTTTCCGCGATTCAAGAATCGGACATCCTGATTCACCAGCCTTATGAATCGTTCCAGCCGGTTATCGATTTCCTCCGGGCCGCAGCCGAAGATCCGGAGGTGCTGGCCATAAAGATGACGCTGTATCGAGTTGGCCGGAACTCTCCTGTTGTCGAAGCATTGCAGGATGCCAGCCAAAACGGTAAACAGGTCGCGGTGTTGGTCGAGCTGAAGGCGCGCTTCGATGAAGAGAGCAATATCGAGTGGGCGCAGAAATTGGAGCGCGATGGTGTTCACGTCGTTTACGGCCTTCCCGGCGTGAAAGTCCACGCGAAAGTGGCGATGGTAGTGCGGCGCGAAGGAGATGCCATTCGCCGCTACCTGCACCTTGGAACCGGCAATTACAATCCCACTACAGCTCGTATTTACACAGATCTCGGATTATTCACGTGCAACGAAGAGATTGGGGAAGATGTCAGCGATCTTTTCAATTTCCTGACAGGTTACTCCGCAAAAAAGGCGTATCGAAAGCTGCTGGTAGCGCCCTACAGTATCCGGTCGGGCCTGGAGCGGTTGGTGCGGGCCGAGATCGAACGCCACAAAGAGCACGGCGACGGTCACATTATTTTCAAGATGAACGCGCTCGAAGACGCCGGCATGGTGCGCATTCTATACGAGGCATCGCAGGCCGGAGTTCGAATCGATCTGATTGTGAGAGGCGTGTGCTCGCTTCGTCCGGGTCTCCCCGGAATCAGCGAAACCATCCAGGTTAGAAGTATTTTGGGACGATTCCTCGAGCACAGCCGGATTTATTATTTTCACAACGGCGGGGAGGAGCTTGTTTACGTCGGCAGCGCGGATCTGATGCCGCGCAATTTAAACCGGCGCGTGGAGATTTTGTTCCCCATCGACAGTCAGAGGCTGATTCGCCGGATTCGCGATCGGATTTTGCAGAAATACTTGGAGGATCAGGCCGGCGCGCGGATCATGCAAGCGGATGGGACGTACACGCCTGCCGCTCGCTCCAATGGTAGAAGACTGAGCAGCCAAGCCTGGTTCCTCAGGCATGAAGCTTGAAATAAACCAAGATGCAAGACCGGCAAAATATTTCATCGGGCGCCAAGTGGGAGAACATCGTCGGCTATAGCCGGGCAGTACGAGTGGGCAGCCGCATCTACCTGACAGGCACAACCGCAATCGATGAGAAAGGCGAGTTGACCGGCATCGACGACGCGTATGCTCAGACCGTCCAGAGTATCCGGAATATAGAGCGAGCGCTTAAAGAAGCGGGTGCGACGCTCGACAACGTGGTCCGCACGCGAATGTTTGTGACGGACATCAAGCGCTGGCAAGAGTATGGCCGGGCTCATCGCGAATTCTTTGGCAACATCCGTCCGTGCGCCACCATGGTCGAAGTACGCGCGCTCATCGACCCACGTATGCTGATCGAAATCGAAATCGAGGCGGAGCTTTGAAAAAGGCGCCCTCAGCACTCACAGGCAGACAAGTTCGCCGTTTTCTTTTGTTTGAATCGGGACGGTTTGAACGCGGTTTCGATCGGAAGCGCCGGCCTCCGAAGTCCAGTGGTCAATTACCGCCCGGAGCGCTTCCATGCTGATCGGCTTACTCAAATGACCATTCATCCCTGCGTTTAGGCACGCCTGGCGGTCATTCACCAGCGCTGAGGCCGTCAACGCGAAGATGGGCACATTCGCTCGGCTGGTCTGAAGGCTTCTGATCTGCCGCGTAGCTTGTAAGCCGTCCAGCACCGGCATGTTGACATCCATAAGTACAAGATCGCAGTGAGTTTCCTGAACGCGCCGGATCGCGGTTTCACCATCGCTCACCATATCGACGCTGTGCCCGAGCTTTTCCAGCATGCGCCGGATCACCACGCAATTAATGGGATTATCCTCGACAACCAGGATTTGGCGGGTAGCTTTCAAGGTATAGCTCTCGCCAACGACCGGAGCTTTCGGCTCGGCTTCTACGGCTTGCATGGTGAACAGGAACGTCGTCCCCACCCCCACTTCGCTCTTGACAGCTATCTCGCCTCCCATCATTTCAATCAGGCGCTTGCAGATAGCTAGTCCAAGGCCTGTTCCACCGAACCGTCGATTTGTTGAGGCATCGATCTGGCTGAAAGATTGAAATAGCCGGTCCATCCGATCCGGTGGAATCCCGATTCCGGTATCCGAAATTGAAACGCGAAGCAGGCGGGAGCCCGCGTGAAGGGCATGGTCATCCACTGCTACAGCTACTTCGATGGAACCACTTTCGGTGAACTTTACGGCATTACTAATTAAGTTAGTCAGGACTTGTTGAAGCCGGGTTGCATCGCCCATCAAGCGATCCGGCGCGCTGCCCTCGATTTTGACGTTTAATTGTAAGTGCTTGTCGATAGCCGCCTTCCGGTATATTCCGGCACTCCATTCCAACGCCTCGCGAAGAGAAAACGGTTCCCTCTCCAATTCCAGCTTGCCCGATTCGATCTTACTGAAGTCCAACACATCATCGAGCACCCGCCGCAGGATTTCACCGGAAGACCGAATCAGCGCGCCCACATCGCGAACAGATTCCGGCAGTGTCTGCTCCTCAAGCAGGCTACTCAGTCCCAGCACGCCGTTCAGAGGCGTACGTATCTCATGACTCATGTTTGCCAGGAATTCGCTTTTGGCTCTCGCAGCGGCCTCGGCAGCGACCCGCGCCCGCCGCAAGTCTTGTTCCATCTCTAACCGTTCAGAGATGTCGAGAACAAAGCAAAGTACGTGCTGAACGCCACGGATGTCTACATGACGGGCCCAAAGCAGCCCCGTCCGCGTGGCGCGTGCCCCATGCTTCACCTTTATTTCATATTGATCTATGCCGCCACTCCGCAGGGTCCCTTCCAGGACGCTGCGCAACTCGTCACAGGCGCCAAACCATTCGAGCTCAACCGGGTCATTTCCAATAATGTCCTTTCGAGTCAGGCCATGGAGTTTTTCCA
This sequence comes from uncultured Acidobacteriaceae bacterium, assembly GCA_963762495.1. Taxonomy (GTDB): domain Bacteria; phylum Acidobacteriota; class Terriglobia; order Bryobacterales; family Bryobacteraceae; genus Bog-105. The sequence continues at coordinate 168,332 of CAVXKZ010000007.1, forward strand.
GCGCCTCGTTAGCGCTTACGAAACGGAGATCTTTGTCTAACAGCGCGATACCAATAGGACTTGCTTCGAAGACGATTCGGAACGCCTGTTCCGCCTTCGCGCGCTCCGCAAACTGCGTCTTAAGGGATTCATTCGTCGCCTGCAACTCGGCAGTCCGGCTCGCGACCATTGAATCGAGATCTTCCAGCCGCGCCCGGGCCTGCTGAGAAACTAGCCATTTTCGCGTCAAAGCATGAGCCGTCTGTATAACTTCTATGCTGTCGAACGGTTTTTTAAGGATGAGAAGGTTGTCTGAATGCCCCAGCTTCGTCCGGATGTCTTTCCATGAATAATCGGCGTAAGCCGTGCAGATTACGATCTGCAGATCGGGATCGACCTGCCATAAGCGTGCAACTGTCTCGACTCCATCCCATCCGGGCGGCATCCGAACGTCTACAAATGCAAGCGCATACGAACTGCTTGCGTCCAATTTTGCCTGGACTTTCGCTAACCCTTCATGTCCTTGATACGCGGATTCAATCTCGAACTTGATCGCCGCAATGCTCTGTGCACCAGAGTTAAACAACAAGTTCTCGTCCGACAGCAGGTCTGAGTTTGGTTCTGAGTCGCCGATCAATATCTTGCGGATGTCATCGTGAATGGCCCGGTTGTCGTCTATGATGAGTATCCGGTGATTGGCTTCGATGCTTGATGTCTGTCTCATGTTGTGCTCATTTCCAGCGCGGGTGCGCCTACGCTCACCGGAAGCTCAAGAATGAATGTTGCACCCATTCGGATTCCGCTGCTTTCAGCCCACAAGGAACCTCCCATCTGTTGGGCTGCTAATGCTCCTGCATGGAGGCCGAAGCCATGACCGTCCCGTTTCGTTGTGAAACCGTGAGCGAAGATTCGTGTGACATTTTCAGGAGAAAGTCCGACGCCCGTGTCGTGAACCTCAATGCGAATACGATCTATAGAGTGGCTCTTAACGCAGACGCGCACTTCACGTACCGGTCCATTTTGTTCAATAACAGCCTGCTTCGCGTTACGGATCAGGTTGACTAAAATCTCAATCAGCTTGTGCTTTGCTACCGGTATTTCCGAGACCTCTTCGATCTCGAGTATCACTTCGACGTGATGGCGATTCAGAGTTGCTTCCACCATCTTGAGCGCCTGTTCCACTACTTTGGGGATCGAGACGATCTCAGTCACGGTCGACGCCTTAGCGTAATCCTGCTGCGTAGCTACTATTTCTTTAATGTGGTCGATGTGCCCCGTCAGACTATCGAGTTCGGTTAGCGCCTGACTGCGTTCGCTTTGAAGGTGCCGGGCCAGGTTAACGAGATAGGGCAGGACTCTTTGCCCTTTTGGATCCTCCGTGACGAAGCCGGCAAGATCGTGTGCGTGTTCCTGCAGCATGCCCACGGCCGCTGAAAGATTCTCGAGGCGGGCGTCACGAAGTTTGCCGCTGATAACTGTCGCGCCTACATTGACGCTGTTCAAGACATTGCCGACGTTGTGAAGAACGCCGGTCGCTACCTCGGCCATACCGGAGAGACGCGAGAGTTCGATAAGCGATTGCTGCGCCTCAGCCAGTGCGGCATGCGCTCGTTCCTTCGCATGAACCTGCTCCTGCAAGGCTTGCGTGCGTTCATCCACGAGACGAACCAGTTGCTTCTCCTTCGCCTTCAAATGCCTGATTCGTAAACCGTAAATTCCGAGGCACAAGGCGGCAAAGAGCACACAGCAGCAGACTATAAATGAATATGTTTGATAAAAGTGCGGTACCAGGGTCAGAGCGACCGACGTGCCCTTGTTGCTCCATGCACTGCCTGGGTTACGCGCGGTAACGGTGAAGCGATAGCTGCCCGGCGGGATATTTGTGTAGTATGCCGTTCTTCGCTGCCCTGCCTCAATCCACCCCTTATCGAATCCTTCAAGCTTGTACTTAAATTCGATCTTGTCCGAGGAGCGCAGGGTTGGCGCGGTGAACGTGAATTCGAGCTCTCCTTCGCCTGGCTTGGCTCGAACCAGCTTTCTAAGGTCGAAGTCCGATCCGTCTATGCTTGCCTTTTCGATAAGAACCGGCGGTGGTCGGCGGTCCGTCTTGAGTTCCCCCGGATTGACAATAGCCAGACCCTTCATCGTAGGGAAAAGAAGCCTGCCATCTTTCGTCCGCCATCCCGCCGGTTGAAAGCCGCCGTTGCACTCGACGCTCTTCAGGCCATCGGACGTCCCATACGGAATCGACGTGATGGATGTGAGATGCCCCTCGGCATAGGCGGTCAGTTGCGATTTCGAAACCCGAAAAATTCCTTTGTTGGAACTCATCCAAAGATAGCCGTACTTGTCCGAAAGAATTTTGAAAAGCTCGTCGTCGAACAAGCCTTGGTGGACGGTGTAGTTTGTGAATTTGCCATCCTGGAGCCGGTCCAATCCACCGCCTCCAGTGCCGATCCATAAGACACCGCCGCTGTCTCCGGCCAGGGCCCAAACGGCGTTATTCGAAAGCCCGTTCTTCGTCGTGTAGGACGAGAAACGACCGTTGCGAAACTCGTTTAAGCCGCCGCCACCTGTTCCAATCCATAGCGTCCCCTGCTCGTCCTGGTAGATGGATACAACGTAGTCGCTCGAGAGGCCGTCTTTTGTGGTGTACGTTTTGAAGCGGGTGCCGTCAAAACGGCTAAGTCCACCTCTGCTCCCTGCCCACAGATTCCCATCGCGATCACGATACAGGCACACCACGATGTCGCTCGGGAGCCCGCTCGTTTTATCGAAAAAGCTAAATCGTCCGTTCTTGAGGCGGTCCAGTCCCTTATGTGTTGCAATCCATAGGTTGTGGTCTTTGTCGTCGGAAAGTGAGAATACGACGTTATCAGATAGGCCATTGCGCGTAGTGTAAGTCGTGATGTGCCCATTTTCGATTCGGTTTAGCCCGCCTCCGTTCGTGCCCGCCCAAATTACGTTGTTCACATCCTCATAAACAGGCAGAACAACATCGGCGGACAATCCTTCGCCGGAGGTAATTGTTGTGAACGAGCCATTCTTTAACCGCGCCAGACCGGCTCCTCCAGTGCCGATCCAGAGACTACCTTCTCTGTCCTCAAAAAGGGCAAACACGCGGTTTGATGAGAGGCCGTCTTTGGCGGCGTATCTTGTGAATTTGCCGTTCTGAAACCTATTTAGCCCCCCATCGAATGTTCCAACCCAAAGAGTTCCTGCCTTATCTTCAGAGATACTCCAGATTGTGTTGCTCGATACCCCTTGGCGGATGTTGTAGTTCGTAAAGTGGCCATCGCTAAAACGGCTCAATCCGCCTTCGTTAGTGCCAATCCAGACGTCCCCGTTCTGGCTGATGAGAAGGCACTTTATATAGTTGTCGCTGAGTCCCTCTTTCGTCGTATAAGTCGTAACCTTGCCGGCGCTTAGGCGCGCAAGGCCAGCGTGCGTTCCAATCCACAGACTTTTATCTTTTCCGCCGGCGAGGGTAAAGACTGCATCATCCGGTAAACCGTTTTTCGAGGTGTAGGTCTCGAACTTCCCGTCCTTGAACCGATTTAAGCCGCCGCCGTTTGTGCCGATCCATAGGTTGCCGTTGCTGTCTTCATACAATGCAAGGATAGTGTCGTTGGACAATCCGTTCCGGGTTGTGTACGTCTTGAATTGCCCGTCCCGGACGACGGTCAAACCGCCGCCCTGAGTTCCAATCCACAGACTCTTTTCAGCGTCCACCAATAGAGCGGAAATGTGATTGCTTTGCAGAGCTGGCGTATTGTTTGTGTCAAAAATGACAAACCGTACGCCGTCGAATCGCGCCAGTCCTTCTTCGGTCCCAAGCCACAGATACCCGTCCGGTGTCTGCGCGATCGCGAGCACCGAGTTATTCGGCAAACCAGCGCTCATTCCCCACACGTCCTGGGTGTATTGAGTGATGGCTTCTGCCGGATTAAGAGAGGCTCGAGCTCTGATGGAGAAAAGCAGCAAGGATGCGGCTAAGACAACCACCGAGCATCCAGCGCCTTGACAGCGCCGGGCCATAGCCAACATCTGGGCTTTCTTGACGCTCATTCGAGCTTCCCTTTCGTCCTCCACGGTACTTCTATGTAGCCTCATACCCGCTTCGGTGCAGCCGGGCACAGCCGGATCTTTGCCTAGGTGCACTTAAGGAGCGGTAGGTTGGCACGTTTTCCTCATCGACGGCATTTCCCGGCGCCAGACAGATTACTAGGCTCGAGAAACACTTATGCCTTACGGAATAGGGTTGGGTGCCGGAGAAGTTTCTCTCCAACGGCAAAAAAAGAGGACGATACGCCTTTCAGAGCGTAAATTACTATTCCGGGCGTGACTGCCCGGCGCTTGAAAGGGAAAAATGAAAGCCGCCTGGTTACTGATCACTTTAGCTTTTGCGGGGTTCGCGTTCGCGCAGGCTCCCTCTGACAAGATCGCTTCCGATCTTCAGAATGCCGATCCTAAATCGAAAATCAACGTTATTGTCCAGTTCGATCAGATTCCGACGGAAGCTCATCACAACGCAGTCAGGACCCGCGGGGGAACCTTACGGCGCACAATGAACCTCGTAAAGGCAGGCGCCTATAGCATGCCGGCCTCTGCTGTCGGCGATTTGGCGACTGATCCCCGCGTACTTCACATTTCTGTCGATCACAAGATCTCAGCTAAGTTGGACTACACTACCGCCGCGACGAACGCCTCGACAGCCTGGCAGTCCGGGTGGGATGGCAGCGGTGTCGGCGTTGCGGTAATTGACAGCGGTATCAGCACGCGCGCCGATTTCCTGGCCCGCGCCTCAAGGAGTTCACGCATCGTTTACACCCAGGATTTCACCGGGGGTAACGGCAGCGATCAATACGGACACGGGACACATGTAGCTGGCATAATCGGCGGAAACGGCTCTAATTCGATGTGTTCGGGATGCACCCGGACCTTGAAAGGCATGGCTCCCAATGCCAATCTGATCAATCTTCGCGTGCTTGACCAAAATGGCGAAAGTTCGGACAGCGAGGTGATTGCGGCTATTGAGCAGGCAATCGCGCTCAAGTCGCAGTACAACATCAGGGTGATCAACTTGTCTCTGGGGCGGCCCGTTATGGGGAGCTATAAACTCGATCCGCTGTGTCAGGCTGCTGAGGCAGCGTGGAAGGCCGGCATTGTAGTTGTCGTTGCCGCCGGTAACGACGGCCGCGACAACTCGATAGGTGAGAACGGCTATGGCACGATCAACGCGCCGGCGAATGATCCGTACGTAATCACGGTTGGAGCGATGAAGTCCATGGGAACGATGACCAGGACCGATGATTTGATCGCCACCTACAGTTCTAAGGGGCCGAGCCTCTTTGACAATGTTGTGAAGCCTGACATCGTTGCGCCGGGCAATGGGGTCGTTTCCGTTCGGGCGTTCGGAATGCCGACGCTGGTGAGCGAGTTCCCTGGCAACGTTGTTCCGACAGGCTACTACGATGGAACATCGAGTACTGCCCCATCGCAAACCTACTTCCTATTGAATGGAACGAGCATGGCTGCCGCGGCAGTGAGTGGAGCTGCGGCAGATTTAGTGGAAGCGCAGCCCAGCCTCACGCCTGATCAGGTAAAAGCGCGGCTGATGTCTACCGCGTACAAGACCTTCCCGAAATCCAGCGTTGCGGTGGACCCGGTCACCGGCCTTACCTACACTAGCTGCTACGACATCTTTACCGTCGGGGCCGGGTATCTGGATGTTCAAGCCGCGTTGGCGAGCGGCTACCTCGCGCCTGGCGATGCTTTGTCTCCGACGGCCACGTTCAACGCTGCGGCAGGCACCATTTTGCTGAACTTCGATTCAGGCTCCTCAATGACTCCGTACGGGGCGCAAGGAGTTCTCATCGCTTGGGGCCCCGCGGCATCGCTTGGAACCAGTGGCTTGGCGGGATCGAGTTCCGTGTGGTCCACCAGCTCAACCTGGTCCACCAGTTCCGTATGGTCGACCAGTTCGGTCTGGTCCACCAGCTCAGTCTGGGCTACCACCGGTATTTGGGGTACCAGTTCAGTCTGGAGTACGAGCTCGGTCTGGTCAACCAGCTCAACCTGGTCGACGAGCAGCGTATGGGCGACTTCGGCTAATCTCAGCGATAGTGATATCGCGCTAAGCGTCAATAGATAGTAAGAATGAGCAAGCGGTAGAGAACACTCTGCCGCTTTAACGGATAGGGCGCACCGGGACCGATCGGCTCCGGTGCGCTTGCCCTTTTTGGCCGCCCGTTACACAAGTTTTCCCTCGCTTGATCAGGTCCTCCATTACATCCGCGAAGGTATCAATCTCTTCCAAAGTCGTATAAACGTTGGGCGTGATGCGTAAGCCTTGATACTCGCCTGGAGTCACAATCGCAGCGGTCCAAATACTGTGCTTGTCCCACAGATAGCTGCTCAGCTTCGGCGCGTCGAATGCATCCACGCTCACAAAGCCGATCGCGCACGATTGCTCCGGGTCTTCACTATTCAGGATTTTGACTCCAGGTAACGTACGCAGTCGATCGGACCAGCGTTTGCGTAGATAGCGGAAACGTTCCGCCTTCCGCTCAGCGCCCAGGCTCTCGTGAAAATTCAGCGCCTCCGTCACCGCATTGCGTTGCGAAGCCGGATGCGTGCCGATCTCTTCAAATTTTCGGATGTTCTCCCGCATGGAATCCGGAGCCGCCATCAGTGGCCAAATCTTGCCGATCTTGTCGCGCCGGACATACAGCATGCCCGTTCCAATCGGCGCCAGCGCCCATTTGTGCAATGACGTTCCGTAGTAGTCACAGTCCAGGTCTTCGTGTCGGAAAGGAAACTGCGCAAATGCGTGAGCGCCGTCTACCACCGTCTCAATGCCGCGCGCTCGGGCCATCTGACAAATAGCCTTCACCGGGAAGATCTGGCCGGTGCGGTTGGTGATGTGGCAAATGTGAATGACTTTCGTGCGCGCCGTGATGTTCGCCTCAATACGCTCGAGGAGGAAGCCGAGGCTGGGAGGCGGCACCGGAAAGGTAATCTGCTTCAGCTTGATCTTGTCGCGAAGTTCCCGCTGTTGCCAAGTGGTAATCATGCGCGGGTAGTCCTGGTTGGTGGTCAGGACCTCATCACCCGGCTTCAACTCCATCCCCATCTGTACAATCTCGAGTGCCTCGCTGGCATTGCGGGTGATGGCCACTTCTTCGGTATCGCAACCGAATGTCCGGGCAAGCCGCCGCCGCACCGTCTCTATACCTCGGTCCAGCACGTTCCACATGTAATAGGACGGGCTCAGGTTTTCAATCTCCAAATAGCGGATCTCGGTATCCATCACCACTTTGGGCGCCGGCGAAACACCCCCGTTATTGAGATTGATCATGTTGCGGTCCACCGTAAAGGCGTGACGGACATTGAACCAAAAGTCTTCGTCTCGCGCCACCGTGTCGGCGGGCCGGCCGGCCACGCCTTGCAACGCTTCCTCCATCCTCGCGGACGCGTGCGGATGAAAAGCCGCCACTGCGGCCGCACAGCGCAAGAACGATCGTCTGCCGGCTGAAAAAGACGCCATGCTACACAATACCGCCGAGAAAGCCCCCTGAGGGCGGCGCCTTCCGAAACATCCGCAGCGCGTGAACAAGATTTTGCATCACGCTTGTCCTGGAGGATCATCCCCGGGGACCGTCCTTAAGGGATGGACATGCCAAGGCGGCGGAGCACTATTTGAAATCGCTCATCCTCCCGCAAGGTGTCAAATCTTGCATCCGCTCTCATCCATAGCAACACGGGGTCACGCTCTCGAAGAGACTCTTCCAAGAAGGAAAGTGCCTGATTTTTTTGCCCTCGGCCAGCGCAAACGACAGCATGCCAGTAATAAGAGACATACCTGTCTTCAGCCAGCGTAGATAATTCCAGGCAAGCTTGTTCCGCCTCGCTTTCGAGACCCGCCATCGCGAATACTTGTCCCAGACCACTTGTGGCTGGTGCTTGAAATCCCTCGCAACGCCGAGCATTCTGAAATTCAACCACCGCCTCTTCATACATGCCTAGCTGCCCATACGCAAGCGCCAGCAGGATTTGGGCGGGTGCGAAGCGGGACCTGAGAGTCAGCATTTTCCAGCACTGATCAATTGCGCTATTGAAATCGCGAGCGGCATATAGACAAGCCGCGAATTGCAAATTAGCCGGAAAAGACAGTGGGTCAATAACCAGGGCTTCGCGGCAGGCTTGCAGCGCTTCTTCGTAGCCACCCAAAGTTAACAGCAACGAAGCCCGAAGAGTGTGCGCGGAAACCGAGTTGCCATCCAGCGCCAGGGCACGGCTCACCGCTTCCCGTGCGCCTTTCCAATCCCAATCGAAGAGCATTTTCACTCGCCCGGCCGAAACGTGTGCGTGCGGCAGATCAGGATCGTTCCTGAGAGCGAATTCGGCTGACGCTCGAGCACGGCAAGCAAGTTTGGAAGAACACACCGAACCAACCAAGGCCAACTGGCAGTATGCGTCTGAGATTCCCGCATAGGCAAGCGGACACCATGTTTCATCTGCCGCCGCTGAGTTGAAGAAGGCGATTGCCTTGTGAATTTCTTCTTCCTCGGCCATTCTGTCCAGGAGATACCGGCCCTTCAAACAGTCTTCGTACGCATCCAGGTTCTTGCCAGGACCGCGGGACGGAACTGCCCTTAAATCCGCATCTGTCACCTCTTCTACGGGCGCGATAAAGCGGTAGCCAAGGCCCGGGCGAGTTTCAATAAAATGAAATTCTCGAGACGACTCTCCCAATGCCTGCCGCAATGAATTGACCGCGGTGTTTAAACTGCGCTCGAAGCTTACATGCGAATCGGGCCAAAGAAAATTAAAAAGTTCTTCCCGTGTCACCAACTCGCCTGGATGGCGAAGCAGAAGTTCCAGAACGCGGAATGGCTTATGCTGCAACCTCAGCCTGGTTCCGGACTTGCGCAACTCACGGCGAACAAAATCCACTTCATACTGATCGAACCGAGCTTTTCTTCCTGTCATCTGCACAACGCGAGCGGGCGTGTCACACTTGGTCGCCGCTTCTTGATCTTTTCTTGACCATCCTGAAGCGGGAACTCTTCGTCTCTTGGGTTGTACGGATACTGGAGCCTGAGTGGCTCCTGAGAAAGATCCGCCAAAAGGAGATCACTCATGAATATTTCGATAGGTCGCGTAATTAATTTCGCCGCACTCGCTGCGTTTGTCGGCACAGGGCTGATGCAAGGTGCGCAGCAAGCTACCTTCCATTTGCCGTTTGCGGCGCATTGGGGACACGCAGTGCTGGAACCTGGAGATTACAAGATCGTTTTGCCATCCCTTTCCGCCGGACAACCGAATTTTTTGGTCGAAGGCGCTCACAAAACCATCTTTGCGCTGCCGCTGCTAACAGATATCCAAGACAACACATCGAGCCGCAGTTACTTCAAGCTTTCGAACATTAACGGCGACTACTTCATACGTGAGCTTTCATTCGGACCGGGTGGCAAGACATTTACATTCCCAGTTCCCAAGACAAACCACGGGCGACGGGTAACAAACGGTGACAGCAGCGTCCTTGAAATTGCTGCTCATTGAAATCGCGAGAACTGCCCGGTGTTGGGACCGGGCAGTCCCGAAACTGGAACCGCCTCAAACCGATACCATGGTTCCGCAAGCTTCTTCTTTATGGATCGGTTTACACGGCGTGCATTCCTCGCCGCCTCCGCTGCGTTGGCCGCCTCGCCACAAATCCGCTCCCAGAACTCAACTGAGCACGAAACAGCGGCAGAGGAGCTGACGCTGTGGTATGACAAGCCCGCTGCGCAGTGGGTGGACGCTCTGCCCATCGGCAATGGACGCCTCGGTGCGATGGTCTTCGGTGGTGGCGATGACCGCTCTCCCGCAAAAGAAATTCTGCAAATAAATGAGGACACCCTGTGGTCCGGTAAACCGCGCGATGGCAATAATCTCGCGGCTTCGAAATTCTTGCCCGATATCCGCCGCGCTGTCCTCCAAGAGCAGAACTACCATCGGGCTGATCAACTCTGTCAAAAGATGCAGGGCTTATTCGCCGAAGCCTATCAGCCGCTCGCAAATTTGCGCTTTGATTTCACTCACGCGAGCGCTCCAACGAATTATCGTCGTGAGTTAAATCTTGACACCGCCTGCGCTCGTACCACCTACACCGTAGAGGACGTTCGTTTCGAGCGCCTTGCCTTTGCGTCGGCTCCCGATCAGGTTCTCGTTGTACACGTAAAAGCAAGTGGGCCCGGCCAATTGCATTGCACCCTTTCCCTTGACGGTCCACTGCAAAGGGCGGTATCGAGTCCGGCATCCCATCGCTTGCTTCTGACGGGGAAAGCCGCCGCGCATATCGCGGGCGCAGGTCACCCCGGAAGCGAAGAGCCCGTCACGTACTCTGATCAGCCAGGCGACGGTATGTACTTCGCCGCCATCCTCGAAGTGCAGGCGCCCGACGGAACAGTGAACACCCAGCCGAACCGCATCCAGGTCAACAATGCGACTGAGCTGACCGTTCTTCTCGCCGCGGGGACCGGCTACCGCGGGTTCCAGTTTCTGCCCGACGCGCCACTTGAAGATGTGATCGCCAAGGCGCAGGCTCAACTTGATTCCGCGGTGGGGAAGGCGTTTCAGGAATTACAGGCGCGCCAGTCGAGTGATCATCAGCGCCTCTTCCGCCGCGTATCTCTTCGTCTAGGTTCGCAGGGTGAATCCGGCAAACCAACCGACCAACGGCTCCAACATTTCGGGACCTCACTCGATCCCGGATTGATTGCTCTTTACTTCCAGTACGGCCGCTATCTCTTGATCAGTAGCTCCCGGCCCGGTTCGCAGCCGGCGAACCTGCAGGGCATTTGGAACAGTCAGGTAACTCCGCCGTGGAGTTCTAACTGGACGGCCAATATCAATGTCGAGATGAACTACTGGCCGGCTGAGACATGTAATCTGCGCGAATGTGCAGAACCACTTTTCGACTTGATCAGTGGCTTGAGCGATCGTGGCAAGCAGGCAGCGCGCGAAACCTATGCCCTTCCCGGTTGGGTTTCTCATCACAACATTGACCTCTGGCGGGCCGCTAATCCGGTCGGCGAAGGCGTAGGGCAGCCGACGTGGGCTAACTGGAACATGAGCGGACCTTGGCTTTGCCAACATCTTTTCGAGCATTATTTATTCACCAGAGATGTTGAGTTTCTTCGTACTCGCGCCTATCCAATCATGAAGGGCGCGGCTGAATTCTGCCTCGCTTGGCTGATCGACGACGGCAAAGGGCACCTCACTACCTGTCCTTCCGAGTCCACCGAGAACAACTTTATATCGCCGGATGGCAAGCCCGCGATGACAAGCGCCGGTTGCACCATGGACATGGCCCTGATTCGCGAACTCTTCACAAACTGCGTCACTGCTTCGGAGGCGCTCGGCATGGATGCGGATTTCGCCTCGAAACTGTCTGCCGCCGCAAAACGGCTGATTCCTTACCAGATCGGGAAGTATGGACAGCTTCAGGAATGGTCAATCGACTTTGAAGAGAGTACGCCCGGACAGCGCCATATGTCTCACCTGTATGGGCTTTACCCGGGAAACCAGATCACTCCTTCCGGCACTCCGCGGCTAGCGGAAGCGGCCCGCGTTTCGCTGGAGCGCCGTTTGGCGAACGGCGGCGCTTACACCGGTTGGAGCCGTGCGTGGGCGATTGGATTCTGGGCACGTCTGGGGGACGGCGATCAAGCGTGGGAGTCGCTTTCCATGCTCATGCAGCACAGCACTAATATCAATTTGTTCGATACTCATCCTGCGGAAAGCGGCCCCATCTTCCAGATCGACGGAAACTTCGGCACAACAGCCGCGATTGCGGAAATGCTGCTTCAAAGCCACGCTGGCGCTATCGATTTGCTGCCTGCGTTGCCTTCCGTCTGGGCTGAAGGAGAGGTGATCGGACTTTGTGCGCGTGGCGGACTGACCGTTGACATGCGATGGTCACGCGGCAGAATCAACCAATGCGGAATGACTTCCAAGCTGACGCGAGAGTACAGAATTCGACCGCCGAAAGCGCAACGGATTGTCGATCTCTTCACGGATACGGGATCAACGGTGCCGGTGCAAAGAGCCGATAGCCGGTCCGTTCGCTGCCAATTGCAAGCCGAACGAACGTACCACTTGACCTTCGCCCCGGATTCCGCATCAGGAATCCGGCAGTAAACTGAGGTCGGATGAGGAAGCCGACGATAAACTGAGGCCGGATGACATATTCGGATCTCACGCGGCGCAAGCTTCTGAAGCTCGGCATGGGGACGGCTTGTCTGGAGAGCGCATCGCTGCTGCTGGACAGCTGCCGGGCAGGTTCTCCAACAGTGTCACTCACGCCCGCTCCGGCGGCCTGTTCCAGCTTGAGTGACATCAAGCACGTGGTCATTCTCATCCAGGAGAATCGCTCTTTCGATCACTATTTCGGAAGCTACCGGGGCGTTCGCGGATTCTCTGACCAGAGCACGGCGTTCCGGCAGGCCGACCCGGCAAATTCCGAAACTCCGCCATATGGTGAGTTATTACCTTTCCATCTCGATACATCCAAAACGAACGCGGCATGCACACACGACATTGACCATAGCTGGCTTGTACAGCACCTAAGTTGGAACAGTGGGGCGATGGACGGGTTTGTCACGTCGCATCTTCCTATCAATTCGAATGACGCCGTTTTGAGCATGGGCTACTACACCCGCTCGGATCTTCCGTATTCCTACGCGCTGGCTGACGCCTTCACCATCTGTGACAACTACTTTTGTTCAGTCATCGGTCCAACCGACCCGAACCGGTTATATACGATGGCGGCCTCAATCGACCCCGATGGCACACATGGCGGACCTTTACTTCAAACCTTGGTCACGAACAGAAGTGCGTTCTATGGCCGTTTGACGTACACCACAATGCCCGAACAGCTTCAGAGTCGCGGTATTTCCTGGAAGGTCTATTCCTCGCCTGATGCGACCGTCCTTAACGGAATTCTGTCGAATAACGTGCTGTCGTACTTCAAGAATTTCCAGGATCCAAAATCCGTGCTGTACCAGAACGCTTTCGGGCCACAGTTTCCGGTGGATTTTCTGTCTGACGCTGTAAGCGGAAATCTGCCGCAAGTCTCATGGTTGATACCGCCTGTTATCGCTTCGGATCACCCGCCCGCTCCTTCCCTGTTCGGCGAAAACATTCTGTCAGCGATTGTCTTGGCTTTAACAACGAATTCCGCGCAGTGGGCCAAGACCGTGCTGTTCGTCACGTACGACGAGAATGGCGGCTTCTTCGACCATGTCCCGCCCACCACACCACCTCCTGGCACAGCGGGCGAATACATCACCGCTCAAGCGTTGCCGGATGCGAGTATCATCGGCACTCCTCCTGTCACTGGTCCCATCGGATTGGGCTTCCGAGTCCCGATGCTGATCGTCTCGCCTTTTAGTCGTGGCGGGCTGGTCTCGTCAGATCTCTTCGACCACACGTCCGTGCTCCGGTTTCTAGAGACTCTCTTCGGCGCCGAGGTGCCCAACCTAAGCGCCTGGCGTCGTGCGACCGTCGGCGATCTGACCAGCGCACTTAACTTCAAATCTCCGGACACCTCCGTTCCCGGCCTGCCTTCAACAATTCCAGCAATCACCCAGACAATTCAGAGTTGCGTGGCGACCTTGACTGGAACGACTCCTTATCCTCTGCCGAATCCGCAGGCCTCTCCAACCCAAGAGGCCGGGAATGCAGTTCGACCGAGCGGAATGTGTTGAGGGTATCTTGCCTGGGAAGCTGCCGTCGGCCATCCGGGTCTAATTTATCCTTTCGGGAACCTAAGCGTTATACACTTCAGCTTGTGAAAACTCTCCCGAAATGGTCCGGCCTGATCGCGACATTACTCTTATTCGCATTCAGCTCATCCGCGCGCGATCAACCGGCATCTGGCACTAAATTCGAGATTTCGTTCACGCCAAGTGCTCACGCCGAACCGATCACCGGCCGCGTATTCGTGATGCTTTCAAAGAAAGATACACCCGAGCCGCGTTTGCAGGCAGGCGGCTGGGGATCGAATTGTCTTCTCTTCGGCGAGGACGTCGAGCATCTCGCGCCCGGTCAGCAGTCCGAAATCGGCCCCGGCACTCTGGGATATCCGCTTCAATCTTTGAAGGACATTCCTGTGGGCGATTACTACGTCCAGGCCTTGATTAACGTCTACACCCAAGTTCACCGTGAAGACGGCCATACCATCTGGGTGCATATGGATCATTGGGAAGGCCAGCAGTTCAATCGATCTCCAGGAAACCTCTTCAGCAAGACCCAGCGTGTGCATTTCGATCCTGCGGCCAACGAGACGGTCAGTTTATCAACGGATCAAGTGATCCCGCCGGTGGACCTTCCCCCCGATACACAGTGGGTGAAGCACATCAAAATTCAAAGCCAGCCGCTAACGAAATTCTGGGGCTGTCCGATGTACATCGGAGCGACCATCCTGCTGCCGAAAGGATACGCGGACAATCCGAACGAACGCTATCCCGTGATCTACCTTCAAGATCATTTCAATATACGGCCGCCGCTTGGTTTCAGTGAGAACGAACCAGCGGCGGGTCAACGGCGCACTGGTTATGAGTTCTACCAGCAATGGATCTCGAACGATTTTCCGCGCGTCATCATCGTCAATTTTCAGCACCCGACTCCGTATTTCGATGATTCCTACGCCGTGAACTCCGCCAACAATGGACCCTACGGCGATGCGCTTATCGATGAGCTGATTCCTTATCTGGAAGCGCACTTCCGGATGATTGACGATGCCCGCGCCCGAACGCTGGTGGGCGGCTCAACTGGTGGATGGGAGTCGCTCGCCCTGCAGGTTTATCATCCCGACTTCTTCAATGGCACGTGGACGTTCTTCCCCGATCCCGTCGATTTCGAGCGTTATCAGATGGTCAACATCTATCAGGATTCCAACGCATTCCAGGCGCCTGGGTACGAATATGTAATCCCGCAACGGCCGATGATGCGCACGCCCGAAGGGCAGGTGGTCGAGACCATGCGCGGCATGAGCCGGTTAGAGGAAGTGTTGGGCAGCCATGGCCGCTCCGGCCAGCAATTTGAGGCTTGGGAGGCAGTCTACGGACCGGTTGGCTCGGACGGATATCCGCAACCGCTGTGGGACAAGCAAACGGGTAAAATCGATCCAGCCGTGGCCAATTACATGCGCGACCACGGCTACGACCTGACTGACTACATGAGGAAAAACTGGAGCAAACTGGGTCCGCGGCTAAAGGGAAAGCTGCACCTCTACTGCGGAGACATGGACAGCTTCTATCTGAACCTCGCCGTCTACAAACTCGAAGACTTCCTAAAAACAACCGATGCAGGCGCGACATTTGAATATGGTCGGCCGATGAAACCACATGGTTGGAATCCGCTGACCGTATCAGAAATGGTGAAGGTCATGGCCGCGCAGATGGAGCAACCGCAGTAGCCTAACCCGGAGCTAGAGGAAGCTTGAACAAAAAGGTAGCTCCCCGCTTCGCCTCGGATTCCACCCAAATTCTTCCTCTGTACCGCTCGACGATTCTCTTGCATATCGCCAAACCGATTCCGGTACCGGAAGACTTATCTCTCTCTTGCAGACGCGTAAAGATTCCAAATATTTTTTCATGGAATTCGGGGGCGATGCCAATGCCGTTGTCGGCCACCGAGAAAACGCAGTACCCATCCGAGCCCGTCGCCGATATGTGAATACGCGGGGGATCGTCGCTTCGGTACTTGATCGCATTAGCGATCAGATTTTCAAAAAGTTGCCGTAGGTGAACCTCGCGAACCGCGAGCGTTGGCAGTGATCCTTGCGTGATAACGGCTTGATTACCGAGAATCAGTTGCTGCAAGTCTGCCATGGCGTTCGCCAGAGCAACGCTTGCGTCGGTGGCGTCAGTCCCCTGCTCGGCGTCAGTCGCCGCCTTGGTGTACTCGAGCAAATCACGAATCATTGCGGTCATGCGCTGGGCGCCCTCGGTCAAAAAATTCAGGAATCGATCCGCTTTGGCGTCCAACTTGCCTTCGTAGCGCATCTTCAGCCACTCGCTATAGATCGCAATATTTCGAAGCGGTTCCTGGAGATCGTGGGAAGCCGAGTACGCAAACTGATTAAGGTCGGAGTTCGACCGCGTTAGTTCCTCAACGGTGCGGGCCAGCCCGGCTTCCGCGCGCTTGCGCTCGCTAATCTCCTGTTGTAAGTTGCGATTCGCGCTTGCCAATTCAGTCGTGCGCTCCTGCACTCGGGATTCGAGTTCATCGCGGGCCTGCTGTAAGGCGATCTCCGCCTGTTTCAGATCCGTGATGTCGAACGCTGCGCCGTGAAGGAACCAAGGGCGGCCATCTTCGGTGCGGACCAGTTTTACCTGGCAATGGAACCACACAACGTGCCCGTCGCGTGCGATCACTCGATACACCGCCCGCACCGGTGCCCCGGTCAGGATTAGCTGCGCCGCATCGACACTCCAGCGGGTTCGATCGTCAGGGTGGATTTGGTTGTACCACCGCACTGGATCGTTGAGCCATTGCTCCTGGGTGAAACCCAAAACCGTCTCGACGTGAGGACTGACGTAAGCTTCACTGAGACCTTGATCGAGAAAGGCCATGAAAATGACCGCCGGTATCTGCTCCACCAGAGTTCTGTATCGAGCCGCGGCATCGGGCGGTTCGGCGGCTCGCGAGGTCGCGTTTGAAGGCAAATTGCTGGCAAGTTGTAACAGCAGGGATTGTGCGCTTTCCAGACCTGTGCCTTCAAGGTCCTCGAGATTGAGATTTTCACCCGCCGGCATGGGAACGGTTTGTCTGGAAGGTCAAACGGCGTTGTCGACCTTGGGAGCGGGCCGCCGCCACTCGGGCTCTCGATTGAGTGAATTTTGAGTGAACTTCCGTAACGCCTTGATAGCCCGGCCATACGTCGCCACTGCGTGAGAAGAAAGCAACGAACCCGGCGGTTGATTCATAAAAGCCATGAATTTGTCTGGAAATCCAGGCATTGTGCAGCCAATGCAAATGCCACCCACATTGGGACAGCCACCGATGCCGTTGATCCAGCCGCGCTTTCCAACGTTACAATTCACTACCGGTCCCCAACAGCCTAGCTTTACGATGCACTGAGGCAAGCCGTATTCTTCGGCGAAGTCGCCTTGTTCGTAATAGCCGCCGCGATCGCAGCCCTCATGTATGGTCTGACCAAACAGCCACGTCGGCCTAAGAGCTTCATCGAGAGGAATCGAGGGCGCCAGGCCGGCGGCCTGATAAAGGAGATAAAGTAGCACCTCCATGAAGTTGTCTGGCAGCACCGGACAACCAGGCACGTTAACGATCGGAATACCTGCGTTGGATTTCCAATTCCAGCCGAGATAGTCAGCCAAACCCATGCATCCGGTCGCATTTCCTTGCATTGCATGTATGCCGCCGTAGGTAGCACACGTCCCCGCTGCAACGACGGCCCATGCCCGGCTGGCAAGCCGGTCAATCCAATCGCAGGTAAGGATGGGTTGGCCGGTTTGGCTATCGGTTCCGAAGCCGGCCCAGTATCCTTCTTCCTTATTTTTCTCGTTTGGAATCGAGCCCTCGATCACCAGAATGAAGGGAGATAGTCGGCCTTCGGCGGCCCGGTGAAAGTAGCTCATGAACTCGTCCCCCACTTCAAAAGCGAGGAGCGGGTTGTGGAAATTGATCTTGGGAACTCCGGGTATGGCGCCAAGCACCAGGTCTTCGAGGCTAGGCTGCGTTGCCGCAGTTATGGAAACCGTGTCGCCGTCACATCCGAGGCCAGCGGTAATCCAAAGCACATTAATTTCTTCCATGCGTTCTGTGCGTCCTCAGCAGACCTGGAAAGGCAATCTTTTCGCAGCACGTGCGCTAACGGCTGGTATCTAAGCAGGCCCTTACCAGCGATCCTAACTTCATAAACTCACTCGAAGCTGGCCGGTTTATTGAAATACGCGCTCACGCCGAGCCGGCTTAGTTGGATCAGATCGGACTGAGCTTGCGATGAGGTCACAACAATAACCGGCATTCTAGAAAAGCGAGTGCTTCGCCGGATCGTGTCCAAAATCTCGTGCCCGGAGCACTTTGGCAAATTCAAATCAAGCAACACGAGACTAGGCACAGGGATCTTTGGGTCGAGCTCTATACACTGGACCAAACGCATCGCTTCTCCACCATCGGCCACAACCTTAAGATCGCAATCTATCTTATGTTCCCGAAGCGCTTCTTCGACCAAAAGCACATCTCCGATGTTGTCTTCGATCACAAGAACCAATGGCCGTTTCTGGCCATCAGCGCGGGCGCTCGTCTCCGCTTCGTCCCATGGTGCGGAGGTTGATGTGAGCGGTCGACCTTCGGGCGGCGTGATGGTTGCACTAAGCACAGACATGCAGAACCGCAATTCTCTAACTCCGTAGATGCGTTTTGAGCGCCATCACACGAGAAAATCGGCTCAGGCGTTTGCTCGCGAAAATACGGTCACAACTCGGCCCAGCTTTATATCTGCCCTGGAATCCGCAGCTTACGAGGATTTTCAAACGTACAAAGAACGTTTTCCCGCTTTCGTGTGCTATGTTCTCGCAGGCTCGCAACACGTCCGTCGTGTCGCGGGCCATTTCCTTTTCAGGAGCCCATCGAACGATGACAGCCCGATCCATCCGCCGCGCCGCCGAGCGCCAAGCCGCCAAACTCGCCCGCAAAGCCGAGAAAACCGCCGTTCACTCCGTCGGCATCCAGCTTGATTCCGAGCCGGACGCGTCAGCGACCGATTCTGTTTCCCCGGCTGCCATTTCCCCGGCCCAACTGCAGGCCAATCGCGCCAACGCCCAGCTCAGCACCGGTCCAACAAGTTTAGACGGTAAGGCCACTTCCTGCCTCAATGCGGTCAAAACAGGGCTCACCGGTCGCACCGTCCTGCTCCACACCGACGATGCCGCCGACTACCAGCGCCATATCGCCGCCTATGAAAAGGAACTCTCTCCCGTCGGCCCGCGCGAGTGCGATCTGGTCCAATCCATCGCCGATACCGCTTGGCGTCTCGGCCGGGTCCCCGGGCTCGAAATGGCCATCTATGCACGAGGCCACGTGCAGTTTGCCGACAAGTTCAAGGATCACGACGAGGCTCTCCGTCCCGGCCTGATCGAGCTCGAAACCTTCCTCGACCTACGAAAAGCAGCTTCGCAACTTGCAGCTTCAGGAAGCGCGGCTGGCCCGCCGTATGGCAAAGGACGCCGCCGAACTGCGCGAGCTCCAGCACGCCCGTAGAAAGAAGGACCTGGAAGCCCAAAAGGATGTCCTGGTGCGAGCCGCTCACGCAAATGGGTTCGAATTTTCAACTGCGGACGTCGAAGGTTATTTACGAGGTGCGATGAGCCCGCGGGTTGTCAGCGAGGCGAAGACTCAAGCAAAAGATGCGGCTCAAATCACCCCCGCCGCGGTCAATCCCGAAAATTCGAGGCAAGAAGCCGCCTGAACAACAGCTCAACGCAAGCAATTCGTATTAGACCAACTTTTTCTTGAGCGCTTCATTGACCGCCGCGGGATTCGCTTGTCCTCGGCTGGCCTTCATGACTTGGCCGACCAGGAAACCCAGTACTGCTGTCTTACCGTTCCTATATTGTTCAACCTGCTTTGGATTACTGGCAATCACGCCATCGATAATTGGTTCCAGTGAGCCCGCATCCGAGATCTGTCGGAGACCTTCTCGGTCCATAATCGCGGACGGCGCGTCTCCGCTCTCAAACATTTTAGGCAAGATCTCTTTCGCCAGCTTGCCGGAAAGCTCATCCCTGTTTATGAGCGCCACCAGCTCGCCAATGTGTTCAGATTTCACGGGAGAATTTGAAATATCTTTGTTCGCGGCCCGCAAGAGGCCCATCAGATCGCCGGCAACCCAATTCGCGGTGGTGCGTCCATCGCCGCTTACTCTTGCCGCCGCTTCGAAATAGTCGCCCGTCTCGCGGGTGAGCGTCAGAACTTGCGCGTCGTATTCACGTACTCCGTACTCACTGACAAACCTGTCCCGGCGGTCGGCCGGCAACTCAGGCAGTTTCGATTTCACCTCGTGCAGCCAATGCTCGCTTACCCGGAGCGGCACCAGATCGGGTTCCGGAAAGTAGCGGTAATCGTGCGCATGCTCTTTACTGCGCATGCTTACAGTTTTTCCTGTTTCGGCGTTGTAGAGTCGCGTTTCCTGCGCGACCTTTCCACCGGATTCGATCAGCTCGACCTGGCGCTCAATTTCATGCTCCAGTGCCATTTTGAGAAAGCGAAAGGAATTAAGGTTTTTTACTTCAGCTTTCGTGCCAAATTTTTCGGCGCCTCGCAGCCGGACAGACACATTGGCGTCGCAGCGCAGTTGACCTTTTTCCATGTCGCAATCGGACACTCCGATGTATTGCATTACCTGCTTCAGTTCGGTCAGGTAAGTGTAGGCCTCATCGGGCGACCGCATGTCCGGATCGCTGACAATTTCGATCAGCGGGGTGCCCGAGCGGTTGAGATCGACATACGTGTATCGGTCGGAATCTTTGAACCCGTCATGCAAACTTTTTCCCGCATCGTCTTCCATATGCACACGAGTCACTCCAATGCGCTTCTTGCCGTCTGCCAGTAAGAATGTCCAAATAACCGTGCTCGGCGAGCGGTTGATCGTATTGCGAGATCTGATAGCCCTTGGGCAGGTCCGGATAGAAATAGTTCTTTCGGGCGAATCGCGAAAATTTCTTAATCTCACAGTGAAGTGCTACGGCCGCGCCGATCGCAAGCTCGACCGCTTGCCGGCTCAACACCGGCAAAGCGCCCGGCAGCCCGAGACAAACCGGACATACATTGGTATTCGGAGGCGCCCCAAACTCCACCGGGCAGCTACAAAAGATCTTGGTCTTGGTCCCGAGCTGAACGTGTACTTCGAGGCCAATCACCGGCTCGTACTTGGTCAAAATGCTTTCAGCGGCGGCGCTCGCGGACATGTCCCAATTGTAGGAAAAGGGCAAGTCGGCGCGAGAACATTGATCCGAAACGTTGCGCCGTCTGCGCGTATCATCTAGGCAGGCGGGACCACGGTCATGTCCACTTCCTTAGCCGTTGAGAACCCAGCAAAGTCCCTCCCTCCTCGATCGAAACCGCGGCTAATACGCTGGATTCTTGCAGCAGCAATTCTAATAGCGGCAGTCTGTATCTTTTACGCCATCGTCCTTACCATCTATTGGCCCTTCAATAAACAAGCTTTAATTGACGTCCTCCAGGAAGCCACTCTTCGGACCGTTACCATTCAGAGTTTCCGCTCCACCTACTTCCCGCCTGGATGCATCGCGGAAAATATTGCCTTCGAGCGTCACCTGCACAAAAATAAGCCGCCCATAATATTCATCCCCAAACTGCGGGCCGAAGCCAGCTATGCGACGCTTCTCACTTTTCAGCACAATCTCTCCAAGGTGAGCATCTCCGGAATGCACGTAACTGTACCCCCGCCCCAAGTCAACGGCAAGCCGGACCCCCTCATGCCCCTGAACCACAAGACCCAAGGCCCTGGGCTCTCAATAGGAACGATTCTTGCCGATGGCACTGTTCTGGATTGCATGTATACCGATCCGGCCAAAAAACCCTACCGAATCACTGTGAACAAACTCGCTGTGCATGGTGTGGGCAAGAACAGTTCAATCCCCTACCGGACAAGTCTTTATGTTTCGGATCCGCCTGGAATGGTGCAGTCGGAAGGCGTGTTTGGACCGTGGAATCCGCAAGACCCGGGAAATTCGCCGCTACACGGCAGCTACACATACAAAGACGCGAATCTTGCCGCACTGAAAGAGGTGAGTGGAACACTCGATTCAAGCGGCACGTTTAGCGGAAATCTCAAAGAGGTGCGCATCGCCGGAAAAGCCGAAATCCCCAACTTCACGGTTTCCGATACCAGTCACAAGCGAGCCCTGAGCGCCAGCTACCAGGTTGCCGTGAACGGGGTGAATGGCGACATCTCTCTCGAAAACGTGATCGCCCATTTTGGCCGGACAACTTTAGCGGTTAACGGATCAATCGCCGGAGATCCCAAATACAAAGGCAAGCTGATCTCGCTTCAACTGGCCTCGGACCAGGGCAGAATCGAAGATTTGGTAAAGCTGTTTATTTCTGCGCCCGATAGCCCGATGATCGGTAACATCACCTTTCGAGGTAAGTTAACCATTCCTCCGGGATCCCCGAACCTTATTCAGCGAATGGACCTGGAAGGTCATTTTGATGTGACCTCCGGCAAATTCACAGATCGAGCGCTGGAAGACGACGTCACCCGCCTCAGCAACAGCGCGAACGGCGGGAAGAAGGATCAGAAGGAAAATTCCGTCTCTGTCTTATCAGGCTTAAAAGCGCGGGTATCTGCAAGAGACGGCATTGCGCATCTTTCGAACGTGTCGTTTAACGTTCCTGGCGCGCACGCGGATTTGGGAGGCACCTACAGCCTTTTGAATTACACCACCAACCTGTATGGCGTCCTCACCACTGAGGGCAATGTGTCCAATGCCACCACCGGATTTAAATCATTCATCCTCAAGGTTATGAACCCGTTTTTTAAAAGGAAGCACCACGCCAAGGTTGTGGGATTCAAGCTCAGCGGCAGATACGGAAACACGAACATGAGTCTGGATCTGGATGCTGGCAAGGACATGTACAAGCAGTCCCGCTGAATTCGCCATCTCAACAACCGGATCTGGACACGCGCTATACTGAGTTTTGGGTTCAGTGGATCGGTAGTAGTGCGTCTCCGCGCTTCCCGAAAAAGGGAAGCCTCCGGCGTTCTGGCCGATACATATCGTCTTCCGCTCCCACCACAGAATAGACTTAGAATTCGCCATGCCAAAACGTACGTTTCAGCCGAATAATCGTAAACGGGCAAAGACCCATGGGTTCCGAGTCCGCATGAAAACGGCGGACGGCCGGGCGGTGCTTTCGCGGCGTCGCGCAAAGGGGCGGCATAAATTGACTGTCAGTGACGAGCGCGCCGTTCGCGGCGCGAAGTAATCGCTCAGGCGATTTGGTCCGCTGTCACTTCCATCAACGAGGCGGGTCCTTCGATCCTCTGAATTCCGCGAGATTTACCAATCCGGTATCCGCATGACCAGCCGCTATTTTGCCGCTTTTTGTTTACCGACGAGCGGCGAGCCCGTGCCGTCGCGCTTCGGGTTTACCGTGCCCCGGGCGGTGGGGAAAGCCGTACAACGGAATCGAATCAAGCGCCGGATGCGGCAAGCTGTGCGTTCACAGTTTGAGATGCTGCCGGCAAACTGGTCGGTCGTTTTCAACCCGCGGCGCTCCGTTTTGGAAGCGCCCTTCGAGGATCTATGCCGCGAGGTCGGCCGGATATTGGCTCGATGCAGACAGTCTTGATCGTCCTTCTGAGAGGGTACAAGCTTTTCATTTCGCCTTGCTTGCCCTCCGCATGCCGCTATTACCCGACTTGCTCCGAATACATGAGTGAAGCTGTTGCAAAGTACGGCGCCCTGCGCGGGGTGTGGATGGGATTGAAGCGGCTTGGCCGGTGTCACCCTTTTCACCACGGCGGATACGACCCGGTCCCGCTAACCAAACATGAACTTGAGATCTGATTATGCCTAATCCTTCGGGCGCCACAAAGCCTTCCCTGGAGAAACGCCTCCCTCTCGCCCTGGCGCTGATGATGCTTGTGCTGCTTGTTTCGCAGTACATCTTTAAGCCTGCTCCAGGACCCAAACCGGTCAAGCCGATCAACGACAATGCGGCAGCGAGAGTGGTGGAGAAACCGGCAGCCGCTCCGGAAACTGCTGCCGCCGTCACCCATCAGCCGGCGGGAATAGCTGGTCAGGTGCAAGGTACGTCGGAGGTTGTGACCGATATCGATACAGACTTGTACCACGTTATTCTCTCGAACAAAGGCGCAGCCGTCGAGAGTTGGGTGCTGAAGAAATATCAAGATGAGACCGGTAAGCCGCTGCAGTTGATCGATACTGCGGCGAAAGATGTGCCGCCTCCATTTTCGATTGAAATCACCGGCGCGAAACCATCTTTCGATCCGAATGCCGTTCTCTACCGGGCCACGCCCGCAAGCGAGACGGAACAGGAATCGCGTATGAATATTCGGATGGAAAGACAGTTATCCGCAAGTCCTTCCAGTTCGGCAAAGACAGTTATCTTTCGACGGTCAAATCAGAAGTAATCGACAACGGAACGGCGGTTCCTTCGGTGCTGATGTGGCGAGGCGGCTTCGGAGATCAAAGAGTACATTCGGCCGCCAGCACGGAACGTACCGTCCGTTACGACACGACGAATAACAAGTTAGTCACGAAGAATGTCAAAGACGCTAAAAACGGACCAGTTACCGACAGCGGCTCGTACGCGTTTGGCGGGTTGGAAGACAATTTCTTCGCCGCGGTTGCGCTCCCCAGTGAATCTTCCACTCTTCAGGTCACAACGTTTTCGGATGGAGTGAAGCTTCCTGGCGAAGACAAACCCGTCAATTATGTCGGCGTTGGGCTCTCTACCGGCACACAGAATGATCTCTCGCTCTTCGTCGGTCCCAAAGACATAGACATTTTGAAAAAGGTCAATCCCAAACTGAGCAAGATTATCAATTGGGGTTTCTTCGGGATCATCGCAAAACCACTGTTCGTTTGGCTGAACTGGACCCGAGACCACTGGACTTTCAATTACGGCTGGGCGATCGTTCTCGTCACCATCATCATTAATCTCGTGTTATTCCCGTTTCGGCTTACCAGCTTGAAATCATCCCGGAAGATGCAGACGCTGCAACCGCAGATCAAGGCGATTAACGCCAAATACAAAAGTCTCAAAATCAGCGATCCTCGCAAGGCCGAGCAGAACCAGGAAGTCATGGCGCTATATAAGAGCGCCGGCGTCAATCCGATTGGCGGCTGTCTTCCGATGCTGGTGCAACTTCCATTTCTCTATGCGTTCTATCGCGTGCTCGACGTGGCGATAGAACTAAGGCATGCGCCGTGGCTGTGGGTGACGGATCTTTCGTCGCCTGAGATGCTTCCCATCCATCTGCTGCCGGTCATCCTGGTCGTAAGTCAATTCCTTTCGCAGAAGATGACGCCGGCTGCGGGAGTAGATCCAAACCAGCAGAAAATGATGATGTTCATGCCGCTGATGTTCGGCTTCATGTTCTACTATCTTTCGTCTGGGCTTGTACTATATTATTTGACCAGCAACTTGGTCGGTGTCGCTCAGCAGCTCATTATCAACCGCTTCATGCCTACTACTGCTCCGCCGCCTCCGCCGGCCACAAAAGCGCCAGTGAAGAGGACCCCGAAGAAATAAGCGCATGAAATACTCCGTCGATTTGTTGCGGCCCAGACTGGAACGGTTCTTGACGCCTGTTCTGAAGCAAGCTGATTTCGAGCTTTCCTACGAGTTGCGCCAGCCGGAAAATCCGCACCCTGAAGTAGAAAATCCCGAAGTTACAGTGGTTTTTGCCGGACCGGATGTGGAGCTTCTGCTTGCGAACCGGGCTGAATTGCTGCTTGCGCTGGAGCATCTTTCAATGGAGGCCTTACGGCTCCCAGCGGAAGACCACTCGCTGATTTCTTTCGATGCGAACGATCATCGGCTCTTGCGAATTGAGGAGTTACGCATGAGCGCTATGGCGGCCGCGGACAAAGTGAAGCGGACTCGGGTTCCCTTCCATTTCAATCCGATGACCAGCCGGGAGCGGCGAGTAATACATTTGGCTTTGCGCAACGAAAAGGAATTGCGCAGCGAAAGCGTGGGTGTGGGACCAGCACGCGCCGTAGTGGTTATTCCCGCCGACATGCCGACTCCACCCGCGCCACCAGCCCCGCGTCCGCATTTCGGCGATCGGGGTAATGGACATCGAGGCGGTGATAGACCCCGTTTCGGCGGCGGTAACCGCGAAGGGCGTGCGGGTGATAGCGGCAATCGCCCACCTCGTGGGGGACGTGGACGCGGACCTCGTTAGCCAAGTACTGAATCATAAATGAACCCGCGCGACACGATTGTCGCCATATCCACCCCGATTGGGCGCGGAGGTTTGGGCGTCGTCCGCGTCTCCGGCCCGGAGAGCCGCGCCATCGCGGAAAGAATCCTGCGCTTCTCCGGGAAACCTCGTTGGCGTGCTTGGGCGAGTCAACTCGCCGAACTCATCGACGAATCGGGCAGTGTTGTGGACCAGGTGATCGTCTCGTTCTTCGAATCACCGCGTTCCTATACAGCCGAAGATGTCGTCGAGATTTCCTGCCACGGCGCTCCCATTGTTCTGCGTTTCTGCGTAGAGCGAGCCGTCGGAGCGGGCGCGCGCGTCGCGGAGCCGGGTGAATTCACTCTGCGCGGATACATCAACGGACGAATCGACTTGGCGCAGGCCGAAGCGGTGCGCGATCTGATCGACGCACGTACGCTTTATCAGGCTCGTGTTGCATCGCAGCAGATGGAGGGCACGGTCTCGCGCCGCATTCGACCGGTTAAAGACCAATTGCTTGAGCTGATTGCGCTTCTGGAAGCGGGCATTGATTTTGCGGAGGACGATATCAGCGTTGCACCACCGGATGAGATCCTGCGCCGGATAGATGCCGTTGCGTCCAAGTTGCAGGAGCTGGTCGCCAGCTTCGCGCGAGGAAAATTGGTTTTTCAGGGTTTTACGCTCGCGATTGCGGGACGACCGAATGTTGGGAAGAGCAGCTTGTTTAATCGCCTGCTCGAACAAGATCGCGCCATTGTGACGGAAGTGCCCGGGACAACCCGAGATCTGGTTTCGGAAACAACCGCGATTGAGGGGATTCCGGTGAAGCTGGTCGACACGGCGGGTATTCGCAAAGGGCAGGAATTGATAGAGACGCTCGGCATCGAGCGAACTTTTCAGGCCATGGCGGATGCCGATTTAACTCTGCTGGTCCTTGACTTGTCATCGGAACTGACCGATGGCGATCGGGAATTGCTAGACAAGCTCCGGGACCGCCGCCCGCTTCTTGTCGGCAACAAGAACGATCTGTGCCGGCGCATGGAATTGGTTCCCGACGTGGTGCCGGTTTCCGCGGTCACGGGTCAGGGCATTCCCGAATTGCGGCAAGCAGTTCTGCGCCGCCTGGCCCCGGAGGGACTGTGCGCCCCCGAAAGCGGAGCCATCACGAATATCCGGCAGGAAGCACTGCTTCGAGACAGCTTGGAAGCGTTGGCGAATGCGCGTAAAGCGGTGGAATTCCGGATCCCGCATGAGATGCTGCTTCTGGATCTTTACGCCGCGCTCCGGCCGATCGACGGCGTGACCGGCGCAACCACCGCGGACGATATCTTGAACCGCATTTTCTCCACCTTCTGCATTGGAAAATAGGCGCGTGGCTCCGGAACAGCGCAGAGTCCGAGCCGCCTGGTGGGGAACAGTTGTTCTGTTTCTGGTCCATGGCCTGGTTTTCTCCACCTGGGTTTCGCGAATCCCCGCTATTCAGGCCCAGCTCAAGCTGAACAATGGCGTTCTTGGGCTCACCCTGTTGAGCGCGGCGGTGGGCGCGGTCGCGACAATCCCCTTTGCCGGATGGCTAGTCACGCGATACGGGAGCAAGCCGATCAGCATTGCCGGCGGGGTCCTGTTCTCGTTTTCGATCGTGCCGCTGTCGTTATCCGTCAATGCCGCTACGCTTGCTCTCGCGCTGCTGTTTTATGGCGCAACCGCCGCCGCTATGGACGTTGCCATGAATGCGCAGGGCGTTGAGGTCGAAAAAGAACTGGGCCGGTCAACCATGTCGCGCTTTCACGCAATGTTCAGCACCGGCGGTATGGGAGGCGCCGCCATCGGCGGAATCATCGCCGAAGCTGGGATCAGGCCGGCGACTCATTTTGCGGTCAGCGCTGCCGTCAACTTCATGGCGGTTGTGCTCGTCTCGCGCTTTTTGCTTCAGACTCATACTCCTGTTGCCGCCCGAATACGACGGCCAGTATTCCGGAGAATGCCTCCCGCTCTGATTGCACTCAGCGCCATTGGGTTCTGCAGCTTGCTCGCTGAAGGCGCGATGGCTGATTGGACCACTGTCTATTTCCGCCAAGTGTTACAGGCCGGTTCGGGCTTAGCGGCCTTTGCCTACTCGGTGTTTTCAGCGGCCATGGCTATCTTCCGCTTCCTCGGCGACTGGGTAATCGCGCGCTTAGGATCGCGCCTCGCGCTGCAGTCGGCATCGCTGCTTGCGGCTGCCGGCCTTGCTTACGGCCTGTTCATGCACTCTCCGGTTTGGGCGCTACCGGGATTCGCCGCCACGGGAGCCGGGTTCTCCGTCATTATTCCAATCGTTTATGGTTCGGGCGGCAGGATAGAAGGGGTGAGTCCGGGCGCTGGTATCGCGACCATAACGGGCATCGCTTACATCGGGTTTATCGTAGGTCCGCCAGCCATCGGGTTTGCCTCTCAGGCCTTCACTCTCCGGTATGCGTTGCTGATTGTCGTCGGTTGCTGCGTCATGGCAGCGTTGCTCTCGCGTTCCATTCGCCCCGCCTCGCCCGAGATTCACCTCTGAATATTTCGTTTGGCTGTCCAGTCCTCGCGTACCCAGTCATTTCGAGGTAGCCAGCACCGTTCACCGGCTTGCCATGTATTTGGCCAGTGTAGGCAACCGCGCCCTCCCAATAGGTCGGCGTAAGACCATTCTTCTGGAACAGCTCCTGGTCGTTGAGCACGGTCCGCTCTGATAACTGAAGAGCGAGCGCCGGCACAGAGATCGTCCAGGCGATCGGGTAGTTCGCGCCGGAAGCGGGACTGCGCCACTGGTCGCCCGGCGAAAGCGCAAATTGCGATGCGTCAAGGAAGTGCGCTGTTCCCTGTGCATCCACGTAGGTGCCGGATGAATACGGACTCCCGCCTCCGGATTTTAAGCGAAGACGATACAGCATCAGTTCCTCGTTGTCATCTAGCTGAATGGCGAACCAGTCCCAGCCGGCAATATTGCTCTCCGACGATTCCGAAAAGAATTCGTGATCCATCCACGCGAGTCCCGAAAGCGCGATGCTCTTTCCGTTCTCGTACAGTTCGCCGCGCGCTTTCAAGCGAGTGAAGGAGAGGTAATGCGAAGCTTGCCCAGGCGCTGGTCCTTTTTGACTGATGCCGTCTTTGCCTTGAATAACAACGGGCTTTTCGGGCGTGAGTGCTAGAGTCAATCTGAACTGATCGCAGACGGCCTGAAGCTGCTGGTTGCCTCGACTGAGATCTGTCCAGCGCACCTGCCAATTGCCGTTCCAATAGCGACGTCCATCGAGACTTGCGCCAGCGAGTCCGGGACCGGCGCGGTTCAGCCGCTCCGTATGAAAGAAATGCCCTCCATCGAGATCGCTCAGCGCCAGATGCGCAAGGTAGATCTGATCCGGACGCCAGACCGAATCTTCAGATTGTGCCGCGTCCGGCGATAGACGGACACCCTGGCGAAAGAACGTCAGTTCAAATCCATAGCGATGTCCATCGGCGCTTTTCAGATTGCCGGTGTAATACCACCACTCAGTCTGGTAATCCGGATGGTTGAAGTAGTCGCGCGGAAATTCGTAATGGTAGCCGGGGAGAGCGGCTTGCCAGTTCTGCGCGTTCGCGACCAGAGCGGTAGCGATCAGCAGTGTTGCGGCTCTACTCCTCATGAATAGTCTCGATTGGCTCCATCCGGATCGCTGTGCGCGCGGGATACAACCCGGCTAATACCGTCGCGCCATAAATACCGCCGAGCGCGGCAAGCACGAGCGCCACGGGCCAATGGAACTGAATTGTCCAGCCGAAAGACTGCTTATTGATGACAAAGATGAGAATGAGCGACAGTGCGATACCCAGGATGAGGCCTATTCCGGTTGCGAGCAGCCCGAGCAGACCAGCCTCGCAAAGAATGATGGCTCTGATTTGTTGTTTAGCGCCCCCAAGGAAACGGAGCAGCGCAAAATCCCGGCGTCGATCGATCACCATTGCAAGCAGAGCACCGGCAATGCCCAGAATGGCGACAATCACTGCGACCGCCTCCAATGCATAGGTGATCTGGAAGGTACGATCAAAAACCTGGATCGCCGCCCGCCGCAAGGTTCGATTTGAAAACACCAGGACCGCACGGCCACCGATGATATCGTCGATCTGCGCTCGAACCGCGCTCGCGTTCGCATCGCGTTTCAGGTACACAGCCAGGTTTGATTCTGCGGGATCAGGAAGATATCTCAATAACGTGCGCCGGTCAACAACTACATAGCCGCTTTCCTCGGAGTAGTCGTAATAGATCCCAAGAACTGTAAAATTCCGCATCGCACCGGCGAGAGGAATGTGCAGCACGTCGCCAATATGGACGCGGTGCTTGTTCGCGAATGGTTCGCTGACGACTGCATAATTGCCGGTCGGAAGCTTCGATAGAATCGCCATCTTATCTTCGCCCGGCAAGAACATTCTGGCGCCGAATTTCTGGACTTCGCGGCTTTCAGTGCCCGCAAATGTTGCCGGCATGCCTTGATAGACGATCGGGTAAGCCCGAAAGCGATCGACGGCGGCGACCCCGGGTACACGCTCGATGTCATCCGCGATATCGGGACTCATGATCGGGTGCCGATCCGCGCCGGACCATCCCGCTGGTCGGAGATAAAGATCGGCTTCGAGCTGATTATTCATCCAAACCTGAACCGTTTCGCGGAAGCTGCCGACCATGATTGCGACACTGGCCGTCATCGCTACAGCGGTCGCTAGCGCCGCGGTAAGCACCGAAGTACGACCGAGCGAAGCGCGCAGCGAACGCATTGCTAGGAGCGGACCCACGCCCGGTAATCTGTACAAAACAGGGTTGGCTGCCGCCGAGAAGATCGCCACTAACATTGGGATCGCAGCGGCGGTTCCCGCGACAAGCAGTATCACCGCGATATAGGCGAAAATTGGTTGGCGGTGGACGGGAGGCATTTGCGATAGCAAAGCTCCCAAGCAAAACAGAATCGCCGCGGATAGACCGAGCCGTCGCGATTGCGACGCCAGAATATATTCTTCTCGGCCACGTGCCATCGCCTCCACTGGAGCGATTCGGGCTGCTTCCAGCGCCGGCGCGAGAGCCGCAAGCAATGAGACGGCTACTCCCAGGCCAAGCCCGGTCGCCGCTGCCGACCAGGTGAGTTGGATCTGCCCGGGCTCACTGCTGACATAGAGTGCCTGGACGGTGTTGCCGATGAGATCTACCGCGCCAATTGCCATCAGGCGTCCGATCAGCAGCCCCAGCCCGCTTCCGATAACCGCAAAGAACAGCGCTTCACCAGCAAAGCCGCTAGCGATCAACGCGCGCGTTCCACCCAGTGCGCGGACGACACCTATTTCATTGCGCCTTCGCACCACGGAAATTGAAATGGTGTTGTAGATGAGGAACGCTCCCACGATAAGAGCGATGTAACTCAGCACGCGAAGATTCCAGCGGAAGGCGGCAAGCATTTTCCGATTTTCATCAGTTCTTGTTCCTTCCGGCTGGACCACGACTGAATCGGGAAGTTGGCGGCGAAGCAACTGTTCCCAGGATTGCGTCGAGCCGCCCGGGGGAATTTTGACATCGATGCTGTCAAGTCTGCCGATCTTGCCTGTCACCTGCTGCGCAAGGCCGATATCGGCCACGATGGCGTTATCTGCTCCAATTTCGCTCTGCGAGTTATCCAGGATACCCGCGACGGTGAATGTGTGTATCTGGTCATCGATCAGGAGCGAGACCTGCTGCCCGGCTTGTAACCCGAGCCTTGTTCCCACCCAGATCGGAAACTCGCTGGCGGCCGGTAGACTTGTCTCTTGCGTCCGCGTGAATTTTGAGATCTCCGCCGCATTCCCTCCAATCAAATCCAACCCGATGAAGGGAATCGCCTCGCCTTTGCCGTTGATGGATGCGAAGTCTTCAATACGAGGCGCGAATCTGAACGCGTGCGGAAGCCGAACCAATTTGCCGAGAATGCGCTCGTCGATCCCGCCGGTAGCAGTGATCAGCAGATCGCCTTTTCCAGTCAAAGATTCAAGTGATGAATGGAAGCTGCCCGCGGCCGCCTGACCGGCCAACTCAATTGCGACGACAACACCTACTCCCAGCGCGACCGCAAGAATCGTGAGCGCGGTGCGAATACGATCTCTTAGAAGCGGGCGCACAACGAGCCGGACGAACAGGATCAAAGGCGCCGTCATCGTAAATCCATCACCGCCAAACTGCCGCCGGTTCCATTTGTCCGTCGCGCATCCCGAGAATTCGATCGGCGGCCGCGGTGCTCTCGATGCCGTGCGTGGCCATAACGACGGCGACATGCAAATCGTGAGCTGTGCGTTGGAGTAGCCGCAAGATCACATCCCCAGTAGCGCTATCCAGATTGCCTGTGGGCTCGTCGGCCAATAGTAGGCGCGGCTCGTGGACAAGAGCGCGCGCTATCGCGGTTCTCTGCTGCTGGCCGCCCGAGAGCTGATGTGGATAGCGATCCGCTAATTCGTCGATTTCGACCCAAGCTAATCGCTCGAGCGCGGCTCGCCTCGGCTTCTTTTCGCCGGCGAGCAAAAGCGGCAGCTCGACATTCTCGGCGACCGTCAACGTGTGCAGCAGTTGAAACGATTGAAATACAAATCCGATCTTTCGCCGCCGCAGATGAGTCAGTTCGGCGTCATTTAGCCGCGAAGTGATCTCGCCATCTAGGATTACTTCGCCGGAAGTGGGAAAATCCATCGCTCCACAGAGATTCAGCAGTGTCGATTTTCCGCAGCCGCTTCGACCCACCAAGGCCACAAACTCGCCCTCATCCATCTGGAGCGAGACATCCCGCAATGCCAAGACCGGGGCGCTCTGCGTCTGGTAAAGCTTCGAGACATTGCGGACCTCCAGCAGCGCCATACAATCTCAGGATCATACGGACGCTGTGAAAGGCAACAAATTCAACCAGAGTGCAGTGGATACACTCGGAATGCGTGGCTAAAATACTCGTCACTGGAGGAGCCGGATACATTGGCTCCATTACTCGATATTTCCTCGAAAAACGTGGTCATTCCGTGATCGTGGTCGACAACTTGTCGCGCGGACACAAAGAAACCGTGCCTGAATCCATGCTGCGGACTTTCGATACGCGGAATACGGACCAACTCGAAGAGCTTATGGAGGACGAGGATATCGAAGCGGTGATTCACTTCGCCGCTTACATTGCGGTGGGAGAGTCAACGAAAATCCCTGAGATCTACTTCACAAATAACGTCAGCGGCTCGCTCTCGCTGTTTGAAGCAATGTTGCGCTGCGATGTGAAACGGGTGGTGTTTTCGTCGACAGCCGCGGTCTACGGCACCCCTGCGAAGGTCCCCATTACGGAAGATCAGCCCTATGCGCCGATTAATCCGTACGGCGAATCAAAGGTTATGGTGGAAAAGATTCTCGAATGGCTGGATCGTTATCGAGAATTCCGTAGCGTTCGGCTGCGGTATTTTAATGCCTGCGGCGCGGAACCGGAAGCGGATTTAGGGGAAAAGCACGATCCTGAGACACATCTGATCCCGCTTATTCTTCGTGCCGTTCAGACCGGCAAGCCGGTGACGCTGTTTGGTGACGACTACCCGACTCCGGACGGAACCTGCATTCGCGACTACATCCATGTAAGCGATCTGGCCGAAGCGCACATTCATGCGGTCGAGCATCTACTCGATGATCGCGAATCCGCGGTGTTCAATGTCGGCACAGGCTTGGGCCATTCGGTTAAGGAAGTGATCGCGGCGATCGAGCAAATCACCGGCAAACGCGTGCCGCGAGTCATGGGACCACGCAGGGAGGGTGATCCGCCCAGCCTGGTCGCCGATTCCGGACGTTTACAGAAAACGCTCGGCTGGCAGCCAACGCGGGCCAGCCTCGATCGCATTGTCTCGGATGCCTGGCAGTTCGCGCAGAAGCATCCCGCGAAATCGGCCTAGCGCTCGCGCGCTCGTGGATCTAACGCGTACGTGAGCGCCCGATCCCAGGTGGTGAACCGGTACACGCGCACTCCGGGAACCCAGAGTATCCACGTGGGCCCGATCTTGTAAATCTTGGGTTTGGTCACAGCTTCACGGAGACAGTGGAGAGCACGGGCGTTTACTCTCGACTGAAGTCCGATTACGCCAGGACGCCGCCAGAATTCGGCCCAGCGAAGCCGGGGAAGACCGCCGCGACTTCACGATTGCCCATCTGTTTGACCACCAATTCGGACAACACCGTGCGGAAGTCAGTCGTGACGTTTAGGTCACGGCCTTCGTAAAGCTGCTCGCGTTCGAGGCCCGGCCATGCGCCCAGAATCCGGCCGCCGCGCACGTTACCGCCGAGCGCAAACATAACGTTTGCGTGCCCATGATCGGTACCTCGATTGCCGTTCTCCTTCACCGTCCGGCCAAACTCCGACATCGTGACGACGGTGATATCTCCCATTCGATCACCCATGTCCAGGGAAAATGCGGCGAGGGAGTCGCCAAATTCGCGCAACAGGTTTGCGAGTTGCCCGGTATGCGGTTGTGGCCCGACCTCGTTCACATGAGTGTCCCAGCCACCCACGTCGGTAAACGCGACCTCCAGGCCAACGCCAGCCTTGATGATCCGGGCGATCTGCTGGAGACTCTGGCCGAGCCGCCCGTTCGGGTATCTGGAGCCATTAGCGGGCGTGTAGGGCGTCTTCTGAATGGATTGCATCATCTTGACGGCATCGAAGGTCTCGCGAGCCGTCCCATTTAGGATCGTATCCGCTGAAGCGCCGTACATACTCTCGAAAGTGGCCGAGGCCTGGGCATCTTTGACCTGGAAATCTCCGATACTGCCGACCGCCAGAGCCTCGTTTTTGCCGCGTAGCGTTCGGGGTAAGTCCGGGCTGAGACTGACCGCGCGCAGCGGTGACGGGCGCTGCTCCGGCGGCATGGCGCGATTCAGCCAGCCGTCATAAGTGGCTTTCAGACCCGGCGTCCCCGATTCCATGTAGTCCTGCGCATCGAAATGCGACCGAGTCGGATCCGGTGATCCCACCGCTTCCACTATCGCCAATTGATTCTTATCCCAGAGTGGCTTTAAACTGCGCAGCGCGGGATTGAGTCCGAAGTGGCCATCCAGGTCGATAGCTGAGGCATCAGTCCCATTCGGTCGCGGGATAGCGAGGTTGGGACGTAAGGCGTAGTACGCGGGCTCGCCATGGGGGACAACGACATTTAGCCCATCGACCGCCCCGCGCTGAAAGATCGCGATCAGGATTTTCTTTCGCTCGCCGGGAGCCGCTTGCGCGTATACGGCGCGCGCGAGCCACGTGGGAACCGAACCCACTCCGAACATGGCGAGGGCTGAACTTTTTAGAAATACTCTGCGGGACGGCATTGCGTACATACTCCTACTGCTTAGAATTAGCGGCGCTGAAACTCCGGTGAGCCGAGCGTCAAACCGGCAATCAAACTTGGCGCCTGGGGAGGACCGGCTTTGGCATTCTGTGCGAGCTGGTTCTGTAAGTCTGAATTTCCGAGCGCTTTCTCGATGGCGGCCTTGGTCTGCTCACTCGGATCCCGCTCCAGAATCGAGCGCGCCAGATTCATCGGATCGGGTTGCGAAAGGCCTTGCCAATCCGTCATGTCCACCCGCACACCGGGGATGCGGTTGTGCGCTAGAGCCAGCGCAAAATTCATGCGATCCAGCAATCCCGCGGAACTCACCCATTCAGCGTTTTGGAACGAGTAGCCGGTGGGCTCTATTTTCCGGTACAGCGGTTCTCCGAGCTTTTGCAGTTCGTTGCTCAACAGGAACGCTGAAGTGACGTCCGCATTCGTCGCTCGGATGGCGCTCACTACCATTTCAAACGGTGTCTTGATCTTTGCCTGGTAAGCGCCTTGCGACCAAAATTCACCGGAAGAGAGCATAGTCTCCATCACTGCGCGCAGATCGCCGCCGGTTTTCAGGAAGGTTTGGGCCATTCGATTTACCAGCGATGGTGGAGGATCATCCGCGACGAAGCGCTGCGCGAGTTTGAGTGAAATGAAGTGCGCCGTGGACGGGTGATGGGCTAATATCTCCAGCACCCGCAGACCGTCGCCCATGCCCCCCTCGGCAGGAATGACGTGTCCAAGGACAACCTTCCGGCCTTTGTCGTGCAGCTTGTCGTTATATTCAAAGCCACCGCCCTTGCGAGGAGCCGCTATCGTCCAGCCAGTGAAGCAGCGAGCCACTTCAATCACGTCGTTCTGCGTATAGCCGCCATCGACGCCGAGCGTATGCAGTTCCAGCAATTCGCGCCCGTAGTTCTCATTCAGGCCGCGCCTGTTCTTCTGATTCGGATGGCGCTCGGCAAAATCGGGTCCAACAGACTGCCAGTTATCCAAATAGAAAAGCATGGCCGGGCTTTTGGCTGTCGCTAGCAGCAGATCGTAGTACTTGCCGAGGACGTGCGGACGAATCGCATCGCGCTCATAGGTCGGCAGCATAAACCGGTCCGACCCTTTCCCGAAGAACACATTGAAATGGTTGAACCAAAAATCGTCGAGCAACTCTACAAGCTGATGGTTACTGTAGATCGCCCGGACCAATTTTCCTTCGCTTAGATCTTGGGCAACAACGTTTTGCGGATTGACGGAGAGCATCAGCTCGCGCCGCAACTCGACAGGCGCGAACAGAAATAACTGGCGACGCTGCTGCGGACGCAGAGCCCAAACAAAATCCGTCCTGCGATCCGGCGGAATAGAGGCCAGGAGTTCCCGTTTCTCTTCCGGTTTGCCATGCTTGAGTGTTTCGATCTGGCCAGGGGTCAGAACGGCGGTTAGCTTTGCTTTGAGTTCCAGGTCCGAATCATCGCTCGCCTCGTCCGAGGTAATTTGACCATTCGCAAGTTGATTTTTTTTCTGCAGATACTTGTCAGCGAGCTGTACGACGACGGCCCGCAACTCGGGGTCGTCCGGCAACGGAGCCTTTCCGCGCGCGACAGCGGCAATCATCTGTGGCGGGGGATAATGCACGAACGTATCGTGGATATTCATCCGCAGCGACGCCAGGGGCGCCAGACGTTGTTCCAGGATGGGATCTTCCGGAACCTGCTCCGGATGCAACTGTAGATCCAACCACTTCTTGAGGCCTATCGTGCGGATCCGTTGCCGGTCTCCGGGCCTCGGTCCGAAAGTCAGTCGATCCAGCGCGTGATGGAGTTGATCGTCAGGTGAGAGCAGACGGCTGAAAGCAATGTACTGCTGCGGATTCGCGTTTGGCTTGATTTTCTTGATTTTCGGATTTCCGCCCAGGCCAAACAGAAGGATCGAGGCAAGCGGGAGACCGAGCACTGATACAAGGGATCGCGCCAGATTTGCTTGCAGTCTCACACTTCCTCGAACGAGGGCTGCTGGTTTTGGTTGACCGAAGAGCCTAGATTGCTAATCGGCGTGCCCGGCGAAAAGGTGAAAGGCGCTGCTGGGGAATTTGGGGGCTGGAGCGGGAGACGGGATTCGAACCCGCGACATCAACCTTGGCAAGGTTGCACTCTACCAGCTGAGTTACTCCCGCTTGAAAGGGTCTAACCGACATTCTCCGATGACTTTGTTATCGAAGTCAATTCATGTGATTGTAACCCGGGAGTTTAGTCCCTCTCAGGGATCGTCCGTAGGGCCATTTTGGGCTGAAATCGACCTCGGCTTGATAGAATAAATCTATTACAATCAGCAGCTTACAAAGTTCTCAGATTTATCTTTCAAAAGTTCGACCCTGTGATAGACTGAGTTTTCCGAAGAACGGAAACGGTTCCCAACCCTATGCCTGTAGCCGCGAGGCGCGCGGCGATTGGGGCTCCTCAGACAACAGTGTCTCGGCCTTTTCCACAGCAGTGGAAAAGATGTGGGAAACTTCTGCCGTTCTCGGCGGCGCAGGTGGGGCTAAGCTCCTTGGGGGACGCTTGGGGGACGCTTGGGAACAAATCAAAAGCTGGCTGGCTGTCAAGCTAAGTAAGGGGGCATACGAGAATTGGTTTTCTCAAAC
Organism: uncultured Acidobacteriaceae bacterium; assembly: GCA_963762495.1. Taxonomy (GTDB): domain Bacteria; phylum Acidobacteriota; class Terriglobia; order Bryobacterales; family Bryobacteraceae; genus Bog-105. The sequence continues at coordinate 206,260 of CAVXKZ010000007.1, forward strand.
CGCTCTCCGTTCATTGCGCGATGGTGAACTCACGGTCCGGGTCCCGAATGAAAGCACGGAATCCTGGATCCGGCAAGAATACACTGCTCATATTCGAAGCGCGATAGAAGATCTGAATCTTCCCATCAAGAGAATCCAATACGAAATCGAAGCCCTTTCGGCCGCTGCCGCCGCGGGTTCGCATAGCGTATCGATTCAAAGCCGCGCGAACGGCCAGAGCCACTCCGAGCCGATTTTCGAGAATACAGCCAGTTGGCTCAATCCAAGACTCACGTTCGAGACATACGTCGTAGGCTCCTCCAATCAACTCGCTCATGCCGCCGCGCAAGCGGTGGCGAAAATGCCGTCGAAAAGCTATAACCCGTTGTTCATCTACGGCGGGGTCGGCGTCGGGAAAACGCACCTAATGCACGCCATCGGGCGAAGTCTTATCGAAAATTTTGACGGTTTGAACGTGATTTACACGTCAAGCGAACGCTTCATGAACCAAATGATCACGTCGATCAAAGTCGATCGCATGTCGCTCTTTCACCGCCATTACCGCTCGGCGGACGTGCTCCTGATCGACGATATCCACGTCATTGCCGGCAAGGAGCGCACTCAGGAAGAGTTCTTCCATACGTTCAACGAGCTCTATGATCACCAGAAGCAGATTGTGATCTCGAGCGACTCCGCTCCCGGCCAGTTATCGGGTTTGGTGGAGCGCCTGCGGTCGCGTTTCGAATGGGGATTGATTGTCGATGTGCAGGCACCCGATCTCGAGACCAAGATGGCGATTCTCGACAAGAGAGCGGAGTCCGAAGGAATCAAGCTGCCGCAGGACGTGCGGATCTTTATCGCCACAAAGACAAAGTCGAACGTTCGCGAGTTGGAAGGCGCACTCACGCGGCTGATGGCTGTCTCATCTTTGACCGGGCAGCCCATATCGCTTGCAATGGCGCAGCAGACGCTCAAGCACCTGAACAACATCCCGGAACGTAAGATCTCGATGGAATCGATTGTGAAAGCCGTCGGAGAGCGCGTCTCGCTAACGCCCGCTCAGTTGAAGATGAAGAGTAATACGCGGCAGATCGCTTATCCGCGGCAGATTGCGATGTACCTGGTTAAGGAACTCACGCAGGCTTCGCTTCCGGAAATTGGCCGCTACTTCGGTGGCAAGCATCACACGACGGTGCTTCACTCCGTGCAGAAAATTGAGGAACTGAGACAGCATGATGACGATTTGAACAGTCTTATTCAATCGCTAATGGATTCACTTCGTTAGAGATATGCCGGTTTTCCACAGCACTGCCAAATCCGCCCGGTTGAGGGCTGTTCAAGATCGGGTTCGAATCAAATTTCGCAAATACGGAGGATGCGAAATTCACAGCGTAGGAAGCGAAGAAGCACTCGATTTTGCTATAATTTAGAAGGAATTCAACATTTCCACAAGCCCTACTGATACGGTTCTACCTTCTAGTAATTATCCTTAACCCAAAAGAGTAATAGAGTGCGCAACGGAGCTAGGAACTCTCAACATACCAGCCATGGAATTCTCGGTTAGCAAGTCGGATTTAGTAAGGGAACTGGGACTCACTCAAGGTGTAGTGGAAAGGAAAACCACCATCCCGATCCTTTCCAACATTCTGGTGGAAACGGATCAAGATCAGGTTTGGCTGACGGCGACTGACCTGGAACTGGGCATCCGTTGTGCATGTCCCGCCCGGATTAAGAAAGAGGGGGCGGGCACGATTCCAGCGCGCCGCCTGCTCGATTATGTCCGACTGCTTCCCGATGCGGATGTGCAAGTGAAACTAGGGGAGAATCAGTGGGCCAGCTTTGTTTGTGGCCGCTCACGAACCCGCATCGCCGGCATGTCGCGCGAGAGTTTTCCGGAGCTTCCGCAAATGCCGGAGTCGCTTGCGGAGATTCCCTTAAGTGTTCTTTCACAGATGATCGCGAGCACAATTTTTGCGATCTCGACGGAAGAGTCGCGGTTCACGCTAAACGGCGCGCTTCTGATTCTTAAGGAAAGCGGGCTGGTCATGGTTGCAACCGATGGCCATCGTCTCGCGATGGTTGAAAAACAAATTAGTCTTCCCGGCCTGACGGGGTCCTACCGGGCGCTTCTGCCGAAGAAGGCGATGAGCGAGATTTTAAAACTTGCAAGCGACGATCCCAGCAAGCAGATCGAGTTCTCGGGCAACGAAAACCACCTATTCTTTCGAATCGATAAACGCCTGTTGCTCAGCCGCAAGCTTACCGGCAATTTTCCGGATTACGAGCGCGTTCTGCCGAAGGAACATTCCCATATGCTGCTGGTGCAACGGGACGAATTGAAGGCATCCATTGAACGCGTCGCGCAATTCGCGGATGAGCGCTCGCGGGCGATTCGTCTGCAAGCGTTGAAAGGCGAATTGAAGGTGCATTCGTCGATCTCTGAAACGGGCGAAAGCGAGGAGACGATTCCAGTCGAATACGGCGGCTCCGATATTGAGATTGGCTTTAACGCCCAATACCTGCTCGATTTTCTTCGCTCTATCGATCAGGGCGAAGTGGAGTTTCATTTCAAGGACTCCAATAGCGCCGGCGAACTGCGCCCGCACGCAGGTGCGGCCGACACAGTCTACCGCTATGTCGTAATGCCGATGCGCATTTGATTGCGCGTCGAAGGAGAGAAAGTGTGAATCGTCGAATCGCGCGTGTACGGTTCAGGCCGTAACAGGGCGGTTTGCGATCAGTTTCAAAAAAATGGCTACAGTGGCTCAAAACGAAAATTACGATTCCAGTAGTATCAAGGTCCTCGAGGGGCTGGAGGCAGTGCGCCTTCGCCCAGCTATGTATATCGGTTCCACCGGTGAGATGGGTCTTCACCACCTGGTGTATGAAGTCGTCGATAACTCCGTGGACGAGGCGCTAGCCGGTTATTGTACTGAAATAACGGCCACCATCCATATCGACAATTCGATCACTATCGTCGACAACGGGCGTGGCATTCCGGTCGATATTCACACCGATGAGGGAGTTTCCGCCGCGCAGGTTGTGCTGACGATGCTGCACGCGGGCGGGAAGTTCGACTCGAACTCCTATAAAGTTTCCGGCGGCCTGCACGGGGTCGGCGTAAGTTGCGTAAATGCGTTATCCGAAACTCTGCACGTTGAGATTTGGCGCGAAAAAGCTACTTGGGAGCAGGACTACGAGCGCGGGATTCCGAAAGCGCCGCTTGCAAAAACCGGCAAATCCAACAAGACCGGAACAAAGATCACCTTTCGGCCCGATCCGACCATTATGGACGCCGTGGAATTTAATTTCGACACCCTGGCGGGGCGCCTGCGTCAGTTGGCCTTTCTGAACAAAGGTCTGAAAATAACGCTGGCGGACGAGCGCGGAGAAAACATCCGGTCGGAAGAGTTCTACTACAGCGGCGGTATCGCTGAGTTCATCAAGCACCTCAACCGGGGTAAATCCGCCCTGCACGATAAACCGATTCATTTCGAAGGGGAGCGCGATCTGCCGAACGGCGGCAAGCTGACCATTGAAGTAGCGCTGCAGTACAACGATTCGTATTCCGAGAACGTATTCAGCTTCGCGAACAACATCAACACGGTCGATGGCGGTTCGCATCTGAGCGGCTTTCGTAGCGCTCTGACGCGCACGATCAACGCCGCCGCCCAATCATCGGGTCTGATCAAAGACGCGAAGGAAAATCTCACCGGCGACGACGTTCGGGAAGGCCTGACGGCCGTAATCAGCGTAAAGCTGCCGCAGCCCCAGTTCGAAGGACAGACCAAGGGGAAGTTGAATTCGGATATTCAGGGCTATGTTGTTCAGTTAATCAACGAGAAGCTAGGGGAGTTTTTTGACAAAAATCCCTCTGTTACGAAGAAGATCATCAGCAAAGCCATCGATGCCGCGCGAGCGCGTGAGGCCGCCCGTAAAGCGCGAGATCTGACGCGCCGCAAAGGAGCCCTGGATTCAGGCGGTCTGCCGGGCAAGCTTGCGGATTGTCAGGAACGCGATCCGGAGCGGTGCGAACTGTTTCTGGTCGAGGGCGAGTCGGCCGGCGGAACGGCTAAATCCGGCCGCGATCGCCGTTATCAGGCAATTTTGCCGCTGAAAGGCAAGATCTTGAATGTTGAAAAAGCCCGCTACGACAAAATGCTCGGGCACGAAGAAATCCGGGCCATGATCACCGCCATCGGAACAGGCATTGGCAAAGGCGAGGACTTTGAAATCGCGAAACTGCGCTACGGCAAGATCATCATCATGACCGACGCCGATGTGGACGGCTCACACATCCGCACTCTGCTGCTCACGTTTTTCTTTCGACACATGCAGGAGCTAATCACGCGCGGCAGAGTCTTTGTGGCGCAGCCGCCGTTATACCGGATCAAGAAGGGTAAAAGCGAAAAGTACATCAAAGACGACAAGGAGTTCACTCGAGAAATTCTGCGCCGCGCGACAGAAAACCTTGCTGTTGAACTGGGCAGCGGCACGGACCCAATCCCAAGCAAGATTGACGGCGCCGAGCTGCGAAGCTTTCTCATGTCGCTGGACGAATTAGCACAGATCACCCGGCGGCTGGAGCGCCGAGTGCGAGATGCACGAGTGGTTGACGTGCTGGCCGACGTCAGTATTCCAATCGACGTAAAGACCGACCTGCAGAATGAGCAGAACGTAAATGTTCTTGCCGACCGTCTGCGTCAGGCAAAACTGGAAGTGGTCGTGGAAGCTGAAGAGGAGCACTCTTCATGGATGGTCGGCTATCACGACCCAACGAACGCGATTCGCTACATTAACACTGAATTTCTATCGCTTCCGGAGTTTCGCCGGACCCGAGCTCTCGTCAAGCAGGTGGCGCGGTTCAATACACCTCCGTTCACTATCGTCAAAGATGGTTCGCGCGAGGTGCTGCAAAACTGGCGCGAACTGCTCAACACTGTGAAAACCGAGGGCACGCGTGAAGTGAATATTCAGCGGTATAAGGGGCTTGGTGAAATGAACGCCGAACAACTCTGGGGGACAACGATGAATGCTGAAAGCCGGACGTTGCTGCGGGTGGATTTGAAAGACTTTGCCGAAACCGAACCAGTTTTTTCCACTCTGATGGGGGAAGACGTGGAGAGCAGGCGGAAGTTCATCGAAGAAAACGCTTTGGACGTTCGCAACTTAGACGTTTAATTGTCAGTTATGGCTTCAGGCACTCCAGCCTGACATTGTGCTGTTTGTTGACCAGATCCCAGCGGCGGTCCGGATCGATCTCGAGCTTGATCCGCGAATCACTCGCGACCTGATCGAGGGCCGTCGTTTCCAGACAAACAGGCGCTGTGTTTGTCTTTAGCTGGCGGCAGATCTGACTGGGCAGACAATCTTGTCCAGATTCGGCCCGGAGCGAAGTACTCCAAGTACCAATCATCTGCGTCCAGCGTACTGTAGTAAACGACTGCGTCTTTTGGTAATTCACGATTCAATCTCATGGCCAGGGCCAATACGGGATCGACGGAATTCTTGGAGTGCGGGTACGTGAAGGCCCCGAAGTTCCAGGCGGCAAGCGCAGCCGAGAGTGCGACGAAGCCGCGCGCCCTATTTGAAAGTGAAGCGCGTTTGGCGACGGAGGCTCCAATCAACAGGACGATCGGCGGCCAGATCAACAGCTTATGGAACGTGCTGGCCGGGTCCCACGAACCAAGGAAGATCGCGAAGGGCAGAAGCCACGCCCAAAGAATCACAATCGCGTGTTGCTCTACCAAAGCTGTTTCCAAGCGCGGCTTTCGACAAAAGTAGATCGCGAGTGCGGCGAGCAGTAGAGATGCTGCAAGGAACGCGAGAATAACCGGATCAAAGAATTGCCTTATCAGGCTAATTCTTCCTCCCGCGAACAGCTTTCCGAAACTGAAGACATACCCGACGATCTGTTTCATTGAGTGTGTAGCTTGGGTATCCGACGACCGGCTGGTGATCCAGGAAAGAAGCGTCGGAAACGCGGCATGGTCGGCAGACTGATATGCGGCCCAATAGATGAGCGCGACGCATCCGGCCGACGCTGTGACATACGCAACGAAGGACCACAGCAATCTTTGCCTGGGCCGCTCCCGATTCAAAAGTACGGCCGCGAGAACCGGAACATAGAAAAAGATCGCGAGCTCGTGAAACAGCATTGCTAATGCATGCAAAATTCCGACGCGAATGAGTCTAGGCGGTCGGGATAACAGATATCGAAACGCGAGCAGCAGCAGAAATACAGTCACGATGTAGCTGTCCGCATCCGTCGAGAATTTCCACCAGGTAGCGCCAAACACAAACAGGGTCCAACACAAGAACGGAACGGATTTTGATTTGGTTATCGAGCGAGCCAAGCTGAAGACCATACACCCGCTCAGCGCGCTGATAAAAATATTCAAGATCTGAAAAGCGGTAAGCGCTCGAACCGCTATTCCGCAAGTCCGTAGCAGCTCGAAAAAGCAGTAGCCTAACACTGAGTACAACAGATGGTTCGCGTGGAAGAGAATTCCAGCCGGTAGCGAGCCGCGGCTTACCTGTTCAACGTAAAGCGAAAACAGGATTCCGTCCCAATAGTACGTTCGGGTCGGAAACAGGGCATAGGGTACGAGGGCTCCCAGAAACAAGAAAAGTGCTTGAAATTTCCGGGCTCGCAGCGTGAATCACAGCTTAACAGGTAACGTAAGCAGAATCCGAGCTTCCGGCCTAAGTCTGTCTGCTTAAATGAGGCGATGCTTGCGATGCCGTCCGTTCGTGTAAACCGAAAAGGTGCAGATCGGGTCCGGTCCGGCCATCCCTGGATCTTCACGAGCGATGTGATCGATCGGGGCACGGCTCACCCGGGAGATGCGGTTCGTGTCCTCGATCATCGGGGGCACAATCTCGGCACTGGGCATTACAGTTCCGCCTCTCAAATCGCACTCCGACTGCTGAGCAACCACATTGAAGCGATAGACGAGGCGTTCCTATCGAAGCGGATTGAGGCGGCGCTCCAACATCGGAAACGAGTTGTATCGAATTCAGACGCCTATCGTCTCGTCCACGCTGAAGGCGATTTGCTTCCGGGACTGATCGTCGATAAATACGCTGACTGGACAGTCGTGCAGTTGCTTGATCAAGGTATGGATCGAATGACGGGTCAAGTGGCGGCCGTGCTTGAACGTGTACTTCGGCCCCGTGGAATCGTCGCTCGAAATGATGTGACCGTTCGAGCGAAAGAAGCGCTTTCCCAGGATGTGCAGATCTTAGTCGGCGAAATACCCGAGCGCGTTCCGATTCAGATGAACGGTTTGATGCTGAACGCGAATCTTCTGACCGGGCAGAAAACCGGTGTTTTTCTCGACCAACGTGAAAACTACATTGCCGCGCAACGCTACGCCCGCGGTCACGCACTTGATTGTTTTACAGCTACCGGAGGTTTTAGCCTGCACCTGGCCTCTGTATGTGAGAGCGTCCAGGCGGTAGATAGCTCGGAGTCGACTGTTGCCGAAGCCGAAGCAAACGCTGCGGCCAACGGATTCCGCAATATCTCTTTTAAGAAGGCCGATATACTCGAGTTTCTTCCAGGACTCGCGGCAGCGCGGCGGACGTTCGACATGGTGATTCTGGACCCGCCCGCTTTCACGAAATCGCGATCGACTGTTGAAGACGCCGCTCGCGGCTACAAAGAGATCAATCTGCGAGCGCTTCAGCTTCTGAAACCTGGCGGAATACTCGTTAGTTGCTCTTGCTCGCACCACATGACCGAGGCTCACTTTCTCGAACTGATTGCGTCAGCCGCATTAGATTGCGGGAAACAGTTGCGCGTTTTGGAGCGGCGAACACAATCTCAGGACCATCCCATCTTGCTAACGGTTCCCGAAACACATTACCTCAAATGCTTGATTTTCGAGGTCCTCTGAACGCTTGTTCACAGCACAACGCGCAGATCGCCCTCGCGGCGCGTGATCTTCTGATGATCAAGGTATTCGAGCAGCGGGATCGCATACTTGCGAGAAATCTGCGTCCACTGTTTGAATTCTGGTACCGAGAACCGGCGCCCTTGGTGTGCGGCCAATGATTTGTGGATATGCGCAATCACGTCCGCATGAAAGACCAGATCTTCGGAAAGGCGGATCAGCCGCTTATTCTTGATGAGCATCTCAAGAAGATCGCGCGCCTTTCGCGGGTCTATTTGGCCGGATGCGTTCAGCGCGTCGCTAACCGATGGCGGCTGAAATCCCGCCTTCCGAAATACCTGTTCGATTCCCGAGAGCGCAGCTGTCTCGTGATTGCTGAACTGCGCCTTGTGTGCCGCCAACGCAATCGTGTCGCCTTGCAAGCGGATAGCGGCGAAATTTGAAAAGACGGCATCCGCCAGGGCAGTTTCCAATCCTAAGCGCGCAGCCGAAACGGGTGCTCCCGCTGACGAAGGATACTTGGCGTGAAAGGTACTCAACCAGCGCACCAACTTCTCGCGTCGTTCTTTGATCCAATCCTTCGAAACGACACGTTGCGCTCCTTCCAAAAAAAGCAACTCCGGGTGATTCGCGACGATCCGTGTCACCTCGGATGTCGTTAAGCCGGTGAGCCCGGTCAGTTCTGGTGTTCTGCGCCCGGCTCCGGTTTCGGCTACGAGAATCTCGATTCGACCAGCAGAATCTGAAGCTCTGAGCCGATGTAAGCGTCTCACTGCCTTGGCCCGGCTTAGGCGCTTCGGAGGAAATGCGTCGAGAATAGATCCTCCGGCCACGGTTCTGGCTGAAGATGGATGCCTCAATACAAAACGATCTCCCGGAAGGCCAAGTATTGGCTCCGAAAGCCATAAGCGGGCCAGCGTACGTGCTTCGGAAATCGCATCGATAACCTTCAGAGAGGCAACCACTTCCGCTGTCCCAAGATGTAGAAGAAACTGTTCGCGGCGATTTGGGACATCCGTTTTCTGCAACCACTCCACCTCTACATCGAGCACGGCGCTGGTTTCAAGTACACCGGGCGTGGTCAAAACAAAGCCCCGTTTGAGTTCAGAGTGATCGATTCCTGCCAGATTCACCGCCGTGCGTTGGCCGGCATTTGCCACGTCAAGGTGATTCCCGTGTACCTGCAAACCACGAATGCGCACCTTCCGCTTGAGCGGCTGAATTTCAATTGTGTCTCCCGTTCGCAGCGTGCCGCCCCAAAGAGTTCCCGTGACGACCGTGCCGAAACCCTTCACCGCAAAGCTTCGGTCCAGGGGCAGGCGAGTGAGCCCGGCATTGTGAATCGGAATTCTGGTTTTTACCAAACTGGACAGCCGTTCCTTCAATTCCGGTAGGCCCTCGCCTGTAACCGCGCTCACCCGCACAAGGGATGCATTTTGCAGGAATGAACCGAAGCACAACTGTTTCACTTCCGCCTGAGTAGTGGTTATCTGCTCTTCAGTCGTGAGGTCGCATTTAGTCAGAACAATGAGACCTTGCTTGAGGTTCAGCAGCCGGCAAATATCGAAGTGCTCCCGCGTTTGCGGCTTAACGCCTTCATCGGAGGCCACCACAAGCATTACGGCTTCAATGCCACCAGCCCCCGCCAACATGTTCTTGATAAATTTTTCGTGTCCCGGAACGTCGATAAAGGCGATGCGTTCACCGCCCGGCAGCGTGAGATGAGCGAAACCCAGATCAATCGAAATACCGCGCCGCTTTTCCTCCGCGAGCCGGTCCGTATCCATACCGGTGAGAGCGCCAACGAGAGATGTTTTGCCATGGTCGATGTGACCGGCCGTACCAATCACAATGCCGCCGGGAGCATGAAAATCGCGATCTGACATGCTTAAATCTGCTTCCATTCTTTCACTCCGAAAGGATGGGGAATATCGGACGACTCTGGCAGATGACAGCAAATCGTGTGGAAGAATTACGGCGCCGGCATTCAACCGCGGAACGAGGCGGAGGACAGGAGCGAACGGAGCGCCAGCACCGGGAAGGCAAGCTCTCTGCGCGCGAGCGGATCGAGCTCCTTCTGGATGAGGGTACGTTTGAAGAGCTGGATAAACTGGTTCGCCATCGCTGCCAAAATTTCGGAATGCAAAAAACCGTGGTCGACGGCGACGGCTTCGTTACCGGTTACGGACTCATACATGGGCGCGGAGTGTTTGTGTTTGCCCAGGACTTCACGGTTTTCGGCGGGTCACTTTCCGAGGCAAATGCGCTGAAGATCGTCAAGGTTATGGATCTCGCGCTGAAGACCGGCGCCCCCATTTTGGGTCTCAACGACTCTGGCGGCGCACGAATACAGGAAGGGGTCGTTTCGCTCGCCGGGTATGCCGAGATCTTCTTGCGTAACACGCTTGCCAGCGGAGTGGTTCCCCAAATTTCGGCTATTATGGGGCCCTGCGCGGGTGGCGCGGTTTATTCGCCGGCACTTACCGATTTTGTTTTTATGGTCGATCACACCAGCCATATGTTCGTCACGGGCCCGGACGTCATCAAGACCGTTACCCATGAGGACGTCACAAAGGAAGACCTCGGAGGCGCCATGACTCACAACGCCATTAGTGGCGTGGCGCATTTCCTGGCCGCCGACGACCAAGCCTGTCTCCGCAGTATCCGCGAGCTGATGACATTTTTGCCCCAGAACAATCTCGATGGAGTGCCGCGGGTTGCGACGAGAGATCCCGAGAATCGGGCTGACGCCGAGCTGGACACGCTTATTCCGGAAGAATCGAGCAAGCCGTATGACATCAAGGATGTGATTTGCCGGGTGATCGACGACGGCTATTTTTTTGAAATTGCAGAGAGCTTTGCGCGCAACATTGTGATCGGGTTTGCGCGATTAGGAGGGGAAACGGTCGGCATTGTGGCGAACCAGCCAGCCCATCTGGCCGGATGCCTGGATATCAATTCGTCGACCAAGGGTGCCCGTTTCGTACGGTTCTGCGACGCTTTTCAAATCCCTATTCTGACGTTTGAAGATGTACCAGGCTTTTTGCCGGGCACTGCGCAGGAATTCGGCGGGATCATTCGGCATGGCGCGAAACTGCTGTACGCGTACGCCGAGGCCACCGTTCCTAAAATTACGGTGATCACGCGAAAGGCATACGGCGGCGCATATTGCGTGATGGGATCGAAGCATCTGCGAACCGATGTGAATTTCGCATATCCTACAGCCGAAATCGCGGTCATGGGGCCGGAGGGAGCCGTGAATGTCCTCCATCGCCGGGAATTGCAGCACGAATCCAATCCTGACGAGAGCAGAAAGAAGAGGATCGACGAATATCGCGATCGCTTCGCAAACCCCTTCGTTGCGGCCGAACGAGGCTATGTCGATGATGTCATCGAGCCGCACGAAACCCGGCCGAAGGTGATTCGCGCCCTAAAAATGCTAGCGAACAAGACCGATACGATGCCGCGCAAGAAACACGGCAACATTCCGTTGTAGCCGGCAGGCTATTCGCCGCTTTCACTGCTGACTTTGAGGACCGCGAGAAAGGCTTCCTGGGGTATCTCCACTCGTCCTACTCGCTTCATGCGCCGTTTGCCCTCTTTTTGCTTTTCCAGCAACTTGCGCTTGCGAGTTATGTCACCGCCGTAGCATTTCGCCAGCACATTCTTTCGCATTGCCGAGATAGTCTCTCTCGCGATGATCTTTGTCCCAATCGCCGCCTGCAAGGCGACCTCGAACATCTGTCGAGGAATAAGCTTCCTGAGCCGCTCGATCAATAACTTGCCGCGATCGTAGGCGAAGTCGCGATGAACCACCATGGAAAGCGCATCGACCGGTTCACCAGCGACCAGCACATCCAACTTCACCATCGGGGAGACTCTATAACCGGACAAATGATAGTCAAGCGAGGCATAACCGCGAGATGCCGATTTAAGCCGGTCATAAAAATCGAGAACAATCTCGTTCAACGGCAGCTCGTATAAGAGCAGGACTCGGCCAGTGCCGATGTATTCAAACTTCTTTTGCACACCGCGCTTCTCTTCGAGAAGCTTGAGAATTTCGCCGATATACTCTTCGCGCGTGATCACTGTGGCATCGATGATCGGCTCTTCGGTCTTTTGAATTGAGGAGGGCTCCGGAAATTTCTGGGGATTGTTGACTTCCAACAGCTCGCCGCCGGTCGTCAACACCCGATATCTCACGCCTGGCGCCGTCGTGATGAGATCGATTTGAAACTCCCGCTCCAATCGCTCCTGAACGATTTCCAGATGCAGCAGTCCCAGAAATCCACAGCGAAATCCGAAGCCAAGCGCAACCGAGTTCTCCGGCTCAAAGTTGAACGCGCTATCGTTCAGCCTCAGTTTTTCCAGCGCGTCGCGCAGCAATCCATGCTCGTGCGATTCCACCGGGTACAAGCCGGCGAAAACCATAGGCTTAATCTCTTGGAATCCAGGTAGCGGTTCGGTTGACGGGCTTGAATCGTCGATGATCGTGTCGCCGATTTGCGCATCGGACACGGTTTTGATATTGGCGAATAGAAAACCGACTTCACCCGCGCCCAGCTCATCGCAGGGAACAGCTTTAGGAGATTGAAAGCCTAGCCCATCCACCTCAAACATCTTGCTGTTTGACCAAAGCCGGATCTTCTGACCCTTACGTAAAGTACCGTCCACAACGCGCGCTAAGATGATCACGCCGCGGTAGGGATCGAACCAGGAATCGAAAATGAGAGCGCGCAGTGGAGCTTCCGGATTGCCCTTGGGCGGGGGCACGCGCCGCACTACGGCATCGAGAACTTCTTTAATTCCGATGCCATTCTTCGCACTTGTTAATACCGCATCCGACGCATCCAGACCAATGACCTGCTCAATCTGCTCGCGAATCCGCTCTGGTTCGGCCGAGGGCAAATCGATTTTGTTTATAACTGGAATAATCTCGAGATCGTGATTCAGCGCAAGATAGGTATTCGCAAGCGTCTGCGCCTCGACACCCTGCGAGGCGTCCACCACTAGCAAAGTGCCTTCACAAGCCTGCAGGCTGCGAGATACTTCGTAAGTGAAATCGACATGGCCCGGCGTATCGATCAGATTGAGTTCGTAGGTATTCCCGTCCTCGGCTTTATAGTTCAAGCGGACTGCGTGAGCTTTAATGGTGATTCCGCGTTCGCGCTCCAGGTCCATCGTGTCGAGGACCTGTTCCATCATTTCGCGTTGTGAAACCGCTCCGGTGTATTCTAAAAGCCGGTCTGCGAGTGTGGATTTCCCATGGTCTATGTGCGCAATGATAGAGAAATTGCGTATAAAGCGGGGATCCATGGGTGCGGTCGACTGAGGGGGTAAAATCGAATTATCCCACAGCGAGCGCTTACAGCCTGTAATTTGCGCGCTTCCCAATGCCCTACAAGACGGTCCAAGGATCTTTAGATGCCAGTAAGTTGCGCATTGGAGTAATTGTCAGCCGGTTCAACGAATTTATCACTGAGCAGCTTGCGAAAGGAGCTTTGGAAATTCTGGAACAGCGCGGTTGCAAACAGGAAAATATCCGTTTTGTAAAGGTCCCTGGCGCGTGGGAGTTGCCGATCGCCGCGAAAGCCCTGGCCCCGCATTGCGACGCTATCGTTGCTCTGGGTGCTGTTGTGCGCGGCGACACACCACATTTCGAATTCGTCGCCAGCGGCGCAGCCGAGGGACTCAGCAGAGTCAGTCTCGATACGGGCATTCCGATCGCCTTCGGCGTGTTGACAACAGATGATTTGCAGCAGGCGATGGATCGCGCGGGCGGAAAGAGTGGCAATAAAGGATGCGATGCGGCCGAAGCGGCGATTGAGCTGGCAAATTTACAGCGCCTGTTAAAGGAACAGCAGTAAAGATGGCGGCGCGGCATCGGTCTCGAAGGAGAGCTCTTCAGGTCCTTTTCGAATGGGACGTTCGAGGGGAACCCGTCGATCGGGCGATCGTTCATTTTTACGAGAGTCTCTACTCGGAAGAGAACGAGAAAGCTCTGAAGCCCGACAAATTTATGGAAGAGCTTGTCCGTGGCACTGTAGCGGCGGCACCTGAGATCGACAAACAGATCGAGGTCAAGTCTCAGCACTGGAGACTCGAACGCATGCCCGTTGTCGATCGCAATATTCTACGTCTCGCGATTTACGAGTTAAGCCTGAACGCCGTTCCAGCGCCTATCATCATTGACGAGGCTCTCGAGCTCGCACGGCAATTTTCGAGCGACGAGTCGCTCCCCTTTATTAACGGCTTGCTGGATGCAATTCATCGGCAGTCTTGCGCAGCGGGCAAATAGCCCTAATTGCTCGCGACTCGCCAGACTGGCTTGTCAGCCCCGCGTACATAAATAGCGATTTGCAGCCCGCGCAATTTCCATGAAGCAACCTGCGTCAGGCCGAGAGCTTCTACCTGCTCGGGACTGATATCCGGCTGCCAGTCGTAAAAACGGCTCAGGAACCACCTCACCGCTGAAATAGAGATCACTCCGCTGTCAGGCGCCCACGTTCGTGTGAATGTGATTAGTGCGTCAAAACTGCCCGACGGCAAAGCTCTAATTGAGCTCACATGGAAATCGTTTGTCTCAACCACTTTCAAGCGGCGATCGACAAAACCATAATCTTTATCTTCGAGTGCAGTTGTGTAGGGCCATGCAGTTGCGATCCTGAGGCTGGCCAGATTCCTCTCCGCGTAATCGGCTGCGACTTTCTGTAGCCGGACGAAATCGACCATTGCGTAATTATTCTCGTACGGAAACGGGTAGGGGGGATTCCAGAATAGACTCGCTAGCAATCCAGCGATCAGAGCAATTGTGGCGATGACGCTGTGGCGTCGAGGCAGATAAGTCAACCCGACGCTTACGGCGATATAGAAGATGGGGAGCACGGGCAACAAATATCGTTCGAGTTCGGCGCCGCCTAGCACGGAGACGAGAACAACAGTGGCAATAGCGACGGCAGCCGTAACCCGCCAGGCAGCGCCTCGGAACACCCCGGAGCGCTTCATGGTGACGACCAGCACCACAGTTCCAATCCATCGAAACTCGGCAAAAAAGAGGTAATAGATCCGCCGCGCAAACGAAAGCGCAATGCGAACAGGATGGAGTGCGTAGGCCACATTGTAATGTGCGAATCCCGGGTTGCCTAGCCAGTATCCGGTTCCGTGATGAAGAACCAGCAGCCATCCGCCTAATGCGGCCGCCGGTGCGACGAACAAGCCGGCCCGCAGCCACTCCTTTCTCAGTACAAGGAAAGTAAAGAAAACCGCCGGCACCACAAGCCCGGTCTCCTTACTCAGGACCAGCGCAATACTGGCAAGAGCCGCAGGGGCATATTTCTTCTTGAGAAAAAGCAAGAGAGCCAAAAGCGTCAGCACCATCGCCGGCATATCGAGCTGCGCCATCATGCTCTGCGTGTAGAACAGCGGTGAAGCAAGAAGAAGGACAGGCGGCAGAAATGCCGGAGCACCCGCTGTGTCCTGGCTCAATTCAATCGCGAGCAAAAAAGTGAAGAGCAATCCGAAGCTCGCGAGCACGAAGCATCGCTACTCTCGTCAGCGGAATCGAAAACCCGAAGAGCTTATACCAAAGGACCAGATACGCCTCGACCCCGGGAGGATGAACGTTAGGCGTAGTCGAGTGTGCGATCCACGCTCCGGTACGGAGCAAATCGAGCGCGGTCGGTATGAACTGCCCATGCTCATCCCAGAAAAATGGCAGACTCAACAATGGGATATGAATTGCGAAGAGGGGTGCCGCGAACAGGAGCAAGAAGATCAAGAAGTGGTACGGACGCGTGTTTGCAAGCGGGCGATCCGCCAAGGCAAATGGCGCTAATTTCGGCATCGGCGGACGGCGCTGGACGGACATCCGCGGCTACTGTATGATGTCGCCCTGCGTTTGCGCCTCTAAGCGAATCTCGCCAAATGCGGCCTCATACTGTTTCAGATTCTGCGCGAGCAGATTCGCCAGCGCTTTCGCTTGCGGCGGACTCAGAAAAACACCCTGAAAATTTGAGATGGTCACGGCGTCAGGAGCCGTCTGATTGACCGTGCCGAACATCAGGTAGAAATCCCACAGACTGACCCGGACTTGCACGCTGTTTGCATAATTCTCGCGATAATCCGCTGTATTTGTGAGTTGCAGCTTCGGAGGCGGCTGTCCTGGAGTCATCTTTCCAGTATCTATGACCGCTGGTCCGGGATACTTTTGGAGTGCAAAACTGTGCCTAGGAGTGGCGGGGACGACGGGGCTCGAACCCGCGACCTCCGACGTGACAGGCCGGCGTTCTAACCAACTGAACTACGTCCCCTATGTGCGGCAAACGTCGGACAATCGCAGGATAACATAGAAACTGCGGCTTCCCGTTATCCCGGATAATGAAACTGTGCCGATCGCTAACGAGTGCAAGCCCACCCCGGACCAACTGCTCCGTCAACTCGAAAGCGATGAAGAATATCAATCTCGCGGCCGGCTGAAAATCTTTCTGGGATACGCATCGGGCGTCGGAAAAAGTTTTCGAATGCTGGACGAGGGACGGCGACGGCTCGAGCGAGGGCAAGATGTCATTGTCGGCGCGCTTCAATCTCGGCTCGGGGCCGATGCTCTTCGAACGACCTCAAAACTCGAAATCATCCCGCTGATTGAAAGCGCAGGCTCGTCTGTAATGGACCTCGCTAGCATATTGCAGCGCCATCCGAAGGTGTGCCTCGTCGACGGACTCGCCTACGATAATCCGCGAGGCGCTGTTCACGAAAAGCGCTGGCAGGACGTCGATCAACTGCTAGACGCCGGCATTTCCGTCATTACATCTCTCAATCTGCAACATATCGAAGAGAAAGCCGAGCAGGTGGAAGCAATTACCGGGAAACGCGTCACCCAGGCCGTTCCGCTCAGCTTTCTGCACACGGCCGATGAGATCGTCGTCGTTGATGCGCCTCCGGATATGCGCATCGGGGTTTCGGAAGATGGGAAGCCGGGACCTGCCCGGAAGCTTTCTCAACACCAGCTTTCGGAGCTTCGGGAAATCGCTCTTCTGCTCGCGGCCGATGTGGTCGATAAACAGCTTGAGCGATATCTTGAGCGGCACGGAATCCAGCAGCTCTGGGGCGCCCAGGAACGCATTCTCGTGTATCTGTCTCCGCGTTCCGACGCGCGGCGCATGCTGGAGAGCGGCGTTCGCAACCGCGACCGCTTTCATGGCGAGCTGATTACCGCTCACATGAACCGGCCTGAATGGTCCGCCGAAGAACGCGGAGCGGTAGACGAGGGCGTGAGGTTGGCGCGGGAAAGAGGAGCTGAAGTGGTCGAACTGGATGGGGAAGATAGCGTCGCAGCGGTTCTCGAGTTCGCGAGAAAGCGCGGTATCACGCAGATTTACGTCGGACACCGCGGACGTGAAAGCTGGTGGGAGCGCGCCTTCGGCAGCGATCTTGATCGCCTGATTCGCTCTGCCGAATGTATGGACCTGCGCGTTTTTCCTCAATCTTAGAGCCGTGCCACAAAATAAACCCGCCCGAATGCGAGTTCAGAAGTGACATTGGCGTCCTTTGCGGGAACCGTTTCGAGACTTCGGAAACCTGCTTCTCTCAGCGTGAGCAGGATATCTTCCAGCGCATAGCACTGCTGATCGACAACGCTTTGATGCCGTTGCCATGAATTACCGGGCCCGCCTCTCACAAACCAAATAAGCTCGGTGGAAGCTTTCCCACGGGTGGGATCATACGTTCCCCGCACCATCGATACGCTATCGTCTCTGATATCGACCACCCATTGGCGTAAATCAGCGGAATATGCTTCGGCGAGGTTCATGTCGAACACGAATAGCCCGTCGCTCTTTAGAATCTGGTGGACGCTTTCAAAAGCCCGACGCAGGTCCCCCAGATTCAACATGTGATTCAAGGAATCGAAGGTGGAAAGAACAGCGTCGAACTGCTCGTCGAGCCGGAGTTCCCGCGCGTCCTGCACGCGTAGGTCGACGCCCGGGAGTTCTCGTCGGGCAAGAGCGATCAGTTCGGCTGAGTTGTCAACACCCGTTACGCGGTACCCGCGCGAAACCAACTCCTTGGTGACGTGTCCCGAGCCGCAGCAAAGATCGAGCACTCGGTCGCCCTTCGGTACTTGCGAAAAGAACAACTGTTCGAGCGCAGGCAGCGCGGCGGGCAGATACCAATCCCCCCACAGCATGTGGTACATGCCCGCAATTTCGTTATAGGAAGAAGAGCAAAGGGAATTTGCTTCTGGCATTTAGAGAGGAGGACCGCTAGTGCCCGGGGCGGGACTTGAACCCGCACTCGCCTTGCGGCGAAAAGGATTTTAAGTCCTTTGCGTCTGCCGATTTCGCCACCCGGGCACAACTCTCATCATAAGGAACTCGCTCTGTTCGCCTGAAAACGGCCATTTGGAGCGCTTTCCATTGCAACATTGGCCTTCCAAAGGCTCTTTTTCGGCTCTTCCAGCCTGCCAATGCTCTAGAAAGCCCGAAAAACAGCACTTTCAACGTGTTTTTCTCTTTACAAGCACGTCAGAGTGCGCTTATCATCAAGGTGACAAAGAGGGGATCAAACATTTTTGCATCATTCTGTTCTAAGCTCGTGGGACGGAGCTGCCGAATGATGCCGAGCTCTCCTTCGCATCAAAGACCTTAAAGGGAGGTTAATCAGATCAGATGGTTGAAGTGAAAAGAATGACGCAGACCGCAATTCTCCGCGAGCTCGCGGAAACAACCGGCGTAAATAATCGTGTTGCTAAACACTTCATGGAATCGCTCGCAGATCTTGCAGTCCGCGAAACGAAGAAGAATGGCGTATTTGTGCTTCCGGGCATCGGACGGCTCGTTCGTGCCGAGCGCAAGGCACGTACCGGCCGCAATCCCGCAACTGGTGAGGCGATAAAAATACCCGCCAAGAAAGTGGTCAAGTTCCGCGTAGCGAAATCCGTTAAGGATTCCATCGTTCCGCCAAAAAAGACTGCCGCTAAGTAATTTCTGGCCGAACCGCTTCAAACGAAACCCCGCAGCTTCCGTTGCGGGGTTTGTCATTTCTTCCTGAAGTTTTGCCGCTACTTCTTCTCTTTGTCCGCTTCGTCGCTTTTGATGGAGTTCTTAAAATTTCGGATTCCCTCGCCTAAGCCCTTGGCCAAGTCGGGGAGCTTCTTCCCTCCGAAGAGCAGCAGCAAAACACAAAGAATGATGATCAGATGCGCGGGCCGTAGTAATCCTTCAATCATGGTTTTCTCGGCCTTCCTGTCTCGATGGACGATCCTATTGTAGAACGCGCAGCTTCTCTGGCTCGCTCAGCTATCGCGCGAACACGGCCCCAATTAAACGGAAGCAGATGCTCAGGAGGATCAAAGGCACCACCGCAGCAAACGCCTTGCCCTTCGGTACTCGGAAGGCCGCGCTGATTACCAAGACCATCATCACAATCCACCAAATCTCGAAAACAGAGAAATAGCCCAGGACGGCGCCCAAATATTTGTTTGCACCCTCCGGGAGAAAGATATCGAACCCGAGTGCCGGTCTTAGCTCGGCCATCGTAGAAATTTCGCCCTTGGCTTTCAAGATCACTAATGCCGCGATGGCAGAGAGCACCTGAATCAGGCTGCAACCGGCAACCACGTTGAAGAGTGCCCTGAATTTGGCTCCGATTCCTAACGCCGCGCTCATGGCGAGCAGAATCAGAGCTTGCAATGCAAAAAAGATTGCGAGCGTTACCGGAGCGCAGTACGCAAGCACTTTTTGGAACATCAGGCCGATCTCCATCCCTTTTTGATACTGCTCCGGTGTGCTGTTTGCAGGAAGCGGCGCAATTTCCATGACATGCTGCATCATTGGCATCATGATCATGGCAGCGATGAATGAAACGATCGAAAACACCACCAGCGGTCCAACCCAGAACCATTTCTTGAATACGTGCTTCGCCGCGGAGCTTGGGCTGATGAAGAAGTCCCCCATCCCCGCTAAATCACTTAGAAAGCCACCCGGCCCGTCGGCTGGTATCTCTGGTACAAACGTTGCCATTCCAGTTCTCCTGACTGTGGAATACGCGATTATACTCGTTTTTTGGCTCGCGCCGTGGAACTATCTTCAAAACTCCTGTTCACTGCCGATTAATCTGAAAGAGATCCTGTGAAGGCTTTCATTCCAGTTCTGCTCGCCGTTACGCTTACGGCGTGTTCCCATAAGGCCGATACCAGCCATTCGGAACATCACTATCAGCTCACCGGCAAGGTGGTCGCCCTCAATTCGAGAGATCAGACGGCTACCGTGGACGCTACCGCCATTCCCAACTTCATGGAAGCAATGACGATGGATTATCCGGTGAAGTCCAAAGATGAATTTAAGAACCTCCACGTAGGCGACCGGATCAAAGCGACCGTTGATGTGAGCGACGCGGGTGGCTACGATCTTTCGAACATCCACGTTCAGAACGCCGGGAAATAGTTCGCCGATTCAGCGTAACGCTGCAACACTTGGGGCGATCACTTGCCCAGGTAGCCGCTCACGTGTTACCGCGGCAACTTCCAGCGTCAGCAGCACCAACGCGATCCACACGAGGTCAGCCACCAGCAGGTGAATAAGCTGCATCCACACGGGCGCAAGCAGGGAGACATTGACTGCCCCCAGGGCGACTTGGAAGACGGTCAGTCCAATCACGCGCGTTCCGGCCGCGCGAATCGAAGAGGTCTCTTCTGCTTGGCGCAATGCCCTGAGTGCGGCCCAAATAATATAGATTGCCCCGGCGACCGCAATAACGGGATGCACTAGCCGCAACCGCAGCAGCATGCTCGCTGTGCTCGAAAAATCGTGTTGCATACCCGAACTCAAAGAAACAGCAGGGAACAGCGTGTCGCCGAGCGCGGCGACCGTGCCAGTGATACTGACGGCAACCGTGACGCATAGCGCACCGAAGAGGCTGCCGGGCACGTTTGCAAACCGTAAACGTCCGGATCCCGAATAGGCCAGCCACGCTGTCGTGGTCAGCGCGCACAGCAAGAGCATCGTATTCGTCAGGTGGGCCGATAAGTACCAGGCTCGCCCCGCCGATTGATCTTTTGCTACATAGCGGAGCAATACAAGCCCGGCGCCTAATAGCGCTTCAATCAGCAGAAATACAAAAGACCAGACGGCAGCCCGGCGAATCGCGTGCCATTTCGGATAAGAAAGAAAAGCCCAGATCAAAAGCGCGAGCGTCGCGAAAGTGTCGACACTGGTCATAAGCCGATGAGTGAATTCAATCGCCATGGGCGCGGCCATGTGCTGCGGGATGAGTTGACCGTTACAAAATGGCCAGTGCGCGCCACAGCCGTCGCCGGAAAATGACACCCGCACGTAGGCGCCCCACAGAATCACCGGGATGTTATACGCCAGTACAGTCCAAGCGAATATCGCGAAGCGCGTACGTACAGCACTGCTCTTCCAGTCCATCTACTTCTTTCCGTTTCGCAGCACCGCTACCTTGAGCAATGCGGCGACGCTACAAACTTCCGTAATTCGCCCGTCCATCGCCATTTCGAA
Organism: uncultured Acidobacteriaceae bacterium; assembly: GCA_963762495.1. Lineage (GTDB taxonomy): Bacteria > Acidobacteriota > Terriglobia > Bryobacterales > Bryobacteraceae > Bog-105. Next base: position 227,651 of record CAVXKZ010000007.1, read on the forward strand.
GGCCGCTTGGAACGGCATCCATTCGGGAGCGATCTCCTCTTCGGGATCGAGACTCATCTCGGTCTGCGAAAGCTCCGTCGCCAAGTACAGCGTTTGCGTGTCATTTGCGACGCCATTGCAGTTATCTACCCTCCCCAGGCATTCCCACGTTTGCGCCAAGACGCCGGCCTCTTCGGCCAACTCACGTTTGGCAACGGCCATCATGTCCGTTTCTCCTGGATGGGATCCGCCTCGCGGAATTTCCCACGAATAGCGGTTCACGCTATATCGCCATTGCCCCACCAGCACCACTTCATCTCGCTTGTTCACCGCCACGATTCCGACGGACGGCCGTATCTCTATAACACCGTAAATGCCGGGTCCGCCATCCGGCCGTATAACTTTATCCTCGCGCACGCGCACCCAAGGGTTCTCATAAACCAAGCGAGACGATTTCGTGGTCCATGGGTTTCGCGGAGCCACGTTACACTTCGGCACAGATGCGCGCGAGAACGTCTAGATCGACATTTCCTCCCGTGAGAATGATTCCCACCGAATGTATCGTTCCAGGTAGCTTCTCGTGGAACACGGCGGCAGCCGCCACCGCCCCGCTCGGCTCAGTCAAGAGTTTCATCCGCGTCAATAAAAAGCGCATTGTAGATTTGATCTCCGCCTCGGAAACAGTGAGAACTCCTTCCGCCATCGAGCGTACGATCGGAAACGTAACTTCTCCAGGAATAGTGGTCCGTAGCCCATCCGCGATGGTGGCTGGCGGCGCTATTTCGACCCGCTCCCCGCGTTGCAACGACCGATACCAATCGTTCGCCAGCTCCGGTTCTCCGCCGAAGACCCGAATCTGTGGCCGCAAGGCCTTTGCTGCAATAAGCGTTCCCGAGAGCAAACCGCCGCCGCCCAGGGGCACGACAATGGCATCCAGATCTGGTTGCTCGTGCAAAAGTTCAAGCGCAGCCGTGCCCTGCCCGGCTATAATCCACGGATGATCGTATGAGGGCAGAATGACGGCGCCAGTCTCGCTCGCGATCTGTTGCGCGATCTCCTCCCGGTTTTCTTGCTGCCGGTCGTAAAAGACAATCCCAGGACCGTACGCTTTTGTTGACTCCAATTTGGCCTTCGGCGCATCAGTGGGCATTACAATCGTGGCCGGAATGTGCAGGTAAGCCGCTGCCATTGCCACCGCCTGCGCATGATTGCCGGACGAAAATGTGACTACGCCCTGGTCGCGCTCCTCTTCGGTAAGGCACATCAAAAAGTTCAGTGCGCCGCGAATTTTGAACGAGCCGCCACGTTGTAAGTTCTCACACTTGAAGGACGCTCTCAGCTCGCAGGCTTCATCAAACAGGCGTGACGTCTCAACCGGCGTTTTATGCGCCAGGGGCTTGATCCGCTCCGCCGCGGCAATTACATCTGCCAGCCCGGCGGTCTGATCCATCGGTTCAACCCCGCTCATCAATAACCGGCTCTCTTATCTACTACGTTCATCAGCGGCTCGCCATTCACGTATCTTCGGAAGTTCTCGACAAAGACTTGCGCGGTGAGATCGAGCCAGTCTGGGTTCTCCGTCCGATCCGTACAGTGCGGCGAGATCAGCACATTTTCCATATCCCACAGCGGCGAGGCTGCCGACAGCGGCTCTTCTTCGAAAACGTCCAGCGCTGCACCGGCAATGCGCCTCAGTTGCAAGGCCGAAATCAAGGCGGATTCGTCGATCACTGGTCCACGCCCGACATTTATGATCAGAGCGGAGGGCTTCATTGCTTCAAATTCGGCATTGCTCAACATATGCTTGGTTTCGGGCGTGAGGGGCGCCGCAGCCAACACCACGTCGGTTTGTCCAAGCATTTCGTGAAGCTGGTCCGGCCCGAAAACACGATCGATAGCAGGATCGCTCTTCGATAATTCCGGTTGGCGCCGCAGGGCATAGATCCTCATTCCCAGAGCTTTCGCGAATCGCGCGCACTCCTGCCCGATTTCTCCGTACCCAACAACGCCCATTACTTTCCCCAACAGCCACTCCACTTTGAAATCATCCCAGCGGTGCGCTCTCTGATTTTCTACAAGGCGCCGAACCCGTTTATAGAAATAAAGGATGCCCAGCACAGCGAACTCGGCCAGCGAACGCTTGAACACGCCCTTGGCATTGGTAATCGGAACAGGACTCACCACCAATTCCGGAAATAGTAATTTCTCCACCCCTGCGGATAAGCAATGGACCCATTTCACGTTCTTCGCATAGCCCCAGATCTCACGGAAATCAACTGTCCTACCGGTTAGTCCCGAGTACAGAATCACCTCGGCTTCGGGCGCATGCCGCTCCAGCGTCTCCGTGTCGTTGCCAATGAAAGTGTTGGCTGTGTCCTTAATAGCGGTTAAATTGCGCAGAACGTAATGGTCGGGGGGGCAGACCACCAGCAGGTTGGGCTTACTCATCGAGGGCTCAATTGTTTATCTTAATGGGGCGGGAAAGCTGCTCAATCTCTGCAAACCTCGTAAAATGAAAGCGTGCCCCCACGCTGTACCTGCGGCGCTCACCTTCCGGATGATGCCCGCTTCTGTCACAAATGCGGCAAGCCCCAGTACGAAGAGGATATTGCGCGGTTAACCGACGAGACCGTAAGTGCTCCGGTCCAGTCGCCTGTTGGCCCTGCTCCCCCGTCACCCTCGCGAATAGGGTTCGGGAATCTGCAAGCCGTTCTGATCACTATGGCAGTTGCGGCCTTCTCGCTCGTACTGCTGTTTTTGGCTTCCGCTCTCTGCGCCTCCACTTGGTCCTATCGTGCTGTGTGGTGCTGGATTTGCCGCGGTGAAGTTTTATAAGAGCCGGAATCCCGCTCCTCTAACACCGGAGGCGGCGCTTTCCTTGGGCTTATGACTGGCTTCTGGCTCTTTCTGGTGACGGTGAGTTTTAGCGGCTGTTCTCGCGATGTACGTATCTTCACCGGACTGGCGCGACGTGATCCTAAAAGCGCCATCTATGCAAAAGATGCCCGAAATGGCCAAACTGCTGGACAACCCGCACCAATTCGTGGTGAATGAGATTCAAGGGCTAATTCCAGTCTTTTTCATCGCGACCATCTCCGCTGCGTTTGGCGGAATGCTCGCTGCTCGTAGCTCGACGCGGCGTCGGCAACCCTCTCAGCCTCAGTAGGTCAAGCCAGACCTCGTTTTTTCATCTAGCCGGTATCCGCCCGGCTGTTACCCTGAAAGTCCAAGCCTGAATGAGCAGTCCGATCCTGACCCTCACAGTTAATCCCGCCTTGGACCGTATCATCTCCGTCGACAGGCTCGTCTTCGAGGATCGCGCCTATATCGAATCCACCACCGAAGCGGCGGGAGGTCGAGGCATCAACGCCGCCCGCGTTCTGACCAGCTTTGGCGCGCAGGCTATTGCCATCACCACTTCCGGAAAGGAGACCGGGCGCAAATTTGAAGAGCAGTTGCAGTCCGATACCTTCGCTAAAGAGATCGTGAACATTCGAAACAGTATCCGCGTCAATCTGACCATCTCCGACCGCCAAGGCCTCTCGATCAAGCTGAACGAAGTGGGTCCGGCTCTCTCAGCGGGTGAGCAGTCCCGATTGATCCGGACCACTGATAAACTGTTGCCCGGAGCTTCCTGGTTGATGCTATGTGGCAGCTTGCCGCCCGGTGTGGATCCACATTTTTACACGAAGTTAATTAAGGCCGCGACTAAACACAAAGTCGAAACGCTGCTGGATACGGACAGCGATGCCCTGTTGCACGGGATGGAGGCGAAGCCGACCATCGTCAAACCAAATCAATCCGAGGCGGAACGGCTGCTCAATACCACTCTGATCACCCGGTCCCAGCAGATCGATGCCGTGCGGCGCATTCGAGCGCTAGGCGCAAAATCGGTCGTTCTGTCGCTAGGCAGTCGTGGGGTCATTGCGGCAAGCTCAAGCGAGGGCATCCTCGAAGTGATTCCTCCGCCGATCGATTCACGTTGTCCTATCGGAGCCGGCGACGCTATGTCTGCCGCAGTCGTGTGGTCGCTCAGCCGGGGAGATGCGTTCGGCGAAGCGTTGCGTTGGGGCGTTGCCGCCGGAACGGCATCCTCGAAGCTGCCGGGTATTACGTTAGCAAGCTTTGAGCAGACGAAAGAAATCTACTCGCAGGTCCAGACCACCCGCATTGTTCTCTAGTCGTATTTCTCGTAGATGATCTGTTTGCGGTCGAATCCGCGCTGTTTCAGCTCTTTGCGCACGCTGTCGACCATCTCCTTCAAGCCGCAAATGTAAACGTCCACGTTGACCATCTCCTCCGGGCTCCGCAGTGCTAGCGCCTCGTCCAAATGCGCCTGCACTCTCCCCGTCAGGCCGGTCCACGATTCGGAAGGTCGTGTCACCGTCGGCATAAAACGGAAACTCTGGTATTCCCGATCGAGTTCCTCAAACTCCTCGCGATAGAGCAGGCCATGCTCATAGCGGACTCCAAATAGTAACGTGATGTGAGGCTGCGTCGACGGAAGGTGATCGAGCAACATGGAGCGAAAGGGCGCGATCCCAGTGCCTGTGGCGACAAAAACCGCCCGCCGGCCTGGATGGCGAAGGGTAAAATACCCGAGCGGCTCGTGAACATCGATCTCGTCGCCGGGCTTCATCTCGAACAGACAGGTCGAAACAATTCCGTCGGGGACGTGGTTGAGACATAGGGAAAAATAGTTGCTTCCACGAGGCGAAGCGATGGAATAGGCTCTCGTGATTTCTTTACCATTGATTGGCTCGACAACTGAAATGAACTGCCCCGGGGTAAACGAGAATTCTTGAACGCCCGGTACTTCGAAGTCGAAGTGATGAACCTCCGGTGCGAGCTCTTTCCAGCCCATCAATTTGGCTTTCAGCGTAAATGTCCTCTCTATAGAATGATGCTGGACGCCCGCTCCTCGACGCCGGTGTCAGGCGTCATTTGCTGCAGCAGATCCAGGAACATTCGGCCTCGCGGCCGGCCATTCTGATTTTGCTGGCCGATTCGCAGCAAAAAGACCAGAATTTTCAGCAGGTCGGAATTCCGAACGGGAGACAAGCTCTCGCGTTCTACACGAGCCGTTTCATAGTCTTCGAGTGAAGCTGTAAAACCACGTTGTACGGCCGCGGCAATACTGTTCTCTGGCCTGGTCTCGTAAACTAAGCCGGAATCCAGCGTACGACGTGTTTGGATTAGCGCTTCGAGGGCGGCGATCACGTCCGCGTCAACCGCGCCGCTGGTGCGAACCGCGCTCTGTATCAGCGAGTACGCGCAGAACAGCAGCAGCTCTTCCTGATTCCGGATAAGATCTTCCGTGACTTGAATTTCTGGATGGGCAAGCTTGTTCTCGGCAATCGGAACCGGTTTCTCGTGGCGGTGTCCTATTCGCAAGTACTCGCAGTCCAGCGGACAAGAAAGCGATACCTCACGTTCCGTGCCGCAGCAAATCTGGCAGATGTCACCGGGAACCGCCGGACACACTCGCTTGGCCCGCCGCTTGCCGCAGATTTTGCATAGAATAGCACCCTTCATCCAGCTACCATCAGAGCAGATGAAGAGAGTAGATTTGTACATCAAGGTGACAGTGGATCTGGAGGACGAAGAGAAGCCGGAACGTGTCGCCGGCGAGATCTGCCGTCAAATTGAGAAGATTTACGTCGTCCGGTCCGCCGAGTTTTCCAGCAGCGTTACCCGCGAATAGGGTTTCCGAGCAGTTCGGCGTGAAGCCGTGTCAAAAATCCGTCCGTCATACCGGCAATGTAATCGCAGACGATTCGTTCGCGAGGCGCAGCAGTGAGCCTTTCGCGGTAGGTCAACGGTATTTGATCTGGAAATTGCAGCAGGCATTCAAACAGTTCGCCCATCGCCTTAACGGCCCTGTTGCGCTGCTCAGTCAATTGTTCATGCGAGTAGACGCGATCGACCAGGAGCGCCCTCAATTGTTTGTTGAGCCCTAGCGCCTCAGGCGTCAGGCTAGCAATTCGGTGATCCAACGCGCGCAAGTCTACCAATGCTCGCGCTCCGCTCTGTTCGGCCGCTTGGACGGTTCCTTCAATCAGGCCGCCAATGAGGATGTTGATGAGTTCCCTCTGCACTTCGCAAAACCGCACTCGTGGGGATGCCCCCGGATATTGGGTATCCACCTGCTCGGTCAGCTCCGCCACGGCAGGCACCGCCCCCGCAATTTCATCGAGCGATAACAAGCCTGCGGAAAACCCGTCATCCAGGTCCGCTGTGTTGTACGCAATCTCATCCGCGAGATCGATCAGTTGCGCCTCCAAAGGCGGCTTTTCTCCAGGAAGGAATTCCTGTAACTCAGGTTCGTCCGCCGCGCTTACCTCGCGGGAATGCTTCACAAGGCCTTCTCGTACTTCGAAGCACAGATTCAAGCCGTCGAACCGGGCGTACCGTTCTTCCAAAACGTCTACGATCCGCAGCGCGTGACGGTTGTGTTCGAATGAGCTGCCGAACCGGTGCATCTGGCGATCCAATTCTGTCTCACCAACATGGCCAAATGGCGGATGGCCCAGATCGTGCGCCAGCGCCAGTGTCTCCGTATACTCCTCGTTCAGCCCCAATGTCAGTGCGGCTGTGCGAGCCACCTGCGAAACTTCGATCGTGTGCGTCAGCCGGTTGCGGAAATGGTCGCTGAGGCCAGCCGCGAAAACTTGCGTCTTACCCTCGAGCCTGCGGAAAGCGCGCGAATGGATGATGCGATCGCGATCCCGCTGGAAATCGCTTCGGTAGGGGTGAGGGGGTTCCGGGAACCGGCGGCCTCGTTCGGTCTGGGGACCAAGTCGTAACCGGCCCAGCATGAATAGGCGCTACTGGGCTGACTGTCCGGCCAGTTCGCTGGCTGCGCGGCTCACGGCCGGATCTTGATTCGGCGTCTTCAGCGATTGAAGAATGCTCTTCGCTTGCTGCGGATTGACGGTTTGGTCCAGGCGTGCTAGCAGGATCTCAGCCTGACCTTTGGAGACTAAGTCGGTCGGCTTGTTCACCAGTGACTTCAGCAGCGCTTGTGCTTCACTAGACTTGCCTTCCCCGGCGTACACCTGCGCCAAGGCAATCTTAGCCAAAGACGCTGCCTTGCTGCCGGAATCCGCTACCGCCTTCAGGTCGGCTTCCGCTCCTTTGGTATCGCCGTTTTGAGCCTTCAACGTACCCAGGTAATACTGCGCAATCAAACCTTCTTTGCTTCCGCTATCTTTAGAGACTACGTCTCGGAGCACTTTCATTGACGCCTGAGTTTTAGCGTTCTGACTCGGAAAGGTCTTGATGAACGGATTACTTGGTCCTACTTGAGCGTCGAGCACATCGAACGTAGCTTGTAGATCCTGCTGTCTGATGCTTCGCCGGTATGACGCATACCAGATCGACCCACCGATGATCGCCACAATAACTCCGGCAACTATCAGCCAGCGAGTGAACTGCCGACGATTCTCAGAGATGTATTCGAAGGTTCTGGAGGCTGCATCAGTGAACTGATCATGCTGCAGTTGCTCCTTCAATTCATGACGGGTCAAAACGAACTACTGCCTTTCGAACTAGGTGAGCACTCGTAGATTAGCACAAACCGGTAAGTTTAGGTTCTTGAGTGGATCGCGCCGCTATTGTCGAACGTCTGCTAAGTCGCGCCTTATTGCGAACTTAACCAACCCTGCCACGTCGTGAATGTCCAGCTTTCGCATCAAGCTCGATCGATAGGTATCAACGGTCTTGGGACTGAGGGAAAGCCGGGCCGCGATCTCTTTTGCGCGAATGCCTTCCACTAGCAGAGAAAATACCTGAAATTCCCGGCTACTGAGCGCTTCAATCGGATCCTCGACATTGTTCCGGCCAGTCCCTTCGCCGAACAGAGACATGACTTCTATTTGAGGCGAAACGTAGATCCCGCCCTGAGTGAACTGGCTCAGCGCTTCGGCCATCTGATCAGAGGATGAGCTCTTTAGCAGGTAACCGCATGCCCCCGCGCGGAGCACTTCCAGAACCGTTTTGCGATCTTTGCGCACCGATAGCACCGCGCATCTGGTTCTGAGTCCTTCATCGCGCACTCGTCGGATGACCTCCGTCGCCGCCAGATCCGAGAGCCCCAGATCGAGAAGCGCTATCCCCGGCTGAAGCCGACGAATTTCGGAAAGGGCTCCCGTGGCGGTGCCTACCTGCGCAGCAACGTGGAACCTGTGAATTGAATTACACAGCGCCGCAAGGCCCTCTCGGACGAGGGTCAACTCATCGGCAATCAAGATCTCAGTTGGATGGAGCTCAGGTAAGGCTAGAGCTACGGTTTGGGACGCAGAACCGGGCATGGGTGTGTTGGCACTCTTTGTGCTGACTAAGGAGTACGGTCAGCCAACCACTTATCTCACCCAGCTTTTTACGCCCTTACCGCTCCACCCCCGGCGCAATTATCTAAAGCTGCGAATCGCGTCCGCCTCGTCGTCAAAGACTTCAAACACGGTATATAGCTTTGTGATTTGTAGAAGGTCCTTAACGCGCTTCGACAGCCCTTCGAGCTTAAGCTGCCCACCGTTGTTGGTAATCGTTGTGAAACCCGAAACCATTTCGCCGATACCCGAGCTATCGATGTAGGAAACCTCGCTCAGGTTCAGCAACACGTTCTTGTTTCCTTTTGCCGCCAGGTCCCGGATCGCATCGCGAAAGGCGCTGGCCCCTTCGCCCAATGTAATTCGCCCAGCGGCATCGATTACTGTGACATCGCCAACCTGGCGGGATGCCAATTTAACGCTCACTTCGTCCTCCTTTGGATGGTCCAGATATGTAAAGCGTGCCTTCTAGGGCTGTGGCCGGTGTTTTACCAAACGAACCTCGGTCCCGCCCCCCGGCCTGGGGTGCAGATCGAAGTCGTCCATGAACGCGCGAACGATCATTAATCCCCTACCTGACTGGCGCAATAAGTTTTCCGGCGAAAGCGGGTCTGGCACCGAATTGAGGTCAAAGCCCTCGCCCTCATCGCCGATCACCACCGTCAGGCTGGTAGGCGATCTCTCTACATCTAGATGAACCTTCTTGTTCTTGTTGTATCGGTTCCCGTGAACTACGGCATTTACCGTACACTCCCGCACCGCCATGCCAATCTGGCCAGCTTCATCTTCATCGAAGCCGAGCTTCAGAGCTTCACCCAACACCAACTCCTCAGCCCGGTCGACGCTTTGCAGATCTGAATCGAGCAATTTTTGAGTTTTCTCCATCTTGCCGCTTTGGCGTGAAGCCATATGTTAGATGAGGCTGTCTCCAGTTATATAAGAGACGGCATGGAAATTGCACCAGTCGCCTCAACTCAAGAGTGTACTTCTTAGCTTTTTAACCGGATGCGGGTTTGCGGGAGATTGGCGAGACGATTACCGGGGTATCGGGCGGACGGCCTGCCCGCTGTTCGGAACTCCCTGATTCGGGGTCGAGGTCGGAAAGGGGTTGTTCGCGTAGGTCTTGTCATACGAGTGCGGCGATCTCTTGCGTAACATCCATCGGCGATGACGCATACAGAATCGGCGTGTTCGGATTACCGAATCGAGGATCAGGTTGTATCCGTTATCTTTGGCGAATTTTGTCCAACGGCGATTGCGCCGCGCAAGCTTCTGGCCCGAATGGTCATCCACTTTCGCTCCCCAGCCGAATCAGATCACCCTCAAAACCCGCTTTAGGTGATCGCTGGGTCAGTCTCGAAACTCTTCCGACCCTGTATTAGTGCATCCTGAGTAAATGGTTGCTGGAGAGCCCTTTCGCTTCGAAGTACGTATCCGGTTTATCGATACCGACACAAGCGGGCGCATTCACTACACGGCAATGTTTCGATACTTCGAATCGGCGGAAATCGAGTTCATGCGCTCCCTGGGAGTCAATTACGGTGCGCATGGATTCGGCTTACCGCGCGTACACGTGGAATGCGACTTCCTTATGGCCATCGGCTATGACGACCTCGTCGCGATTGAAGTATGCTTGACGAAGCTTGGCCGCTCTTCCATACGTCTGGAATTTTGTGCAAGGAAGCGAGGCGAACTGGCGGCGAAAGGCGCGATAGTGGTTGTTTGTATGGATAAGGAAACGCAATCCGCGATTCCGATCCCTGACGAGCTTCGCGCAAGGTTGCAACCGGCGCTTCGCGACCGAGGCGAGCGATAGGAGAAACAGATGGAAGCGGTCGAAGCAGTTGCTCTCAAACAAAGGGCGGCGCCTTTCTTGTCCAGAACAGCGCGCCGGACGATATGTTTACGGCTGAGGACCTCACTCAGGAACACCTTGCCATTGCCCGGACCGCCGACGATTTCTACGCCAAAGAGGTACAACCGAATCTGGAAGCAATCCGGCATCAGGAGCCCGGAGTCGCTGCTCGGGTCCTGAAGAAATCAGGCGAACTTGGACTGACCGCGATCGCTATCCCTGAAAAGTTCGGCGGCATGGAACTGGATTTTCCTTCCATTCTGATCGCTGCGGAACATCTTGGGCGCGACGGGTCGTACGCGGCCTGGCACGGCGCTCACACGGGTATCGGCACGCTGCCAATCCTCTATTTCGGAACGCCGGAGCAAAAGGCGAAATACCTGCCCAGGCTGGCGACTGCCGAAATGATCGCCGCGTATGCTCTGACTGAGCCGCACGCGGGCTCCGATGCTCTCGCCGCTCGTACCCGCGCCGACCTTTCCCCTGATCGCAAGCACTACATCGTGAATGGACAGAAAATGTGGATCACGAACGGTGGGGCTGCCGATCTGTTCACGGTCTTTGCCCAAGTCGGTGGCGATAAATTTACGGCATTTCTGGTTGAGCGCAGCTTCCCCGGGGTCAGCAGCGGTGCTGAAGAAAAAAAGATGGGGATCAAAGGCAGCTCGACTACCGCGATCTATTTCGAGAACGTTCCCGTCCCGGTCGAAAATCTTCTGGGCGAGATCGGCCGCGGCCACATCATCGCGTTCAATATCCTGAACATCGGCCGTCTCAAGCTCGGCTCCCTGGCCGTCGGCGGCGCGAAAGATGTCCTGGCGATCTCTTTGAAATATGCGAAAGAGCGCAAGGCGTTCGGATCGTCAATTGCAGAATTCGGCGCGATCCAATACAAACTGGCAGAAATGGCGATCCGGATCTACGCGGCTGAGTCGATCGCCTGGCGAGTGGTCGGTCTTATCCAAAGCCAACTGGAGGGCTTCTCCTGGGATCAGCCTGACGCCTCGCAAACGATGATCAAAGCAGTTGAAGAGTACGCGGTCGAGTGCTCCATCATCAAGGTCTATGGGTCAGAGGTGCTCGACTACATCGTAGATGAGGGCGTGCAAATCCACGGCGGCTACGGTTTCCACCAGGACTATGCGGTCGAGCGGGCGTATCGCGATTCGCGTATCAACCGTATTTTCGAGGGAACGAATGAGATCAACCGGCTGCTGATTCCTGGAATGCTCTTCAAACGAGCAGCTCGCGGCCAACTGGGGTTGATGACTGCTGCCATGGCTGTTATGGCGAAAATTCAGAGCGGGGATATCGGCACTGACGAGACCGACGAAGAGATGCGCCTGTTACACAACGCCAAGAGCATCACCCTGCTCACCATGGGTTTGGCTTACCAAAAGTACCAGGCTGAGATGGAAAAACAGCAGGAAGTCCTCATGAACATCGCAGATATCGTTATGGAAACATTTGCGATGGAATCGGCCCTCCTGCGCGCGCGCAAACTTGGGCGCACCGGAAAGAGCACTATTGCTGGAGACATATGCTCCGTCTTCTTGCGCGATGCAATGGCCCGGGTTGAGCAGTCGGCAAGAAATGTGCTCGGTTGCTGTTCCGATTCGCAGACGCTTCGCACGAACATGTCTATCTTGCGCAAGCTTGCGGTTTACGATCCCGTGAACTCAGTTGCCCTGCGACGAAAAATTGCGGAGCGGCTCCTGTCTCGCGAGCGTTACGCTCTCTGACGCGCTACGGAATTAATGAATATCCCTCTCACTCCCATCCGCTGCTTGTATCGGGCAGTGGATTTGTACGGCGACAAAGAAGGCGTGATCTCGGGGGAAGCTCGCTACCGCTACGCGCAGTTTGGCGAGCGCTGCGAGCAGTTGGCGGCTGGTTTGCAGTCGGAGGGCGTTCGGCCTGGCGATCGCGTTGCATTTCTTAGCTTCAACAATAATCAACTTTTGGAAGGCTACTACGCCGCTCCGCTCATTCGTGCCATGGTCATGCCGCTTAATGTGCGCTTGACCCCGCCCGAGCTGACCGAAATCCTAAATCATGCGGAGCCGCGCATTCTGATCTTTGAGAACGATTTCGCTCCGCTCGTTGCAGCATTCCACAAACTTTGCCCCAGCATAAAGCGCTACGTTTCGATTGACGCTCCCGTTCCCCAGGCTGACATCGTATACGACGAACTCCTTTCACGCGGGCGTCTTGATCGTCCGGATATTTTCACCTTCGATGAGAACGAGACCGCGGAGTTGTTTTACACCAGCGGCAGCACCGGTACCCCGAAGGGCGTCATGCTTTCCCATCGGACCGTTTATCTGCATGCGCTGGCGGTGACCGGAAGCGTCACTCAAAACGACAGGTGCGTCGAACTGCACACAATTCCCCTCTTTCATGCGAATGGCTGGGGCCGTCCTCAAACCGCGACGATGAACGGAATCAAGCAGGTCATGGTCCGGCGCTTCGACCCTTCCTGCGTGCTGCGTTTGATCCAGGAGGAAAAGGCGACCAGCATGTCCGTTGTTCCTGTTATGGCAAATGCCCTTCTGAACTGTGCCGATCTTGGCAAATTTGACGTGTCCAGCATGCAGGAGATCCACATCGGCGGGGCAGCCGCTTCCCCGGAATTGATTGCTCGCACCGAAAAAGCTTTCCGATGCGCAGTGATGGCGGGCTACGGCTTAACGGAAACGAGTCCGGTGGCGACCTCGGCGCACACTAAAGGGACAGTTCGCTATGCCGACGAGCAGGACCGGCTACATCACCTGGCTATGGCGGGCTGGCCCATTCTCGGAAATGATATTCGTGTTGTGGACGCTCACATGAAGGACGTGCCGCGCGACATGGAAGCAGTCGGCGAAATCGTCATCCGAGGCGACAACGTGATGGACGGCTATTACCGGGAACCCGAAGCTACTCAGAAGGTAATGACGAATGGTTGGTTTCACACGGGTGACATGGCGGTGTGGGACAGAGAGAACTACGTCCACATCGTGGATCGCAAGAAGGACATCATTATCAGCGGAGGCGAGAACATCTCGTCCATTGAGCTCGAGAATGCGATCTTCGCTCATCCGGCCGTACTGGAATGTGCTGTCGTTGCCGCGCCCGATCCCAAATGGGGTGAGATTCCCGCTGCCATCATCGTTCTCAAGCCGAACCAGCAACTGACAGAAGACGAGCTGCTGGCGTTTCTCGCGACCCGCTTAGCGAAATTCAAGCTGCCGCGATCGTTCCAATTTGTTGAAGGTCCTTTGCCAAAAACAGGAACAGGCAAAATTTTAAAGCGAGAGTTGCGCGAACCGTTCTGGGTCGGCAAAGAGCGCCGCGTGCAAGGGATTTAACTGCCCGCCGCGGTGGCCGCTTCTTTCTCCTGATCGAAGTTCGAAAACGTCGATTTCTCCCTGGCTAATTTCTTCAGCAGAGGCGCCGGTGACCAAAGCTCGGCTCCGTGTTGCCGTTCGAATTCCTCGATGCGAGCGAGAACTTTATCGAGCCCAATGGTGTCGGCGTAAAACATCGGACCGCCGCGCCAAGCTGGGAATCCATATCCGTAAACATAAGTAATATCAATATCACCGGCTCGCAGCGCGATGCCTTCTTCCAGCACGCGCGCTCCTTCATTCACCAGCGCATAAATGCAGCGGTCAACAATTTCCCCTGATGAGATCTGCCGCCGCTCGATACCCGCTTCGCGCGCGGTCTTCTCGATCAGAGCAGCCGTTTCGGGATCAGGCGAGGCCTTCCGCTTCTCGTCATATTGCGACCATCCGCGTCCGGTCTTCTGCCCGAAGCGGCCCGTCTCGCAGAGGAGATCGGGTACCAGAGGTTTGCGGACACCCGGCTTTTCAAATCGCGCAAACTCCTTGCGAATAGCCCACCCGACATCCAGCCCGGCGAGATCGTCCATCGCTAGGGGGCCCATTGCCATACCGAAATCGTAAAGAGCTTGATTCACTTGCTCCACTGAAGCTCCTTCTTCCACTAGGAACTGAGCTTCGCGCAGGTACGGCCCAACCATCCGATTGCCAATGAATCCGTGGCAATTTCCGGCCAGCACCGCCACTTTACCCAGCTTCTTCCCAAGCGCCATGGAAGTTGCGATCACTTCTTTGCTAGTGTTCTTTCCACGAACGATTTCGAGCAACCTCATTACGTTCGCAGGGCTGAAAAAATGGTTTCCTATGACCATCTCAGGGCGGGCAGTTGCGGACGCGATCTCATCGACATCCAGGCTCGAGGTGTTGGAGGCGAGGATGCAATCCGGTTTCGCGATCCTGTCAATCTCCGTGAAGACCTGCTTCTTCACTTGCATGTTTTCAAACACGGCTTCGATAATGATGTCCACCTGATCGAAACCGTCATAGCTCAATTGCGGGGTGATGAGCGCTAGACGCTGCTCCATCAGGGTTTGAGACAGCTTTCCCTTTGCCACCGTGTTGGCGTAGTTTTTGCGAATGTTCGCGATGCCGCGATCCAACGCATCCTGTGCGGTCTCTTTGACGATGACCGGAATGCCCGCGTTCGCGTAGGTCATGGTGATACCCCCGCCCATGGTGCCAGCTCCAACGACAGCGGCGCGTCGAATAGGGTATGTCTTCGTCTCCTTGCCAATGCCCGGAATCTTCGCGACCGCACGCTCCCCGAAGAACACATGGATAAGCGCCTTCGATTGGGTTCCATACAGACACTGATTGAACAGCTCCGCCTCACGCTTGCAGCCTTCGTCGAAGCGCAACTTTGTCGCTGCCTCAACGGCGTCGATTGCCGCGAGCGGAGCAGTCATGCCGCGTCCCTTTACCTGAGCCTGCTGGCGCGCCATCGCGAAGATCATAGAATTCGCGGCGCCTAGCTTCTCATTCCGTTCCCGTGTTTTTCGAAATAGTTCGCCGGCAATCGAGCGCGCAAACGTTACCGCCTCTTCGAGCAGATTGTCCCCGACAATCCGATCTACGATGCCCGCCATGAGCGCGTCTTGCGCTTTGACCGGCTCCCCGCCCGCGCACATTTCCAGAGCCTTGATTACACCGGCAAGCCGTGGAAGCCGCTGCGTTCCACCAGCTCCGGGGATCAGCCCTAGTTTGACCTCCGGCTGCCCCACCTGCGCCGCAGCTGTGATCACGCGATAGTGGGCCGACATCGCGGTTTCCAGCCCGCCGCCAAACGCCTGGCCATGAATGGCCGCAACCACCGGCTTGGGGGAATCCTCGATGGTTTGCAAGTAAGGCAACAGGCTCAGCCGCGGTCGAGCTCCGGAAACAATTTTGCCGAATTCCTTAATGTCCGCGCCAGCTATGAATGTCTGTCCGGCTCCGATCAGCACTACTGCCCGAATGTCCGGATCTTCAGCCGCCTGCTTGATCGCCGCTTGTATTCCTTCCGGAACGCCCGGACTGAGTGCATTCACGGGCGGGTTATCGATTGTAATTACCGCGACATCCTGCTCACGGCTCAGCTTCACGAGTTCGGCCATATAGTTCCTCTCTGTAGGTATATACCGTTCGCTTTTGGCATCGGACAATGAAGTAGACATGAGAGAGGCCGTTATCGCCGCGAGCTCACGAACGGGGCTTGCCAAATCATTCCGGGGTTCGTTCAACATGACACGCCCCGAAGACCTAGCTGCGCATTGTATTCGAGACGTTCTGAAGAAAACTCCGCAGCTTGACCCCGGGCTGATAGAGGACGTAATTCTTGGATGCGCGCAGCCGCACGGCTCGCAGGGACTGAACGTCGCGCGCCGTTGCGCAGTTCTGGCGGGCTTACCCGTTTCCACTGCGGGTGTTACAGTCAATCGCTTTTGCTCTTCCGGTTTGCAGGCAATCGCGATGGCCGCTCACGAAATCATGCATGAAGGGGCGGACGCGGCGATCGGCGGAGGCGTAGAAAGCATCAGCCTGGTAAAACGCGACGCGGACCCTCACATGAAGCTTCTGCAGCAGAAGCCCGGGCTCTACATGGAGATGGGAGTCACGGCTGAGGTGGTGGCGAAGCGCCACAAAATCAGCCGCCAGGCGCAGGATGAATATTCTTTGGCTAGCCAGCAGCGCACAGCTAGCGCTCAGCAGAGTGGTTTCTTCAATGAAGAGATCGCGCCGATGGAAGTCACGATGGCTCTTCTCGACAAGAAAACCGGTGAAAAGATCGGGACCAAGGATGTTCTCTGCGATCGCGACGAATGCAACCGGCCCGATACCACGCTCGAAGGTTTGCTCGCCCTTCCGCCCGTATTCGACAAGACCAGCGGAGAAGGCAGCGTGACGGCGGGAAATTCGTCTCAATTATCAGACGGCGCTTCAGCGACGCTCGTGATGCTACGCGAACGGGCGGACCAACTGGGTATTTCGTACAAGCTCATCTTTCGAGGATTCGTTGTCGCGGGCTGCGAACCGGATGAGATGGGCATCGGTCCTGTGTTCGCGGTGCCGAGATTGCTGAATCGGCACAACCTACAAGTTCACGATATTGATGTATGGGAGCTGAATGAAGCGTTCGCGGTGCAGGTCCTCTATTGCCGCGATCGATTGAGGATTCCAATGGAGAGGCTGAACGTCAACGGTGGCTCAATTTCGATCGGGCACCCGTTCGGTGTTACCGGCTCGAGGCTGACCGGAACCATTGCAAACGAAATGGCCTGCAGGCCAGATTCAAAGTACGCAGTGGTCACGATGTGCATCGGCGGCGGCCAAGGAGCGGCCGGTTTATTCGAAGCCGTTCATTAAGAGAGGGTCTAATCCCCGCGCGCGGCAATATGGGGGAACTGTTCCTCCGGATCTGAGTATCTCGGGCGTCCGCGGCGCGTTCGCTGCGATCCCGGCCACTCCAGACGGAGGTCCTGGCAAACTTCATCCAGCATGTCGATCGTGCAGACTCTTAGCTCCATGGCGAACGCCGTGACCAGCAAATTGTCGCAAATCAGGTTGATCACGCGCGGAATTCCTTTTGCGCGTTTATAGATCTCTTCGAGGAGTTCCGGAGAGAACAGAGTTTGATTCGGCATTCCAGCCCGTGCGAGTCGGCTTTCTATGTAAGCTGCGCATTCTTCCGGGGTGAGCGGATTCAAGGAGCACCGCAGCACGATACGCTGCTTCAATTGCCGAAGATTCGGCGCGTCCAATTTGTGGTCGAGCTCCGGCTGCCCTGAAAGGACAATCTGCAGCAGTTTGCCTTGGCGATTTTCGAGATTTCCGAGTAGCCGGATTTCTTCCAGAACATCCCATTCGAGATTATGTGCTTCATCCACAATCAGGACGCATGTCCGGCCGCGCTCCGCCTGTTGGATTAGCAGCGTGTTCAGCGCGAACAGCACGTCCGTCTTCGATTTGTGATCGCACTGCAGGTCGAAATCGTGCCCCATCATCTCAAAAAACTGATCGGGGGTCAGCCGGGAATTGAAGATAAACGCGAACTCATAGCGCAGCGAATCCAGAACATCCCGCAAGCATTCGAGCATGGTAGTTTTACCAGTTCCGACCTCTCCGGTAAGAACGATAAAACCTTTGCGGCTACGAACACCGTAGCTCAAGTTGGCCAGCGCTTCCTCGTATTGGGGGCTGCGGTAAAGAAATTCCGGGTCGGGACTGATATTGAACGGGTTTTCAGAAAATCCAAAATAAGCGTTGTAGATCGCGCTCTGCATAGGTCTGCTCCGACAAAGGGAGGACAACAGGCGATCTGCGGACACGAACGTCCGCCGACAACGCCGCTACCCTATCTTACTGAATTGTATCGGCAATTATGGGGCCAGACTAGATCCAGCTTGTGCGCTTTAGTACCGGTTTATCCCTGTAGTCGCAGACTGACCCAGCCAGGGAGTGTTGCAGGCTGACCATCGGCGAAGACTATACGCCGTGTTTTTGGGAACGGCACTTGGTCGCGAATGGCACGGGCCATAGCCGGTACGGCACGCAAAACTTTTCGATAGCTTTCAAGGTTCGTGTCAAGAAAGGCGCCTTTCGACACGAAACCACCGCCCCAGCCCAAGCACATCAAGCACGCTAGCGGCGTGCTGCGTACCGTTCGCAGTTCCTCTCTCAATCGAGTGATCGTGTGCTGCACGGCACTCAACCCGCCCATCTCGGCGAATTGGGCGTGCAAGGCAAGCTGCGCCTCCGCGTGTTGGTTCGCCGCCTGGGTGATCAGTTCCGCGTTCGGGGCCGACCGCCATCCTAATGCCCGAAACACATCTTCGTTCTTCAGGAAGGTTCGCTCCTGCCAATCACCGCTAAACGTGGATCCCGAGGTAGCCATTTCCGCGAACAGCGGGGTCGATTCCGAAACTCGCTGTCCGGGTACACTGCCGCGGCCCGCCACCTTCCAGGCAAGCTGGGTTTTGCCCGGTTGGCGCGTATCGAGCGACGCAACGCGCGTCAGATACACCTTGAAACTTGTGTTTGCCTCGGGTCGGCCATCGGCCATGCCGATGATCTTTGCTTGTGACGCTCCGGCGCTGGACTCGGCGGCTTCCGCCACGCGCCTGGACAAGCGCTCCCCTTCGAGGGACGCCGCAATGCGGTCCATCGTGGCCGGGGACCAGCGCGTAAACACGAGACTCGTTCGAAGAGCTCCCTTCACCGCCGAAGCAGGAAGGTAGGGCCGGTTCAGATTAGCTGCAAACGTCGGTATAAAGAGCGATTCGGATTGAGCGGCATTCCAGATCGCGATGGATGCGGGGTTCTCAAATGGGATGCGCCGGGCCGAGAAATTCTGAGCGAAGCCGCCCCACGAAGCAAAATCGAGTTTGGTCGCCTTCCGCAGCTGCGCCAGATAGCCCTCCAACCTGGGGCCTCGCGCTAGCAACCGAAAGATGCGCGGCTGGTCGAGAACGTTGACGTGATCTCTCCAGACCATGTAGTCGATGGGCGCCAGCTCGCGGCCGTCGCCCACCAGCAGAGGCGTGAGAGCGGTCAATTCAAATCTCATCGCTCGATTCCTCTCTCTGCGATCCGCCGCGATCTTCGATAGAGTCCTCTGGGATAGAGCTCTCCAGGACGGACTCCGCCAGTGGCAATGCAGGCGCGGGTTCCTCACACGGAATCGGCTCGATCTCCTCTATTGCCGACGGGTCTTCGACGATCGACGGCTCGTTTTGCGGTCCGATCGGCAGTTTCAAAGCGAGGGCGATTCCCGAACGATAAACGGCATGCGTGAATCCCTCGGGGGCCACATCGACGGCCACTCCGCGCGGCTCGGAAGCAGCCGCAATCACCGAGCCTTCCGCGATCAGGCGGGCCGCCTTTTTTTGCGCACGTGAGGCGGTTGAGTTCTCAACGTATCCGCCCCGGATGATGAGCTGATAATCTCCCTCGCTCCACTCGACCCGATCATCCCTTGAAGGTGAATAGAGGGATAGAAGCCAGTACTGTTGTCCGCCGTTCTGGGTCGAACTCCCATTGCCGTGCCGCAAAACTCGAGCTAGTTTCGGCAGGATTAGATCCGGCCAAGCGCCACGCTGGAATTCGGGCGCTCCCATCATGGCCGTAACCGTTAGTTCGGCGGCCGCCCAAACCGGTATCGCCCAGAAGCCGAAATGCCGCCTCTATGCGATTACTCCAGGCTGACTCGGCTTGATCGTCGGTGAATCGGGCGACCGACCAGAGTCCTGCGCCGGCTCCAAACTGGATGCAAGCCGCTGCTTTGGCGTGAAAGGAAGCGTGGGATACGCGATCCACCGCCGAGACAGATCTGGTTAGTGGCCGAAAAGGGCTCGTGCTCGGACGATCTCGCCGCAGTAAGCAAGCGCTGTCCGTGTCAGGCAACCACTGGTCGGCCAGAATTTGCTGACCGGTAGCCAGCGAATCGATGACGGATAACGGCACAAAGCGCGCAGTCTTCCAGCGAATCTTACTCAAAAACACTGGACTCGGCGTCGTCACGAGAGCCGCGGGCGGAGGCCAGAGAGTTGCCGGCGGAATCGCGTACAAGGAATCGCCTTGGAACGGAAAGAGCGAACTGAACGCAACCAGAGACGGCGAGTTCTGCGCTGTTGCGGCCAGCCAGTCCTCCAGCCAGCCCAAATGCCTCATCGCGAGCGTCACGGCTGAATACAGGCGATCGCTGCGAAACAGCACGTCGAGGCGATCAACTCCACCTTCGCCAGGGCCGTAGCGCCACGGACCGGAAGGCCGGAGGCGAATAAGAAGCGCGCGCTGCATTTACGCGAGTTTCTCGACGAAGTCCTCGGCACCGGCAAGCTGCTGTAGCGCGCGCAGGTCGGCGGATGAGAGGAGCTGGTTCTCCTCAGCGCCCTTAGCGTAATAATCTCTACTCCGCCAGGTGAGGGTCAGCCCGGTGAAGGTCACCCGGCCATTTCCTCTGCTGCCGCCGCCGCCGAGAGCGTCGTCCTCGAGCAGACGCAGGCCTTCGGCCACTCGCGCCAGCAAGGGCCGGTCTTCCAGGCAGAGGACATCCAGCACCATGCGAAACCGGAATCGCGCGCCGGCCGGTACCCGCTCGAGGGTACGCGGGTTTGCCTGTGACGTTATGCGGTCTACCGCATTCTCGCTCTTCACTTCGGTCAGCTCGTCATCCAAGTTCTCGCGCATTTGCTGCGTGATGCTGTCCACCAGTAAGGGCGCATCGTAAACGGTCAGGCGCGCGGGCGTAGCTGTATCCGCTTCAATCGATTCTCCACTGACACGCTCCACGCGTCCGGGATTGCGGCCGAACAGGACGCAGATGTCGTCGTCGGGACGCTCGCTTTGATGAATGCGTACTTCCTGACCTTTGCGCTTCGAGAGATAAACCAATTCATTCGGCACCAATAGCCCGAGTGACTGTTCTAACAAGGACCGAAGGCGCCCGCGGAGTGAACTGCCGGGAATGTATGGAATTCCGAACGCGTCCTTTACGACCGGATTATCCGCGCCGCCAATTTCGAGCGATCCTTTACCAGCGCCGATGTGCAATCCGGTCTGGCACTGTATCTCGCCCTCCAGCACCAATTTGCCAAGCAGGCTGAGTTGCGTTTCCGCTGTATGAGAACTCATGCGTAATGTCCTGTTCCGATTCGCTTATTCGTTGTAAGCAATGATGGCTTCAAATAAATCGCGAAAGCGCTCGTAACCGCGGAGGTCGTTCTTGCGGGTGACTTGCAACAGCAACCGTTCAAGCGCATCCAAGCTGCGTAGCGAGTGGCGGGCAATGGTATAGGCCAGCCGAGCGCGGACCATAACGAATTCGTGCTGCCGCTCGCTTTCCGGCGCTCGCGTTGCACGTCGGACCGCATTGTACAGTCTTCGCAATTGGCTCTTCGTGCCGGAATCCATATCACGCATCCTGCTTACAACCACGTGAGCTTGATTATCGAGATACAAACTATCGCCGATCAACTTGTCGATATCGATCTCCGGCGGGCCTTCCATGCGACGATCGCCGGGCCCGCGGCCGCCGGGACCGCCGCGCGGATCACGGCCACGATCTCCACCACGATCGCCCCCGCGGCCTTCAGCCCGATCATTCGGACGTCCGCCGGGACGGTTATCGCGCGGTCCGCGATTGTCGCCGGGCCGCCGCTCTTCGGCTTTTTTCTCTTCCACTTCCGCCATCGTTAATTCCTCTTTCCGCCAAACAGACGGCAACGATTATTCGCCAGCAGCGACCCGCGCCCACTCTAACCCAACGCGAGCAGAGGGTCGTAGCTTCATGCTCGCCGTTCGCTTTCCGACCAAATCCGTTATCACCCCGTTGCGGACATTATTCATCGCTTTACTGCGCGCTGGCGGGATCACTCCCGAGACCCGCATATAGGTCCGCCATGGCTTATCTACCCGAACGGCCTTGTTCCGCCGCCCGGCCTGAACGGCGAATCCTTCTCGATAGACAGAGACGAGGTCACGAATCATATCCGGCGAATAGCCAAAATCTCGAACCATGCGCACCAGACCCGTTTTCACCTCCTCCGCATCCCCAAGCCGCTTCCACTCAAGTGTTCGCCCGAACAGATTGAACGAACCAACCTCGGTAGATTTAGCAGCCGCAAGTTGGAGTCCAGCCTCGCGGAATAGCGCCGAAGGAGCGGTTTCCGGCTCCGAAGCAATCGCCAGACCCATGCTGATGGTTTTCGCTTCCACGCCTGGCAACGATTCGAAGTTGTGCTGTATGAACTTTTCGAACAGCCGCTGCATTTCGCGAGCGAGGACCAGCAGAGCATCCCAGGCGCCCAGCACCGCGAAGCCGTCACCCTCGCGATACAAGACGCTGAGCCGCCGCGAAAGGTCCGGGATGGCTTGTACCGAAAGCGCCAGCTCGCCAGCAAAGAAGTCTTTAAACGCCATCGAAAGATGAAGATGCTCTTCGATGGTTGTCGCGCGCCGTAACTGCAGGTCGAAATGATCGACATCGCCGCGCAGAATGGCCCATTTTGAAGCGCCCTCAGCCTGTTCGGCCAATTCCGTCACGGATGCCAGGCCGACCCCGCTCTCACTCATGGCGAATCTACGGGGAAACAGGATGCCATCTTCTTCGGAGCGGGGTTCCTCTCTAAGTAGCCAGGTAAACTGCCCCTGATCCCAACTCAATCGCGCAGGCGAATCGGCCGACCAGCCGACGGAACTGGCGGACGATAGTTGCAGAGCGAAGTCGCTGAAGTACGCCGCCGAAGCCGGCGCGGACGCCAGCACGAAAGGCGAGAAAATCTCCTCGGCATTCGTTCCATAACCGAGCCGGGCGGATAATTTCGCCGCGAGCCCGTCATCCAGGCGCTCACGGACAATCGGCCAAGCGCCGAGATTCTCCGTGGCCGCCCAGACCAGATGGAGCGTATTGCCGGAAAGTTCAAGGACCGCGTCGGCGGCGCGTGTCAGGAAAGCATTCGTGCGGGTCAGGTCATCTTCGGCGAGAACGAGAAGGAACTGCTCCGCGCCGCTCGAGCCAAGAAGCATACGCGACAGCTTCAGCTCAGCCAAAAGCGCTCTCGGCAAGACTTCGCAAAATAATGTCAGCCAAGCGCAACGACCAAATAGCTCAGATACGTCCTCAGGAGAGTGGCCGGAACGGCTGTCAGCCAGGAACTCTTCGGTACCGAGCAGTTGGGCTTGCAAAAAGACTTGCAACGACATGACAAAGGTCAAAGCGACCCGCGAAAACGGGCGGGCGGAGCGTGTTCGCCGAGAACCCCCTCAGGCTAACACAGCGATCCGAGCCAACTCAGCGGACATTCATTCTGCTCTCAACGCTTCCATCGGCTCGATTACGCTTGCTCTTCTCGCGGGCACGAGCGCAGCGAGAAGGCCAACTGCGAGCAGCGCCACGGCGGCCCCGGCATACGATTCAATGTCCATTGGATGGACCTCGTACAAAAAACTCGCAATCAATCTACTTGCTCCTAGCGAAGCACCCAGCCCGATGATCAGTCCGATCACGATCAATACAGATCCTTGCCGCAGAATCATTGCCATAATCGATTCGCCGCTCGCTCCGAGCGCTAGGCGGACACCGATCTCCTGCTTTCGCTGATTCACAAACTGCGCCAGGATGCCGTACAGCCCGAGGATTACCATCAGAATCGCGACTCCGGCGAAAGAGCCAATGAGATAGAAGCCCAAGCGATGATTAAAATTCGCGCGAGCCACCGTTTTCTGCATAGTTTGGAAACTGTCGATGGCAAACCCAGGAGCAATTTTCTGGAAAACCTTGTGAACGGCCCCGGCAATGTCGCTCTCGCCGCGCATTCGGACCAGATAGGCGACGCCCGAGGAGACGAGTATCGGGTAGAAGAGTGATTGTTGTGGTATCTGGCGATAGGGAAGCATCAACTCCGGATCGGCGGGCGCTGCCGTGTTCTTTTGCGTTGCATCGGCGATGACACCTATGATTGTGTAAGGGCGCACCATTCCGGTATCCTTTCCGCCAAGCCCAAGGCGCTGCCCAATCGGATCGCCTTTTAGAAAACGGCGGGCGAACGCTTCATTGACGTCAGCTACAAACGGCGCAGTCTCGGTGTCGTCATTCGAAATCGCGCGGCCTCTGACCATCGGCGTCCCCATCGCTCGCATGTAGTCTCCGCTCATTGCGCGCAGCAGGGTATGATTCGATTCTTTCTCCTCGGGAGTCATGTTGTCGTGCCCGTTCAGCGTAAAACTTGAGTGCATATCGATGCCGTCGAAGGGAATGGAGGAGCTGAGTGCGGCGGCTTTCACGCCTGGTAATGCGCGAAGGGAATCGACGATCGGTGTGTAGATGCGCGTCGCAATCGATGACTGGCCCGGCTCGGAGGGCGCGGCTCCGCTCAGGTAACCGGCGGAGTTGGACGGAGTGGCGCGGAAGGTCACGAGATTCTCGACCTAAAAGCCGAGCCATTTGTGTTCGAGATTGTACAGTGTTCGAAAGAGGAGTGAACAGGCGACGAGCAAGACAGCGGCCAGCGCTACTTCGCCGATAACAATGAACCCAGCCATGCGCGAACGGGCGGCGCGAGCGCTAACGCCGCGGCCGGCGCCGCGGAGTACGGACTGCGGTTCGGCGCGGATGGCGAAAAGCGCGGGGGTTATGGACGAAAGAACAGTGACAAACGCGGCCAAGCCCGCGAGCGCAAAGAGGATGGAAAGGTGCAGGTGGATTTCGCCGGATCGAGGAATCATGTCTGCGGGCAAGGCGTGAACGCCCTCCAAAATCGCGAATGCGACGCCGAACCCGGCGAGAGCGCCGAGAACGCTCAATACCGCGCCCTCGGCGAACAGTTCCCGGAGCAATCTCCACTTGGGAGCCCCTAACGCGGTTCGGAGGGCGAGTTCGTGATCGCGCGCGAGACAGCGGCTAAGCTGCAAATTGGCTACGTTTGCGCAGGCGATCAAAAGCACCAGCCCGAGCGCAGCGCTCAAGGCAAGAAAGACGGGACGAACAGATCCAGCCACCATCTCCTGGTAAGGACTGAGCGCGAAGTGTAGATCTCTCGCATCGTTGGGGCCCTGTCTCTTGATGTTTGCGGCGATGGTCGCGAGTTCCGCTCGCGCTTGCCGTGCAGTCACGCCGGGCCCCAAGCTGCCGATCAGCAGGCAAATAGTGAAGCCGCGTCCCTGGCGCATTTGTTCGGTGGGTTGCCAAGGGAGTAGGATGCCTTTTTCAGAATCAGGCCGGTCTTGATCGGGGAAGGCGAAACCCGCCCGCATGATGCCGATGACGTTGTGAGGGACATCGCCGACGGGAATCTGGCGGCCAATGATTTGTGGATCGGCGTGGAAGGTTTCGCGCCAGAGCGTGTTACTGAGGAGCACCGTGGGTGGTGCACCCGGCGTGCAGTCGGCTTCGGTGAAGCCGCGGCCGTGCAGTGGCTGAACGCCCAGCAGGGGCAGAACGCTGGAGGATAGCCTCGGGCCGAATACGGTCTTTCCTCCCTCAGGAGCCCGGACGATCGCGACATCTTCGACATAGGCGCCGATATCCGAGAAGGATTTCGATTGCCGGCGGAGATCATGGAACGTGAGCCACGAGGTGGAGGCCAACTCTTTCGGATTCGACCCTTCGCCGATGCCGATTAGGCGGTTGGCGTCGCGATAGGGAAGCGGGCGAATCAGGACGCTATCGATGACCGTGAACATCGCCGTATTCGCACCAATGCCGAGAGCGAGCGTTGCCACGGCGGCGATCGCGAAGCCGGGAGATTTGACAATCCGGCGCACGGAGTAGTGAACGTCCTGAGCAAAAGTGGGCATTAGTAATATCGTTACATCTATGATTTTGTTTGTTACTGGCGCTACGTCCGGATTCGGGGAAGCCATCGCAAAGCGATTCACGAGAGACGGATCTCGCGTTGTCGGAACGGGACGACGGGGCGAACGCCTGAACAAACTACAGAAGGAATTGGGCGATAATTTCCTGCCTCTCACCTTCGACGTTGGAAAACGGTCCGAGGTGGAGCAGGCTGTTAAAAAGCTTCCCCCTGAATTCGCTCAGATCGACATTCTGGTGAACAACGCTGGAGGCGCAATTGGACTGGATCCCGCGCAAACGGCGGACCTGGACGACTGGGATGCCATGATCGACAGTAATGTCAGAGGGCTGGTTTATTGCACACGGCTGCTTTTGCCTGGCATGGTGGAACGCAATTGTGGGCACGTAATCAACATCGGCTCAACTGCGGGCGAGTGGCCGTATCCCGGCGGAAACGTTTACGGCGCAGTCAAAGCATTTGCGCACCAGTTCAGCAATAACCTCAGAGCGGACCTGCTGGGGACGGCTGTGCGTGTCACAACCGTTGAGCCCGGGCTTGCGGGCGGTACCGAGTTTTCGGAGGTGCGGTTCAAAGGCGATAAAAAGAAAGCCGCGGCGGTCTATGAAGGGACACAGGCTCTCACGGCCGACGACATCGCGGACGCGGTCCATTGGGTCGCGACGCGCCCGGCGCACGTGAACGTAAACATCATGCAGATCATGCCCGTTTCGCAGGCGTACGCGCCGCTCGCGGTCAAGCGCAACAAATAGCTGAAGAGTCAGAATCCGCGCTGGGGCCGATAGCCTGGACGAGCGCGAATTTTGAATTTCCGCATTGCATCTTGCGTCAGCTCAATGCGGATTCGACGGAAACCCTCATTCGGATTCGGCTGCGGATAATACGTGACCGTATAGCTGTTGCCAAGGCCTTCGCGAATGGATTCGAACGCTTCCACCTGTTTCTGCCAAGTCTTGGCGAAGTAACTCTTACCGCCCGTATTATTGGCGATGCGGCGGAAAATGGTGCTTGAAATCGGATCATTGTTCACCTCGCTAGTGGAGATGACGTAGATGGGAATCCCTTCATCTTCGGCGACGGCGCGCACGTCGTCGGGAGCGACCATGCTGGCATTATCGGGTCCGTTTGAAAACACGATCACAACCTTGCGTCCGGGAACCTTTGCGGCATCGCGCAGCGTCAGCAATAGGCAGTTGTAAAGCGCGGAATCGTCTCCGGCGACAGCGCGGCGCAATCCCGAGATGGCGCGGTTGCGGTCACGGGCGAGCGGCACGGCTCGATTCAGATTGCGGCTATAGGTGTACACCGCGATTGAATCGGCGCGATCCAGGCCGCGGATGAAATCGGCGATGGCATCGGAGGCGTAAACGAACCCACGGTACATGTAATTGCTGGTATCGAAGAGGACAAACACGTTTGTACCGGTGGAATCCTGGCGCAGGTCAACTACGCCGGCCGTGGGGGGCACCCCGTTGGGAGCATCCGGCGTAGCGGAGCGCATGCGCCCGGGTGCTCCCGTTCGCGAGCACCTGTACGGGAGCGTGGTTCCCTTCCGCGAAGGTGGCGACCTTTTGAGGAATATCGTCCTCGTAAACTTTGAAGTCGCTCGGCTTGATGCCGTTGACGTACTTGCCGTGAGTGTCGGTTATGTCAAAACTCAAGACCACCATGTCGACCTTGACATGAAAGGTGGTCTGATCCGGGTTCTGATCCTGGGCACGCAACCAAAGGCAGGCGGCGATACCCGCTATAACAATGGGGCCAGAGATTCGAAAAGGTATCCTCACAATGCCCTTCCTAATTTAATGAACTGCTTGCTTCAGTACCCGGCTGATTTCCGGTCTGCATGACGGTTGCCGACACGGCTTCAAGAGAACGGAGGATGGCCGGCCAGTCTTCCAGATGAGTAGCGAATATATTTTCAATCGCCGCGCGATTCCAATCCGGGACATATATATCGAGCTGCGATACCGGGATGCCGACCCGATCGGCGAGGGCGGCATAGTAAAGATTGTTGGATTCCCAGGTTTCCGCCATGATACGGCTCGAATAACCCATCAGCGCGGGGAAGGTGCGCAAATACAGCAGTCCCGGTTGATAGGAATGCGTAAGGGTCGGCTTGGGTGTTCCGAAGGCTTTTGCGATTGCGGTAGGGGCAAGTTCCGGATCATCTTTCGCTGCGATCCGAGCAATTTCCATGGACGGAAGATCGGGTGAGACATTCCTCAGAGCGGGATCTTCCGCGAGGGTGTAGAGAATAGCGGGAGGTACTTGCTCCGAAGCGTGGGCGAAGTCGCCCGCTCGTAAATGATCGTCGATCCGCTCGACATAACCGGGAGTCTCATAATGGCGCAGCGCGGTCAGGACTTTTGATTCCACCGCGCTGTTCAGCGCCGCAGCCGCCAGAAGGGTTTGTCCGCGTTGCATGTGCAGCCCCACCCAACGAATCTGCTGCGGGGATATATCACGCCAACGATTGACGGTGACATCGACAATCATTTGAGGAACAAGATCGCCCCAAATGAGGGCTTGCTCACGCCTGGGAGTGAGGAAATTCTGTTCCGCTTCCGCTACCGCATAAGGTAGTGAAATCAGCGAACCGGTAAGGCGGCCACCACCGCTCTCCGGCCATCCCGTTCCGGAGACCTGGGTGGCGCGCCACACGGCGGGAGACCCGTCCGGCCCGATAAAATCGTGGCTGCGAACGAAGAGCGGATTGGCCAGCAAAAGCTGTGCTCCATCCGGTGCGTAATAACTGTAGAGAATTCCGACTAGAGAGTCGCGCAAGAAGGGGACCAGGGCAGCTTTGGCATCTTTTCTTTCAGAGCCTTTGGCTAGGCCGTCGAAGTTCGTCTTGCGCTCCTGCGCCATGTGCCGTTCACTCCAGTAGCCGGGGACATAGACGCTTTTTTCCGATGAGGACAAAGACCCCCGCACGGTCTCGGCCTCTTCCAGCCGCGATAGTTGCTCGGTCAAATTCTTCATCAGCTTTGGATCCAGCGGACCCTTGCCGAAGCGGTCCGCCGCCGCAAACAAGGCATCGATCGAAATCAGCCGCTGCGCATCGAAAATCCGCAAGAAGTTCTCCACCGGCGCGTTTGGGGCTGATGGCGACGCATGTATCTTTCCGATAAGCAATTCGGTGAGGGCTTCCTGCTGCGACGGTTTGGAGATTGAACCGGCTTCCCCGCCTGCGCTAACCAGCAGCGCATCGACCGCGGTACGATCGGCATCAAACAGCTCCGCCGCTCCCTTGGCATGCTCAAACGGGCCTATGATCTTTGCGAACGAACTGTCCTGGGCGCCGGGCGTGATCGAGCCTTGACGGCAAAGAATCCGCCATAGCTCTACCACAGACTGCAAGCTACCCAGCGTGTCGGCTTTAAGCATTACGTCCCGTATGCCCCCTGTTTCGGACATGAGATCCAGGTAGTGCTGAATGGAAGCTTCGCTCAGATTGGGAGCATCGGCAAATACGACGTACTGCGTGCCGTGCGCGCGGTAGCCCGCGACAAGAGCCGCCGCGAGTTGCGGAGAAATCGGCTTCGCGCGATGCCGATCGATATCATTGAGGGTCAGAAAGATTTTGAGCGGTTCATTTTCCACGGACTTGCGACTCAAAGCGAATAATGCTTCGATCAGGTCGTCGCTGGTGCGCCAAGTGGTTGCCGAGCGAGTCAGCCTTCCGTCATATTTACCGTTTGGGTGCCGGACGAACAGAGTCCGCCAGACTTCAAGATTACCGGGAATGTGCGGCTGGCCGTTCGGATCGATCCGAAGCGACGTGGTGAGGAGCATCAGCTCCGTGCTGGAGCGGAAAACAGGACGCGCCGGGCCAGGGCTGGTAATCTTGCCACGCAGCGCGTCATAGAAACGTTTCAGGCGCTCGGGCTGGGTGAGATATGCCGCAGTGGGGCCGTCAATGCGCGACAGAGCGTCGAAGTAGCTTGCCAGCCAGCCGTCATCGGTGGCGATCAGTTTATTGAAGAAAGCTCCCGGATCAGCAGGGGAAGCGCCGACGAGAGAGGCCCAGACTCTCGGAGAGCCGGGCACAACGGCGGAACCGTTCTCAACCTGAAACATGTTGCCGAAGAAATCGAGAACATGGGCGTAGACCTTCAGCTTGGCAGGAGGCGACTGGCTTCGTAAAGCGTCGGCGGTGGCGCGGTCCAGATGCGATAGCCCTAGATATAGGCGCGCCAGCGACGGGTCAGATAGGAACGCATCTACAAAATCGCCTTGACCAGCGCGGCCCAGCGCCGCCATCCAATACTGGGCGTTGTACAAGACTGGCACTGCGGTGGGTGCATAGGGAAGCTCGAAGCGGTGATTGGCACGCAGATCCTCTTCAAGCTCCGAAAGCGGGAATCCGGAATCTACGGTGAGAAATGCCTTGGTGGCATTCACGGTTTCCAGGACGAGATCGCCGCCGCAGCTCCCGCGCATGCGATAGCCAAGAATCTTTAAGAGATTGCCGGTCTCTTCGCTGTCGCAGGTGGCGATGGCTATCTTGTGATCTTTATTTGCCATGCCCTGTAATTCGCGCGCCTGTCCGATGTAGCGAATTAGCAAGCGCATATACTCGGTCTGCTGAAGCAGCTCGTTGCCGGACGCCTCATATCCATTGGTGACGACGTTTCGCGCGAGCGCAGGCAGCAAATCCTCGGCGGGCATGTCGGGCGATAGCGCGGCCATTCGCGCAAACGAGCCGAATGGTCCGGGAATCATGACTGTGGAATATGGCGGTTTCGAGTTCCGCGAAGGGGCGGCCAAATCGTCGCCACCGGCGGAGCGGTAACGAGCCAGATCGGCGGTCAGGTCGGGGTTCTTTCCTTCCATGAAGTCGAGAAGGACCAGTTCCCGAAGCGCTAGCTTGCGCGCGACGGAATCCTGCTCTTCCGCGGCCCACTTTCGGTAGGCGTCGCGCGATCCCGCTTGGCCGTGCCGCTCCAGAAACAAAGCAAGCTCGCGGCTGGCAGAAGTGTTACCGGACGTGCCCGCTTCCTGCTCGAGCAGCGAACGCGCACCGGAAAGGTCGCCAGCAGCTTCGCGTTGAGATACTTCATCGCCGAGCGCGCGATTTGAGCGATCGGCAGCCCGCAAATTTGCACAGAGAATAGAGGAAAGAAAAACGACCGAAAGAACAGCCCAATCGGCTGACTTCAGGCCCTTACGGATGAGAGTCACTTCGCACTGCCCCCAAACTGGTCTCCTACTCTACCACTAGTCGATTCAGATGGAACCACGGTGATCTACCTGAGCAGACTGCTCATTTAAGAGCGCAATGATGGGCCCGGGTTCTCAAAGATGGTAAATAAAAGTTGCTGGATTTTGGGCGGCATCCGGCGGGAGGGCGATGGTATAGTTGGCTTGGCGGCACTCGCCGATGGCTGTTTTCCCGCAAATGGGCGCGTAGCTCAATTGGCAGAGCAAGTGACTCTTAATCACTAGGTTGAAGGTTCGATTCCTTCCGCGCTCACCACTCAAGAAGAAGTTACGGACCTCGCCACAAGGCGGTTCTAAGATAATTCGTGGCTATCGAGTTCAACTAGCTTGCGATAGTATCTGATAGGCGATGGAGTTCGCCACAACCGCCGATAACGGCTGATGACTCCTACCACTTTATCGGCTGGAGTCTATATTGCGAACCATCCTTTTTATTTCCTTAGGCGCGATCGTTGGAGCAAATCTCCGGTATTTCATTGGACAATACGTCGCGAAGCTGATCCCGTCGAATCTGCCCTACGGCACGTTGCTCATCAATGCTACGGGAAGCTTTATCCTCGCGCTGTTTCTAGTCTGGACAACTGAACGCGTCCTTGCCGATCCTCGATGGCGGCTGATTATCGCTGTTGGATTCTGCGGTGGCTACACGACGTTTTCCAGCTACGCATACGAGACCTTCTCGCTCTTTGAAAACGGGCAATGGCTCACATGCGCACTAAACATTCTTGCGAATAACATCCTGTGTTTGGTAGGTACAGTATTGGGAGCTGTGTTGGCCCGAGTTGTGTAGAACTGAACCATGAATACCGCAGTGCAAGTGACCATGTATCTGAACGAGTCGGATCAGTGGCACCACAAACCGCTCCATGCGGAGATACTTCAGTTCCTGAGGAAAGAGAATGTGGCCGGGGCCGGCGCGTTTCACGCAGTGGCTGGTTTCAATGGGCGTAACCGCGTGCACACCTCAAACCTCGTCGAGGCGGGCGGGAACTTGCCCGTGATGATCATTTTCGTTGATTTTGAAGAACACATTACGAGAGTGCTTCCCCACCTTCGGGAGATGGCACCCCATCGGCTCATCGTCCGGGAGAACGTGGTCATCGAGCAAGGGAGTCTAGACTAGGTGCGACAACCAACAGCACGCTGCCAGACAGTGCTCAGCCGCCGCTACGTAAGCTCCGGAGAATCCATGGAAGCGCACCAATTGAAAAGCAGTCGCCATTCAGCCATTTGGATTTGAATTGCCGCCGTTTCCACCCGACCGCCCTTTCCACATGCCTCCTCACACCAGCCGATAAAGAGGAACGGATCCCAGGTGGTCTTTAGACGCCAGTGCTTCGGGCCGCTGCTCTTCAATATTTCTGCCGCACGGAGGAAGAGGCCGGGAAAAATCGCGTGCTCGCCGACTCGCCGGAACCAGTACTCCGCGTTGGAGGAATCGGGTTCCATTCGGTGTACGATGGCATGCCAGTAACTCCCCTCAGCGGAGTGTATGTCCTGGGCGACAGCGTGGCTTTCAGCCCAGCATCCAACCCGAAGCAGCAGGCCGGCTAAAGCCGCATGGCCATCCCGGGCACCGGGAAAAAGCATAGCCACATCCTGTGACCGGATGGTGGAGGTGTCCACCTTTGAGCGCAGGTCGGTCCGAAACAACGGCAGGTTTCCAGGATTGGTAAAAAGCAGCCGGTTGACCTCCGATGAAGGAAATGCCATACGAGGATTATCGTCCGGATCGCGCAGGTTGCGACAGCAAACGACCTAATACCAGATGGATTCGCCATGAAGGCCGTTTGGGCCATCAAGGTATGATAAGTCCCATAGGCACTTCAACCCCACATTCTTGTCTCCTTGTTGGCACTCCTTGTTATGGCAGGCAGGTGACCGATCTCTACGCGGGTTCGCTGCTCAAACTGCAGCTTGCGTGCCAGCGACGCGAGGTGAGGCTTCAGGTCCAGATGCTTGGCAGTGACGCGCTCATCACGCGAGCCCGGCAGAACATTGTGGCGCGTTTCTTGGAAAATGATACGGCGACGCATTTGATATTTATCGACGCGGATATGGGCTTCGAACCCGAGCAGGTTTTCGGCTTATGGATTTTGACGCGGATATGACGGCCGCTATTTACCCGATCAAGCGCCTCGACTGGGGAAAGATTGCTGCGTGTGCTCAGGCAAACCGCATACCGCTAGAATCGGCTGTCCTGACCTATACGACGGTGATTTGAAGATCGGTCGCGGATCAGCGTCCGGAATGGCTTCGCGCGAGTGAGCTATGCCGGCACCGGCTTTCTGATGATCCGGCGTCAGGCGTTGTTGTCCATGATCGATCATTATCCCGAATTGCGTTACGCCAACGATCATAAGCCGGACGATCAGTTGAGAGGTAGTAAATGGCGCTCCGCTCTTTTCAATTGCATGATTGACGAGGCGACCGGAACTTATCTGAGCGAAGATTTCAGCTTCTGCCGCCGGTGGACGGACATGGGCGGAGAGATCTGGGCGGACCTGCAAAGCCGCTTGACCCACGTCGGGACCGTCAGTTTCGATGGCGACATGGCGACGCAGTTTTCCCCAATTACGGATTAGCGGCCAAGGGCGTTGAGCGTTTATTGCGTAGCCCGGTAGTCGCCTCGACTGAAATACTTTTCGAGCCAAACGTAGAGACAGATGAAGAGATACCGGCTGCCCATTTCTTTGATCTTCAGCTTTGGTTTTCCGGTACGTCGGTTGCGCCAGGTAATTGGAATGACGGTCCAGGTATAACCGCGAACAATCGTCTTCAGGGGCAGTTCAACGGTCAAATTAAAGTGGGGCGAAAGCAAAGGGCGGCAGCCGTCGATTACCGAGCGGCGGTAGGCCTTAAAGGCATTGGTGGTGTCATTCAGACGTACGTTGAACATTAAGCGGATGAACAAATTGGCCATCCGATTCACGGCCAGTTTGATGGCCGGGTAGTCGATTGTGCCGCCGCCTTTAATAAAGCGCGAACCGAAGACCGCGTCCCAGCCCTCGTTCAGCAGCTGCCAATAGCGAACTACGTCGCGGCAATCATCCGACTCGTCGGCCATCATAACAACCGCGGCATCTCCCTGGATGTTGTCGAGACCATGGATGATGGCCCTGCCGAACCCGTTGCCACCGGTATTTTGCAGTGGACGAAGATTTGGCACGCGCTCGCGAATCTGCTGGAGTTTCTGCCAGGTGGAGTCGGTACTGCCGTCGTCAACAACGATGATCTCGTGAGGGACCGAGTGGAGCCGCAATTCGACGTAAAGGTGCTCGACTGTGGATGCGATGCAGCCTTCCTCGTCGCGGGCGGGAATTACGATGCTCAGCAGTTGCAGAGGCGGTCTGCCTTCGGCGGGTTTGGTCCACAGTCTCATAGAGCGCTGCAGTCCTTGAGCCAGTGTGGATGAGTGCGAGCGTGCGCTTCGATTTCGTCCAGTATGGAGGCAAGCGAATGGTTAGGGCGCCAGCCGAATTCCGTTTCCGTTCGCGCGAAATCCATAATGAGCCAAGGAATGTCGAAGGGGCGTGGACGATTATCGGGTACAGGTTCGTGCCGACCAAACCGCTCAGCGCACCAAGCGGTCAACTCGGCTAACGACATCGCGTTAGATGCGCCGCCCCCGACGTTAAATATGGGATCAGGAGGAACGTTCCGTTCGAATTGCTTGAGGATCAGATCGGCGAGATCGGCGGGATGAAAGGCGTCGCGGACCTGTAGACCGCAGCCGCCGAAGCCGACGTATCGCAAGGGAGCGCGAGCGGCGTAGGCATGCAACCAGTAGGAAAAGATGCCCTGCTCTGCCGTCCCGAACTGTCCGGCGCCAGCGAGAACTCCGCAGCGGTTAATCCAGACGGGAAAGTTAAAGGCGAGCCCGTACTCAATGGCCATGATCTCCGATGAGAGCTTAGTCGCGCCATAAAGAGAGACAGGCTGCCGGACTGGGAATGCTTCCGTTATGCCTGCCGCGGACACGCCAATGGGCAACTCCGACGTAGGATCGAGCACGAATCTGTTGCGGTCCTGCCGCACGGGGAGCGCGGCAAGATCGCGAACGGAATAAACGCGGCTGCTACTCAACAGGATAAGACCGGCTTTTCGTTCACGGCAGTATTCAAGAATGTTCAGCGTGCCTGAGAGATTATGTTCGCCGAGCTGTCGCGCACTAGAGCGGCCATCCAGGCCAGCGAGCACGCTGGGATTCGCGGCAGCGTCGATGATCCAATCACAGGATTCGAGTGAGTCTAGGTCGCTGCGACAGCGCAGGTCGCCGTGCGTAAACTTCACACCCATACGAGCGAGTTTTACCCGGTTAGTTTCCGAGCCTTGCCGGAGAAGATTATCGATACCGGCGATCTCAACAGACTCAAGTCGCTTTTTGAAAGCAGCCGCCAGGTGGCTTCCGACAAATCCGGAGATGCCCGTGATGACGATCTTCATCCGTGAGTGGTGACCGAGGTTTTGCTCCGCTGAAGCAGCCGGACATGCCACGATTCCACGATTTCCTGGATGACATTACTCAAGGATCGAGTGATAGTCCAACCAGGATAGTGGGCCTTCATCTTTCTGAGGTCGCTGTAATAGCAGATATGATCGCCGATCCGATTCTGCTCGATGTAGGTGTACTTCTGTGGCTGGCCCGTGAACTCCTCAACCATGGCGAAGGCTTCGAGAATAGAGCAGGAATTCGCTTTGCCGCCGCCAATGTTATAAACCTCTCCGCAGCGGGGCGCGTTGCAAAAAGCCTGCTATGAAATTGGCGACGTCTTCTGAGTGGATGTTGTCGCGCACCTGCTTGCCCTTGTAGCCAAACACCTTGTATTCGCGGCCTTCGACATTGCAGCGGACAAGAAAGCTCAGAAAACCATGCAACTCCACGCCGGAATGGTTGGGTCCCGTCAAGCAGCCTCCCCGCAGGCAACAGGTCGGCATTCCGAAGTAGCGTCCATATTCCTGGACCATTACATCCGAGGCTACTTTAGAAGCGCCAAAGATGGAGTGCTTGGACTGATCGATGGAGAACGATTCGGGAATGCCGTTGGCGAACTGGGGATCGGAGTAATCCCAGCGGATTTCAAGCTCGCGAAGCGGAATTGTATTGGGCCGGTCGCCATATACTTTGTTGGTGGACATGTGGACGAAGGGAGACTCGGGGCAACTTCGCCGTGCCGCCTCGAGAAAGTTCAGAGTGCCGACAGCATTGGTATCGAAATCGTCAAATGGAATAGCGGCGGCCCGATCATGCGAAGGTTGGGCTGCAGTGTGGATGATCACGTTCGGTTTCGTCTCGGCGACTAGCCCCAGAACAGCGGTGCGATCTCGGATATCGATTGCGAAGTGCCGGTAATCGGGAATATTGGAACGAAGGCGCGCGAGTGACCAACTTGTGTCACCCTCCGGACCAAAGAAAACGGCTCTTTCATTGTTATCGACTCCGGAGACGCCGTATCCTTCCCGAGCGAGATGAAGGCAAACCTCAGATCCGATAAGGCCACACGAGCCCGTTACAAGCGCAGTTTTCACCATCCAAAGCAGAGTTTAGCGTAGAAGACGAGGAGCGAATTCCGACGTGGATCGTCAAAGCGTCTTCAAGGACGCCATCACGTCTCTAAGCCGATGCGAAGGTATTAACTCGAAATACGATTATCCTGAGCAGCCTTCTTTGGTGCCACGGTGAGTTGAAACGCTAAAATAGCAATGTCACTTTTTGAGATTGACTGTGATCGCATGAATTCTGCTCTTCCCCAATCGGAGATTCGCAAGGAACTACAGACAATCTATTCGGCTCGTTTCTCGGGTATCGAAGCGTATCGGAACGAGGTTTGGAAAGTACTTGTTCACACGTTTTTTTCGAAGTGGATTGACCCGAATGATAGCGTACTCGATCTCGGCTGCGGTTATTGCGAGTTCATCAATAATGTGAACGTCAGGGAAAAGTTCGGTATGGACCTGAATCCAGCAGCCAGGGACCGGGCTTCTGGGGAAGTCCGCCTTTTTGAACAAGACTGCAGTGAACCGTGGCCTTTACGGCAGAACTCACTGGATGTCGTCTTCACGAGCAACTTTTTTGAACACCTTCCGACAAAGGCAGCGTTACAGACGACCCTGCTCGAAGCGCATCGATGTTTGCGTATGGGCGGACGCCTGATCGCCATGGGACCCAATGTGAAGTTTTTGAGTGGGCGCTACTGGGATTTTTTTGATCACCACATTTCCCTGACGGAACGCTCGTTGGCTGAGGCTCTGACCATGTCGGGATACAAAATAGAGCGGGCCGTTTCAAAATTTCTGCCGTACACAATGTCTCAGAAATTCCGACCGCCTATTTGGACGCTGCGCGCTTATCTGAAGCTGCCACCCATATGGAGCATTTTCGGTCGCCAGTTTGTTGTGATCGGAAGAAAATAGAATACTTGAAGTTCCTGTTCTCGCTGCAAGTCTTCTTTAATCTTCAACAGGGAATCCGCCCGAATGTCGTACTTGCTAGGAGCGGCTTGACCATCAGATGAACTTGACTCAGACTACTTCGACGTTTACCAGTACCCACCTTGTGCGATCGCTCCAAAAAATCTCGCTATGTCTGTGCTTCGCCGTGTTCGCTTTCCATGTTCTGAGCCTGACACTGGTGATTACTTTCGATGGACAATGGTACGTTCGGCTTTCGGACATTCTCGGAACTAACAAATTCTCAGCAGAGTGGGATTTCCTAAGGACTCCCCTGTTCCCCGCGTTGCTCAAGTTCTTTTTCTGGTTACTTGGTCGACAGGCTATGGCTGTGATCGGGCTTCAAGCTGGGCTTGCGTGTGCCGGAATTTATTTTCTCATCGCCGCGCTCGCAAGACTTGGACGGCCTATCGAAGGGGCGATCGCTGCAGTGTTGCTGAGTTCCTACCCCACTTTGATTGCGTACGAACATTTGCTGCTTACGGAAGTAGGCACTTTTTTTTTCTTATCTTTATTTATTTATTTGCTCAGGCGAGGGGATCGGCACTCAGTTCTCCGTGCTACTGGTTTGGCAATTGCTATTGCCGTTGGATATTATTACCGATCATCGCTGTTGTACCTAGCCCCGTTACTTGCGGCTATTTACGCCTTACCGAGTCTCGGCGAAAGATCGCGAGAATCAGGGGGTGCCGTCCGGCGTCGGCATCTGCAGACAGCTATCGGGGGCTTCATAATTGTTGCCGCAGGTCCATTTCTGCTCGCTTATCCGTGGCAGCGCAATCCCGCGGTATCTGTCAGGATCGGTCAGTCCGTTCTACTCTATGGACTTGTCAAGAGTTCCGTCCTTCCGCCCGATGATCCTATTCTGGGAAGCGCCGCACCGATCTACCGTCGAGCACTGGAAGAATCCGCACCTGACGGGAGAATTCCCGATAGTGGATTGCAGAACGGATCTGAGTATTCAGTTATAGGTCCGATCTATCCTTACGGATCCTCAGCTAAATCTATTTTCATTCGTGTAATATGGACGCATCCATGGCGGTATTTCAAGGGGGTTGTTAGGAACCTCTTGCTGTTCTCGGAGTTCGGCGGCTTTGCAAATGACAGTGCGCACCTCAGGGAAGCCGCTCTTTCCCCCAACAGTGAAATCGACAAAGGACCTTCGTGGTTTCCGCCACTTGGTGATGAATTCAGACGAATTAGCGCTGCCTCTTTGATTTCGCACGCGCTTCGGATTGCTAGTCCGTTTTACGATTGGTTGATCCTTTTCGGTTTCGTAACAACTGTGATCGCGTTTGTAGTTGCGGTCTGGCGAATGGACGCCGCCGTGCTAGC
Organism: uncultured Acidobacteriaceae bacterium; assembly: GCA_963762495.1. Taxonomy (GTDB): domain Bacteria; phylum Acidobacteriota; class Terriglobia; order Bryobacterales; family Bryobacteraceae; genus Bog-105. The sequence goes on from CAVXKZ010000007.1 coordinate 266,499, forward strand.
GTTTACGGCGGTACCTCTCGGATTTATCGTGCTGCACGCGATGCTTCTGATGTCAGAGGACCGCGTCGTGATGCCGAGCTATCCGCTGCTCCTAGCAAATCTTATAATGCTACCCGTCTGGCTCAAGCCGCGGGATTTCAGCTTGCGTGATCTTGTTCTGCGCAAGTGGAGAACCTTGGCACTACGCCGGGCAGGCCAGAACTGCTCCCGTGCAGATGTCGATCCTTGCGAAAATAGCTTTCTGGCTGACCGAAGGCCAAGTTGAGAGCTGCAAATCTGCACGAACTTGCCGCGCTCGGGCGACCAATACGGTCGGCTCACAATACCTTGGCTTTGTACACTGTGCTAATGGGAAGAGGCGCTCTCCTTTCCCGTTAGGCAGGCTACGTTGCAAAACTGTTATTAATGAATGAAAAAGCGCAATCTGCTTCCACACGTCTTCGATCCGATTCGATGGATCCGCTGATTGACTATTCCGAAGTCGGTGAGGCGCTCGTTCTGGAGCAATATCTGCCTAACTCCATACCGCGAATCGTTGTGGATGTAGAGGCTGGGGTTGGCGTGATTTGTTCGCTGTCACGGAAATTCGTGGCCGACGGCTGGAGCGCTGTGCTCCTCGAAGCGAATACCAGCGATTTTCACGTACTCGAACAAAATTGTGAAGGTTTTCCCCAGGTCCAATGTCTGAACGTGCGCTGTTCCAGCCTTGATGGAGGAAACGATGGAAGCGCCAATGTTCGCTACCGCAGTCTCACAGCACTTCTTACCGAGCTGCAGATGCCAACAGATTTCGGCATCCTCGTCCTGAACAGTTCCAGCTCTGCGCTTGAAACCTTGAAGGGTTTGGATCCAGTTCGCTTTCGTCCCCGCCTTATAGTTACGCGCGATGATCAAGCCATTGTCGAGCGTCACAATATGAAATACGATCTGATCTCCGGTTATGGCTATAGATATTCGGGTCTCGCAGGCCAATATTCGATCTGGAGTTCATTCGTGGAGGAAGTACGCCGATCTTCTTCCAATAACAACGTTCGAATTCCTAAACTACCGGGCCGACGAACGGGACGGGCGATGTTTGATGTAGTGCCGGGCGACGCCGGCACTGGGGGCGCAATCGGTCATAACGATTTTATGGTTTGCGGTTGGGCATTCGCAGATCTCACTTCCGTTCCTCCTCCGCTGGTCTACATTGAAATGCACGATCAGCGAACTGGGTCCACGGAATACGTTCAGGCATATCGCTGTCGGCGGCCAGACGTCAGCGCTCATTTTCAGCAGCGGAATCTCCTGATGAGCGGCTTCCGCGTTCTGATTCCCTCAGTTAGGCGAAGACCGGGGTCCCTCGTTCTTCGCGTCCTTCAGGCTGATGCCGAAAACTATTATGAAGCCGACGTTGACCTGGTCCTAGAGAGCGAACAGCAGGAATATGAAAAAACTGCACGAGAGGGCTTTGCACGGAAGTTTCTCCACGGATCTGGCATTGAAATTGGTGCGTTGCAGCGCGCGTTAAAATTGCCTAAAAACTGCCGAGTGCGGTACGTAGATCGCATGGATCTTAAGGGATTGCTTCACCACTACCCTGAACTCAAGGGTCTTCCCCTTCAGCCCCCCGATCTCATTGATGACGGTGAAAAGCTTTCGAGGATAGCGGACGGATCACAGGATTTTGTAGTTGCCAATCATTTTTTCGAGCACTGCGAAAACCCGATCCAGACGTTGTCAAATCTCCTTCGAGTGATCAGACCGGAAGGTGTCTTGTTTATGGCGGTACCGGACAAGCGATACACGTTTGATTTCGATCGCCCGATGACTGATTACAGCATCTTGAAGCAGACGTATGAGACTGGCAATAGACCCGATCGGGAATATCTGTTTCGCGAATGGGTGACGTATGTCCAAGGTAAAACTGGTTCCGAAGTAAGCGTAGGAGCGGCGGAACTGATGGCTCAGGAATACAGCATTCACTATAACGTCTGGAGCGTTGACGAGTTGGTCCAGTTTCTCATGAACGCCAGATCTGATTACCGCCTTCCATTTCGCCTCGCTTCGTTGGCCTGTTCCGAAAATGAGGCAATCTTGATCTTAGAGCGCACGTGATGAAGCGGCGGCCGAGCGGGACTCACGTACAGAGGCCAGTTTTCGCCGTGAGCGGTAAACGTGCATCTGCAGTGTGAGACTGGATCAGCAGGGATAAACTGCCTTACATCACCTGAGAACCTTGTTTGACTACTGCGGTATCACATAGGGCTGCCTCCCATGCCCGCTGCATCTGCCGGGAATTCGCGCTGAGCGTCCACTGTGTTCGAGCTTTTAGGGCGCCAGTCCGGAGGCGTTTCCTTAAGACAGCTGATTCACATAGTGACTTCAAGAGGTCGTACCAGTCTTCTTCCGTATTTCGAGAGAGCAAACCGGTCTCACCGTCACGTATCACGCCGCTGTATGCCGGGACGTTGCTAGCAACAGTGGGAAGGCCCATAAAAGCATATTCGTAAACTTTGATCGGGCTCTTGCAAACGTTGAAAGGAGACTCGATCAATGGTGCTACACCGAAATTCCACACTCCAGCGCCCAGAAGCCAAGCACAGAAATGTGGATATGAAGACGCCACACCATTCGGCACGGGGAGATGCCGGAACCAAGGCGACCGGCCTGCTTCAGTGGCAACTCCAATTACATCCAGTTCGAAATCGAACTCCTCTCTCAGTAGGCGAACTGGCGCTTCCAGCAATTTAAGATCAGCCTGGTGGCTTATAGTTCCCATGTAGAGCGCGCGAATTCCTGGGCAACTCCCAATGTGACGAACGGCTGTTCGTGGTGTCCAGGTCCGCTCATCTATCCAATTTGCGGTGACAAAGACGCGGTCGTGGTACCGACGCATGATGTGACGAAGTGGCTCAGTGGAAACAGTGATGGCGTCCGCAGTGCGCGCAATCAGTTTCATGGCCTTCGTAGTGAACGCATACGAAGCGGATTCAGGATGTTCGGAAGGCAATCCCAAAAGATCGTCATCAATCTCATATATAAGGCGGATATTGCGCCTCTTACAATGGTCAATGAGTTGTTCCGCTCGATCCTCTCCCTTCACTGCGACCCGTTGCACAATCAGTACATCGGCAGGAATACGCAGAGCACTGTCGTAGTCGACAACCTGAAGCGCTATTTGGGAGCCGATCAAAGGATGCGTGAGCGGCTGAACGATGCGTATGTATCCGCAAGCCTGGATCTGGCCATTCGCAAAAGAAGACGTTATAGCCAGAACGCGCTTTCTCGTGTTTCTGAGAGAGGGCAAAGTTACTGAATTCTTTTCTGGCTTGAGAAAGAGGTCTGGATAATAATTACTTAGCGCAACGGGAGTAGCGACCGAAACAGGCGGAGATAGCTCCTTGCGGAAGTGATGTTCTCTTATGCGCACGAAAAATTCCAGCCACTCGTCCGGCGTTGTATCCCAAGGCAGCACCCAACTCCATTCCCGTCCGGCTACTCTCTCGGCTAAAGCTCCCAGATTCGGAACAGCTACTGGAAGCCCCAAGGAGAGGCAGGCGGTGAGCGTGTAGCTGAAAGTTTCAGGCACCTGGCCAGGAAACCACACGATGTGGGGACGGTATTGACCAATTAAGGACTTGAGATTCTCCGGCCGGTAACGACCCGTACTCCTGAAACTATGCTGCTGGGTTTCAAATTGCTCCTCCAGCACCCCGATGTGAAGAAATTCCACCGGCGCACTCGCTTTTTGCGCAAGGTTCGAACACGCTTGAAGATTGATATATCCTTTATGAAAGGACATTGTGCCAAGCACAGCGATCCGGAGCAGTTCATTGGCGCCTAATTTTATAGCAGCCACTGGAGTGGAAACAGTCTCGTGCCATGCAGGGGTGATACTCAACCCAGGAAAGTAACGTTGAAAGCGCTTGGCGGTATCTTCAGAAGGCGCAATAATGCGAGCCGCCCCTGAAAGCAGCGCTCCATGCTTGACTCTCCAGGATAAGAGATCTAAGTTCAGCCCATCTCGGGCGGCAGCCGCGATACAGCTCTCGCATTCGCCGTTGTCAGGCTCGCTGCAATATCTGCCGTGGTCGTCAACAAAATTGATCTTTTGACAAACGAAATAATAGTCGTGGAGAGTTATGTCGTATGGGATATTCAGCGTGGCAGCGAGAGCATTCAGAGCGATTGGGATGCCTAACACATGGTGCACGTGAATTCTCTGCACTCCGATATGACGGAGTAAGTGCACGAGGAGCTCATATTCACATTGCACGTGGAGCATAACTGAGAACTCAAATCCGGGTCGCTCGCAGAATAGGCGCAAATGATAGTTTTCGCTTGGAGCGAGCCGGACCCAGAGCAAATCTCTTTCCGTGAGGTGTTCAAGTTGCAGAACGTGTTCGAGAACACCCCCTCCGACGTTATGAAGTACACTCATCCAAACAGGATGACGGCCGTGACGGAGACGCTCTGCTGTTACAGCAATCCGGAACGCGTTTGCCGGGTCAGTTTGGCAGTGCCATGCCACATACTGCAAATAACGAGGATGTTTCTTCAACAATGCGTCCATGGCGCTGCGCTGAGGCTCGGGAGCAGAACCAAAGCTGACAGACCCCACATGATAGACGAAAACATCCGCGGCAAGTAAGTGCACCCATCCCTGTTCGAGTGCTCTCATGCAGAAGTCATTTTCCTCGCCGTAACCGCGTCCGAAAGCCGCTTCATCGAATAACCCGACTTCGCTGAGGCAATCCCGCCGTATGTACACGCAGAAGCCTACCGCAGTCGGAATCACACAGTGGCGACCAGCATTCACGTGCGCCATCAGCTGATCCAGTTCCTGCGCGGTAGTATCGTTGGGGATCGAATTGTTCTCGCCGGGTTTTGGATAGCTGCAGATGGTGGCATTGTTCGAGAATGGAGTCACAGACCCGACCCGGCCACTGTAAGCGTGGCTAGCGAGGCGATCGAGCCAGTCCGCAAAAACCTGAGTATCGCTGTTGAGTAGTACTACATCCCGTTTCGGGATGCAAAGACATCCCTTCATTTACGCTCGCCACAAAGCCCCGGTTGACCGAATGTTCGATCAGTTCGATTTTGCGATCCGTCGCAAGGTCACGCAGATAATCCCTAAGCTTGATTTCCGGTGTGCAGTCGTTGACAACCACCAAGCTACAATTCAGGGCATTGCACGAAGCAAACAAGCTTTCAAGGCATTCCGTTGTTTCCTGAAAGCCATGATAAATAGGTATGATTACGTCTACGCATCTATCTCTTTGGCTCGGCCGTTCGCGGTTTCCGGCGTTCTCTGATAAATAATTGTCGGCGTTTCCGCTTTCAAAACGCGGTCCGCGGATCGATCTGTGTTCGGCTCTGCCATAGCGAGCATAATGCGTGAGCGGCTCGGTGCCGCTTTTCGCGATGTCCGAATAAACGACGCGATAGTAAACCGGGTCGAATTCGGCGCTCGGAGCACGGCCCTCGAGTGAGCCGTACTGTAGATAGTGAACAAGGCCGCTAGTCCTCGCACGAAGAGTATCTACTTGCGTACTGTAATAGAACTCGGGGTTGAACAGAGGGTGCGGCTGCCGGCGCTCGTACTGGCCAAAACGTACGTAATGAAGTAGCGGATTCGTTCGGGTCTGTCGAACGTCGGCATATTTCTTTAGATAGTAAATTCTGCTAAACAGCGGATGAGGATCCTGGCCTTCGGTCGCGCCAAAGCGGAGATAATGAATGAGCGGATTGACTCCTGCTTCTCTGATATCGGGGCGCTGCTCTAGATAGTAAGACGTGCTGAATAGCGGGTGAGGATCGCGTTCTTCGGCCGCGCCAAAGCGGAGATAATGAATGAGCGGGTTGACTCCTGCTTCTCTGACATCCGGGCGCTGCTCTAGATAGTAAGACGTGCTGAATAGCGGGTGAGGATCCCGTTCTTCGGCTCCTCCAAGGTGTAGGTAATGAAGTAGCGGATTTGCTTTCTTCTTCGCGAGCTCAGGACAGTGCTCCACGTAGAAGTTCACATCGAATAGGGGGTGAGGATCGCGGCCTTCTGCTGCTCCAAACAACAAGTAATCAATTAGGGGCAAAAGCCCCGACCGCATCGTCTCTGGGTTGTCATCCTGATAGAATCCTTCGCGAAATAGTACTTTGTTCAGGAGCCGGAAATCCCGGTTAACCCAAACGATCAATTTTTGGAGGGGTTTCGTCAAAGCGAACGCGCTGCTCCAAATTCGCGATTTCGGCCTTCTCATGAATCCTATAATCTAATCTTGTCCGAGCCCCGCCGCGTGCAGTGTCCGCAGTGCCTCGGGGTCGCGCTGCAACCCCTCAAGTCGCCCTTTCGTCCGATCCGATTTCACCGATGAGGTGTTCGATGCCGGCTCGCAAAGGCGCTCCCAGTTCCCCAAGGCCGTGGATGTGCGCATCTCTCTGGTCCAGATCGTTCTGAAGGGCGCGCTTGAGAATTTCAACGTCCCAATTCAGGCCAGGATAGAGTTACGCCGCTCCGTACCTGAAGAAAGAAGAATTCAGAAGCCAGTATGCTGCGCCGCCCTTAACTGGTCGGGCCGCCGGGATTTGAACCCGGGACCTCTTGCACCCCAAGCAAGCGCGCTAGCCAGGCTGCGCCACGGCCCGAAGTCTTCAGTCTAGCGCAAGGGTTCGTTCTAACCAGCCGCCGCTTTCCTTTGACGCCGCTCTGCGACAATGGTCACCTCCATATCATTGGCCATACTGACCACGCGATGCACAAAACTCTTCCCGAGCAGGCGATCGACACCCTTGCCGACCAGCCGCGGAAGAAAGATCTGGCGGGCATTTTGCGACCGGGCAAACTCCACCAGAATTTGGGCCTGATCGGGACCCGTCAGGATACGAGTCTCGATGTGCAGTTTACTCGCGAAGCTGAGATGGCGCTCGACGGCTCCGCGTTTTTCCGCCGGTAAGCCGCGCAAATCCCCGTGCTCGTCTACGAATACGGCGAAGCAGTTGGCGTGGGTGATATCCGCCACCCGTTTTCCGCGCCGGATCAGCATGGCTGTGGACGGCGCATCGCTGAGATAAATGACCACGGCATCATCCGGCCGCGGCTCTGGATGGTGAGCCAATTCCGAATTGGGCGGTGTCCCCGAATCCGCCTCCTCCTGCTCGATACGTTCCTCTACCTCGTGAGCTGTCTGGCGCAGCGCCATTTCCCGCAGCACGACCAGTGTGGATTCTTTAAAGAAATTTTCGAGCGCTCGTTGCGCCTTTTCGGGCCCATAGACCACGCCCCGCTCCAGGCGGTTCAGCAGCGCTCGAGGAGTCAGATCCACCATCACTACATCATTGGCCTGCTTTACCACCCAATCGGGAATGGTCTCGTGCACCTTCACTCCGGCGATCTGGGCCATTTGGTCGTTTAGGCTCTCTAGGTGCTGAACATTCATTGTGGTCAGTACATCGATCCCCGTTTCGAGGATGGCCTGAACATCTTCCCATCTTTTTTCGCGCGGGGATCCAGGCACGTTGCTGTGCGGAAATTCGTCGACGACGGCAACTTTCGGGTGCCGGGCGATGATCGCATCGGTGTCCATCTCTTCGAAGAAGGCCTCGCGGTACCGGACTTTTTTCCGCGGAATTATCTCCAGCCCCTCGGTCTTCGCTATGGTGTCTTTACGCCCGTGCGGCTCGAAATAGCCAATGATTACATCGTCGCCTTGAGCTTTTAAAGTCTGCGCCTCATCGAGCATCTGGTAGGTCTTGCCCACCCCTGCGGCGTAGCCGAGATAAATCTTTAGTGCGCCGCGACCCGCCATGGCCGGGTCATCCTCTCAATCTTCACCGCGCTGGGAATCGCGGGCTGATCCTGCCGCTTGAGAGGCGTTGACTGCCGCTCCGATGGTGGCGACGGTTTCTCCGCCTGGAACGATTTCGACCGAGTAGCCTTGCAGCGGACTCAGCTTGACCATCTCGTGAAGATATTCGTTCACAAGGCTCACGTTCAGGAAGCGAGCGTTGGGCCCGGTAATGAAAAACTTCCCCGGCCCGTCAAGATGAATACTGGTGGCGGTGGCTGCGGCCAGCGCGCGATGCCAAAGCTTTACGAATTCGACACAGCGCACTTCTCCGGCTCGCGCTTCGGCGAAGACTTCGTCGGGTTCAAGATCCATGAAGCGGAGACGCATCGCTCGATGACCCATGATTCCCTCGAGATGCCCTTTCCCACCACAGCCGCAGAAGTGTTCTTTTGGATCGAGTGTTACTACGGAATGGCCAGCCTCCCAGACGCCATCGCGAAACGGATAAAGGCCAAAGCCGATACCTGTTCCCAAGGTCCAGACCCGGATTAGGCGGTCGAGATGGCCCCGTACAGCGGCAATTCCCGCAGCCATCACGTCCCCATCATTGAAAATCGAGACCGCGACGTTCCCAAAGATCGGCCCAAATGCGTCACTCACAAGAGCCCGCATATGCATGCCCTTGAACTGAATTAAATTCGGAGAATCTTCGATAATTCCGTTTCGCACGATGCCGGGCATCCCCAATCCAATGCAAGGCGGAGGCTCGCTCAATCCGAGTTGCTGAACGAGTTCCACTATGCGTTGAACCAGGCGTTCGGCGGGAACGCCGTAGAGGGAGTCTGAAATGGAGGCATCCTCCGGGTACACGCGCAACGATCCCACAACAGCGCTTCCCGAAACAGCGGCCACTGTAATTCTGTCCGTGATGACAATTCCGACGTCGTGTGCCATGTCAATCCTGGTTCAAGAGTGCGCTAACTTGTTTAGTCCGTTAAAAGCGGCCGCCTTATAGCATTCGGCGAGTGTCGGGTAATTGAATACGGTATCGACGAAATACTTCATCGTGCCCTTTAAAATCAAAACCGCCTGACCGATGTGCAGCAACTCAGACGCACCTTCGCCAATAATGTGGACACCTAACAGCTCCAGAGTGTCACGATGAAAGATAAGCTTCAGACGCCCGGTCGTGTCGCCGCGGATCTGCCCGCGCGCGATCTCACGATAATACGCCACGCCCACCTCGTAAGGGACATCTTCATCCGTGAGCTGTTCCTCGGTTTTTCCGATAAACGAAATCTCTGGGATAGTGTAGATGCCGAAAGGAAAATAACTTGGATTCGAAAAAAGAGGCTTTCCAAACGCGTGCGAGGCCGCAATCCGGCCCTGCTCCATTGAGACGGAAGCGAGGCTCGGGAATCCGATCACATCTCCGACTGCATAGATGCTCGGCTGCGAAGTCTGGTAGTTCTCGTTGACCGGAATTCGGCCGCGGTTGTCCGCTTGGATGCCAGCAGCTTCCAGATTCAGCTCATCCACGTTTCCCTGTCGTCCCACCGCATACAACAAAGAATCGCCAGGAACCTTTTTGTTACTCTCCAGATACGCGACAACGCCCCCGGTTCCCGCCGTTTCTTCCACGCTTTGAACTTCCTCATTCAGCCGCATAGTGACGCGGTGGTCGCGCAAATGATACGAAAGCGCTTCTACGATTTCGGAATCGGCGAATTCCAAAAGGCGTGGCCGTTTTTCGATCAGCGTGACGCGCACGCCCAGCGTCGCGAACATGCAAGTGTATTCGACGCCGATGACTCCCCCGCCCACAACCAGCAGCGTACGTGGAATGGACGGCATCTCGAGGATCTGATCGCTATTGATGATCGTGCGCGCATTGATCGGCACCTTCGGCGTTGAAGCCGGCTTAGTACCCGTCGCGATCACGATCTTTTCCCCATTAACCTCGTTAGAGCCGCGAGCGCTCGTGACCAGGACCGACGTCGGGCTCTTAAACGTGGCCAGCCCGGTCAGGACTTCGATTCCATTACGCGACAACTGGGCCTGGGTCACATCGATTTCAGTTTTGATGACGTGCTGAACCCGGAACGCCAGATCCGCCATCGTGATCTTTTCCTTAACTCGATAGCTGACCCCGTAGATGTTTTGATAGTTGTAACCGGAGAGATGCAAGACGGCTTCGCGCATCGTCTTACTGGGGATGGTTCCGGTGTTGATGCAGACGCCGCCGATGACTTCGCGCTTTTCAATCAGCGCCACGCGTTTGCCGGTTTTCGCGCCCTGGATCGCCGCGCGTTGGCCGGCGGGACCAGAACCGATCACGACCAAATCGTATTGGGACATGTGGGATTAAGTTCTATTTGCGCGCCCAGCAACCGTGTTCGTGAGTTTCAACGCGAACATACCGAGTATAGCCCTGCAAAGTGAAAATTTAATCAACAAAGAAGTTATGAGAAAGGCTCAATGCGCCTCTCCCAATCCGATCTGAGCGTCGAGCGCCGCCGTTCCGCTGATTTGCCGTTCCAGGCGGTCACGCGCCGATTTCCGGAGCCGCGATGAGAGGTCGAACTCAGTCTTCGCCTCGGGCCGCCGGTCCATTTGCGCCAGAATTTCAGCCTTTCAGATAATGCGCGCTCGCGCTGTTGGGGTCCAGCCTGTTGACGGTCTCGACGATCCGAAGAGCTTCCGGATACAGATGCCTGGAACGGTAAATCTTTGCCAGGGCGAAATAGGAACTGGCCAGCTTCGGGTCGAGCTGAATCGCCTTTGTGAAATTCCGTTCCGCTTCCGCGGGCGAGTCGAGTTTCAGGCACACATCGCCGAGCTGATCGTAATCGGAGGCGAAATCCGGGTCGATCTGAATGTCCTTCAGAAACTCGGCTTTTGCGGTAGCGTAATCGCCTTTCGCGGCGTAGGCCGTTGCCAGACTGTAGTGGACGAAGGGCAGCTTGGGGTTGATCTGCGCGGCTTTCTGCAATTCCTGAATCGCCTCCTCATTGCGTTGACGCGCGAGCCAGGCGCGCCCTAGAAAAAGATGGCATTCCGCCGAATTTCGGCCGATCTCAAAGATGCGGCTCAGCGCTGTTTTCTCTAAATCGGGTCGCCCGCCTTTGTCCGCAGAGAGCGCCAGAACGTACAGGTAAGCCATATTATTGTCCTGCGATGGCCAAAGGGGTTCCAGCGTTCCAGTTGCATTCGCATAATGTTCCGTGGCCAATTGACTCAGCCCCAGCAAATAGCGCGCCTGTGCCGATTCCGGCTGCGCGGATAAAACGGACTCTAGCGGCCTAATGGCATCCGCAAAATCGCTTTCCCGGAAATACGTGAGCCCGATATTCAATTCGATGCCGGGGTTCCCGGGCGCCAATCGTTCGGCCGCGCGAAACTCTTTAAGCGCGTGAGCCCAATCAGCCCGCCGCATATAGACGACGCCGAGATTCGCGCGAGCGGGCAATGAAGTAGGTTCGATCGAAAGAACGCTTTGAAAATCCGCCTCCGCCTCCGACAGGTCGCCTCGCGTGAGCGCTGCTTGTCCCTTCGCGAAAGTGGCTGCCGGATCGCTGGAGACTGCCTGACCCGATGCGATACCGAAACAAAATAGATACAGAACAAACCGCATGGGCGCACGAACAGCGGACTATCCCAGGTTACGCAGGCTTGCCTCGATCAGCGCTCGCGTCCCATCGTATGGATCGCCGATGCCCTCCCATTCAATCGAGAAGAAGCCTCGATAATCGGCATCTTTCGCAATCCTGAAAATGCGATCGACGTCGACATGAAGCGTCTTGCCATCTCCGCCCTCTTCATCCTTGACATGACTGATATTAAATGCCAGAGGAAAGAGCATCTTCATCGCCTGATCGTTGTAATCCTGGTTGTCGTGAATCGCCATGGAGTTGCAGAAATCTGGCAGCGAATGCAGAAATGAGCTGTTCAACTGGTGGATTACCTGAACAATCCGTTCGGGCTGTTCGGTTTCGGGCACGTCGTTCTCCAGATTGATCACGATGTTCTTGGAGGCGCCATACTCTACCAGAGGTTTAAATGCGTTGACCGCACATTCAACCTCTTGGCCCGTTGAAGCGTGCGGCAGGTGAATCCGAATACTGGGCGAACGTAGAATGATAGCCGCATCCACCCATTTGCGATAGAGCGCCACGCCTGCTTGCCGGTCTTCCGCGCTACCGCAAAGGCGCACTCTGGCGTCGACCGGGATGTTCACAACACGAAGACCGGCACTCTGAAACGATTCGTGAAGGGTGCCGACATAACCAGCCTCGATCGACTGAAAATGGGGGCTCCAGGGCTCAATACCGTGAACATTCAGTCTGCCTGGGATGGTGTGCGCGAACTCGGGCAGGCTCATGCCCGGTCGCGGTTGTTCGCCGCTGTGCCGGTGAGGGGCCGCGATCAGTGAGCGGAATGGATAGGTGGATACCGCGAGCCGCTCGCGAGCTTGTGTTGGAAATTTGTCGCGCGGCTCGGCCGTTTTCGCGTAAGCGACGGCGGCTCCAGCTAAAGCGGCACCCACGAATTCACGGCGATTGAGTACATTCATGTTCTTCTTTGCAGTTTATGCGCTCCAGAATGGCCACGCCGCTCCAATCAAGGTTGCCGACGAACCCAGCGTCGCTCGCGCCAACGTAACATCTGTCCTGGCGAACACGCCCGCCGAATGCCGGAACGTCTCTTCGGCAGGTTTTAGAATCAGATCGCCCGCCGCGGAGAGCCCGCCGGCGATCGCGATGTGATCGGGAAAAAATGTATTCGACAGGGACGCGATCGCAATGCCGAGCCACTCCCCCGCTTCCTTAAGGACGGAGATCGCAATGGGGTCACTTGCCTGTGCGGCTTCTATCACAGTTCGCAACGAAGCGGCAGCCGAGGTGCCGGATTTTGTCACATATCGATGTGCGAGCGCCGGGGCGGAAACCATGATTTCCGCGCAACCGTATCCGCCGCAGGTGCAGAGCGGCCCATTCCGATCGACAATGATGTGCCCAATATCGCCGAGACATCCGTACGCGAAACGGAGTGGTACACCGTCAATGGTCATTCCGACGCCCAGGCCGGTACCAGAAGTAAGGCACAAGAACCGGCGCGATCCCCGGCCGGAGCCGAAGCGATACTCGGCCATGCAGGCGGCGTTCGAGTCCACTTCCATTTGGATGGGGAGATCCAGATTCCGCCCGAGCCCGTCTCCTAGCGGGAACCCTTCGAGCCAAGCCAGATTGGAGTTATAGACCAAGCGGTCGCGCTCAGGATTCAGAAACCCGGCCACAGCCACACCCATTCCGCTAAATTTGTGACCACGTTTTATCGCGCCATCTCGGACCCGGGTAACCATCTCACATAAATTACGCAGATAGGATTCAGGATCGGGACGCGTGGGGAGGGACTCGATAAAATAAAGTTCGCCTGCTGCATCCAGCACCCCGGCTTTGGTCGAAGTGCCGCCTATATCGACGCACAATACAGACGAACTAGACTCTTCAGCCACGGCGCATTTATGAACCGGTCAAACCGGCGAATCCGGTTTCAGATGTCGTTACGGCTCCCGCCCAACGAAACGTGCCTGGCGCGATGCCGTTCCTTTCGGCCATGCGATAGGCAAGCAGTTGTAAGGGGGCCGTCTCAAAAACAGAAACGAATCGATCCGGTACTCTTTCCGGCCACTCCGATAAAGCGGTCACCGTTGAGGATCGCGGGAGCGGCCCGAGCCAACGAATATCGCCGCCCATGCGCGCCAGATCCGCGGCAAGCTGGACGTCCATCTCCCATGTAGCGCGTTGAGTGCCAATGATGACCGCTCGAAAATATTCATCCACGGTTTCCACCGGGCCATGCCTGAATTGCGCGATCGACATGCCAACCGCCGCGGTCTTCGCGACTTCGTGCATCAAGAGAACGCCTGCCGCTACGGAGGCTAGCGCCGGTCCACGGGCGAGCAGATAGATCGGCGTGTTGCGCGCGGGTGGCTGGACAAACCATTGGCGACTTGCTTCCTGACAGCGGCTGATGTGGTGCGATAACGGCGCACCTATTGATTCGAGCTCAGACACAGCGCCATCGTATTCTCCGAGACAGGCTGCGCCGAGGAGTGTGAGCGTTGCCAGTGTCCCGGTGTAGGTCTGAATCGCTACGAGTTGATCGGGAGGACTGCTTATAACGATTGGTCTATCGACTCGCGAGGCGAGAGTGCTGCCGGGCACATTCACGATGCCAACGGTTGCGCAGCCGAGTCGTGCGACGTGATCAAGCAGCTTCAATACCTCGACGCTCTCACCCGAGCGTGACACCAGGACGATAGCGGTCTCGGCAGTTAGAGCGGGAGCGAGGAAGTGGAGCAGTTCGGCGGTCTCGATCACCGAAACATCAAGACCGCGCGAGGCCAGCCTGTACTGCAGCGGGATGCAGGCAAAGAGCGAAGCGCCCATACCAGTCAGTACGATCCGCCTTTTTGATAGCAGGACTTCGGCCGATTGCAACAGTGCGGCGCGTCGTTCGCCGCGGTGATGCGCCGCAATTAACTCTAAGGCGCGTGGCTGCGCGAGGATATTTTCGAGCAGAGGCGGATTCACTTGCCTTTGCGTGTCAGCCATTCATCGATCGGCTTGTTGCTCTTTGGATGGAAGGGCATGTGGACCTTTTGGCCCAATCCAGCCGAAGCGTAAGCGGCGTATAAAGCTTGCATCACCACCCGACCGTCTTCGCCCGTCGCTTGCAGCGTCTCTTTTCCACGAACGCATCGCGCAAAATGGCGCATTTCCTGCGGGATGCCATAGTTCCAGTGCTCTTCGAATACTGGATAGCTCCAGCCCTGCGTAGACGGGGCTTTTTCGACCGCATAACCGAAGCCATATTCGCTGAACGTGGGCAGCGCGTTTCCCATGTGCAGGTCGGCATAGGTTACACCGCCCTCGCCGTAAATCTCGCTTCGGTCCGACATGCCGCCGCGCCGGCACCAACTGTTCTCGATCATGCCGAGTGCGCCGTTTTCAAACTCGATCAGGCAGATGGCATCATCGTCGGCCTTGGTTTTGTCCGCATGAACGAAGGTGGCAAGCTGCGCATAGACAGATTTAATCGCGGGGCGCCCCAAAAACCAATAGCAAAACGCAATTCCGTGGCACCCGAGATCCATCAGCGCGCCCCCGCCCGAACGCTCGACGTCCCAGAACCAGGCGCTGTGCGGTCCGAAATGCTTCTCGCTCTGCTTTACCAGGTAGACCTTGCCGAATGCGCCCTGGTCGGCCATTTCCTTCGCCTTGACGTATTTCGGCGTGAAGAACAGTTCTTCGGCATACGCCAGCAAGACGCCTTTGCGTTTGCAGATATCGATCATTTCGTCGGCTTCGGCGAGCGTCATGCAAAGCGGTTTCTCGCAGACTACGTGCTTGCCGGCATTCGCAATATCGGCGGTCATCTGCGCGTGCAGGTGGTTGGGAGCCGTGATCGTGACCATCTCAATGTCCGGCTCGCGCAGCATCGCCCGGTAATCGAGGAAGAATCGCGGAACCCCGTATTTCTTTGCCAGCTTTTCCGCATTGCCGGGCGTAGGAGATGCAACCGCGACTACTTCCGCTTCTTCGGGCATCAGTTGAAACGACGCTGCATGAATATCGGCTTCGAATTGAGAGCCGATGATCCCGACCTTCACCTTACCTTTTAGGGCCATATTCGATACGAATTGCGATAGTACCACCAGTACGCCGCAGTTAGCCGCAGTTATAGGTTCGCCACTGGTGATCGAATCGTGATATATAGTTCTACAAAGTAGGCTAACGCGCTAGCGTGTTGCATGGGGCGAAGCCAAAGGAATGGGGACTATGAGGAAACTGATCCAGTTTTTGTGTGTTGTCGTGGCCGCTCTAGCGCTTTCAGTTAGCGCTTGGGCGCAAGAGGGTTCGATTACCGGCTCGGTAAAGGACGCAAGCGGGGCCATTGTGCCCGGCGCCAGTGTGTCTGTTACCAATATCGAGCAGGGATTCACCAGGGACGTGACCTCGAACTCGACCGGCGATTACCTGGTTTCTGGCTTGCCTGCGGGGCACTACAATATCACCGCCAAAGCTCCAGGGTTTGCGCAGTACCAAATCAAGGACCTGATATTACGTGTGGCCGAAAAGGCGCGCGCGGACGCGACGCTCAAGCCCGGCCAGATCAGCACCGAGGTGACGGTGGCTGGGACGAATGTAGCCCAGGTTGAGACGGAGTCCTCCGAACTTTCTGGAGTGGTAACGAACAAGCAGATTGAGGGGTTGGTGCTGAACGGCCGCAACTTCACCCAACTGATCACGCTCATTCCCGGTGTCAGTAATCAAACCGGCCAGGATGAAGGCACGGTAGGCGTTTACGGAAACGTCTCGTTCAGCGTGAACGGCGGCCGCATCGAGTATAACAACTGGGAGATCGACGGCGGCGACAACATGGATAACGGCAGCAATGACACGCTGAACACGTATCCGAATGTCGATGCCGTCGCCGAAGTTAAGGTCCTGACTTCGAACTACGGCGCGCAATACGGCCGGAATGGCTCCGCGACGGTGGAGGCCATTACCAAGTCGGGCACCAAGGATTTTCACGGAGACCTGTTCGAATTCGTTCGCAACAACGACTTCAATGCGCGCCAATTCTTCCAAAGTACCGTTCCCGAATACAAGAAGAACGACTACGGTTACACCATCGGCGGTCCGGTCTTTATCCCGAAGGTGTATAACCGGAACCGCGACAAGACGTTTTTCTTCTTCTCCGAAGAGTGGCGCAAAGAGGTAGTCCCCACAACGTTCAACAATCAAGTCCCGTCAAACGCTGAGCGGAACGGCGACTTCTCGGATGTCTGTCCGGGTGCGGGAGCCGGAGTTGACACTACGGCGTTTCCGAACTGCCCAGTTAATCCGGCGACCGGATCGTATTTCCCCAACAACATTGTTCCCGTTACTCCTCAGGCGCAGACGCTTCTACCCTTAGTCCCGGCTGCAAACACGGGTTCCGGGGCAGGGTCGTTCTTTAATGCGTCGCCTTCGACATCGACCAACTGGCGCGAGGAACTGGTCAGGGTTGACGAAAACATAACGGACAAAGAAAGATTCTTCTACCGCTTCATCCACGATTCCTGGAGCACAGTCACACCAACGCCCCTGTGGGGAACTGGCAGCTTTCCGACGGTTGGAACGAATTTCGTCGGTCCCGGTGTCAGCATGGTGGCGAACCTGACATCCACCATTTCTCCGACACTGCTTAACGAGTTCGTGTTCAGCTACACCACCGATCACATTTTCCTGAATGCAACCGGCAATCTTTGGCAGCGGCCCAGCAGTTTCGACATGCCAGGCATCTTTAATAATGGCTTCCGGGGCACGCTTCCAAATGTCAGTATCGTGAACACTGCGGAATACGGCGGTGGCTTCAGTGCAGGCACCGGCTACTTCCCTTGGAATAACGCCAACCCGACCTACACGTACAAGGACAACATCACCAAAATCTGGGGCTCCCATAACCTGACTATCGGGGCGTATGTCGTGCTGGGGGAGAAGAACGAGGATAACTCCCCCGATGCGCAAGGGTCGCTCACATTCGACGCGAGCAACTCTTCCGTGAGTACCGGAAATGGCTTTGCCGACTTCCTGCTGGGCCGGATCGCGTCATTTGATCAGACAAATCAAATTGCGAAGTACTACAACCGGTATAAAATCGTGGAGCCTTACGTTCAAGACGATTGGCACGTCACGAAAAAGCTAACTTTGAATCTCGGCTTGCGGGTCAGCCTGTTTGGCACCTATCGCGAAAAGTATTATCAAGCCAATAACTGGGAAGCAAGCGCGTACAATCCGGCAGATGCACCAGTGTACGGACCGAATGGTCTGATCAGCGGCAATCCCTTCGATGGGATCGTACAGTGCGGGAAAAACGGCACACCGCGCGGTTGCCTGGCGGGCCACCTATTCAATCCGGCCCCTCGCGTCGGATTTGCGTATGATCCCGTCGGGGATGGCAAGACCTCCATTCGAGGTGGTTACGGCATCTTCTTCGAGCACACGAACGGCAACGAAGGCAATACTGAATCACTGGAAGGAAGCGCGCCGTTCGTGCAGGATATAACTGAGTTCAATCTGCCGACCTACACTAGCATCTATTCATCCACCACGGTATCGGGTCCGCTCAACGTTACTTCGATTCCGACCAAAGCCATCTGGCCCTACGTGCAGCAGTGGAACGTCAGCGTGCAGCGCGAGCTTCCTTCAAACACGGTCGTGACTGTCGCTTATGCCGGCAGCAAGGGCACTCACCTGACGGATCAACGCGATCTCAACCAACTCTTCCCGGTTCCAAGCTCACTGAATCCTTACCCGGCGGGCCAGGTTATCTCCTCAGGTGATTGCAGCTCACTCACCGTAAACAGCAATCCGGTAACCGGGCAGGCAGCGAATAATCTCAACGTGGCCTGCGGCAATGGCAACGGACCCCTCCCTTATCGCCCGTATCTAGGATTCAACACCATCACCGGCCTGGAAGATCAGGCGAATTCGAGCTACAACTCCTTGCAGGTCTCGGCTCGCAAGAACATCGGCCATTTGACTCTGAGTCTCGCGTACACATGGAGCCACTCGATCGATGATTCGTCTGACCGTTACGACGGCAACTTCGTCAATTCGTACGACATAGAGGCTACCCGGGCCAGCTCGAATTTCGATCAGCGGCATCTGCTCAACATCAGCTACGTTTACGATCTGCCCTTTTTCACCAAACAGGGTATCCTCCACTCAGTCTTGGGAGGATGGCAGATCTCAGGCTTGGTTACGTTCCAGACGGGCACGCCGTTCAGTGTCACGAATGGGGCGTATGGGGATAATGCGGGCGTCGGCAACGGGGTCGGAACGGGATCTTACGTCGACATAATAGGGAATCCGTTTTCGGGGATTCCGACGGCGCAAGTTCCTGGCAGCCCCGGACCGTATTTGTTCAACCCCGGTGCCTTCGCGGAACCGACCGGTCTGACCTTCGGCGATGCCGGACGGAATATCTTGAACAACCCAAGCCGCACAAACTGGGACATGGGTCTGTTTAAGCACTTCGCCATCACCGAGAATAAGGGGTTCGAATTCCGCGCTGAAGCGTTTAACGTCTTTAACCATACGCAGTGGAGCGGCGTTAACAGCGGCGCGTCTTGTTACGGCGGCCCGAATAACTCGGCCGGCGATCCGAGTTGTGTGGGAAGCAGCACATTCCTGCTACCCAGCGGCGCTCACAATCCGCGTATTCTGCAACTCGGCCTGAAGTTCCTGTTTTAATCTGGGAGTGAATGGAGTTACCTGACCGTGGCGCGGATCAGGCGCGTCAGAAGCTGACGGATCTTCGCGAGACGCTTCTGACGCTTCATAAAGCACTGCTCGATTCGGAACGCACTGCCTATGAGCTTGTGTACGGCTCCGTTTCATCGCCGGCCGCATTTCTGCAGCTCCTGATAAATGATCCGTGGTTTGCCTGGCTACAGCCGATCACGACGCTGATCGTCCAGGTGGACGAAACCCTCGCGGCGAAGAAGCCGCCCGCCCCCATTCGTGATTTGGAGCAGCTCATCCTGGACATGCGCGCCCTGCTGTCTCCCTCGCGTGAAGTAAACGGATTCTGGAAACGGTATTCAGCAGTGGTCGATCGGGATCCCGCCGTAACCATCCTGCACGACCAGATTGACCGGCAGCTCAGTGGATAGAAGCACCATTAGCGATAAGCCGCAATTCCCGTTACCCGCTCGCCAATCACCAGGGTATGAATATGATCGGTGCCTTCGTACGTCTTCACGGTCTCGAGGTTGCACATGTGGCGCATGATGGGATATTCGTCCATAATGCCGTTTGCGCCGAGCAGATCGCGGCTCAGCCGCGCGCACTCGAGAGCGATAGCCACGTTGTTGCGCTTCAGCATCGAAATATGAGCGGCCTCCACTTTGCCGGAGTCCTTGAGCTTGGCCACCTGTAGCGCCAGCAGTTGTGCCTTGGTGATCTCCGTAATCATCCAGGCCAGCTTTTCCTGTACTAATTGATGACTGGCGAGAGGTCTGTCGTCAAATTGTTTGCGCGTGAGCGTGTAGCTGCGGGCGGTTTCGTAGCAGTCCATGGCAGCCCCGAGAACGCCCCAGCCGATGCCGAACCGCGCTTGCGAAAGGCAACTTAACGCCGCTTTCAGCCCTTTCGCGCACGGAAGCTGATTCTGCTGGGGAATCACGCAATCGGCGAAATGCAAGCTCGAGGTGACGGAAGCGCGCATAGAGAGCTTACCGTGGATGTCGCTGGCGCTGTAGCCGTGCGTACCCTTTTCCACCAGAAACCCGCGGATGCCGTCTTTGGTTCTCGCCCAAACAATCGCGACGTCCGCGAGGGAACCACTGGTAATCCAGGTCTTCTCGCCATTCAGCAGCCAATCTTCGCCACGCTTTTCGGCTGTCGTCCGCATCCCGGATGGGTTCGACCCGAAGCCTGGCTCCGTCAGCCCGAAGCAGCCGATCGCCTCCCCGGATTGCAGCTTTGGCAGCCAGTGCTGCTTTTGTTCGTCCGATCCGAAGGCGTGGATCGGGTACATCACCAGCGCGCCCTGCACGCTGACAAAGCTCCGCAGCCCGGAATCGCCGCGCTCCACTTCCTGCATGATCAACCCGTACTCGACGTTGTTCATGCCGGCACAACCATATCCCTCCAGGTTCGCGCCGAAGAATCCCAAAGCGCCCATTTCAGGGATGAGCTGTCTGCGGGAAGGTGCCGTTGTTAAATGCCTCCCGAATGACAGGCAGAACACGCTCGTCCACGAATTGGCGCGCCGTTTGCCGTACCATCAGCTCCTGCTCGCTGAGAAGCGAGTCGAATTGCATGTAATCGACACCTGGAAAGCAAGGCATATTTGATTCAGTTCTAAATTTAGCGCGGGGCGGCCGGCCGGGACCGCATCGGAGAAGTTCTGAAGGGTATCGCTACTAGATCACTGCGGGTCGTTATGATGCGGAGGATTGTCATTGTCGCCTGGATTGCGCTGCTAGGCGCGACCATCCTATTTGCGCAGTTGCCGAACGACGCAGACCTGCAGCACGCTTATCAGCTCCTGGCGCATAAAGATTATGACGGGGCAATCGAGGCCTTCCGCAAGGGGCTGGCGAACGGCTCGCGAAATGCCGGCGCTTATAAGGATCTCGCTTACACGCTGTTGAAAACGGGTGAGAACGCGGATGCGCGCGATCAATTCGAACACGCGCTCTCCATTAATCCCCAAGACGACACCGCGGCGCTCGAGTACGCCTTTCTGGCGTTTGAAACGAAGAAGCCGATTGAAGCTAGGCGCATGTTCGACAAGCTGCGCCACAGCGGCAACCCAGCGACGCGCGCCACGGCCGAACAGGCCTTCCAGAACATAGATGGGCCGCTGGCGGACGGAATCGCGCGCTGGAAGGAAGCGCTGGCGAGAGCGCCGAACCCCCACGATCTGAATACCTTTAGCGCCCACTGGGAATTGGCGCAACTCGCCGAATCGAGAGACGAGTTGCCGTTGGCGGCTGAGCAATATGAGATTTGCCGGGAATTGAAGCCGCAGCTTTCCGAATTGCTGCTGATCCTGGCGCGCGTCTGGTTACAGGACAATCGGGTGGAAGAAGCTCATGCGGCGCTGCTGGCCGCCTCGCGCTCCAACGACTCGCGAACCGCTGAACAGGCGCTCGAACAAATGGGAACGCGCTATCCCTATCCGTACGAGTTCGTCAGCGCCCTCAAACTCGATTCGAGGAACATCAGCTTACGGCGGGAATTAGCGTTTCTCTATATGGCAATGCATCAGGGAAAAGAAGCCGCCGAACAGTTCGAACAAATCCTTGCCATCGCGCCCAGCGACACGCTTTCCAGAAGACAACTTGACGTGCTCCGTGGCGTAAAGACCGGGTCAACGGCCGAAGCCGGTGCTGCCCGATCGGGTGCCGAATCCCCAGACAGCAACGCCAAAGAGATGGGAATGAAGAGCTTCGCGCTTGGCTATACCAAAGATGCCATCCGTTATCTTCGGCAGGCAAACGAAGAATATCCGGATGATATGCAGGTCGCGCTTAAGCTCGGCTGGGCCTACAACCAGGCGAAAGACGATATTGACGCAACCGAGTATTTCAATCAGGCGCGCCGGTCAGACGATCCGCAGATTGCTGCCGAAGCTTCAAAGGCTTACCATACCCTGAACGGAGACGTTTTGCCCCAGACGACTGTCTGGGCCCTCCCCATGTACTCGTCGCGCTGGGGCGACCTGTTCAGCTATGCGCAGGTGAAGCGAACCGTGCCTCTGCCGGGACTGCGGAAAGTCAATAAACTGCTTTCGTTCTACGTGTCCACCCGGTTCATAGGCGACGTTAAGAGCAGTCTCATGGCGCCGACGACCTTTGACCCGCAGTATCTTTCGGAGAGTTCTTTCATTTTCGGAGTGGGCGCCTCATCGAGAGTGTGGCACCACCTGACGGGCTGGGTGGAAGCGGGCGAAGCGGTCAACTACTTGCCAGGGCGCAATATCGGCGGCGCCATTCCGGATTATCGCGGAGGTTTGAATTTCGCCAAAGGTTTTGGACAGTTGCTGGGCAGCAGCAAGTCCGGGCTGTTCTATGAAACCACCGGTGATGCCATCTACGTGAGCCGCTTCGATAAAGACTGGTTGTTATATTCGCAGCAGCGCGCCGGGCGGACTTTTCAGTTGGGCGAAAAAAATAAGTTTCAGACCCTCTTCAACGTGAACTACATCCGGGATACAAAGCGTCAGTACTGGGCCAATACCGTTGAAATGGGACCAGGCATTAAAGTCCATTTGAGCTGGATGCCGCCGAATGTCTACTTCGCAACTGACTTCCTGCGAGGTGTCTACACAGAGAATCTCTACAACCCGCGAAGGCCGAACTACAACGACATTCGCGTAAGCTTTTGGTACGCAATTACTAAGTGAACAAACGCGTTCTATTGTTAGCCTTCCCCCTGCTCGTGCTTCCTGGCCTCTGCCCCGGAATGGCGTTTCGAGTTGCCGGCGCCGATGCCAAGCCATGGACCAAGATTCTTGGCTCGGTCGGGATCGGGCCGGACGAAACTGATCGATCGGAGATCGTCATCGCGAGCGGAACCTCAACGGCCCCTTTGGCATCGCTAGCTGAGAACCGGATCGTGATCGTTGAGGGCCTCGGTGCCGCCACAACCGGTTTAGGTTTCAAAGCGCAGGCGGGTGCCGTTTCCATCCGGCAGATCCGTGACGTGCACGCGCCCAATATGCAGATCATCTGGGAGCGAGCGCAGGACGTGAGTGCCTTTGAATTGCCGCCCGGCTATCAGGTCTTCGCCACGGAAAGATGGAAGAACCTTCCGGTCTTAGCCGGTAAACGGACCGGGCACGGTGCCGTTCTATGGATCGCGACGCCGCCGGGTGAATCCGGTTTCGAGCGTTATCCTTACATCCTCCAAGCGCTGGTGGACCTGGGTTTGACGCTGCCGCTCCAAAGTGACGAACTCTGGGCATTCTTCGACTCGCCCTACCGGATTCGCGCCGACGTCGATTACCTGGCTCGGCGCTGGCGCAAAGCCGGAGTAAGCGTGCTCCACGTTGCCGCCTGGCACAATATGGAGCCCGATGCCACCCAGGATGAGTTTCTGAAGCGTCTCATCGAAGCTTGTCACCGGAACGCGATTCTAGTGTACGCGTGGCTCGAACTGCCGCATGTGAGCGAGAAATTCTGGGCCGACCACCCTGCCTGGCGCGAAAAGACGGCGGTGGGTCAGGATGCGCAACTCGACTGGCGCAAGCTGATGAATCTGCAGAATCCCGATTGCAAAAAAGCTGCGGCTGCCGAAGTAGACACGCTGCTCGCTCGCTTCGATTGGGATGGCGTGAACGTCTCCGAACTTTACTTCGAATCGCTCGAAGGCGCGTCGAATCCCGCCCGCTTTACTCCCATGAATGACGATGTTCGCGCCGATTTCAAACGGAGCAAGGGATTCGACCCGAAGCTGCTGTTTGATGCCTCATCGCAATACGCGGCGGCGGCGCATCCTGAGCGCCTGCGCGAGTTTCTCGATTATCGAGCTGAACTGGCCTCCCATATGCAGGCCGAGTGGTTGGACCTCATCGACCGCAGCCGGGTCTCAAAGCCTTTCCTGGATGTGGTGCTCACGCACATTGACGACCGCTTCGAGCCGGGCATTCGCGACGCCTTGGGTGCGGATGTGGCGCGCAGTCTTCCTTTGATCAGAGCTCGACGAGCAACTCTGTTGATTGAGGACCCGGCCACACTATGGGCTCTTGGCCCGGACCGCTATCAAAAATTGGGAGCGAAATATCAGGAATTGACGAACGATGCTCGCCAGTTCGCGATCGATATCAACGTTGTCGAACGCTATCAGGACGTTTATCCTACGAAAAAGCAGACCGGCGTTGAGCTGTTCGAGTTGGTTCACCAAGCGGCGTCCTCCTTCGGCCGCGTGGCCCTCTATTTCGAAAATTCCCTCGAAAAACAGGATTTGAGTATCCTTCCCACAGCTGCGGCTTTGGCAAGCTGGAAGCAAATAGGTGCCGATGAACTGCAAGTGGATGCGTCGGAACCGACGCGAGTTGCATGGCAAGGACCGGTCGAAATGGACGGTCGCCTGTGGCCTGTGCAGGGCCAGAGTTTTGTCCTTGCGCCCGCTGGCAAACACACCTTAAGTCCGGCTATTTCGCGCTCTCCGATCACCATAGATGATTTCAATGGTGATATTAGCTCCGCCTCGGTCTCGAAGGAAACGGTCGAATTATCATACTCGGCCCGCAGCCGTGCGCTCGCGATAGTGAATGCGCCTGTTTCGGCGATAGAAGTTGATGGCGCGGAAATTCCCGTTCCGGCTACCGGTGAGCCAGTGAAACTACCTGTCGGGCAGCATATTGTTTCCTTCACCCGCTAAGCCGAAATGTCCTTCACAGTCGTAAGCCGCCCCCCCTGCGCCACGAAGCGAGTCAATGCTTCGTGCCCTTTAGCGGAATCCAAAGCCTTTACCGCATCCGTCACCAATTCCACCTGCGCTCCGGTCCCAAGCAAACCGAATGCTGCGCAACAAACGCAAACTTCAGTCACGACTCCATATACTACGTACCGCTCTGCGCGCAATGCTTCAAGCAGCGGCATCAGGTTTGGATTCGTGAAGCAATCGACGTGCTGTTTCTCGATTATGAGCTGTGGCGCTTCAACTAATTTCTCTTGCAACTCCCGAAGCGCGCCCGGGATACTCGGCAGAATCGCTGCCCGCGCGAGCATCGTTCCAGCAGTTTTTTGTTGGCCAGTGGTTTCGGTCACGCAGTGCGGCTTCCAAACGGCAAATTCCGGATCGTCCTCCGTGTGCGCATCCGTGGTGGAAATAATCTGAATGCCATTGCCAGCCGCGAAACGCGTCAGCTCGCCGAGAGAGTTGACGATCGCTTCCGCTCCCGGAACTACCAGGGCGCCGGCGGGAAACAGAAAATCGAGCTGAGTATCGACGTCGAAGAAAATCGTCTTCACGATTCAAGTATCTTTCAGCCGCGAACGGGCTGACGCTGGTTGCGGAGTCCTGCCACAAGCTCAAACAGAAGCGGGCTGGTCTCAACCGGATACGCCACTTGCCGCTTCAACTCGTGCAACTCGACGGGCAGCGCCGCGATCAGTCTTTGCGCGCGATCCCGAATCACGGCAGCTGACGGCAATTCCTCCGCCAACTCGCCGCCGCTCATCACTGGACGCACCAGCGGTTCACCCAAGTAGTCCGCATTGCACTCGCTGTACAAAGTAACGACGTCGTGTGTGGAATACCGGTAAATCTGCTTCGCGCCCGGAAGAGTCGCCTTCTCATCGCTGAATTTTGCCGTATACTGCCGCACCCCGTTCCGCTCCAATTCGACCAGCTTGTACACCGCGGAAAGTGAAGGCGCATCTGCCGATGTCGTCAACTGAGTTCCAACACCAAACGCATCGATGGCCGCGCCGCCTTGAACCAGTTCGGCAATCCTGTGTTCATCCAGATCGTTCGTAGCGAAGATCTTCGCGTCCTTCATGCCGGCCTCGTCCAGAATCCGGCGCACATCGCGGGACAGTGCCAGCAGGTCGCCGCTATCCAGGCGAACCCCCCAAACTGGAGGGCCAATGCGGGCGGCGAGTTCGGCGCCTTCAATAGTGTCGTACGTGTCGATCAGAAAGACGGTAGATTCACCAAGCAGCCGCTGCAGCGCCCGGAACGATTCCTCCTCGCTCGCGAACGCCATCGTCCACGAGTGAGCGGCCGTGCCGAATACGGGGATCCCAAACCGCATCCCGGATTCGGTATTGCTGGTACCGGAACATCCGCCTATGAAAGCGGCTCGTCCGGCTAAAACTCCGGCCTGCGGGGAATGGCCGCGTCGGCTGCCGAACTCGACAATACCGCGTCCCTCCGCTGCACGGACACATCGAGCCGCCTTAGAAGCTACAACCGTCTGAAAAGCGAAAGTCGAAAGGAGGTATGTTTCGACCAGTTGCGCCTCAATGAGGGGAGCCCGAACAATCGCGATTGGCTCGTTCGCGAAGACTGGCGTGCCTTCGGGCACGGCAAACAGGCTTCCCGTGAAACGAATCTGAGAGAGGAAATCAAAGAACTCGCCCGGTGTGTTGTCGAACTGAGGCAGTGATCGTAAGTAGTCAATCTCGTCCTGCTCAAAATGCAAGCCGCGAAGATACTCAGTCGCCTGCTGCAGGCCGGCTGCTATTAGGAAATTTCGCGTCTCCGGCAACCGGCGGACCGATAGCTCAAAGGTGGCGATCTCGCTCGTCTTGCCCGCGAGCCAATAACCCGCCGCCATCGTAAGTTCGTAAAGGTCTGTATTCAGAGCAGACATGCGGGTCTCCACGGCCCGTGTCCAACCTGGATCTCTCCTCAATCAGACGGCCGATTCACGCTATTTCTTGCCCGAAGCCGCGGGCTTGATCGCGCTGTCCGCTTCCAGGATATCGTTGATGGATTTTGCGTCAAGCTGGTACAGCGCCGGTTCGTTCTCGCGGCGAGCGATGTAGCCATCCGCGATCTTGGCGAATTCGGCCTTTTCCACGCGTTTGCCATCGTTCGAAGTTATGGTGATCGTCAGCGCGGGTGTAGTGAAACCGCTGGTGACGAACTTTGCCGCCGATAGATCGCGCAGCTTGTCGATGAGCGCCTGGACGTTCCCCGCATCCATCGTCTTGCCGTTCAACTTCCAATCGGTGCCGCCGCGGATGAGAGTCTTATCGCTGGGGCCTTGCTGAACCTCGATCTTGTTGGGATCGTTAAAGCCGAAATCGAAAATCTTCTTGTTCCGGAAGTCGTCGATAGATTTCTCCAGCTCTTTTCCCAGGTCCGACGATACTTTGTAGGCGCCCTTTACGACGCTGCTCTTGGCGTAGTAGTCGTCCTTCTTTTTGTGAACTTCGAGGGTCTGCGTGCCGGAACCATCGGTCACTTTGACAGTCGCGACGTTTTGGCCAGAGGCGAAGGAAGCGTCGGCCTTTTTTTGATCCTCCGCGCTGCCGGACAGATCCATTTTCGCGTCGGTCAGCTTGCGCAGCAGTTCCTCCACCTGGAAATTGTCGGCGCGATACGGCTGCGGTTTGACGATCTGCCATTCGTTCAGATTGTTCTTGCCGAACTCGACATCTGCCTTGGTGGAAACCAGCTCGATGCGGGCAAGGGAATTCGAATCGAAGGTCAGCAAGCGCTTGTCACGCAGATCGTTTACAGATTTATCGAATGAACTCTTTACGGAAGAAGAAACAGCGTACACTTTGGGATCGCTATTGACTCGCGCGTATACCAGTGATCCGGCTGGAATCTCATCGCCGAATGCTAGGGTATCGGTTTTCCCACCCTTCTCGTGTATAGCGACGGTTAGAGCGGGCGAGACAAGTCCGTACCTGCTTACATCTGTCGGCTTGTCATCGACCACGCTGTCCGCAGCCACCGGACTGAGCGATGACAACATGCTCGTGACCGCGTCCTGGTCTGCTGGCAGAGGCTCGGGCGAGGTAATGGCCCACTTCCCGTTTTTCAGTTGAACGTCAAGCGGGGCGGCGCCTTTTTTCGCGAGGTCAATCGATTGCGCCTGCGCTTCCGGAATATCCACCAGCTTCGGACTCGTGTTCGCTGTGGAGCCTGTTTCACTTGGCTTGGGATGCTTTCGCGACCACCACACAATTCCGCAGAGGATGACAAGCAGAATGGCCGCAATCAGCAGGTTGCGCTGCTTCATCGTTATCTCCGCTTCAGAAAGATTGCGACCCCGCCTATTATGATGAGCAGCGGAATCGCGATCAGGTCGCTGTAGGCGAAGACGTTCATCTGCCGCTGCGTCGCGTTGAGCCGCCGATCTTCGGCTTCTTTTGGCCGAATTGAAATCAGATCTTCGTCCGAAGAAAGCCAGTTGACGGCGTTTAGCGCCAGGTCGCGATTGGCCTGAAATCCGATCATGGAGTTGTCCAGAAATCCGGAGCTGCCGATTACCACGAAGCGGCCGGGATTATTCGGTTTACCGGTGTTGTAAGTGCCGGCGGCCCCTAGGATGAAAGGTCCCTTTTTATTGCTCGGGTCGGCTGGATTGACTTCGTTTGTGGTGAGTTTAGTTGTCGCGATGGCGCGATCGGAGGTGGAGAAAAGCTTATCGACGGTGGTTTTATCTCCATTCTTAATCGTCATGGAGCGCGCCACCGGAAAACCCGTGAAGCTGTTCTTGAGATCGCTTACGATCGGCTGCGATCCGTAACTGCTGACCAGCGGGATCTCGGGACCGAAGCCGAAGAGCTGGCCCATCGGGTTCTCTTCCAGCACCAGATCTTTGTCGAGGGTAACGCCCCAGCTTTGCAGCAGACCGGTCAGTCCCACGTTCTCGGCGATATGCTCGTGTCCGAAATCCAGCGGTGGATCCATAAGGAACATGACGCGACCGCCATTCTCGATGTAGTTTTTGATCGCGGTTACTTCATTGGGAGTGTAATTGTTCTGCGGACCCGCCACCACCAGCACTCTGCAGTCGTCCGGAACCGCGGTCTTATCGATCAGCGTAACGGCCTGCTGCTGATAGTTGTCGCGCTCGAGCAAAGTCTTGAATTGCGATAGCCCGTTACTGTCGGTATCGTCAAGTGGATGCTCCTGGCTGCCGCTCACGAAACAGACCCTCCGAACGCCCTTCAGGTCTTTGAGAAATGCGCCCGTTACACCCTGCTCCGTCAAAGCCGTTGCTTCTTCCCGTCTCGGGCCGATCTCGACGTAAGCGGTTCCTGGCGTGCGCAATCCGTAACTCTTCGCCAGTGTCGGCTGCTTTTGATAGTCGATGTATTGCACGTGAATTTTGGTAGGTGCTAGATTCTTGTAGCGATCCAAAAGTCCCTTCGCCTGATCGAAATTGCTGGCCTTATCGAAATAAACGATTGTCGCCGGCTGTTTGAGGCCTTTCACGATCTTCTGCGTTTCCTGTGATAAGGTGTAGCGTTTATTGCTGGTAGTATCGACCGTTTTGTTGTAGTGATTCGCCAGCCAGTTAACCAGGACCAGCACAGCGATAACAATAATCGTGTACAGCGTTGCCGTCGCGCCGAAGCGCGCCTGTCTTCCTGTAAGAGCGTCTCTGCGTGAGGTCATGGTTCCTTGGTCGGCCATCTATGCTCTCCACCGCAGCGACTCGAGCGAGCGAGCCGTTAGAAACAGACCTAGAAAAATCATGGAAACGTAATAGATAAGGTCCTTACTGTCAATCACTCCCCGAGAGAAGCTATCCATATGACTCACAATTGATAAGTAGTTCAAAACTTGGACCACGCCCGAGTTGCCGAACGACGTCGTCCAGTTCAGAATCCATAGAATCAGCGCCAGGGCGAAACCGATCGCTCCGGCGACAATCTGATTTTTCGTCAGAGTGGAGATAAATGTCCCGAATGCCAGCAGGCAGGCTCCTTGCAGAACTACTCCCAAATAGCCGGTCGCGACAGGAGCCCAATCCGGATTGCCATACGCGAAAAGAAACGAGATGTCGCAAGCCAGCACCGCGAGCAGCGCGGCGTACATGATGACCGCCGAGAGCCATTTCCCGATGATGATCTCCAGATCGTGAACGGGAGAGGTCGCCAGCAGCTCAATCGTGCCCTGCCGTTTCTCTTCCGCGAACAGACGCATGCTGATGAGCGGGATCAAAAACAAGCCGACCACGGAGATGTTCGAAAAAAGTGGAGCGATTACCTGCTCATTCAGATTCATTGGCATGGACTGGCCGCTCATTTGCCCCTCCAGCGAGTAGCGGACAAAACTGGCGCTGATGATGTAAGTGAACACGCCGCTGAGAAAGGCAAAGATGGTGAGCAGAACCCAGGCGATAGGCGAAACGAAATAGGCGTATAGCTCGCGCCGGCAAATTGTCCAGATGTTTCTCATTGCGCTTCTCCAGAAACCGGAGCCGCTGTGTTCGCCACATCGGGTGGGTGCGCCACATCGAGTGTGTTCGCTACATGCGAGGAAGTCAGTTCCAGGAAGATGTCCTCCAGGGTTAGTGTCGTCGACTTCAGCTCTAGCAGATTCCAGCCGGCATTCACGATCGCTCGGGCGATATCAGGCCTTGGATTCTGGCCCTGCAAGCTCTCAATCTCGTAGATGAAGCGGGCTCCGGAAGCGGCCTTGTCCAGAACTTTGCTCACGCCCGGTATCTGCTCCAGACGTTGATGTACGATCATGGCACCGCCATTGTCGCCCGTTTCGACTTGAACCTGGATGGCCGAACTGACGCTCCCGCGTTGCTTCAGGTTCTCGACGGAATCGGTTGCCACCAGCCGCCCTTTATCGATGATGATGACCTTCTTGCAGACCGCCTCCACCTCGGGAAGAATGTGAGTGCTCAGGATGATGGTGTGCTCGCCCGCGAGGTTCTTAATTAGCTCGCGAGTTTCATTGATCTGCTTGGGATCCAGGCCCGACGTGGGTTCGTCCAGAACCAGGACATCGGGATTATGGATGATGGCCTGCGCGAGCCCAACCCGTTGCCGGTAGCCTTTTGACAGCTTCGAGATGAGCTTCTCTTTGACATCCGCCACCGCGCAGCGCTCCATCGCTTGATCGGCCCTCTTGCCTATCTCTGCCGACGGTATGTTTTTCAGGCGCGCAACGAAGGAGAGATAATCGCGCACGGTCATTTCGGGATACAGCGGCGGCGCTTCCGGTAGGTAGCCGATACGCTTCTTCACCTCGAATGGCTGTTCAAAGACGTCGAAACCCGCGACTTTCGCTCGCCCCGACGTAGGCGGCATGAAGCAAGTCAGGATGCGCATCGTGGTAGTCTTGCCGGCCCCGTTGGGACCGAGAAAACCAACGATGTCGCCCTTATCCACCGAAAACGAAATGTCGTTCACCGCCACATGGCGTGCGTATCTCTTTGATAAACCATCAACCTGAATCATATAGTTCTATCTGACAAGTAGTTCTAACTGACGGGTCCTAGCTCGAAGGGAGTCTTCGACCCTAGTCTCCACACGTCAAGCGTTGGAAAATTTCAGGCCAGACGCGGCAGCGTTGGAAATCTCAGGATAGTAACTTGGAAAATAGCTGTCAATTAAGACGATAGACTACCCGACAAGTTAGCAGCCCGCCGCCGCGCACGTCATTCGTTGAAAGCCAATCCGACGATGTGAAAACCAGCATCGACGAATAATACGTTCCCAGTAACACCGCGGCCGAGGCCGCTCGCCAGAAACACGGCGGCATCCGCTACTTCAGCCGGATCCGTGTTACGGCGGAGCGGGGCAAGCGCCGGTCCGGCTTCGAGCATCTTCGAGAAGTTCCGAACCGCTCGCGCCGACGCGGTCTTGATTGCTCCCGCGGAGATTGCATTTACGCGAATGTTGCTTGGCCCTAAATCGCTGGCGAGATAGCGGACACTCGCTTCCAGCGCGGCCTTTGCAACACCCATAACATTATAGTTTTGCACTACGCGCGTAGAGCCCAGATACGTAAGCGTCGTTATGGAGCCGCCATTTGTCATCAGCGGCGCGATCGCGCGGCAAACGGCCACTAACGAATAAGAACTAACCTCCTGCGCCAGTAAGTATCCCTCCCGGCTCGTCTCTATATAGGGACGAGTCAAATCTTCGCGGTTCGCAAAAGCAATGCCGTGGACCAGCGCGTCAACCGTGGGCGCGCTCTGCTTCAATTCCGAAACCAAACCATCCAATTCCTCTTGCTTGGTGACGTCGCAAGCCAAGATTTTGGCGGCTTTCAGTTCGGCGCCCAGTTCTTCCACTGTCTGCCGCTGGCGTTCGCCCTGATACGTAAGGATGAGCGAAGCGCCTTCGCGAACAAACGCGGCCGAAATTGCGTAAGCGATACTCCACCTATTCGCCACACCTAAAACGAGCGCCGTCTTGCCCGCCAGCAGTTGAGACATGAACTGTAATTGTAGCGTGCGGGGGTGACCCGCGGCCGACGCCGCCGAACTTAAGACGGCGGCATATCCAGCTTCGAAAATTTCGGCCCGCGTGAAGCAAAAAAGTTGAACCTCCGCCCCAGGATCATTTTGATAATCAGGTGATCCGTGCTGTGCGTCACCCCCACGCCAACCCCGAAATTCAACTCCCACTCCGGCCCAAGGTTGAAATCCACCGCGGGAAAAAACTGCTGCTGTTGTTCATAGAAAGGATCGAACCCGGTCAGCGGTCCGTTCTCGCCGTAGTATTCGAACCCGCCCGCAACTCTCTTGGTAAATTGATAGCTCACCTTTACAGCTGGCGAAAATGTCACTCCCTGAGACACGGTTGGACCGTGGAAAGATCTCTCGAGTGCCGGATTAAATGCCAAATACCAAGGGCCAATCTGCTTGTCGATAATCGGCCGGATCTCCCAAGTCCAGGTATCGCGTGAGAAGACCGGCCGCTGATAACCGATCTCGGTCGAAATGCTGACCCCGACCGGCCATTTCCAGGAATCGGGCACGCGCACGCGAGGCCGGATGTGGTCGCCTACCCATTGATACCCTTGCCCGTTTGGACCGATGCTGGTGAAGATGTAGAAGCCGGTCTCGAACCAGTTGTTCCAGCCTTGCGTGATCTCGACCGTCTCGTGCTCCTGGTCGTTTGTTGGGTATGTTCCATCGCTCGTGATCTTGCTGCCTTCCGCCGTATAGTTGCTGTGGAGTTCCACCATCGTTCTGCCGGGAGGAACGGTATCGGACCCGTAGACTTGAATTTCGTAGTTGCCTTGGGCCGAGAGAACCACGCAACCGAACGCCAGCAGCATCAGCACTTTTAAGAACATCGTGATCGAATAGTCACCCTCC
This sequence comes from uncultured Acidobacteriaceae bacterium, assembly GCA_963762495.1. Classification (GTDB taxonomy): domain Bacteria; phylum Acidobacteriota; class Terriglobia; order Bryobacterales; family Bryobacteraceae; genus Bog-105. The sequence goes on from CAVXKZ010000007.1 coordinate 299,594, forward strand.
ATATACAATAAGAAACATTTCATATGAGATTGCTTTTTCCGTTGCGGCTCTTGCTATGTCTGTTTGCGCTCTGCTGGCTTGCGCCATCGCAAGAAATGGACCAGGACTTCGCAAAGTCCATCAAGGAATGGACTACGCGTCCCGAGTTCCTGAGTCCCTTAGTCGACCACTTGCCGAAATCGTCTACGGTGCCTTCGCCGAAGGATGTTCTTGGATACTACATTGGAACACCCAAGAAGCTCACGTATTACGAAGATATAGTCCGCTACTACCGCGCGCTCGCCTCGAAATCGCCGCGCGTGAAGGTCATCGATATCGGGAAGACCGACGAAGGCCGCGAGTGCGTGGTTGTGTTCGTGGGATCCGAGGAATCGATTCGCGATCTCGAAACCTATCGCGGATATCTGGCGCAACTTGCCGATCCCCGCAAAATCAGTGATGCCGAGGCCAAAGAGATCGTCGCCAAAGCAAAGCCTCTCTATCACGTAATGGGCGGTCTGCACAGTGGAGAAACCGGACCGCCGGAAATGTTGATGGAGCTTGCCTACCGGCTCGCAACCGAGGATACGCCGCTTATTCAAAGCATTCGCGATCACGTGATCGTTTCCATCACGCCCGCGGCCGATCCGGATGGCCGTGATCGCTATACCGACTGGTATTACAAATACAAAATCAACGAAACGGGAGAGCAGGACAGCCTCGGCGGCCCTCCGTATTGGGGTAAGTACATCTTTCACGACGATAACCGCGATATCAACTATTCGCAATTGCCCATGCAACGGCTGCTTGCGTGGTACCTGCAATGGCATCCGCCCATCATGCACGAGCTGCATGAATCGGAGCCGTTCATGTACACCTTCAGCGGTCAGGCGCCGCAGAATCCGACTCTAGATCCGATTCTTTACGGCGAGCTGCCCTGGTTTTCGAACTTCGAAATGGCGCAGATGATCAAGTACGGCATGCCGGGCGTGTGGACGCATGCGTTCGTCGATATGTGGTCGCCGGGATATCTCGGCTTCATGTCGTCCAATCACAACGGCATGCTCCGCATGTACGAGACCTTCGGTAATGGTGGCGCGAACACCATGCATCGTCATATCGGCAACCCTCCTGGTATGCCGGCGCCCGCCCCCGGAAGTGAGCGCGGGGGACCCACCGAGCGCGAATGGTACCGCCCGCTCCCTCCCTATAAAGACGTGGACTGGTCCATGCGCAACAACACGGACTACATGGAAACCGGCGTTTTGACTGCGCTCGCAGATGACCGCCGCTTTTCCGCAGGTTGTACTGGATAACTTCTATCGCAAGAGCCGCAATTCCATTGAGTCCGGCAAGAAGGACGCGCCATTCGGATACGTGATCCCGGCCAATCAGCCGGATCCCACCCGCGTCGCGTTCGTCGTAAACATCCTGCGCCTTCAGGGAATCGAGGTGGGTCAGGCGAAGAGCGAAGTGAAGCTGAAGGAAGGCACGTTTCCTGCCGGTTCCTTCGTGATCAAGCGCGACCAGCCCTACGGGCGTCTCGCGAAGATTCTGCTCGAGAAGCAAGTCTATCCCGATCCCAGCCTGCGCACATATGATGACGCTGCCTGGACCATGGGTCTGATGACGCACACCAACGTAGTCGAAAGCGCGGACCACGCCGTGTTGGATGCGCCTGTCGATCTGATCGACAGATACGAGCCGCAAGGCAGCCTCTCCAGCGCATCCGCCGCCAATTACGCGGTTCTCGACAACGGGTCCGCCAACATGATCACTTTGCGTTATCGCTTAAAAGATGTTCCGGTGCGCATCGCCGAGGAGCAGTTCAAAGCGGCCAACGTGAACATTCCAGCCGGTTCATTCATCGTGCCGGGTGATGCCCGTCAGAAGCTGAAGGACGCCGTTGAGCCGCTCGGTTTGAAAGCCGTCGCGCTCCCGAACGCGCCCAGCGTCGCCATGCATGATGCGGACCTGCCGCGCCTGGCTGTGTTCAGCACTTGGGGCAGCACCCAGGACGTCGGTTGGGTCCGGTATGCGTTCGACAAATTTGAAATTCCCTACCAACTGATTTTCAAAGAGCGCGTCAGGCAAGGCGATCTGCGCTCCGCCTATGACGTGATCGTCATTCCAAATCAAGGCAGGAACGCCAAAGGACTGGTGTTCGATATCGAGCCGAAAAAAATTCCGCTGGCCTACGAAAAAAGCGCGCAGTTCAAAACGCTTGGCGACTACGGATCATCGCCGGACATCACCGGCGGCATGGGTTTGCTCGGAGCGGAGGAATTGCAAAAGTTTGTCGATCACGGCGGGTTACTGGTGACGCTAGGAGTTTCGAGCGAGTTTCCGGCGGCATTCGGCCTGACTAGGCAGGTGGAAGCTACCCGCCCGTCAACGCAGTTTTACGCTCCCGGACCGATCATCGAAGCCGAGATTCTCCACCAAACCCACCCCATCTTCTACGGGTACAACGAAAAAACGATCCCGGTCCGGTACGCGAACGGTCCTCTGTTGACGGTTCCCGAATCGGATCGCAAAGAACAGATTCTCATGCGTTTTCCTGGTGGAGATCAGTCCGTGCTCAGCGGTTTTATGAGAGGCGCTAACGAAATCCGGAACCGGCCGGCCATCCTGGATGTGCCCTCGGGAGACGGACAAGTGCTGATGTTTGCCACCAATCCCTGCTATCGCTGGCAGAATCTGGGCGAGTTCCGGATGCTCTTTAACGCCATTTTGAACTACAACGATTTCAAGCCACCAGCGACAAAATCCAGTACCGCGGAATAAGCACCACCTCAACGTGGTGCTTTATTGGTAAAATTAAGGCGGAGGGATTCGGCTCAATGAAAGCGGAAGTACCCGACCAGAACATAACCGTCTGGTTTCAGAACAAGTTTGCGCGGCTAGGCGACGCAAACGTGAACATCTTGACGCACGGTTTGAACTACGGCGCTGGCGTCTTCGAAGGCATTCGCGGATATTACGACGAGAAACAGCAGGAGTTGCTGCTCGTCCGCGTTGCGGATCACTACGAGCGCTGGAAAAAGAACTGCGGCATTCTCCGCATTTCAGTGCCGCCCTCCGCTCTGGAGCTGTCCGAGATCACCGCCGAGCTGTGCCGCCGGAACAACTTCCGGTCCAACGTGTACGTTCGACCTATCGCCTACAAAGCCTCGGCCCGCATCGGAGTTCATGCGGATGACAACGACGCCTACGCCATTATTGTTGTCCCGTTCGGCAATTACTTTCCCAAGCAAAATGGCTTGAGTGCGGGTGTGGTCTCCTGGAGACGCGTGGAGGACAATGCAATTCCGGGACGCGCGAAGATCTGTGGTGCCTACGCGAACAGCGTTCTCGCCACTGACGAGGCGCATCGGAACGGTTATGACGAAGCGATTTTTCTGAATGAGAGCGGGCGCGTTGCCGAAGGCGCAACCTGCAACTTGTTCATGGTTCGCAAGGGTAAGCTCATCACGCCGCCTTCGACCGACAATATTTTGGAAGGCATCACGCGAGACTGTGTTATGGAATTGGCGGCCAAAGAGCTGAAGCTGGATGTTGTGGAGCGCTCCATTGGCCGCAGTGAACTGTATGTTTGCGACGAGGTTTTCTTTACGGGAACGGCCGCTGAGGTTGCCCCAATCGTTGCCGTCGATCGGAGGCCGGTGGGAACGGGCGAGATCGGTACCATCACTCAGAAGATCCGATCGCTTTATTTCGATGCCACTCGCGGGCACTTGCCGGCATATCGAAGCTGGCTGCGGCCGGTGTACCGTCCCGCTTTAGAAAAAACTGCGTAGTAGTATTCAAAACGAGCGCCGATGAGTGCGACACTTAGCACGCGCCCCGCGAGCGAACCCGCTCAGCTTGAGCGGCTCGATTCCCGCTTTGATTGGCAGCGCGTCGCGCGCTTGTTCCTGACGTCAAGAGCGCTCGATTCCCTTGAAGAGACAAAGCTTTTTCCCGAACGCAAGATTCTATATCAATTCTCGGCGCGCGGCCACGAAACGGGCCAAATCCTCTTGGGATGCCTTCTGAACGGACCCCATGATGCTGTCGGCGCTTATTACCGCTCCCGGCCCTTGCTGCTTACTTTAGGCCTGACGATCGAGGACGCGCTCGCGAGCGGTCTGGCCAAAGCCGGCGGCGTAAGTGACGGACGCGATATCGGCGTCGTCTTCAATCTGCCCCGGAGCTCCGGGCCGGTGGTTCTGCCCATGGCCGGTGGGGTCGGCACGCAATACAGCACCACGGCTGGGTGGGGCCGCGCAATCGTCTACTATCGCGATTGTCTGAAGGATGATTCCTACCGGAATTCCATCGCCGTTGCCTGCGGAGGCGATGGATCCGTGGCGACCAACGGCTTCTGGTCGGCCCTGAACACCGCGACCACCCTGAAGTTGCCCATGCTGTTTTGTATTGAAGATAACGGTTTCGGCATATCAGTCCCTTCGGCCAGCCAAACGCCAGGCGGCAACATCGCGGCAAATTTGGGTTCGTTTGGTAATTTGCGGGTTCTCCAGGCGGACGGGTGCGATCCGGCTGCTCCGCGCGCGCCATTTGCCAGGGAGTCGAGTTCGTTCGGCAGGAAAAGGGTCCGGCGTTGCTGCGCTGAAGGTGCTGGATTCCAGCGGCCACTCCGGCCAGGATACGCAAGCTTACCAAAGATCCAGAGCTGCTTTATGCCCGCGAGCAGCCGCGTGATCCAGTAATGGGGCTCCGCAGCTACCTGATTCCGGCGCTGTTCTCTCAATCCGAATGGCCAGACCTGGAACGAACCATCGAGACCGAAGTGGATGCTGCTCTGGAACGGACGCTGGCTCGGCCGGAGCCGGATGCTTCCAGAATTCGCGAGTTTGTGTTTGCTCCAGCGATGGCTACGGTTTCCAGTCAAGAGCGGCCCCAGAACGGATTCGCATCAACATGGTGGCGGCAATTCGCCGCACCCTGGAATATGAGCTCAAGCAAATCCAAAGCTCCTCATCTTCGGCGAGGATCAGGGATCCAAAGGCGGATTTGGCGAGGCCGCGGTAGGATGCAGGAGGAGTTCGGTGACGCCCGCGTTTTCGATACGAGTTTGTCCGAGGAGGGCATTATTGGCAGCGCAGTCGGTCTCGCGTCGCAGGAGTGCGGTGCGGCGCCAAATTCAATTGCCGCCAGTACGCGGAGCCCGCGACAGAGCAACTGAACGATTGCGGCACCAT
>CAVXKZ010000008.1:0-288062 GCA_963762495.1 uncultured Acidobacteriaceae bacterium
GCGCGCATAATCCCCCAGGATGCGGACCCGGAAGGTCGCTAAATGGCCATCGCTCTCCATAATTTCGCCAAGCTGATAGCCGCCTTCGAGAGTCGTTCCCTGAAGGCTGGTCCAATCCAAATTGTTTGTTGATTCAGTCGAAAGCATGAGCAGGAAATCCCCGGCATTCGCGCTCCAGACGGCACGCGTATACCGCCCTGGTTTCAGGACTATTTCCGCACTATAGCACTGTGTCTGGCGCGGCCTGCTATGAATTAAATCAGCTACTTACGCCTAATTCATTGATTTGTATTGCCGTTATAGGTGAGTGACTATTTCGCGTGTATGGGAACGGATAGCCGGGTCGTCTCCCACTCAAGCACGAGATCGGCCGAGTCCTCGCTATTTTTCTTGAACGAGATTGTGAACTGCTCGACGGGGCTGGAAAGCTGCGATTTATGCATATCGACTCGCGCCAAATCCTGGTCCTCATGATACTCCAGGCCCCACTGCCCGGTCTGCTTATTAATGATGAGTTTCCAGGTGTCCGCCGAGGGCAACGAAAATATTGTGTATTTGCCGGCAGGAACATTCGTTCCGCCGATATTCAGATCAATGGGAGTGGTCAGGGATGTGGCGTCGTTGGCTCCGGTTCGCCAAACTTGTCCGTACGGGACCAGGTCGCCCATGATCTTCCTTCCGCGCATCGATGGCCGCGAGTACTTTATCGTAATCTGTTTTCCATTGAGCGTCACTTCAGCGGTTGCCGGAGGGCTCGGCATTTGGGCATTTCCCAGTACCGCGGCCGTTATCAGAACGGCTGTTATTTGGCACACTGTTCGTAGTTTTTGCATACGGTCTTCCTCTCGCAATCCTCCTTGGACCAAAGTATCAGGAAGGTCCTGACTAGTTAAATTCCGGTGTCGCACTTAGTGGGTTCTGGTGATCGAATGAGTATGGAGAACGAACCCAGGGAGCCGAGCAACGAGCTTGCCGAAGATCTGTCTGTTCTGTATCGCGATATGGAAAGGTCCAAAGCTCTCCATCTCGAGATTTCAGAGTTGATGTTGTCGGTTGGTGATCATGGTCCGCGCGAGTGGGTTCAACTCGATAAATCGCTCACAACCATAAAGACTTAAAGTCACGCGCGGCGGTTATTTCCCTCCCTTCGGTAAAGGGGCAACTCTATATCTGACTGAGACAATCTCCGCTCGATTTCCGGCGTGATCCACGGCGCCCGAACAAGTTGCCGAATAATTTCCGTAGCCTCGCCTATTACCGCCCCTGACGGCAAGAGTTGCCTCGGTTGCTACTCCCGAAACAGCGTCTGTTGTCTGGCATCCTGCGGCGGGAACGGAATCATGGGGATAAAGAGTGCCATTCGTTACCCCCGTTACGATCACTACGGGCGGTGTCACATCGATATTCACCGCGCCTCGGATCAGTGCGCTAACATTTCCGGCATTGTCCAAAACACGAACACCCAGCGTGTGCCGGCCCTCGCTGGAGATTGCTGTCGACGCTGTCGGCCCGCTGACTTCGGAGGTCGTTCCGTTGTCGAGCCAATAGCGAATTTGATTCACGCCACTCCCGCTTCCGTCCGATGCAACGATGCTGGCTGAAACGGTATTGGTATTGATCCAGTTGTTCGCATTCGGCGGCGGTGTGAGCGTGACTTTACCGGAGGGCGGCGTGAGATCCACAGCCGCGGGATAGGGTAGCAACACAATCCCGCTGATTGCATTCAGAGTGACAGAGACGTTGCCGCCGGAAACTGTGTACTGCGTGCCGGTCAGCGCATCCTGCAGCGTGGTTCCATCCTTGTAGTAACCGGATACTGAAATCACCGCAGAATTCGTTGTGGAACCGTTATTCAAGGCGACAATCGCGGTCTCATTGCCGCCTGTCCGCGCATAGGCATAGCTATTGGGCGCGGTAACGGCCTCCATCGTATCGCCCGTCAAGAGCGTGACAAAAGTGCCGCTTGAAAGCGAAGAATGCTGCTTGCGCAAATGTGCCAGCAGAGTGTAAAAGCCGATCACCTTTTGGTCGGGCGGTCCGTAGATGCTGGGATCGCCGGGCTGATCGGCCCACGGATAGGGTGCGCGAGCGTACGGATCGCCCACCGGACCGTTCTGGCCGTTATAACGCGAAGGAGCGTTGATGGCGGCTTCATCTCCGTACATGACCATGGGCGCGCCGATATAAGTGAACTGAAACAGGGCCGCAAATTCAAGCCGCTGCTTCGCTTGTGTCAGACCGTTGTCACCCAGCTCGGTGAGAACGTAGAGCGCACGATTGGTGTCGTGGGAATCGATCAGATTCAACATCGCGGCGGTGGCTTCCGGGGGATAGTCGTCGCGCACGGCCCGGTTGGCAATGTCGAACTGACTCGGGGTGAGCGGAATGATGGAATCGGCCCCATTGTCGTTGTTGTCGACCCATCCATATTGACCTCTTGCGAAACCGGTCAGGTTGCGCCGGAAGCGGTAATTCATCGTTGAGTCAAGCTGGTCCCCGGCCAACCAGGCGCTTGCATTCGACCAGATCTCGCCGATCAGCGGGCCATCGCTTTTGTATTGTTTCGCGTATTGCCGGGTTTGCACCCACCACTGGTGAGGAAAATTCGGATCGGGAGCGACATCGAAACGCCAGCCGCTTGCGCCCGCGGCGTACCAATGCGCCATCACGCTATTCGCCGGATCCCGATAAAAGAAGTTCTGCACGGCCGCCTGGGTGTGGTCGAAAGCCGGCAGGCTTTGCGTTCCGGCCCAGCCCCTGTAATCCGCATCGGTGCAAGGAACAGTGTTGTCGTTGAAATGAAACCACGCCCGGTAGGCAGACGACAAAGATTGACAAGCGCCCACATCGTTGAACCGGTTGTAACGATTGAAATACGCGCTGTCGGATGACGCATGGTTGAAGACCCCGTCCAAAATGACGCGCATGCCGCGATGATTCATCTCGTTGAACAAGGCGGAGGCAGCTCCGTTTCCGCCGAGGGCCGGATCGACATTCAGAAAATCGTCGGTATCGTAACGATGATTCGAGCTGGCGTCGAAAATGGGAGTTAGGTAGATAGTGTCGATGCCAAGGCCCTGGATGTAATCGAGCTCATTTTGGATGCCTTGGAGGTCGCCCCCATAGAACACACTCCCGAAGTTACCTGTGCAGCCGCTGGTCTGGCTGTATGGATCGCACAGCAGCGCGTTCCAGGTAGTCACGGAGAGCGTACTTGACGGCGGCTGGCCATAGAACGACGGGCAGCCCGCTGTGCTGTTCTGGACGCAGTAATCGTTGGTCGAATCTCCGTTCCGAAAGCGATCGGGAAAAATTTGATAGACATTCGCCGTTGCCATCCAGCCGGGCGTCTGAAAGTTGGGATCGAAGACGGTGATCTGGAAGGAATCGAAGGGCTCGCTGCTGGATACGACACCTGTGCCGTCCTTGTTGAGGTTGTCGTAATCATCGAGATAGTCGTCGCTATAGAAGCTTGTGGTGGCGCCCTGTGTGATCAGGAACTTGTAGTAATAAATCGTCGGGGTTGACGGCATGGTCAATGTGATCTTCCAGGCGTCGTACTCCGTCCCATCGACTGTAATGTTCTGATCGAACGACATCGGGGTGTCAACCGGGCCGGTGGTATTGCCGCTGCCGGTATCCAACAAGTAAGCGCGAACGGAGACGCCATCGACTGCCATGTGCCCGGTCCTGAATCGCAGGGTCACACTGGTTCCTTCGGGTACAGATCCTTCCGAGCTCCGATAAAACGGATCAAATGTGTTGTGCAGGAAGGCGCTGACCGGCTGGTCAGCACTTCGGTTTTCACCTGTTCCAATGAGCCCGTCAGTTACGAGCGTTCTCCATTGCGCCGCGGCGGGCACACAGAGAGTAATCGCCAGACCCAAAAGACAGGTCAATCGGCGCGAGCTACCAGACATCCAGTTCTTTATACCAGTAAAGACTGGATCTGCCCGGCGGTTTATTCTACCCGCAGAGCTTCGATTGGGTCGATTCCAATTGCTTTGTGAGCAGGGAGATAGCTCGCGAGTAACGCGGCCGCGATCAGTACGATGGAAACCGTGCAGTACGTAATCGGGTCAATGGGATTCACCTCGAAGAGGAGAGTGGACATCAGCCGGGTTACAGCGAAGGAAGCCGTCAGGCCGCAGATCACACCGATGGCGGCCAGGACAAGTCCGTGCCGGAGAAACATGTTCCTCACCGTGTCGCGCCCCGCGCCGAGCGCCATGCGTATGCCGACCTCGCGCGTGCGCTGCGAAACCGAATAGGAGATCACGCCGTAGATGCCAACGAGACCGAGCAGCAAAGCCATTCCGCCCGCGAGGGCCAGCATCACCAGAGTGAATGAGGTGCGGGCCATCGACTTGTTGTAGATCTGCTGCACGGTGGAGACATCAGCAAAAGGAACATCGGGATTTACCGACCAGACGACGTGGCGTACTTCATCGAGGAAACCGCTCGATCCGGTGCGGGGGCTTCGAATGGCGAATGTCAACGAACGCTGGAGGTTTACAGGGAAGCTCCAAAAGTCTCTGATCAGCATGGGCCAATACACGATTTCCGGCGCTTTCTTATCCACCCCATCATCGCGCTCGTTACCCACCACCCCGATGATTTGGCGCCACTTGCCTTTCGGGCTTTCGCGAAGCCGTTTTCCAAGCGCAGCACTCGGAGTGTGCCAGTACTCTTTGGCAAAGTTCTCAGACACGACAAGTACCGGACGCGCCTCATACATATCGGTCCAGGTGTAGTCGCGACCAGCAAGCAGCGGATTGCCCATGGTCTTGAAAAGGCCGGGCGCGACGAACTTATAGCGGCGGATAGGCGGTAGTTTTCCATCCGCGGTGTCCCGGTCTTCGACAAAGACCGGATCATTATCGTTATTTCCGGACATCGTGATGGAGTTGGTCAGCCCGACTGAGCGAACGCCGGGAATGGCAGCGATCTTCTGCCGCATGTCGTCAAACATGCGAACCACCCTGACAGGATCGGAAACTTGCGCCTCCGGAATGGAGATACTAAACGTCAGGATCTGGTTCGGTTGCGTGAAGCCGGGCTGCACGCTTCTCAACGCCCGAAAAGTTCGAATCATCAGTCCCGAGCTGATCAGCAGGACGAGGGCAAGCGCCACTTGCACAATCACCAAAGTGCTGCGCGTGCGGTGCCGTTGCTTACTGTCGCTGAGGCTGCGGCCTCCTTCACGGAGACTGTTCGCCAGATGAGGTCCCGCATATTTCAACACGGGCACCAGCCCAAACAGCAGACCTGATAGCAGAGAAACGACGACCGTGAACAGCAGCACCTGCGCATCAATGGAAATTTCACCGAGCCGCGGAAGATTGGTGGGGGCAATCGCAACCAGCACTCGCAACGCGCCGTAGGCGACGGCAAGCCCGAGCACTCCGCCAATAACTCCCAGGACGACACTCTCAAACAGCAACTCGCGCGCAATGCGGCCCCGTCCCGCGCCCAGAGCCGCGCGGATCGCCAGTTCCCGCTGCCGGCCCTCTGCTCTCACGAGCAGCAGATTCGCCACGTTCGCGCATGCGATGAACAACACGATACCAACGGTTCCCATCAGTACCCAGAGCACTTTCCCGACGTCGCCGACCACATCCTCCTTCAGCGGGCGCACATTCGGGCCAAGCCGCGCTTCTTCGAATACCTTCATGCTGAGGCCGGGTGCGGGCGGAAACTTTTGAGCCATTATGGGGAGCATGCGGGCCACGTCGGCGTTGGCCTGGGCAACCGTCACGCCCGGTTTGAGGTGCGCAAGAGCCTCGTAGCTGAAATTGCCGATGAAGGATTTGCTGCGGTCCAGTTGGAACGGCAGAAGCAGCGCCGGTTTCATGTTCATGAAGCTGAATGTTTGCGGAAGCACCCCAATCACTTCCCGCGCCTTCCCATCGATAACCAGCCTCCGGCCAATCGCCGACGGATTGCCGCCGAAGCGCTGGCGCCAATAGCCGTAAGTGAGCATAGCGGTCTCGGGGCTCCCGGGAGAATCGTCTTTATGGGTGAAGCGGCGACCGATGAAAGGCTCGATTCCTAGCGCACGGAGGGTGCCATCGCTCACGTCCAGCGCATCCACCTGCTCAGGTTCGGCGACGCCGGTCACACTGACGGAATCGCCCCGATAGAGGCCAATGTCCTGAAACGTCCGGTTCTCCTCGCGAAAGGTGAAATAGGTGGAGGGAGAGGCATTCAACTCCGGAAATCCCAGACCGGGAGCTTTTTCCCAGACGCCGACGAGCTGGTCGGGTTGCGGGTACGGCAAGGGCTTGAGCAGCACTGCATCCACGATGGTGAAGATGGCGGTGTTGGCTCCGATGCCAATGGCCAAAGTACTTAGCGTCACCACGGCAAATAACGGGGTGCGGATGAACCTGCGTAGAAGATATTTGAACTGACCTAATAATTCCATGACTCTGCAAAGCTAATACGGCGAAAGTTTGGGAAAGTTTCAAATTCACGGCGGCGAAGCCAAATCTGCTACAACGCTTCGGCGAAGTGCGTCAGATCATCAGGAGGGGCAGCCCGATGGCCTCTGGTGAGAGTGCCGAGAACCCAAAGATCGTCTATGAGGCTCATGGAACCGAAGTAGCCACTGCGGCAGGCGGGGCCCGGCGGTATAGGAAACCATTCCTTCACTTCCGCTGGCGCGATATTTGGTGTCTGCTGGAAGACAGCTTCGGGGAGTGGAACAAGCAGAATGCCACACGCCTGGGAGCGTCTCTCGCCTTCTATTCGCTTCTCTCGCTGGCGCCCTTGCTGCTTCTCACAGTGTCAATTGTGGGTATCGCCTTCGGGCAATCTACGGCCGAGCGGCACATCGCGCAGCAGATCGAATCCCTGGTCGGAGCGGCCGCTGCAAAAGCGGTTACTGGATTTCTGCAGGCGCCCCAAGCGAAAACACACGGGGTGATCGGCACGATTCTCGGCATCATCACGCTTCTGTTTAGCGCTTCCGGTGTGGTAATTGAACTGCGCCAGGCCCTGAACTACATATGGAATGTCCAGACACCGGAGACGAGCGGGGTGCGGATGGTAACGAGCTTTATAAAAGAGCGCTTGTTTTCATTCGCGATGGTCCTCTCGATCGGGTTCCTGCTGCTGGTTTCGCTGGCAATCACAACCTGGATCACTGAATTGACCGCGCATGAAGGAGTGCTCTCGGGCGTGGAGGCGAGCCTTTTCCATCTGTTCAACGTGATCGTTTCGTTCCTGGTGATCACGGCCCTGTTTGCGGCGATCTACAAAGTCATGCCGGACGTACATCTGGAGTGGCGGGATGTGGTCCTGGGCGGAGCTGTCACTTCGCTGTTATTCACCATTGGCAAACTGGTGCTGGGCCTTTATCTGGGAAGAGCAAGCTATTCGTCGATGTACGGGGCGACGGCTTCAGTGATAGTCCTGATTGCCTGGATTTATTATTCGGCCCAGATCTTCTTTCTGGGAGCGGAATTCACTAAGGCATTTGCGCACCGGTATGGCTCGCGGCCCAAGCACACCCCGAAAAGTCTCATTCAGGAAGGCACAGGGAAGCCGCCTGAGCCCGGCGCCAAAGTAGTAGCGGCGTCCGGGGACTGAGGCGAAGTCGTTTCTGCTTTTTCTGCCAAACGAACTGCAAGACGGGTTCGTTTTTTCAAATTTGGTGTCAGGCACGGCCCGTTTCCTGGCTCGCGCGGTCCTGAAGAAATGACGAGCCAGACGGGCAAGACCGTCCGCCCCACATTGCGATCAGGCGCAGTTCAAATCGGCGAAATTTCTTTTTTCGAGCGGAATCAGAGACTTAGGTGTGCTTTGAGGGAGCCGGCGGTACGGGCGCATGGCGATACTCGGGGCGTGCAGAAGAAGCGGGGCGGTGGACCAAAGTCAACGATTGGCAAGCAGGCGTCCTCCCAGAATGCGACCAAGCACGGCGGGCGGTCGACGGTGATACGCATTCTCCCGGGTGAAGATCCGGAAGAGTACGAACGCGTCAAGAACGGCTGGCTGACCGAGTACGAGCCCGAAGGACACATGGAGGAAACGCTCGCGAACAACCTGATTGAGAGCGAGTGGCTGCTGCTGCGGGCGCGGCGGAACCGGTTCAATGCGGAAGCGCGAGCGGTTGGCGAGGGCAAAGAGCCGCATGAGTGGACGGCAGAGGACAACCATCAAGTCGAGCTGATGCAACGCTATCTCACGACGGCGGAACGGTCCTTCTATCGAGCTTTTAACGCCATGCAGGGGTTACGAAAGGACATCATGCGGGAAAAGAAGAACCTCTTTCAGATGGAGCGGCTAGTCCATAAGATTGAGACGGAGCGCGACGTGGCGAACGCGCGGATCCAAGAGTTGGAGCGGAACCAACAACCGGCGGCGCAAGCGAGCAGCGGAAAAGCGAGCAGCGCTAAAGCGAGCGGCGAAAAGGCGCAGAAGACCAATAAGAAACAGGGCAAGATCCAGATTCTGGATCAGTGGGTCGAGATCGAAGTGATCGACGGGAAGACGGTCACGACCTTGTATCCCTCGAATGAAGAACTGCTGGAGAAGAAAGAGCGGATGAGTGCGCCGCCGACGCTGGTGTACCGCAGGCTCAACTTCGTGGATGGCGTGCCGCCGGAGTATCGGTGGACAACGGACGATCCTGTGACGATTGAGTTGGGCGGATTGGCGACGCAACGGATCCGGTTGGAGACGTGGCTGGAGTTGATCGAGATGGAAAAAGCCTCCGGCACCGGGCACTTGCAGGCTTGCGAGATTATGCCGCGACCGGAAGAGCGCGGCGGCTGGGATTGCGAGAGCTGCACGCGAGCGAAGGCAAGGATCGCGGCGCAGGGAAGATAAGAGGAGTGAACACGGATGAGAAATAAGTATCCCGCCTGCGGGCAAGTTCGAGATGTCGAGGGCCGTCTGTGGGATGTGCGCGATGTACGCAACACCAAACACGGGTTCGATTTGCTTTTTGGTTCGCTGGCAAGCCGTCTGGGGCGCTGGGGATGCGGGCTCCCGGCCCTGATCGCAACGCAACCTCTCGTCGACTTCTGGGAGACTAACCGGACCAAGCATAACGGCATGATCAACGACTTGCCGGCCGGGCGAACAACACTCAAGAGAGTACGAAGCCGCCTGGGCTTCCACTATTTCGAGGACACATCCGAGTTTTTCCTGGAGCGAATCGAAGACCTGATGACACTGAGCACACGTGCGTTCACCATCCGGCATAAAGCGGATGCGTTGTTGGTGCGCGAGACGCGCCTAAAATTGCTGGGCCGGCGCGCGCGCGAGGTGGGCTGGTGGCGCGAGGCTGGGCCGCTCGAAATCCTGCGATCCAACATCCCGCTGCGGGAAATGGGCGAGAAGCTGGATATATCGATCAGCCAAGCTCACCGGCTCAAGTATCGAGCGCGCCTGCCACAGGCCGCGTGAGGGTTGGTTGGGGCTTGAGGTGGTGCGGAAGGGGTGCGAGCGGAATTGCGCGGATTACTACCGCGATGATGGAGGTGCGGTCGTCGTAAGCTTGGGCGATTGGAAACAGGACGAGGGTGTTTTTCTAAGTACTATCCGACTGAAGGGCCTGCAGGGCAATTTTTCGAGTAGCGCGTTTACGGCAAAGTGGCTGCTGGGAACGCGGACCGATATCCGCTCCCTCGGTTGCGGCGGCGTTGAAGCCGCTCTCGATTCCCGTGCGGTGAAGCGCACCTTAGCTGTAGCTAATCACCGCTGCAGAGTGGCCATGGGCCCGCGAACCAGATAAAGGGTCAGCGCCATCAGATTACTCGCCAGCGAGCCACCAAGCGGCACTGCGAGCGGCGCTTAAGTCAACTTTCGACGTTGAGCGCAATAGCCGATTCCAGAATAGGTTGAGGCGTCCTCGATTGAAGCGTCCGTCTGAGCATGCCGCCGAGGATCAAGATCAGGAAACCACCCGCGGCGGCGATGCCTGCATGCAGCAACCAGAAGGACGCAGGGTTCATTCGCTCGTAGAACCCGCCAACCCAGCCAATGATGTTGTTCGACAAAAACAGAGACAGGTAGACGATTCCCATCATGGTGGCGCTGATGTGAGCTGGCGAAGCGCGCGAAACGAGCGCTAGCAAGGGCGGCCAATAGTATAGGAATGCCAGGCCCATTCCAGTGGCGCAAAGCGCCGGCCAAATAGGCGATATACGTGCGCCGTGAGCGGACAGTATGGCAGCAACTAGAATCAGGTGGCTGGCTGCGGCGATCCATGCTCCAATCCCGATTTTCGAGAGTTCCCCAGGTTCACCTCCACGCGCCGACTGCTTTCGCCATAACCACAAGAGGGCGGGTACAGCAACTATAGAGACAAGCGCGTCAATCGACTGGAACCATGGGACGGGGATGTTGAAACCGCCGATGTTAAGAGCGACATGATCCTGGAGCCAGACCTTGAAGACGTTATATAGCTGGTAATAGCTGATCGACTGGAAGACCGTAATAAGGATGACAACCATTAGCGCGCCGATAACGCGCCAATCGTTTGAGGTAAGCCGTGGGCTGTGGCGGGCGTGCCGCTCGACTTTCTGAGGAAGATAGCGATAGCCCGCGAGGTAGGTTGCTAATGCGGCGAGCATCAGAATCGCCGCTATGCCGAACCCATAATGCCAACCATAGTACTGGGCCAGAAAACCGCACGTCACAGGCCCGAAGACAGCGCCAAAGTTAATCGCCGTGCTGAAGAGGGCGAATCCCTTGGTCCGCTGAGCATCGTCGTCATACAAACCGCCCACCTGGGTGGCAATATTCCCTTTCAGGAAGCCGGACCCGATCACGAGCAGCATCAAGGCGAGCAAGAATGTCCGCTCGGAAGCCATAGCAATGTGGCCAGCGCTCATCGAAAGCGCTCCGATGACTACCGCATTGCGCTGACCGATCCAACGGTCGGCGATCATGCCACCGAACACGGGTGTGAAGTAGACGAACCCTGAGTACAGTCCGAAGATGAACGAGGCCAGCGCCAGGCGAGACAGCGGCCCAGTGAGGGTCTCGATGGTTCCGCGAAAAGCGCCGAAACCGGCAATGTGTTGAATATGCCCGGGCAGGAGTAACTGGTTCGTCATATATAGAACCAGCAGCGCCGTCATTCCATAGAAAGAAAAACGCTCCCAAGCCTCGGTGAACGCGAGAAAAAATACGCCCTTGGGATGGCCGGAGAGCCATGGGTCAGTTGCACGGCCGTGCGATTGAAGCTGTGGGATGAAGCGCCCCTCGTAGAATCGCTAGTGTAACACTCTGGTCGCGAGCCACTGCCCCGAGTGAGCGGGAACTGGAGAGTGGCGGCTTGGTCTAGAGATCCGCATGCAAACCACGAGCCTTACGGATTGACGGTTCAGCCTTGATTTGGCCGGCGTGAAGCTCCAGAGGCATGACGGGAACTGGAAAAAAGCGCATGTCAGCCGCACAGATCGTGAGCGGTCCAGGGTAGAGTATTCCACTTGAACGTAAAGTCGGCGACTCGTAGATCTGGGCTTGGCAATCACAACGGCGAGGTGGGCTGGCGGGGCGAGGGCCGCTCGAAATCCTGCGATCCAATATCCCGCTGCGGGAAATGGGCGAGAAGCTGGATATCTCGATCAGCCAAGCTCACCGGCTCAAGTATCGAGCACGCCTGCTACAGGCCGCGTGAAGGTTGGTTGGGGTTTGAAGGTGGTGCGGAAGAGCTGTGAGTATGACGCGATGATGGAGGTGCGGTCGTCGTAAGCTTGGGTTAACCGAATAACAGGAGTACGGTAGAATCTTCCCACGGCCCGTCGTCTCGATAGGACGAATTATGCTCGGGAAGACCGTCTCACATTACCGCATCCTGGAAAAGCTTGGGAGTGGTGGTATGGGGGTGGTTTATAGGGCCGAGGACACTCGCCTAGGCCGTACTGTCGCACTAAAATTTCTCCCGGACGATTTACAACAAGACCGGGCGGCGCTCGAGCGATTTCATCGAGAGGCACGAACTGCGTCGGCACTCAACCACCCAAACATCTGCATCGTCCACGATATCGATGAGCAGGACGGACAACCTTTTATCGCGATGGAGTTGCTCGAAGGTGAAACCCTGTACGAACATATCGGCGGTAAACCGCTCGAAATCCGTCATCTGCTCGATGTCGCGATTCAGATCGCGGATTCATTGGAAGCTGCGCACGCAAAAGGCATCATCCACCGTGACATAAAGCCCGCGAACATCTTTCTCACGCAGCGCGGACCAGTGAAAATTCTAGATTTCGGGTTGGCCACACTGGTGCAGGAAAAGACAGACTCGCTCACCGCTGCGATCGCAATCACCGAGGCGACGGTCACAACCTCCGGGTTAGCTGTTGGCACGGTTGCCTACATGTCGCCCGAGCAGGCGCTCGGAAGAGAGCTTGACGCGCGCACCGACCTGTTTTCCTTCGGCGTGCTGCTGCATGAGATGGCAACCGGTAATCGGCCGTTTGTTGGGAAGACCGCAGCGGCCGTATTTGATGCGCTTTTGAACGAGTCGCCAACTCCGGCGGTCCAATTGAACCCGGAGGTTCCAGTGAGGCTCGGAGAGATCATCGGCAGGGCACTCGAAAAAAGCCGTGATGATCGTTACCAGAACGCATCCATTTTGCTTTCCGATCTGAGAAAGCTTAGACGCGGGCTGGATTTTGGCCATGCCGCTCAAGCGCCAGCCGTCGCGTCCAGTGTGCGAACTGCTTCGCCTCGAAGGACCGTTGATTCGTTGGCGATTCTGCCGTTTGAAACCCAGAGCTCTGATCCCGACGCTGAGTACTTCAGTGACGGAATCACGGAAAGCATCATTAACAGCGTTTCTGAATTTCCCAAAATCCGCGTAATGGCGCGCAGCACTGTCTTTCGTTACAAAGGGCAGACAGCCGATCCTGTTTCAGTAGGACGGCAGTTGAACGTGCGCGCGGTTTTGACCGGCAGGCTGCTGCAGCGCGGGGAGAACTTGACAATCAGTACCGAACTGGTGAATGTCAGCGACGGTTCACGCCTGTGGGGTAAGAACTATCAACGGCCGATCCAAGATATTTTCGCGGTCCAGGAGTCGATCGCCACTGAGATTTCCGACAATCTTCGCCTGAAGCTAACGCCACGCGAGAAGAAGCGTCTGGGCCAACATCCCACTGAAAATCGCGAAGCATACCAACTGTACCTGAAAGGCCGGTTTTTCTGGAACAAGCGAACGGAAGAGGGCATTCGCAAAGGCATCGAATATTTTCGACAGGCGGTGGAACTGGACCCAACCTACTCGCTAGCTTACGCCGGTTTAGCGGAATCTTACATGCCTCTGGCGTTCTGGGGATACCTCGCGCCAACTGACGGCTATCCCAAGGTCAAGGCCTGGGCGCTGAAAGCTCTTGAAATCGATAACGATCTGGCTCAGGCTCTGCCGCCTTTGTCGGCCACACTCTTTTTCCACGATCGCGAGCTAGAGCCGAGTGAGAAAGCGATACAAAGAGCCATCAAACTCAACCCGAACTATCCGCGAGCCCACCAAGTGTACGGTGAGATGCTTACCTGGTTGAGAGAATTCGACGCCGGCGCGGTTGAAATTCGCCAGGCGCTCGTACTCGATCCACTCTCCCCGATACTGCACGTCAGCGACGCCTACACGTCTTATTTCGCTCGACGATACGACGAGGTTATCCCGAAATGCCGAAAGTGCCTTGAACTGGAGCCAAAGTTTCCTCTGGCCCACTTCACGCTCGGCCTCGTTTCGGAGGAGTTTGGGGATTTCGAACGCGCCGTTGAGCACTTAAATGGAGGCCTGGAATTCGAGCAGCAGAATTTGACACTGCGCACAGAACTCGGGCGCGCTTACGCGCTTTGGGGCAAAGAGGCTGACGCCAGGAATGTTTTGCGGGTCCTCGGCGAAATTGCTAAAGAGCGGTACGTCTCTGCCTACTTGGTGGCGAGAATCTATGCAGCTCTACGCGAAACGAATCAGGTTATATCATGGCTGGAGCGAGCAAATGATGAGCGGTCGTCGTCGTTCGCATTTGTGGATGTGGATCCCGCTTTCGACTCTTTTCGATCGGACCCGCAATTTGAAAATCTACTGCGGCGAGCCTGCTTACCGAGCCGAAAGGCGATTGCCGCACCTGTCCATTCGAACGGAGAAGCCAAATGATACTCGTAATCGGAGCAACAGGCTTATTAGGCAACGAGGTCGTCCAGCAGCTTCGACTCGCCGGGCACGCCGTTCGCGCTCTCGCCCGAACGACTTCGAATCCATTGCGGCTTGAAGCTCTCCAAGAAGCAGGCGCTGAGATCGCTTACGGCGATCTTAAGGAACCAGGCTCTCTTCAGATCGCGTGCCGGGGAATCGAAGCGATAGTCACGACGGCATCTTCCACGTTTTCGAGACAGCCAGGCGACTCAATCGAAACCGTCGACCGGGACGGCTACTTCAACCTGATTGACGTTGCCAAGAACACAGGAGTGCGGAAGCTCGTTTATACGTCCATTCCGCAGAAGATGCGATATGAATCTCCGCTCACGCGCGCGAAATCCGAGGTTGCGGAGTATCTCAGGAGTAGCGGCATCGATTATACGGTGGTTGCTGCCAATTTCTTTATGGAGATCTGGCTGAGTCCAGCTTTGGGATTTGATGCACAAAACGCGCGAGCGACTATCTACGGCACTGGAGATCGGCCGGTCGGGTTTGTCTCTTACAAGGATGTAGCGCAAATTGCCGCACGATCCCTCACGCTTGAAGCTTCTAAGAATCGAACGATCTCTATCGCTGGCCCTGCAAATCTGGCGCCATTAGAAGTAATTCAGATCTTCGAGCGGTCATCGGGACGCACGTTCGCGGTAGAACACGTTGACGAAAATACGCTGCTTGAGAAACACCGCACGGCTGCGAATCCTCTGGAAGCGACCTTCGCAGCTCTGATGCTTGACTATGCTTACGGTTGTCCGATGGAGATGAAAGAAACTCTGTCCATCTTTCCGATTCGGCTGACCTCCGTTCAGGAGTACGCCGATTCCATCTTCCATGCCGATTCCGCCCATGCCTGAGGCATACGTAAATGTCGGAGATTTCCGTTGCTATCCGCTTCTCGATGGAGATTTTCAGTATCCAAAAAACGCTGTGTTCCCGGGCCGCTCCGATGAAGAGCTTGCGTCAGTATTGGAAACAGGCGACATCTCGGCGGATCTTCGCGTCGGGTACTCCGGTCTTTTAATCGATACGGGCAAACAGCGCATCTTGATCGATACAGGCGCCGGACCGCTGGCCCCCAGCACGGGCCACTTGCTGGAAAGTTTAAAGAGATGCGGCTTCCACCCCAATGAGATCGATGTTGTCATCCTCTCGCACCTGCATGCCGATCATATCGGCGGACTCATCACGCCCGAAGGCGCCCTCTCGTTCCCCAATGCAGAATTTCTGCTATCGCGAGTCGAACACGATTTCTGGATGTGCGAGAGCAATCAGGCGAAATTGAAAAGAGGCGAGTTGTTCGGCCTCGGCGAGCTGGAGGAAGTTCTTTTGACCTGGATTCAAAAGTACATCCCGCCGCTTGCAGCCGAAGGAAGACTCCGGATGGTCGAATCCGAGGAGGCAGCGACAGGAGTCTTGGTGCTGCCGGCGTTCGGACACACGCCCGGACATCTGGCCGTCCTGGCGGCCAGCGGAAACCGGCAGCTGCTCTTTGGGGGCGATGCGTTGTTGCATCCTGCACATGTCCGGCATCCGGAGTGGAATACGGCCTTCGACGTTCTGCCCGAGGCCGCGGTTCGAACTCGCTGCCAACTTCTTGACCGTGCTGCGGCCGACCACTGCTTACTGTTCCTTTTCCATTTTCCGTTCCCCTGTCTTGGCTCTTTGTCACGCCGGACTGACGGGTATCGATGGGAGCCAATCGAGCTTTGAAGCAACTCCAAATTGGTTGCCGCCACTTCTCCGGTCAGTCGGCGACTCGTAGATCTGGGCTTGGGAATCACAAGTGCGAGGTGGGCTGGTGGCGTGAGGCCAGGCCGCTCGAAATCCTTCGATCCAATATCCCGCTGCGGGAAATGGGCGAGAAGCTGGATATCTCGATCAGCCAGGCTCACCGGCTCAACTATCGAGCGCGCCTGCAACAGGCCGCGTGAGGGTTGGTTGGGGTTTGAGAAGGTGCGGAAGCGGGAATATGGGCGAGGGCGGAGCTAGGGTCGGAATGTTACAGCGGTCGGCACATTTTTCGTACCCATCGGTTCTGAGGTCCGAAGCAGGTCTATGATTTGCGCGTGATACAGGGTTGAACTTGGTCCCCGATTGATCTACCCTTCGCGACTACTCGCGTTTTGTGACATCCTCTCCAAGTGGCGGGATGCGCGTTAAGCGGCAACTTCATGCAGAGCTGCCGAACACTCGCTGGGTGTCAATTGCTCGCGAAGCGCCTAGGAACCACTGAGATGTGGTGATTCAATGCCCAAAATTGACACGGGCTGGCTTTATGCCAGCTTTCGACCGGACAAAGTCGCCAATGGATCTGATTCAGAAGCTAGAGAGCTTGAAGTCAACCGGGTGCGGTCTGAACTGCACGTCAGTTGTTTTTCCCCAGGCGCGATTTATCTTTATCAATATTGCTTGCACAAATTGCCCTCAGTCAGTCTTAACCCAGCTACTGGAATGCCCGTAGGCGCGCTGGCTCTCCTGCTCGCCCTGGCTTCAAGTAGCGTCGATGAGCTTCGAGAGCGAAGAACTATGTACGCCAGGGGCTCAAAACGTTGGCTGTTCGGTGGGATAATACTCCCGCAGGGTGGCGGAGGGTGACATGTCCAGTTCGCGGCAGAATTATTTCTACAACCAGGGTGGCGAGAACAACAACGTCGGTGAGGTTACTTATAAATCGGCGGTGCCCAAAGACAGCGTCGGGTGGTCGCAGACAGATTTTTTCGGCAAGTTGGGCAGCAGTAAAAACAAACTGAAATCGGACGAGCGAAATGCTGAGCAGGAGTATTTGCTGCAAGGCATGGTTAAGGGCGCGATGTACGAAGCTGCGCAGATCGCGCAAAAACATGGTATCGGCATTGCGGTGAGGCCGACGGGTGTTTTGGCGCATCAAGGGATTGAATCGGGAGATCCGACAAAAGCCCAGGAATTCAAGAACAAAACTTCGAAAGAGCTTGACATTTATCTATGTGGCGAACTGGGTTTCCAGGATCTCGGGGCGGTTGTTCACTACAACCCACGCGCGGGCTGGACATCGAAGATGGGGAGTCCGGGGAAGATTCGCATTATCGTGACACCCCCGTCGGAGACAACGGAATTAGAGTGGACACACAAGAAGACGGATATAGAAACGAAACGACTGCCCGAGCTGTTTAAGATCCGCCAAAAGCTGAACAGCTGGCCGGCGAACGAGAGCTCGCCGTTCAAGCTGACGCCCAAGGGCGAGGAAGGCTTAAAGAAGCTGTTTAAGGATCGCGCGAAAGAGTACACGGAGGAGGATTACGATTACCGCGCCGGGCACTATGCGCCGTACACGCAGGTTGTGGGTCCATTCGTGCGGCTGAAACTACGCTCAGATGTGAACATGGTGGGCGACCACGATCTCTTCGGGTTCACGCACGGCGAGTACGGGAAATTGGTTTTGGACGATACCTTGACGAACGTGCAATTGGCCTTGCAGGACGCAGGCACTTTTCAGGCGCAGCATGGCGGAATCTGGAACTGGCGGCCGAAAGAACAGTTCCACAAGGAGATCAAAGACAAGATCATGGGCGCGCACTCACCCATCGATGGCGACCCGCTGGTGTACATCCTGCCAACCATGGAGGTCAATGCGGTTTTCTATATTCCCAAAGAGGAGCGCCTGAAGTCGGTGTGGGACATTCCGGAAGCGACGAAATGGCTGCAGCAGACTTACTCGGGAAAGAAGCTGCTCACGATGAAATAGAGAGGGCTTTTAGTCGAGGATTGGGATCGAGACCAGTAGCCGCTTAGCGTTTGTGGCGCGGCTTCTGTGATAGAGCCAGATGGCGGGGAGCGCAGCCAAGCCGACTGGGAAAGTTAGTGCCGGGCTTGGGGTAATCATGCTCTCGGAAATCGCCTTGCGTTGATCTTGGTGAGTAATGCCCCCAAGAACGCGGCCACGACGATAACCGGGACTGGCGCGATTCGTCGCATGGGATGGATCATGTGTAACGGCAAAGGGTAGAGTGATCGGATTTCACTTTGACGGGTCGTCGGCATGTCCCGGACTGGCCCCGAGGTTGCGAGGACCAATAGAACCGTCGTGCGTTTCCCGTCAACTGAGGCTGAACCGTTCGGCGGGAACCTGCATTCATCAACAAGCTCGCAATCCCGCGGTATGCTTCAGCCGTGATCACACAGTAGCAGTTCAGCGCTACAGCCCGGATTGGAAAAGAGGCCATGCCGGGGAACTGCCGTGCACGGTTCGAAAGCTCGACACAACAGTTTGGTTCAGGCGACTCGAAACAGCTCCCGGCGGCCGGTGGTCCACAGGTCGGTGTATCCCTTCGCCGCTTCACGAGCCTGCGGGTCCGAGGAGTACCGCGTTGTCAGCTCTTCAAACTCAGCCGCCGATTCGACCTCGTGCTCCATGATCACGTGATTAAAGTCCCCAGCGAGGTCGGTCAGAACGCGGACATTCCGGAGGTTCCCAGCTTTCGCCATATTCTTCAGTTGAGCCGCCAGCTTGCCCGCTTGGCCTGGCTTAGCGATGAAACTGTTGCGAACAATAATCAAGTGTTAAGTCTCCTTTCGGCAAATCGTATCATTGCCGGCGCTCACCGGGATGCAACTCGATTCACGCCCCGCCACTCGCCACCGCGGGTTGGCGTGTTTTGCTAGCTCTTCGGCAGGTTCTGCGAGTGACGGATGCTCCTGCTGGCCGATAGACTGGGTTCAGAGGACGGCAAGAGAGCACGGATCGTCCTCGATCCTGGTCGCATAATGGCAGATCGTTTTCGAGTTCTCTCGGTCATGGGACGGCAGCTGGAGAGTATGGGGATCTCGGCGAATGCCGTGTTGAGGCTTGCGGGATTGCCATCCGAGTTGTTCCAGCAAACGCGTATTTGGCTCACCACCGAGGAGATGCGCGCCCTGTACGACGCTATGGCCGAGTTCACTGGCGATCAGGCGATCGGCCTAAGGCTGGGCTCTGAGGAACGCCCGGAGAACTACAGCCCCATTGCCATTGCGGCGCTATTTACTCGCTCCTTCCGGGACGCCCTGAACCGCGTCGCTCGATATAAACGACTGACCTCACCGCAAGAGATCCGGCTGTTGGAGCGCGGCAAAGAGTGTGCAGTTGAGTTCGTGTGGCTCCTGGCGGAGGTTGCAGAGTCCCCCATTTGGATTGATGCTTGCTTTGCGTGGACGGTCACGATTGGCCGGCGCGGAATTGGCCGCAACATCCATCCATCGCGCGTGGAATTGCGCCGCCCGATCACAAACAAGCGGGCATACGAGAGTTTCTTTGGGTGTCCGGTGAAGTTCGGGGCGCGCCACAATCGCCTTTTCTTCCGAGGGGAAGACCTCGATCAGCCGTTCATAACGTCCAACCCGGATCTGCTGGAAGCAATCGCTCCTCAATTGGAAACCGAACTGAGGCAGTATCTGGCGAACAGGTCTCTTCAAGAGCAGGCGAAAGGGATCTTGAAGCGGTCTCTCGCGGGGCAGCGGCCGCGACTGGAAGACGTGGCGGTGGAGTTGCGCATGGGCACTCGCACATTACAGCGGAAGCTGCTTGAAGAAGGAACTACGTTTCACGCCTTGATGGAAGAGGCGCGCCACGAAATGGCGCAGCACTATCTGCGGCAGCCCTCGCTGGAACTAAACGAAACAGCATACCTGCTTGGCTATGAGGATCCCAACTCCTTTATCCGAGCCTTTCACAAGTGGGAAGGGACATCCCCAGGCGAGTGGAGATCTACCCGCTCGCACAGAATCCAGTAATCCGCTAGCGTAACTTGCGGCATCGCATCCCCCTTGTGAGGCGCTTATGTTCCAGAGCGCGTTCAGTATGTGTAGGAGACGGAAATGAGAACAGCGTTGGTGACAGGGGCGAATCGCGGCATCGGACTCGCTATCGCCGCAGGGCTGAACAGACCAGGTGAAATCAAGGTACTGGTCGGCAGCCGGCGTGATCGCGCCGCTCTGACGATAACAAGGAGATTACATATGCAAGGAACTATGCTCTACGGGCCGCGCGATGTTCGTTTTGAAGATCGGCCGGACCCTACAATCACCAAGCCGACAGATGCGATCCTCCGCCTCTCGGCCACCTGTATCTGCGGATCGGACCTATGGCCCTATCGAGGCATTGCCAATTTCGCAGAACTGCCGACCCCCATGGGACACGAGTACTGCGGCATCGTCGAAGAGGTTGGTAAGGACGTTAGGAACATTAAGCCCGGCCAATTCGTGGTCGGCTCATTTGTGACCTCGGATAACACTTGCGTCATTTGCAACGACGGCTATCCGTCCTCCTGCGTACAGCGCGAGTTTATGCTGGCCGCACAAGCGCCGCTCTTGCGCGTGTCGCTTGCGGACGGGACATTGGTACCCACACGTGATGTTCCTCCCAAAGAACTGATCCCCAGCATGCTGGCGACCTCCGATGTCTTGGGCACGGGTTGGTTTGCTGCGGATGCAGCCAATGTAAAGCCCGGGAAAACGGCTGTGGTTGTGGGCGATGGCGCAGTCGGTTTGCTTGGTGTGCTTTCAGCGAAGCAGATGGGAGCTGAGCGAATCATCGCGATGAGTCGCCACCCGTCGCGGCAGAAACTCGCAAGAGAGTTCGGCGCAACCGACATCGTGACCGAGCGCGGCGAGGAAGGCATTGCGCGAATCAAGGAAATGACAAAAGGACTCGGAGCCGATTCCGTGCTGGAATGTGTTGGCACGCAGGAATCTATGCTGCAGGCAATCCGTTCCACCCGGCCTGGCGGCTTCGTCAGCTACGTGGGCGTTCCGCACGAGGTCAAACTCGATGGGACAGAGTTGTTCTTTGGTGAGGTCCATCTTCACGGCGGCCCAGCTCCCGTGCGCCGCTATCTCCCGAATCTGATCGACCTTGTACTGAACGAGAAGATCAATCCCGGGAAAGTATTCGATTTAGTGCTGCCGCTCAATGAAGTTGCCGAAGGCTACCGCGCCATGGACGAACGGCGGGCCATCAAGACAATGCTGCTTACGTAATCAAGGGATCAAAGATGGAAATCAAACGAATTGGCTCGCAACCTTCCGCAACGGGACCTTCGGACTGGTTCACCGGTAGCGTACGGATTGACCCTCTGTTTCAAACGCCCGATCCGGCACTGCTATCGGGGGCCAGCGTGACGTTCGAACCGGGTGCTCGCACCGCGTGGCACACGCATCCGCTCGGACAGACGCTCATCGTCACGGCTGGCTGCGGTTGGGCTCAGCGCGAAGGCGCGCCGGTCGAGGAAATTCGGCCCGGCGATGTTGTCTGGTTCTCACCGGGTGAAAAGCACTGGCACGGCGCCACTTCGACGACCGGCATGACGCACATCGCTCTTCAGGAGAAACTTGACGGAAAAGTCGTTGAATGGCTGGAGCATGTCAGCGATCAGCAATACACGTCGGGTAAATTTGGGCGCCAATAGAGCTCCCATGTTTGTCGTCAGGTGCCGCTCACTTCTCGCCGCATCGGTTCTCTTCGCGTTTGTTGCGGCGGGCGCATACGGTCAACATTCGGGAGCGAATCTTGCACTGATCTATGATTCCCAAACGCGCGGACCGGTTCCGATCCCCCCGTCCGAGCGCGGCTTAGAGACCGTTGTTGCCGAGAGGTGGTTCAAGGTGTCCCATGGGGGGATCGTCCTCGAGGGGGCAGCGTTCGAGCGCAACGGCAATCTGCTCTTCTGCGATGTATCCGGCCGGCGTGTGCTGCGCCTCACCCGGGATCAACGCCTCTCCACTGTTGTCTCGTTGAATGATGTCAGTCCAGGAGGCCTGGCGATTCACACGGATGGCCGGATCTTCATCGCGGCCATGAATGTTCCAAAGGGAACTGGTTTAATCGCCGCGGTCAAGCCCGACGGAACTGGCATGCAGACGATCGTTCCCGCGACGGCCGGCTATATGCCGAATGACCTGGTCTTCGACGCACATGGCGGATTTTACTTCAGTGATTTTCGAGGGATCTCGACCGAACCGAACGGAGGCGCCTGCTACGTGTCGCCTGACTTCAAGACGATCACGCCAGTGCTGCCCCACCTTGCAATGGCAAACGGGATCGCGCTCGGCCCAGACGGAAAGGAATTGTGGATCACCGAATTCGCTAGAAACCTCCTGCATCGGGTCGTCCTGGCGTCCCCCACCGACGTCGCACCTGTCGGCACTGCGATTCCCTATCATTTCATCGGTCCGGCTCCGGATTCGATGCGCGCCGATAGCGACGGGAATCTCTATGTGGCGATCTACAGCCGAGGGCGCGTGCTGGTGTTCAACAGGAACGGCATCCCTATCGGACGGGTTCTGTTGCCTGGCAGGGATGACGGGCACAACCTGCAGTCCACCAGCATGGCCATCAAGCCCGGCACGAACGATCTCTACATTGTGACGAGCGATGGCAACGGCGGACAAGGCGCGACCATCTTTCACGCCAAGGTGTTCGCCACAGCCCTGCAGCTCTACTCGCACCAGTGAGTTACACCTGTTGAGGTGGTTCGTACCGATGGCCGCTCGACGACGGCGGCCTTCACGGCGAAACGAACAAGAATTACGAATGATTGATGATTTTCAGCATGTGAGCATTACCTGCCGCGACCTGGAACACAGCGTTCGCTTCTACGAAAAACTTGGGCTCAAGGTTATCAACCATATTGGTGAAGTCAAAACAGACGGCATAGCCCAAGCATTCCGATTGGCAACAGGTTCTGTCAGAGTGGTGTATCTGGCTCCGCCTAACGCAAGCAGCAGAATGTTTATCGACCTAGTGCAATGGCTGGAACCTCCATCCACGGGCGAGCCTTATCATTGCCTTGAACCATGTGGGAATCAATCGCCTCGCATTTCGAGTATCCGATTCAGATGCGACAACAGCAGTTCTGCGGAACCAGGGCATCACGTTTCTAAGCCGCGAGGGCAAGCTTTTGGAGAAGGTATCCGAAGCGCGGATTGAGATCGGCCTGCGTTTTGTGCTCTGTCGGCGCCGAAGTATTTCTGCTTTCGGAACCGACATGATATGTTCCACAGCGCTCGTGAATCGGTCGTACTCGGCTGAATGTTTCATCTCTTTCCATGCCATCTCTAAAGCCTTCCAGTTTGTTTAAGCTGATCGATGAGCGACGAGAAACCGCTTTTGTCAAAAAATTTCCCTGTATGCTGCGGACTGTTCATGAGCTTCTGCCATATTTGCCTGGGAGTGGGATCGGAGAAGTGCTGGTACACTTCGAAGGCGTGTCGATCAGCGGCCTGCAAGGGCGGGTGCTTCTCCTTGTCTCCGAATGTGATTGATCCCATTCGATACTTTGTTTTGTAATTCTGTGCCACCG
Organism: uncultured Acidobacteriaceae bacterium; assembly: GCA_963762495.1. Taxonomy (GTDB): domain Bacteria; phylum Acidobacteriota; class Terriglobia; order Bryobacterales; family Bryobacteraceae; genus Bog-105. The sequence goes on from CAVXKZ010000008.1 coordinate 23,479, forward strand.
CACTATTCCATAGATGAGTGACCCTCTCCTGCCAGAGTGGTTGCTGTTCGAAAATGTATGCAATATCTTCGGACTCGTCTTCCCCGAGAAACTGCCGCGCCTTTCTAGCAACCTCTGTAACTACGTATTGGAAGCACAGTAAGTAGGGCTCATGGATTACTTCTTTAATCGTGTTATCTAGCGCCTCGTAGTCTGGCAGGATAACGGCCGAGCCGATCCCAATTACCCCAGACGTAAGTATGATGTCCACCGATCTCTTTTTTAGATAGTCCCTATTCCGTTGCCCTAGGGCACGAAATCTGCCCTTGCCGAGTTTTTCCATATCAGACGCATGTAAGCACTTCAACCGACGGCCTATGATCTCGGCCCGTTCTGGACGCATGTTGGGCTCGTGATGCAGCGGTTTCTGAAGTAAGGCATTCCAGCGATCCTCAAGACGTTGCCACTCTTTTTCTGGAGCAACATACCCGGCGAGCGCAAACACCTTTTCAGAATGAAGCCCACTCTCGTCAAAGTACGCCTTTAACATGGCCATTACCCTCTTTTGGCGGAAGATGGGTGCACCAAGGAAGCCATCTGGCGCAACGTCATAATAGGCCACCCTCTGCTGATGAGTCAAGCCTATTAGTGCCAGAATTTTGGGACTGGGGAATTATCTTCGTTTCAAACAGCGGTGGTCTTAATCGCGCCCATGTGACTTGGCTAGAGTATGCTTTGGTGAACCGTGCAACGGCAACACGCGGTTGTCGGCTCGATAACGGCAATGCCCCTCAGGAACCCGGTCTCACGAAAGCCGAGAAAGCGGATACGCAAGCATTTTTAAAAGAGATTCTTCAGATCCTACCCCTTGTCGGCCTTCGGGCTTTGAATTTCCGAAAGCGGTAGCGACACCGAAGACCTCGACGATTGTGCCGCCGCGGCAAAGACAACCGTCGCTGCAATTAGACACCGTTATCGTGCCTGCACAGAAAGAAGGTTTTGAAAGGGTGTTTCTCGGCAAAGACTGCTGGTATGCCATTCGCATTTCAGGAGGCATGCTGGACAAGATCAAGTACATTGCCGCTTATCAAACGCAGCCAATCTCCGCCATTACTCACTACGCGCCTGTTGACCGCATTGAACCCTACGGTGAAGGCGGGAAGTACAAGTTGATTTTTTCGGAGAAGGCGAAACCGATAACGCCAATTCCTCTGGCAGATGCACTACCGGGCGCGATGCAAGGTCCACGGTACACCACATTTGCTCAATTGATGGCGGCAAAGAGGGTAACGGACCTCAGCGGAAAAGCATAAACGCGGACGCCCGTTCATGTTTCACAAACGGTAAGATGCTGTTGAAAAACTCGTTTCCCGTCGCACCACCCCTTTTCGGAGTCATCGGAAATGGTTGCCTCGCGGTCCGCGATCATCTATAGCGCGTCTAATTGAGTCGTCGTTCGAGACGAACGCCGCCCGCACTTAGCAACTGGAGTTTTTCAACAGCATCGGTAAGTTTGTGGAACTGCGACCATCAGATATTCAATCGGTGAACCGCAGAAAAATGACCCTTCCGACACGGGCTCTTGGTTATTCTCATTCAAGGGAGGCATGTGGGCATGAAGAATCTGTTCGATGCGACGGTGGCGAGTCAGGTAAAGACCCGGCTGGGAAAATTGGAGCCACAAAGTGACAGGCGCTGGGGCAAGATGACGGTGGCGCAGATGCTGGCACACTGCTCGGTGAGTATGCAGTGGGCGGTGGGAGAAGTGGTGCCCGAAAAGGGAGCGCTACCCGCACGTCTGATAGGGCGGCTGGTGAAGCCGATGGTGTTTCGGAACGAGGACCCGATGCGGAAGAATTCGCCAACGGCGAAGAGCTTGATTGTGGCGGACGAACGAGATTTTGGCAAGGAACGGGAGCAGTTATCGGGATTGATTGACAAATTTGCGGTGGGAGGAGCGGCGGGTTGTACGAAGAATCCGCATAGTTTCTTTGGAAAGATGACGCCGGAGGAGTGGGCGATGCTAATGTACAAACATCTTGACCATCATTTGCGGCAGTTTGGGGTGTGACGGTCTCAAGAAGGGTCCTTTGTGCAACGCCCCGAAAGACGGCGACTATGCGCGGACAATAGACTTTCAACATGACAGCAGAAAACAAAGTCGTAATGCGGCGTTTTGCGGAGTTCATCAACACCAGCAGCGAGAAACTTGCCGAAGAACTTATCTCGCCGGACGCGGTGTTCTATGTGCCGGGACGTCCCGAACCAATGCGCGGCCCAGCTGGCTACCTTGCAGTTATCGGAATGATGCGGAGCGGCTTCCCCGATATTCGATGGACGCTTGAAGAGATGATTGCCGAAGACGACAAAGTGGCCGCACGCTTCACCATGCGCGGCACTCATCATGGCAGTTTCTTCGGTGTGCCTCCGACCGGAAAAACGATTGCGGTTCAAGCGATCAATTTCTATCGACTGTCAGGCGGTCAATTCATCGAGGAGCGCGGTCAGCCGGATTTATTTGGGTTGCTCATGCAAATCGGCGCCGTGCCGCCACCCGGAGCCTAGTCTCGAAAAAGGTAAGTGACGCATCATTGCGGAAGCGTCGTAAACATTGGGCTTACGATGTTGCAAATCTCTATCTCAAAAGGAGAGCATGAAATCGGCTCCGCGTCTGTCGCGACAACCGGAGCCCGGCTCTACAAGCTAGCCGCGTTGAAGAAGGCCGGATGCGGCGCCCTTTAAACGAGCTCGTGCGGATAAGTGGGCGAAGGCGACCGGGCTGCGGGGCACGTGCCGCGGCAACATTGCCATATGGCGGAAGAACTGCCGCGTGAAAAGCTGCTGAAATGCTATCAAGCGGTGTTTGGCGAGATTGCCAGCAAGATCGAGGAACAGACAGCCCTTGAAGCTCATCAACTGCGCGCTTACAGTTTTCCTTTTCGGGAAATCCAATTCGGACGCGCCGACACTTACGAAAAAATTGCGCGTATCGTTAAGGCGTTTCAGCCGACCGAAGAAGCCGATGCAGCTTGACGTTTCAGAATGGGTGAGTTTCGGATTCCCAAATAAGGTTAGGTTTCGGGATTTCGCCGCAGTCGTTTCCCGTTCCGCCTTTGCGACCGCCCGTGCTTCCCGCAGCACGCGGCGCAATGAGTTGAAGCAGCGGCCTAAGTTTCGCCGTCCCTGCCCCGCAAGGAATGCTACAATCCTTTGCGGATAACAAATGGCTCTGCCAGTACCGCCTGATTTGAATTGGTACACCGAGATCAGCGCAACGAAAAACCTTCCTCCACGTTGTCCATTTGCCTCAGTGCATCGTTGCCCGCGTTACTACCAAAGCGTTTCGCTGCTTGGCGAGGCTCGCGTAACAACCCAGATTGAAGCATCTGAAGATAACAAGCTGCTAGATCAATGGAGGCGCTCCGACCTATGGCCGGTTGTCAGTGAGCACGCTACCTCAGTCTTGGGGCCGTCAGATGACCCCCGCCATTTCTCGCGGTTTTGCCCAGAGGTGTCCTTCGACCAGTTTCAATGGTTTGCGTCTGATCTGTCTCGTTATTCAGATGAGATCGACCAAGATGTTGAACACCACACTTTAGCTGCTGAAGGTGCGCCAACGCACGATTGCCGGTGGCTTTGGGCTCTTGTTGTACCGATGCACTACGCCGACTGCCCTCTGTACTCGCCTCTTCTCTCAGGCGTAAACGAGGTCACTGGCCGGAACGTGATTGGCTTCCCCACAGGACCCTAACTCAGCCGGTTTTCGTGTTTCACAAACGGTATGGCTCGTGCCGATAGGTGGGCGAAGGCGACCGGGCTGCGGGGCACGTGCCGCGGCTGCGGATTGCAGAGAGCTGCACGAAGGCCAAGGCGAGGATCCCCGCAGGGTAGGGAGGGCCAAGCTCAAGGCCGCCCTACATTCAGCCGATCAGGATATAGAGATCGGCATGCACGCGCATCATCGTATTCCGAAGGCCACTGTAAGTGCTTGAGAGCACTACAGCAGATAAGGTCAGCGCGCGTACTCCCCGGGTAGGAAGGCGCTTTAGACGCCACTGCGCTGCACATCTGTGCTCGGTTATTACTCTCGCAATCGCACTTATTGGGGCAGTCGGAGCGTGGGCCTCGCCGAGGTCCAGCACTCCCTTGCCAACTCTGAAGACCATCAGGCAAATCCTTGAGCTCAGTCGCTCCGAAGCCATGAAAGGTTATCCGGTCCATCTCGAAGCCGTGGTGACTTATTACGGCGGACCTGCGGCGCCGGACCTTTTTTTACATGATTCAAGCGGTGGTGTCTGGGTGCACCTACCGAAGAACGCACCGGAGCTCAGGCCTGGTCAACTTGTCGAAATGGACGGGGTTACCGAGCAACCGGACTTCGCCCCGCAGATCGGGCACCCTCGATGGCACGCTCTCGGGTCGGCCCCCTTGCCCGCCGCGCGGTTCGTCACGTTCAGCCAAATGGTATCCAGCCGCGAGGACGGGCAATGGGTGGAGGCAGAAGGCATCGTGAGAAACGCTACGATCGATGGCAAAGCCAATCTGCTGCTTCTCAACGTTGCTCTCGAAGGTGGCTTGATTACCGTTCAAATTCCTGGTCTGGACGAGCATGCCGCTCAACAACTCGTCGACGCCGAGGTTCGTATTCGAGGCAACTGCGGGGCGATATTCAACGCGCGTAATCAGTTGATCGGGGTGGCTATGTACGTACCCAGCCTTGATCAGGTTCGCGTTCTCCACTCCGCTGCAGCAAATCCTTGGGCTTTGCCCGTGTACCCACTTGCCGATCTTCAGCACTTCACGCTTCGCCAAAGCGCCGGACATCGTGTTCACGTGAGAGGAGTCGTCACGCTCGATTTGCCGGATAGCTCCCTTTACGTGGCCGACGAAACCGGTACCGGCTACATAAAGAGCAAGCAAAACACGTTTTTCAAACCAGGCGACCGTGTCGATGTGGTTGGGTTTCCCTCCATTGTGGACCGGCACCCCGCGCTCGAAGATGCTGTTTCCCGGCTTGCCGGCTCAGGGCCGGCAATTCCTCCTGTCAAGATGACTGTCGCGCAAGCGTTACAGGGCCAATATGACTCTTCTCTTGTGAGCATCGAAGGACGATTGGCTCAGGTCGCTTGGACGCCAGACGCCGTGCTTCTGGTATTGCGTCAGGGTTCGGCTGTGTTTACGGCTGTTTCGAACGTGCCGGTCTCCATGTCGACATTGCAATCACTTCGCGAAGGGAGCCTCGTTCAGGTGACGGGTATCTGCGTCTCGGATATGGACGCGGACGGATTGACTACGGCGTTCAAAATCCGCTTTGACACTCCCCAAGCAATTGCGATTCTTGAACAGCCCTCTTGGTGGACAGTTAAAAGAGCCTCGACCACGGGCGGATTACTCGGTTTTGCGATCTTAGCGGTTTTGGGCTGGGTTGCCAGTCTGCGTCGGCGCGTGGAAAGCCAGACCGAAACCCTACGAGCCACGCTCGAGGCGACGGATGACGGCATTCTCGTGGCTGACTCGCAGGGAAACCTGGTAAATGCAAATGAAAAATTTAGCGAGATGTGGAGCATTCGTCTACCGGTCAAGCAAAAAGGGGATGGCGGGAAGCTGGTCGAATATATGTCTCGCCAGCTCAAGCAGCCGGAAGCTTTCCTGGTCGCAGTCGGAGGACTATACTCCAACGCGGAAGCGAAGGCTGACGCCTTCCTGGAATTCAATGATGAACGGGTTTTTGAATATCACTCCGAACCTCAGCGAGTCAAAGGAAAGTGGATCGGCCGGGTTTGGAGCTTCCGTGACATAACACGCCGCGTGCGCGCAGAGCGAGAGATCCAAGACGCAAAGGAGGCTGCCGAAGCAGCGAACAAGGCTAAGAGCGAGTTTCTGGCTAACATGAGCCACGAGATCCGAACCCCGATGAACGGAGTAATCGGTATGACGGACCTGCTACTGGATGCGGGTCTAACGCCCGAACAGCGAGAGTTCGCCCAAATAGCCCGGACCTCGGGCGAAGCGTTGCTAACGGTAATCAATGACATCCTCGATTTCTCAAAAATAGAAGCCGGCAAGTTGGCTATAGACTCGTTTCCATTCGATCTTCGACTCGTCATCGAAGAACTCATCGAGATGCTGGCGCCCAAAGCGGAAGAAAAAGGGGTTGATCTGATACTTCACTATCCGCCCAATGTCCCCTGTCACTTTGTCGGAGATGGTAATCGCATCCGTCAGGTTTTGACGAATCTCGTTGGAAATGCGGTCAAATTTACTTCAGACGGTCATGTGCTGATCGATGTAGAGCGCCAGAGCGAGGACGCGGAAAATGCCGAAGTGCGTGTTTCGGTTCAGGATACCGGAGTTGGGATTGCCCAAGATAAGACTGGCTTGCTGTTCGAGAAGTTCAGTCAGGTTGATAGCTCGACGACGCGAAAATACGGAGGCACAGGGCTGGGGTTGGCGATCTCAAAGCGTCTGGTCGAGCTCATGGGAGGTTCCATTGGCGTCGAAAGCCAGCCGGGAGAAGGTTCCAGTTTCTGGTTCACTCTGCGCTTATCGATAGACACTCACCCTCATGTGGCGATCGCGCCCGCAGTCGATCTGACGGGCTTGCGAGCGATCATTGTGGACGATAACGAGGTGAATCGGCGGGTACTTCACGAACAGATCATCGGCTGGGGAATGCGAAACGGAAGTTTTGCAACCGGCGAGGAAGCGCTCGACGCTATCCGGAAAGCTAGGGCGACCGGGGATCCCTATCAGTTCGCCTTGATCGACTATCACATGCCGGGAATGGACGGGATCGCGTTGTCATCGGCGATAAAGAACGACCCGGCCATCAGCGACACGATTCTTGTGATGCTGACGTCTGTCGGTCACTTGACCGAAATACGGCATCTGCCAGGCAGCATTGTTGAGGCATGTCTCGTGAAGCCCGTGCGGGAATCCCAGCTGCTAAAAACGTTGACAGTGCAATGGTCAAAGAGACTCGGAGCCGTGTGCTCAGATCGCTTAATTGGCCAAGTTGACCGTCCGGAAATGAAGCAGGCTTTCAGCCAGGGCATTGCGGGACGTTCTCTCCGGGTCCTGGTTGTGGAAGATAATTCGATCAACCAGCGCGTTGCCCTGCGAATGCTGGAGAGACTCGGAGTGCAGGCGGATATCGCCGGAGATGGTCGACGAGGTGTGGAGCTATTTGAAGCTCAGCCGTACGATGTCGTGCTTATGGACTGCCAGATGCCGGAAATGGATGGCTGGGTCGCCACAAGAGCGATTCGGGAACGGGAAGGGCCGGACAGCCATTCTGCGATTATCGCGATGACCGCCGATGCAATGCCCGGTTGTCGCGAACAATGTATCGAGGCCGGCATGGACGACTACATCGCCAAACCTGTCAAAGTTGAGGATCTGCTGCAAGTGCTTCAGAAGTGCATCGGAGAGACGCGCGATTGCGCCGTGCTTGGATCGCTCCAACCACAATCAAACGCATAACGCAACACTCTGTTCAGCGTGTTTCGGATTCCCTAACTGACTCGCAAGGCAATCATAGGATCGATCCGCGACGCCCTTCGCGCCGGCAGATAACCCGCGAGTATCGCGACTGTCAGTAAAACCGCGGACGTCCATAAGAACGTGATTGGATCGCCATATGTCACGCCGAAGAGCAGCCCGCTAAGCCAGCGCGATAAACCCGAGGAAGCCACCACGCCCACCAGCATTCCCATCGCCGCCAGCCCTAGTGTCTGCATCACAATGCTTCCCTGCACTTCTCGGGTGGATGCGCCCAAAGCCATCCGAATGCCGATTTCTTGCGTTCGCCGATTGACCGAATACGAAATCACGCCGTAAATTCCAAGCGAGGCCAGGATCAGTGCGAAACCCGCGAACCCTCCCAGCAGCAGCACAACAAATCGCCGCGGCGAAACCGCTCTGTCCACCAGTTGCGTCAACGGCCGCATGCCACCCTTGGGTAGTTCTGGAGCAATCGGCCGGAGGCTTGCTTCCACGCTCGAAGCCAAAACCGGGAGTGGAAGCGTGGAGCGCACCACCAAATCCACCGAGCCATAATCCTGACATTGGCGGATCGGTATATACATCTCGGAACCGGACGCTTGCTCCAGGGCGATATGCCGCACATCGCCGAAGACTCCGACTACCTGTCTGTCGCCGCCGCAGTCCCCCTGGATTATCTGGCCGATCGGATCCTGGCCCGGCCATAGCCTGCGCGCCAGCGTTTCGTTAACTATGATCACCGGCGCACTGGCAGGAGTATCGCGCGGCGTGAAATCGCGGCCTTTTCGCAAGGTCATACCCATCGCTTTGACATAACCATCGCTGACGATACGGACAAAAGATTCCGGATAATCGTCCACGCTCTTGTACACCTGTCCCTTTGCCGGTGAGCCCCAAGTCCGGTTGTGGCCGAGGGGTAGCACGTCGGTCAAACCCGCCGCCTTGACTTCAGGGATGGCCCTCACCCGGCGCAATGCTTCATCGAAGTAGGCATTCTTCTGCGCCTGCGTCGAATAGAGCCGGCTCGGATCGATCCGCAGGGTCGCCGCGCTTTCCGGCCGGAAGCCCATCTGCACGTCCAGCACGCGCAGAAAACTGCGAATCAGCAGCCCCGCGCCTACCAGCAGCACGCACGCAAAAGCAATTTCCGAAACCACCAGCGCGCCACGCATCCATGTGTGCCCACGACTTTCGCTGGAACCTCGTTGCCCCAGCGATGCGTTCAGTGGAATCGCTGCTACTTGTAATGCCGGGGCCATCCCCAGCACCACGCCCGTCACCACCGCAATTAAGAGGGTGAAGCCCAGCGCGCCGATGTTCACCTGAACGCTAGTGAGCAGCGGAATGTTAAAGGCAGTCAGGTGCGCCATCGCCCGCGTCGCGACTACCGCCAGCGCCAATCCCAGCACGGCCCCGCAGCAGGTCAGCACAAGGCTCTCGGTTAGCAATTGACGAATCAGGTGCTGCCGGCCGGCGCCCAGCGCCGCGCGAATCGCCATTTCCTTTTGCCGCGTCGCGGTCCGCGCCAGCAACAGATTCGAAAGGTTCGCACACACAATCAACATCACCACCCCAACTGCACAGGCAAGTGTGAGTAGCGCTGGGCGCAGCCGTCCGCTGACATGCTGCGCCAGAAAACTCAGCTTGGGATGAAGCCAGTTCTGCCGGGGGTGTTCATTCGAGATTTGCTCGCCCAATACACTCGCCTCCGCCTGCGCGCGTTGAATACTGACGCCGGGCTTCAGCCGTCCTATCAGCGCCAAAGTGTTTCCCCAGCGGTCTGTCTCTCTGGTAAGCGGGAAAGGAGAGTAGAGATCGATGTGAGTGCCGGGAGCGAAAACCGATCCGAAATCAAAAGAGGCGGGCAACACGCCTACCACGACTACGGGCGCATCATCTAACGTAATTCGCTTTCCCACTATCTTCGGATCGGAAGCAAATCGCCGCTCCCAAAGCCCGTGGCTCAAGAGCACCACCTTCGGTCCGTTCCACTTGCATTCCTCCGCGCTGAATAATCTGCCCATTTGCGGCTGCACCCCTAACAGCGGGAAAAAATTCTGAGACACCGGTACCGCGCTCAGCCGCTCGGGCTCGCCGCTCCCCGTGAGCTTGTTATCGCCTACGCCATAGAACGCGAAATATCCGGCGATATCGGAAAACGATTTGTTGCTGTTCCCGGAGATCCAACAGACGCCCCACCTGCACGGTCTGGCCGGACAGGTCGCCCTCTTCCGTCGTTTTATTCGCAATCCAGACCAGACGGCCGGGGTCTTTGAACGGCAGTGGCCGAACCAGCAGCGTATTCAGAACGCTGAACACGGTCGAGCTCGCGCCAATGCCGAGGCCGATGATCAGAATCGCAAAGGTAGTGAATCCGGCATCACGCCGCAGCGTGCGAAAAGTGTAGCGCAGATCCCGCAGCAGGCTTTCCATGTTCCTCGCTTTCAGGACTTAGACGATAGCAATGGGTCGAAAGTTGAACGCATTTAAAACTTTTGCGGCCCGTGTGAGATAACGCGCGGCTATCTGGCATCTGCGACGCAGCGGAAACCGATGAACGGCGAGTCCGCATTGTCCCTCGGCCAACCGCGTCGCTGATAAGTTTTCCACCACCGGGCCGACTCCGGATCGGAGCTGAACCAACCGCCTTTGACGACCCGGAAATCGCGCGAGAACTTTGCGGTTCCAAGAGTTTTCGTCATGTCTGCGATCTCGGCGGGCCCGGCCGGGAAATGGGAAGTTGTCCATTCGGCCACATTCCCAGCCATGTTATAGGCGCCGTAGGGCGAAGTACGGTGTGGAAATGAGAGGACCGGCTGGATCGTGGTGGGCGCATCGGTCCAGGGCGTGTTGCCCCAAGGATAGACGCGTCCGTCGGTGCCGCGGGCCGCTTTTTCCCATTCTTTTTCACTCGGAAGCCGTTTCCCAACCCAGTGCGCGTAGGCGGCGGCATCGTCAAACGAGACGTGTGTCACAGGGAAATCGGGCTCGGTTGTGAAGGTATCGTATTTCGGGGGCTGGCGGCCGGTGTCGTCGCAGAATTTCTTGTAGTTGGCGCTCGAGACTTCCGTGTCATCGACGTAGAAGGCTGGGAGATCATCCACTTCCTGGCCGTTTGGCGCGCCCGGCTCGGTACTATTGCCGAACGTAAAATCGCCGGCAGGCACGAGCGTCATGATCTCGCCCAGATGATCCGTCTTCTCTTTCGGATGTGAGGGCGCCGGAACGGCAGCCGGGCTCGCAATGGTGGCATTCGACAGCGGCTGGTTGGGCTTCTTATTCGCAAGAACCAGGTATGCGGCCGCGGCAATCACGAGCACGCTCACAAGCGCGATGGCCGAAATCAAGATCGTGTGCGAAGAGCGTTTCGCGACCGGCGCGGGGGCTGTCGAAGAAGCCGGATCGGCGGCCGCCACCGGGGGCGGAACCGGGCGAGGCAATATAGGCTCGGGTCGCGCGAATCGGCTCAATGGACCAGCCGGATGCGTAACGCCAAACTGATTCAGATCGTCGACCAGTTCGCGCGGCGATTGGTAACGCTCGCCGGGATCTTTTGCCAATAGTTTCCGGACGCTGGCAGCAAGCTCATCGGGGACGGCAGGATCGAGCTCCTTCAGATCGGGAGGCGGAGTCTGGACGTGAGCGAGTTCGACCGCACGGGCTGAATCACCTTCGAAGGGCTTTCGACCGGAAAGCAGTTCAAAGAAAACCACTCCCAGCGAGTACAGATCGCTGCGAGTGTCGCAATTCTCTCCACGAATCTGCTCCGGGCTCATGTAGTAGGTAGTGCCAAGCCTCTCGGTCGCCATGGTCAGAACCGTCGGAACATCGGCCGCTTTCGCGATTCCGAAATCGAGCACGATAATTCGGCCATTCCGGTCGAGGTATAAATTCGATGGCTTCAGGTCGCGGTGAACAACACCCTTGGCAGATGCCCAGACCAGCGCGTCGGCAACCTGGCAAATGATTTTGGCAGCATCGTTAGGAGAAATTTTCTGACTGCGCTTGAGGTGCTTTGCCAGATCCTCGCCTTCGACGTACTGCATGATCAGGTAGTAGAGTCCATTCTCCGCGCCGATATCGAAGATAGGGACGATGTTGGGATGACCGGAAAGATTTGCGGCGGTTCGCGCCTCTTGAACGAAACGGGCAACGATGCGTTCGTCCTGCGCCAAATCCGCGGACAGAACCTTGACCGCAAAGAGCGCTCCATGTATGCGGTGACGGGCAAGAAAGACGTCCGCCATTCCGCCGCCGCCGATCCATCGCAAGATTTCGTATTTTTCGCTTAGCGCGCCGGCCAGCAGACCTTGAATCTGGTCTCGAGTCATTCAGCGTGTGAGGGTTGCACTACCAACTGTACATGGTCAAGCGGGGAGTACTTCGAATTTATTGAAAAGAAGTATGGTCGCGCGTAATGAAAGCGTGATATTCTACTCCCTCAATCCTTTTTTAGGTTGTTTATAACTTATGGGCCGAGGTGTATCTTGAGGCGCATACGACGCCTTTGTGTTGCCAGTAGTGCGAGTCTACTGCTGCTGTCGCCGTTGAGCGCCAGACAACTGCAACCGTCGCCGTCATCCTTTCACATTGCGATCATCGACGGGGAGGGCGCGCTCAACAATATTGAAGGGCGTGTTGCGCGCGAGCCGATCGTTCAGGTGGAAGACCAGAACCACAAACGCGTGCCGGGCGCCTATGTGGAATTCGACACTCCGAACGCACCCGGAGCGCCGGGAGCGGAATTCGGAAATGGCGCGAACACTCTAACGGCGAGGACAAATGCCGCCGGCCAAGCCGTAGCGCATGGTCTGCGCAATAACGGCGTGCCAGGCCGTTTCGATGTTCGGGTGGTGGTGAAATATGGGGGCCAGACAATTGGAACGGCGCTCATCCACGAAATCAACGTATGCGGGAGCGTCGCGCATGTCTCGCGGTCGGGCCTAGAGCATAACCCGCCCGGAAATCAGAATTTTCAACCTTTCGCTCCTGGCGTACCGGCGGTAGCCGTGGGTCCACAGATGCTTGTCAACGGCAGCTCTATTCCGAGCAACGCAAATCTCGCGAATGGCGCGAATCTGGAGAGCCTCGGAAGTCCAGTGCGGATTTTTCTCGGCAAGCAGTGCCAGTTTCTGATGGCGCCGCATTCGGCTGCTTCGGTCCAGAACGGAGCGTTGTTGCTGGAGAAGGGCGCCGTGCGCAGCGAGCCATTTGGAAAATGCAGCGTCAGCTCACATGGATTTAAGATACTTGGGGAGCAAGAGACCGCACAAGGGGCCATCCGCGTGGCAAACGGACGGCTGGAGGTCGGGTCGGTGGCAGGCAGCGTGCGCGTCCTTGACGCGAAGGGCATCGTGAAGGACGTGGTGAACCCCTGCACTGCATCGGCCTACGCCATCGCTACCGCGCTCACCCTCACCTCTGCGAGCGGACTGTTGTTCGGCGCGCTGGCCGCTTCGCTGGCCGGACTGGGATTCGCGGTCGATTCCAATTCGCAGAAGCCAACCAGCCCCTGAAATACCTGATGGGATTGGTCCCCATACGTCGCTTCTGTCAGTGAACGGGCACGGACACGCGCCCAGTTCAAGGACCTGGTCAATCAGGAGCCAAAATACGCTAATTCGAGGCGATGCGCTTCGCAGGGTCTATTCGAAAGCCCTCTACAATGAAGACTTCAAGGAGTCTCCTGGTTGGCCTTAGAAGATGAAATATTTCGGCAGCGCCACGAGCGACTGGCGCAGATCCGTGAGCTTGGCTTCGAGCCGTATGGCCATGCATTCGACTACACGCACACTATTCCGCGGATTTGCGCCGAGTACGGGCAGAAGAGCGCCGAGGATCTGGCGAATCGAATCGAAGTACGAATAGCGGGGCGGATCCTGACGATTCGCCGGATGGGGAAAGCAGGATTTCTACATTTACTCCAAGATGGCGAAAAGCTCCAGGTCTACATCAAGAAGGATGCCGTCAGCGAGCCGAACTACAAACTGTACGAGTTACTCGACAACGGCGACATTATCGGGATAAGAGGATATCTGTTCCGCACCAGAACGGGCGAACTTACAGTGCATGCCGAAGAGATTTTTTTTCTCTCGAAGATCATGCTGGCTTTGCCTGAGAAGTGGCATGGACTGGAAGACATTGAAACGCGGTACCGGCAGAGATACCTGGACCTGATCGCGAACCAGGAGGTTCGAAAAGTTTTCATCACACGGTCGAAGATCATAAAGTCTCTGCGGCGGCAGTTAGATGCCCGCGGATTCCTGGAAGTAGAAACGCCTATGATGCAGTCGCTGTATGGCGGCGCGGTGGCACGACCATTCGTGACGCATCACAATACTCTCGATATCGATCTGTATCTGCGCATTGCGCCGGAACTCTATCTGAAGCGGCTGGTGGTGGGTGGCCTGGAGCGCGTCTACGAGATTAATCGAAACTTCCGTAATGAAGGCATCTCAACACAACATAATCCCGAGTTCACAATGCTCGAGTTCTATCAAGCATACACGGATTACCGGGGCATGATTGAGCTTTCGAAAGATCTGCTGCGCCAAACCGCGGTGGATGCAACTGGAGCAGCTGAAGTTACCTATCAAGGCCGCAAATTAGATTTCAACAACTTTCGCCAGTTCACGATGCGAGAGGCGGCGGTCGAGTTCTGGTCGGGCGCGGACAAGCCGACGCTGGATAACATCAAGGATCCCGAATGGTTGCTGCGCCACTCGAAGGAAAAAACGCCTGGCGCCGCTCTGGCCGAGTTGTTCGAGCGCCACGCGGAAGAGCACCTGCTCGAGCCGACTATCATTTACGAGTTTCCGGCGGAAATCTCGCCGCTCTCGAAGAATAATCCGGACGACCCAGCGTTTGTAGACCGGTTCGAGATTTATGCTGCCGGCATGGAGATTGCGAATGCGTTTACCGAGCTGAACGATCCGCAAGAACAGCGACGCCGCTTTGAGCAGCAGCTTGCCCGTAAAGCGGGAGGCGACGAAGAGGCTCACCTTATGGACGAAGACTACATTCGCGCGCTCTGCTATGGCATGCCGCCGGCGGGAGGCGAGGGAATCGGCATCGACCGGCTCACGATGATTCTTACGGACTCCAAATCCATTCGCGATGTCATTTTATTTCCGCTGCTCCGGCCGGAAGGCGACATCGGCTTGGTTGAACGGTTAGGCGCTCTCGCACCCTAGAAAGTAGTCCGTCTCAAAAGCTTTTTTAGCATCGCAGCGGACAATGAGAGGACTGGCATGTCCCGTTTTGAATGGACCGTTGCGGTGCGCTATCTCCGCGCGAAGCGGAAGCAGACAGTTATTTCCGTAATTACTGTTATCTCGATTCTGGGAGTGGCCGCCGGGACCGCGGCCCTGATCATTGCGCTCGCCATAAACAACGGCTTTCAGAGCACGCTCCAATCGAGTCTGCTAAGCGCAACCGCTCACGTCAGCATTCTTGAGAAGAACCCCGCGTTCGGTATTGAAAATTGGGAACGGCTTTTGCCTAAGCTGCGGCGTTTGCCCCACGTTATGGCCGCAACGCCAGGGCTGTACGGGCAAGTTGCGCTGAAAGGACCGCTGGTCGGATCGGGCGCCGTACTCAAAGGCATACCGCTTGGACCCGGCGCTCCGGTGCAGCAGATGCTGCAACATCTTAAGGCTGGGTCTTTGCAGAGCTTCGACTCGCCGCGCGGCGAATATGGGATTATCCTCGGCTCGCGTCTGGCAGAGCAGACCGGAGTTGTCCTGCATAGTCCGGTGACCGTGATCAGTTATCAGGGCCAGCTTACACCCATTGGCGTTGTGCCCAGCCTTTTCCATTTTCGCGTGGTTGGGATCTTCGAAACGGGCCTGTACGAACTCGACTCCGAATGGGCATTTACTTCCCTTCCAGCCGCGCAACATGTTTTGGATTTGGACGACGTGGTGAACACGATCGAGCTCCGGCTAGATAACATTTTCGACGCTCAAGAAGTAGCGCGCGATGCGGAGAAAATAATCGGCCCGAAACTAATTGCGTCCACCTGGATGGATCAAAACCGCTCGCTGCTCGACGCGCTAAAGCTCGAAAAAATGGTGAGCCTGATCACAGTCAGTTTGATTGAGCTGGTAGCGGCGCTCAACATATTAGTGGTGCTGGTTATGCTCGTTATGGAGAAGCATCGCGATGTCGCGATCCTGATGTCAATGGGAGCACGCCGGCAGCAGATTCAGCGCGTTTTTGTTTTGCAGGGGCTTATTATCGGCGCGCTCGGATCGGCTATCGGCCTGAGCTCTGGGCTACACCGTGACAATTTTGTTCAACCATTTCCGTTGGCTCAAGCTGGATGAGCAGATTTACTCAATCAGCTATGTTCCGTTTCAAAGCCACTGGGTAGATGGCATTTGGGTAGCCGGTCTCGCACTGCTGACCAGTTTTTTCGCTACCTTACATCCTTCGCGAAATGCAGCGCGCATCGCGCCGGCGGAAGCGCTCCGTTATGAATGATCGATGAGCGAACGTTCATCGTCGTTCCGCCGCTATGAAATCGTTATTGTTCTAATCGCCGCTGTCATCTTCATAGGCAGCGTCATCAGTCCTCCCTCCTTGATGGACGATGTGGACTCAGTCCAGGCCAGCATCGCGCATACCATGCTGAAGACCGGCGATTGGGTAACGCCGCACCTGGACGGCGTCAAATATTTTGAGAAACCACCCCTGAAGTACTGGCTCATTGCAATTTTCTTTAAGTTATTCGGGGTTCACGATTACATAGCGAGACTGCCGGAAGCGATTATCGATGTCCTACTCTGTTGGCTCACTTTTCGCATCGGAGTTTGGGCTTTCGGCAAACGCGCGGGCTTCTATGCGGGCTTGGTTCTATCAACCTGCGTTGGCTTGTTTTTATTTACTCGGGTGCTCTTCGCAGATTCGCAATTAACCTTCACAATCACACTCGCGATGTGGTCGTTCTTGCGATCTATGGATGCGGAGGAGCGGCATCCCCGGCGCTGGGGATTGCTTTATTGGGCCAGCATCGGAACAGGCATTTTGTTTAAAGGGCTGATCGGCGCGATATTTCCTCTCGCTTCCGCTCTCCTGTTTCTGCTATTCAGGCGTCAGCTTTGGCGAAAAGAAACGTGGCGGCGCATTGTTCCGGGCTGGGGCATTCTGCTGCTGCTCGCGATCGCGGCGCCCTGGCACGTCCTCGCAACCATTCGGAATCCGCCCTACTTCTATTTTGGAATGCGCAGTGAACCGGGCCATTATCACGGCTTCTTTTGGTTTTACTTCTTCAACGAACATATTCTCCGCTTTCTGAACCGGCGTTATCCGCGCGATTACAACACCGTTCCGCGGCTCTATTTCTGGCTTTTGCATTTGGTCTGGCTGTTCCCATGGAGCGTGTACTTCCCGGCTCTGTTTCGGTTACAGTATCGCGGAGATGACCGGGCCTCGTCTACGCGGCTATTCGCCTTGTTCTGGATCGGGTTCCTGCTTCTGTTCTTCAGCTTTTCGTCGACGCAAGAGTATTACTCGATGCCTATCTATCCGGCACTGGCCTTGTTGATTGGGTGTGCAATGGCTTCCGAAGAACACTCATTACGCTGGTTGCGGCGCGGTGGCGAAGTGGTGCTCGCCTCGGCCTGTATTCTGGCTACGGCGGCAATCAGTTACATTCTGGTTCGTGTCTGGACGTTGCCGGTGCCAGGCGACATCTCGAACGCTCTCGTCGAACAACAAGTGAGCGCCTACACACTGTCGCTTGGCCATATGGGCGATCTTACCTTACACGCATTCGCTTATCTGCGGAGGCCCTTGATTTTGGCTGGTGTCGCATTCCTAATCGGCATCGTCAGCCTTATCTTTTTGAAAAGCGGCAAACGCTGGGTAGGAATTTCGATTATGATGGTCGCATTCTTCGCGGCGGCGCGGCTTGCGTTAGTGACATTCGATCCGTACTTATCCTCACGCCCGCTCGCGGACGCGCTGTTGAAATCTCCTCCCGGCCAATTGATCGTCGATGACCAGTACTATGCCTTTTCATCTGTTTTCTTTTACGCGGACACGGCGGCTTATTTGCACAATGGGCGCGTGACTAATCTGGAGTACGGCTCTTATGCGCCCGGAGCGCCGAACGTTTTTATCGACGATGCCGATCTCGCGCGCATGTGGAGCAAGCGGCAACGCTTTTACCTGGTAGTCGACCATACCGCCCTGCCCAATATCGAAAGGGCGATCGGAAAGAACTACACAATAATTAAGCAGAGCGGCGGCAAGTATCTCTTGACCAATCTGCCGATCGCGACCAATCTCCCGAGCAAAGAATGGATAGGCTGAAGCTAATGCCGAATTCCCGGTTCGATTCGATATGGCAGGATCTCACCTATGGAGTCCGCCAACTGAAACGAACTCCGGCATTCACGGCCGTGGCGATGTTATCGCTGGCACTCGGAATCGGCGCCGCCGTTACGATGTTCAGCGCTTTCCGGGCAGTCTTTCCTTCGAGCGTTGCCGTTTAGAGATCCGGAACAGGTGGTCGAAGTCAGCAAGATTGCCGCGCACGATCCCGGTGGCGGAACTACGCTCGCAGATCTTGAATTCCTCCAGAAATATTCGCGCTCGTTTTCGCAGCTTGCGTGGAGCGGTTATTTCGATACTGCGACGTTTCCGGCGGCATCGATCCGGCGAACCTGTATGTTCGCCATGTCTCGCGAGAACTCTTTCCGCTGCTGGGAAGCAGGCCCTTGCTGGGGAGAACGCTGGCACCGTCCGATTTCGCTACTGACAGTCCCGGGGTCGCCGTGATCTCTTACCGGGCCTGGCAGAAAGATCTGAATTTCGATTCTCACGTGATCGGCCGCCAAATGTTTATCGATGGCCGCAGTGTCACTATCGCCGGAGTCATGCCAAAGGAATTCGAGATACTGCCTGGGCCCGGCATAGACGCATGGCTGCCTGGTCGTGACCCGCAAGGCGACCCGCTAAAAGCCTGGTTAGGAAGTATGATCGGCAGGCTGAGGCCCGGTGTGACAGTGGAACAGGCACGCCGGGAACTCGGACGGCTCATGCCTGCGCTCGCCGCGCAATACCCGCCAAGCGAACGCGAGACGCAATGGACTATCGAAAATCTCGGAACGGAAGATGCAAAAGAATATCGGACCGCTTTCTTACTGCTTCTGGCAGCAGTGGCATGCCTGCTGCTGATCGGGTGCCTCAATGTGGCGAACCTGCTGCTCTCCCGAGCTTCCGGCAGAGAAGCTGAGTTCGCGGTACGCACCGCGCTCGGGGCCGCTCGCAAGCGTCTCATCGGTCAGGTGCTTACTGAGAGCACGCTGCTTGCGGCGGTGGGTGGGGTGTGCGGCATTGGGCTGGCGATCGCAGGAAATGCGCTACTGCGACATTTTCTTCCGCCTGACTTCGGGGTGCATCGCCTGGGGCAGACGCATATTGACGTGCAAGTGTTAGGCCTAGCAGTTGTCATCACGCTGCTGACTGGAATCTGTTTTGGCATAGCCCCTGCGTTCGTACTCTCCAAGATCGCAGTTGCTCAGTCGGACCGGCAAGCCCGGACCATTCGTTCCAGTTCAGGACGGTTCAGCGTGTTTCTCGCCTGTCAGGTAGGTCTCGCCCTTCTGCTGCTCTCGGGAGCGATTCTGATGATCCGGAGTTTTGTTCACCTGCTCAATGTGGACCCAGGCTTTCGCACTAGCCGCGTTCTGGTCGCGGGTGTTCCTCCTCCGGGCAGTGAGCACCTGAGCAAAGATGTCCTCCCGCGCCACTACCGCAGCATCCTGCAGCGCGTCAGGAGCCTTCCCGGAATCGAAGATGCCGCCTTATCAACCAGCGTTCCATTGGGACGTATCGAAGTGAGCCTGATAGTCGATATACCGGACCGGTCTCGCGACCCCGTCATGATAGCCTTCGAGGCAGTCAGCAGCGATTTCTTCAAAGTCCTTCGGATTCCCCTCAAGCTCGGCCGCACCTTCACGGAAGCCGATGGGCAGCGCAACACAGCGGTGGTTGTGATCAATGAGGCGATGGCGCAGAGATATTGGCCGGGCAGGAATCCCATAGGCGAGAAGATAGGCAAAGCTCCACATCAGCTCACGATCGTCGGCGTGGTCGGAAACACGAAACGGCGCACTCTGGCCGATAAGCCGGTCTCCGAGTTGTATCAGTCATACGAGCAGTATCTAGGGCCAACAGTCGCTGCGACATTGGTCCTGCGGACCTTTGGAGATCCACGGTCGGTCACAGCTTCCGTGCGGCGTGCCATCCATAATTTCGATCCCCAACAGGTTGTCAGTAATGTGCAGACCATGGAAAGGCAGGTGGAGAACACCACAGCGGAGCCGCGCTTTTATACGATTCTTCTTCTAATGTTCGGGGCGCTGGCCCTGACCCTCACCGTTGTCGGTGTGTACGGCGTCGCTTCTTACACGGCTAGCCGGCGCACGCGTGAGATGGGCATTCGCATGGCTCTCGGCGCCGAACGGGGCGCGCTCGTCTCGATGATTGTTCGTCAGGGGCTCGGAAGTGTATTGGCGGGCTTAGCGGTAGGAATTGTGGGCGCTTGGATGGCGGCGCGCTTCATGGCCGGCATGATCTACGGTGTTCCGGCGAGAGATCCAGTTTCACTTTCACTCGCTGCTGTAGTGCTCATCATCGGCGCGTTTCTCGCGTACTATTTGCCTGCGCGGCGCACGACGCGAATCGATCCCGCGACCGTTCTTCGTCACGAATGACGGATCGATTTTATTTGCTGCCAGGGCGAAAGGCGAAGTCCCAGACCAGCAACTCAATGTCATCCGGATTCTCGTTGTCCGCAAATTCAACCACGGCATACTCACCTGGAGTAAGCGGCTTCTCCGGCCACACTCGATACAAACCCGGTGCGAGTTCTTGCTCGAAGGTCTCCATCTGCTTGCGATCCTCGATGGCTTGTTTGGCAACAGGAATGATGGAGATGTTCTCCACGATGCGGGTGTCCTTCTTGGGCGTGAGACTGACGATACCAAATCTCTCTTGTTTTGCAAGCCGGAAATAGAAATCCGGACGCTCCTCATTGACGATAAAGTTTGAGTGATCGCCTTTGATCACGACGGTCGCTTTGCCGGGGATCAATGGTACGGGCGATACCATCTGCAAAGTCCTTCGCGCCTTACTGGTGATGATCTGGTAATCGGCCCTGGGAAGCGACTGAACCTTGTCCGTAACCTTGTAGTAAGCCCCCGGGTCCACGGGAATCGATGCAATCTCACGCTGCAAGGCGCGCTCCGCCTTATTCTCCTCGTCCTCCTCGCGAGCTTCGCGTTGGACTTGCTGGTCCTTGGCCTTATGCTCTTGCTCGGTCTTGGTCAAATCGATCAGGGCAAGCGGCATTTCCTCCCACTCGCCGCGTTCCGTGCTGTAGAAGCGGACCCGGTCGCCTTGCACCTGGTATTCGCTAATGATGTGATAACCGCCATCTTTGAGATAGAGTTTGAAAGTCTCGCCGAAGAGAAGTGCCGCGGCAAGGAAAAACAGCAGAACTACACGCACCACGGCCATTGTCCCACCTTGCGAACGATAGATCCGGGAATGGACCGCTCCAGCTCCGCCCCTGAGTTACTCTGTGGCTAGAATGGCTACCGAAGAAGGCAGATAGATAATGAGCGCTCTCCAAAACTTTCCTCGCATCACCCCGTTTCTCTGGTTCGACTCGAATGCCGAAGAGGCTGTCGAGTTCTATCTCACTGTGTTCAAAAACTCACGCCGGCTGGATGAGCTTCGCAATGTGGACGGCAGTCCTGGGCCGAAGGGCAGTATCCTCACTCTTGCCTTTGAACTTGACGGCCAGAAGTTCACCGCACTGAATGGCGGCTCGAACTATAAGTTTACGGAGGCGGTCTCGTTCGTCGTGCGATGCGATTCGCAGGAGGAAGTGGACTACTATTGGTCGAAGCTTTCAGCCGGGGGCAGCGAGGTCCAGTGTGGCTGGCTTAGGGACAAGTTCGGTCTTTCCTGGCAGATTGTGCCCGCGCGCCTTCCGGACCTTGTTAAGCATCCCAAGGCAATGCAAGCCATGTTGAAGATGAAGAAGATCGATATTGCGGAACTCGAACGGGCCGCGCAAACGCAAGAGTAGACTTCCCGCGAAACTTCGTTGCTGCGCTAACCTGAAAGTAGGAAATGGCAAAACTCGGTGAAGTGTTTGGCTCCGCGGCAGCCATCGCGAAGGGTATGGGCATCACTTTCAAAGAGATGCTGCAGCCTGCGATCACCGAGGACTATCCCGACGGGCCGGCTCAGTTGCAGGAACGTTATCGCGGCGCTCACGTTTTGCAGAGAGATGAAAACGGCCTCGAAAAGTGCGTGGCCTGTTTCCTATGCGCGGCTGCTTGTCCGGCCGACTGCATTTACATCGAAGCTGCCGAAAATACCGAGCAGGAGAGGTTCAGCGGTGGCGAGCGGTACGCGAAGGTCTACAACATCGATTACAACCGCTGTATTTTTTGCGGCTACTGCGTCGAAGCTTGTCCGACCGACGCTATTACGCACGGTCACGGCTTCGAGCTGGCCAGCTACAACACATCGACTCTGATTTATCGAAAAGAACAGATGCTGGTACGGCTACCGGAAAGCGGCGCGCCCCCCACTCAGCACAATCCCGCTCCGGCAGCAGCAGCCGCAAAAGTGCGGACCGGCTGAATATTTCATAGCAAGCCCCTGACAATCGCCAGAACTGTGATATATCTCCCGTAGTTCTTGCTGATTTGTAAGGGGGAGATATGAGTTTTCGTTACGGGTTAATGGCACCCGTTCTGGTCGCATTTGCCGGCGCGGTTGCTGCCATTGGGCAGGTGACTACGGGAACGATTCTCGGCACCGTCTCCGATAGCAGCGGGGCCGCAATCGCCGGCGCTCAAATTACAATCACCGATATCAGTAAAGGTACAACCCAGCAGCTCACAAGCGATGAGAGCGGCGGTTACGCCGCACCCTATTTAATTCCAGGCACCTATCGCGTTTCGGTAGAGAAGGCCGGGTTTAAGCGCGAGACCTCCGCGCCGACTTTGCTCGAGGTGGATCAGAAAGCCCGGGTAGACTTCACCTTGCAGATCGGCCAGCTCAGTGAAACGGTCGAAGTGCAGGCCGGCGCTCCCCTCGTGCGCTCGGAGACGGCCGAGCTGGGAGAGGTAATCAATCAACGCTCGGTCGAAGAGCTTCCGCTGAATGGCCGCAATTTCGCACAGCTTGTCTACCTCGTGCCAGGTGTTACCAGCGGACAACCCGGCGAGAATCTATCGGGAGCGAGCACGTTCAACCCGCGCGCCGCCTCTGATTTCAATGCCCTCGGGAGCCAGGCAAACGCAAACGCGTGGCTTGTTGACGGCATTGTCGATAACGAATATACGTTCAATACCGTCATGGTCCAACCCTCGGTGGAGTCGGTGCAGGAATTCAAGGTGCTTACTGGCACGTACTCTGCTGAGTTTGGCCGCGGAGCAGGCGTCGTGACAACCCAGACTCGTTCGGGTTCAAATCAGTTCCACGGCAGCCTTTTCGAATTCCTCCGCAATAGTTATCTCGATGCTCGGAACTACTTCAACACCGCCAATGTACAGAAGCAGCCGCCATACAGGCGGAATCAATTCGGAGGGTCACTGGGCGGCCCAATTTGGAAAAACAAAACTTTTTTCTTCGCTGACTACTACGGCTGGCGTGAGGTCAAAGGACAAACGTTCATCAACTCCGTCCCAACCGCGCAAGAGCACGGCGGTGATTTCAGCGACTTACCGACGACCATTTACAACCCCTTCACCACGCGTCTTGTGAACGGGCAGCTTGTTCGGGACTCCTTTGCCGGGAACGTGATTCCAGGCAATTTGATCAACCAGGTGAGCGCAAACGTGATGAGCCTGTACCCGCTTCCGAATTTGCCAGGGTTCTATAACAACCGCGTCGATACATTGAGCCGCAACTTGAACGACAACGGAGGGAATCTTCGGATTGACCACCGGTTCAATGAAAAGGATTCGTTGTTCGGCCGATACAGTTTGGAAAAATTCGTTCTCTTCGACACGAAAGGCCAGAGTTCTTGTTGCATCCCTACCCCCCCGAGCGCCGCTAGTAAGTTCAATTTGGGGCCTTACATCTCGGGAGGCCAAAACACGACTCTCTATGCCAGTGGTTTCGCTTTCAATGAGACGCACATCTTCAACCCCACGTTAATAAACGAATTCATTGCAGGTTACGCACGTACAGATCCTCTGACCCTGCAATCCGATTACGGGCACAACGCCGCGGACTCGCTCGGGATACAGGGCATCAATATCAGCGCGTTTTCCAGTGGGTTACCAACCATCCAGCTCCCCGAAGTGCAGGGATTCGGAAACTATGCGTATATCAATGATGGCCCGTCGTTCCTGCCTGCTAATCCAAGACAAACCTCTTATCAGTTGCAAGACTCCGTTTCCTGGATCCGAGGCAACCACACCTTGAAGATTGGCTATCGCATCGTGAAGGACGATGTCTCGCCGTTCACGAATACCAACACGCGGGGCGTGCTCAACTTTGGGATTAATCTAACCGATAATCCGAGCAACGGAAACGGAGGGAACGGAGCGGCGTCGCTGCTGCTTGGGTATCTTGCGAACGGGAACAGCGCCGCGGGTTCCAGAGGCTTTCTGCAGACTCCTTATTATCTGACGGTGTGGGAACATGCCGTTTACCTGCAGGACGACTGGAAAGTGAATCGCAGGCTCACATTGAATCTGGGTGTTCGTTGGGATCTGTTTACGCCATATACGGAACAACGGAACCGCCTGACGAACTTCGATTTGGCGAATCTGCGCCTGGTGTACGCGGGCGTGGACGCTTCCAAAACTGCCGATGTGCAGACGCGCTGGAACGATATTGGCCCGCACATCGGTTTCGCCTGGGACGCCACAGGTGATACCAAAACCGTTATCCGTGGTGGATTTGAGATGTCTTATTTTCCGGAGCAGCCCTCTGGCTCAGATTTCCTGGGGCAATCCGTTCCCTGGACGATTTCGCAGAACACTCCGACTGAGCCGCTGTATCCGTTGGGCTCACAGATGTCCAGCCTTCCCACCATCAATAATCCGTTTGCGCCGCCAGTTGCCGTTCAACCCATGACCACTGCGGACTTGATCGCGGCGAATCCCAGTATTTTGGGCAACTCATTCGCGAATCAAACACCTTATTACGAAACATGGAATTTCGACGTCGAGAGGCAGATCGGGGGGAGTATGGTGGCGGAGCTGGCATACGCAGGCAGCCGCGGCGTTCACCTGCTCTATAGCTATAATCCGCAGGAGGTCGAGCCCGGACCGGCGACGGTTTCTTCCAATTTGAGAGTGAC
Organism: uncultured Acidobacteriaceae bacterium; assembly: GCA_963762495.1. Lineage (GTDB taxonomy): Bacteria > Acidobacteriota > Terriglobia > Bryobacterales > Bryobacteraceae > Bog-105. The sequence goes on from CAVXKZ010000008.1 coordinate 48,308, forward strand.
GCTGCCGGCCATTGCTAGCCTCCGCACCATCACGCAAATCGATCCTCGAAACAGCTCGGATTACCACGGCCTTCAGGCGAAGTTTGTCAAACGCTTTTCGCATGGCGTGCAATTTCTCGCCAGCTACACCTGGTCGAAATCACTTGATTACGGCGGTTCGGCCGCGAGCGGCGGAGGCTACGACGGCGGCCCGCAGACTGTAACGAATCTGGCCGCTGGCTATGGACCCTCAGGGTTCGATGTTCCACAGCGTTTCGTCGGTAGCTGGACTTGGGACATTCCATTTGGAAAAGGGCAACCATTCCTGAATCACGGGCCTTTGGCATACGTTCTGGGCGGCTGGCAACTGGGTGGGATTTCGACAGTTCAAAGCGGACTGCCTTTCACGGTATATTTAGCGAATTGCGTCAACAACGCGAGCAGTTGCTGGCCCGACCGCGTCGCATCAGGAACTCGATCGAATCCAATCTATTCGAACTGGTACGATCCTACTGCCTTCGAGGCTCCCTGTGCCGTGGCTTCGGTGAACGGCATATGCCCTGGATCCCAATACGCTTATCGATACGGAGATTCAGGACGCGGAATCTTAAGAATTCCGGGAACTTTCAATTTCGATTTATCCGCATCGAAGAATATCCCGATTAAGGAGCGATTAAACGTCCAGTTCAGAATTGACGCATTCAACGCCCTGAATCACCCGCAGTTGGGAGTGCCGAATCAGAACATCAACCCTTCAAATCCGGCGAAGACCTCGACCGCTATCACGAGCACAATTGGCGATAACCGCGATATTCAGGCAGCTATTCGGGTCGTGTTCTAACCAGGCGCGTTTTATTGTCCGGCTGCGGCGCGTTCCGGCGTGGCCGCCGCAACCACAATCCACGGATTTGCCTTCAGATCCCGAAGTTCCGGCGTCTGCCAGGCGTATTCGGGGTGGGCCGCGAGGAACTCCTTGGCGTGAAACTCCACGCCGCAGGGATGTCCCATGCCAGCAACGAATGACATTCTCTCGGCCATCGCGGCATCCGCCACTTTGGCCTCTACTGCTCCCGCCGCACCATACGGCCCTTGCCACGGCTTCATGCCACGGCTGGAACGGTCGACATGTCCGCAGAGCGTCCGTTCATTTGGATCGATTTCCTTAGTGATCATGTCGTAGTGATCGGTCTCGAACTTCTTCCCCGCTTCGATGTCGATCCGGCCTTTATACTCGGCCATGAGCATGTCCCAGCGGCGGTGCCTGACCTCGTTCGGAGTGTTCGGGTCGTGAATCGGAAAATCGGTCTCCTCCGAAATCAGCTTTGGATTGATCGGAAAGTTAGAACCGACGAAATAGCCGTCTTTGGTACGTTCTAGCGTCACATATTTGAGCCCGAGTTCGAGACGCGCGATTTCATTCCGGTTTCGATCCCCGACCAGCCACGCGTTCGCATAACCGCCGTTGTTGCCATCCTCCATAATGCGCGCGAAATCGTCGATAGATCCGGAATACTGCATCGCTTTGCGTGCGCGGGCAAATTCGGGAACCCCGTTTTCGTTGAACCCGTGGAAGCTGCCGATGGTGGTCTCCGTGATCATCATGCCGGCGTCGTTGATGCCGAAATCGTCCGCGCTGTGAATGAGACCCGGTACGCCATCCATGATGAAATGATGACCCGACATCGGAGCGATGTCGTAAATCACTTCCCAGCGGCTGCCGCTCAGATAATCGGACCAGTTATTGTGGCCGATCACGATCCGTCCGTCTTTCGTGTAACTGCCGGTCGCCACAAACGCGCTACAGTGCTCGCCGATGCTGCTGGTGACCGAGCCCGGTTTCCCGGCGCGCCGCTTCAGCTCCTCGTAATAGTAGGAGAACTCCATAAAGCCGTTCATGGCTACTAGATCGTAGACGTCAAGCCTGGAGTTGTGCGCCTTAAGGCCTTCAACGATCCCCTCAAGCTCGGTTTTGTACTCCTGCGGAACTTTCGGCCAGAAGATCGTTTCGGAGATCGTACGCAGATCGGACCACGAGTGTTTTGTGTCGTGAGTGACACTCAGCTCGATAGCCCGCTTCGCATCTTCGATTTCTTCGGATAGCAGGTATCCGTTCTGATATCCAATAGCGGACGGGCTTCCTTCGAGATGGACATAGATCCAGCCGCCGTCCGTCTGCTTTCGAAACGCGCCGCTAAGACGCGAATCGGCCGCTTGTGCAATCGCGCACAAACCGAGCAGAAAGAGTGCGGTCGAGCGCACGAGTGATCCGAACATAGTTAGTAACCAAGTCTACAGCAAACCGAGGTTCTCCCGCTCCGCATTGGTTGACGAAACCTTCGATCGCCCCGCAGGCACGAGCCCGATGACAATCCCCGTCAGCGCCGAAATGCCCAGCGTGAATAGTCGATCTGATGGTCGGCTCCATTATGGATAGCGGAAAATTACCGCTCGAATAGCCGGTTCGCTTCCGAGTACGGCATCGATGTCTCAAAAATGGCGCGATAGCTGCCGGTGGTCTTTAGCTCCTGTGCGATGCGGCGCGTTAGTTCCATCGTGGATCTTATTATTCCTGAGCCAAGGCTGACCCGGGCCACTCCCAGCGCTTGCAGATCCTGAATCGGCGGCGTCTCCGGCCCGACAAGTACGTTTAATGGAAACTGGAGCGCTTCGACGAAATTTCGAATCAGCGTCCGATCCGTAATGCCGGGCACAAACACGCAATCCGCTCCCGCTTGGATATATTGTTTCAGCCGGTGGCAGGCTGCTTCGAAACGGTCCTTCGGTTCGCCAATTTGCGCCAGGTAATAGTCGGTTCGAGCATTGATCACGATGGGCACTCCCAAACCTTCGGCCACCTGCCGGATAGCCCGTATCCGTTGCACTTGTTCTGAAAGTTCCACCAACTGCTTGCTTTCGGAATCATCGATGTCTTCGATATTCAAGCCAACGGCCCCGGATTTGACCAGCGCCGCGGCCGTACCCGCTACATCTCCATAGCCGGCTTCCAGATCGGCAGTAACAGGCACGCTCACCGACCGTGCGATTCTCTTTACCGCAGCCAGCATGTCAGGTTGCGAGATGCGTTGGCCATCCGGACAGCCGAGCGAAAAGGCGACTCCCGCGCTGGTGGTCGCAATTACCGGAAACCCCGCCTCTTCGACAATTCTGGCGCTGGCGCAATCCCAGGCGTTTGGAAGGACAAGTACTTCGGGGCCCTTGTGGAGGGCGCGAAGTTTTTCCGCTTTCTGAGCTGAGTTCATAGTGGTTCCTTTTCTATGATCGGAGATGAGATGGAACCACGTATTGACTATCTAAAAGCTGCGCCGAATGGCGTAAAAGCCATGCACGGACTCGAAACGTACGTTCGTAACTGTGGACTCGAAAAATCGCTGCTGGAACTGGTGAGGACCCGGGTTTCTCAAATCAATAGTTGTGCGTACTGTATCGACATGCATACCAAAGATGCGCGGGCGGCGGGAGAGACCGAGCAGCGGTTGTACGAGCTGAACGCCTGGCGTGAGACGCCGTTCTATACGGATCGGGAGCGCGCAGCGTTGGCTTGGGCCGAGGCGCTGACACTGATCTCGACCACGCACGCTCCGGACGATGTTTACGAACAGGCGCGCGCGCAGTTCAATGAAACGGAGCTGATGAATTTAACGCTCGCCATCGGCACTATCAATATTTGGAACCGGCTCGCGATCGGCTTCCGGTCGGTACCGGGCTCTTATCAGCCGGAACAACGAAAGAATGCTGGTGCAGACTGAGATTTACTCTGCGGCCGCGAAACGTGACGCCTTCGATCTGCAAGCGCAGGCGCTGCTCGGCGGCTTTTTCGTAACGTAATTTTATCTCGCCGCCGGCGCCCACTACTCGTTGCCAGGGAACCCTATCGGTACGTTCGCTGTGGAGGAATCGCGCGACGGCGCGATGGTATCGCGCGTATCCCGCCGCCGCAGCAACCTGGCCGTAGGTGGCCACTTTCCCTTTCGGTATCGAAAGGATCACGCGTCGAAACGCCGCATTACGAAGTTTGTCCGAACCCAGCTTGGAATCACCGCACTCCTTGCGCATTGCCTCCCGAGCTTCTCTCAAATTATCGACGGCCTTGCGATATCGCCGGTTCTCGATGAGGACACGCGAATTGCAGCGGTTACAGCGGCGCGGGACTCGCCCGAGAAGAGCGGGGCGGCGGTAAGGGGCGGATACAGCTGGGAAGCGGTACTCGGCGGGACATGCTATTGAGGAAGGGCAAACGCATAAAGAGTTCCGCCGGCGCCGAACACCACAAACTGCCTGCCTTCCAACTGGTACGTCATAGGCCCATTGCCGACGTATTCGCCAGTGTTCACGTGCCAAAGCAATTGTCCGTCAAGCGGACTGAGGGCCATCAAGTGGCCTGAGCTGTCGCCGGTAAAGAGAAGTTTTCCGGCTGTACTCAGCAGTCCTGCATTGGAATCGCCTTCATGCCGCCAGCGGATTCTCCCCGTCTGGTAATCGATCGCAAGAGTGAAACCCTTGTCTCCAGGCAACCCATTATCGCGACCGGCAAAGCCCTCCGCCTTCCCTTCGGCGGTGAGATAAAACACGCTGTAGTTATGTGATGCGTTCACGTAGAACAACCCGGTTTCTGGATCGAAACTGGGCGGGAACCAGTTGGTAGCGCCCCCAGAGCTTGGCGAAACCAACGTGCCATTTCGCGTTGGTTCCTTCGCCGGGTTCGCAATCGGCACTCCGCGGGCGTCAATACCCTCGGTCCAGTTCGTCTCGACAAACGGAGCTGTTAAGAGATGTCTCCCGTCGGTTCGATCCAGCACGAAAAAGTAGCCGTTGCGATTTGCCTGCGCAAGCAGTTTGCGCTTCACGCCATTGAACTCGCCGTCAATTAAAACCGGCGCCTGTGTCGCGTCCCAATCGTGCGTGTCATGCGGAGTCGGCTGGAAGTACCAAACCAACTTTCCGGTATCGGGATTGAGCGCCACGATCGAACAGGTCCAAAGATTGGCCCCTTTGCGGCCTTGCCCGGCATGCACCGGATTGGGGTTTCCAGTGCCCCAATAAAGAAGGTTCAGTTCGGGATCGTAAGTGCCAGGCATCCAGGTCATCCCGCCTCCATGCTCCATTGCATCTTGGTTGGGCCAGGTCTCGGAACCGGGTTGGCCCGGCCCTGGCTCCGTGTTCCAGTGCCATTGCACGGCTCCCGTTTCGGGATCGCGGGATTCGAGATAACCGGGATTATCCAGAGAATCGCCGCCTACTCCGACGATAATGTGATTGCCAATCACCAGCGGCGCCATAGTCGAGAAATATTCGAGCTTCACATCGGCAATCGGCACCTTCCAGCGTTCCGTTCCATCCTTGGCGTTCAGCGAAACCAAATAATTGTCAGGCGCTTCAAAATACAACCAATTGCCGTACATGCCGACGCCCCGATTGCCGATGACCCAAGCCGCGTTAGTGGGATATTTGAAATGCCAGATTTCCCGTCCAGTGCGTGCGTCCACTGCCCAGACGTTGTTTGGCACAGTGAAGTAGAGGATGCCATTTACTTCAAGGGGAGTCGACTTCACAGTCCAGTCTCCTCCGCTATTCCGGGTCCGATAAACCCACTGAAGCGCGAGCGAGCGGACGTTAGAAGCATCGATCTGCGAAAGCGGACTGTAGCGACGGCCCGAATAATCCCCGTTGTAAGAAGGCCAGGCCGTGGTGGGAAGCTTCAGCAGATCCGCGGGATTGAGCCCCTGCGCAATCAGAGCGATCGGGATAAAGGCCAGGGCGATCAGACCGCCACTCTTCATTTCAATGTCTCCAGGTAAGCGAGCATGTTGTGCATGGCCGCATCGGTGTATTTAGGAAGCAATTCATGATGGGCTTCGAGCGGGTCTCGGACTTCAACTCTGACGCTGGCGCAAGGATAGGAGCGGTACCAGCCGGAAGGGTCTAATAAAGCCACGTCAAAGGCGTCCAATTGCAAAAGCGTGCCTGAAACCGATTCGCCGGAAGGCAGCTTCACTGTCACTTTCACCGCGGCAGCGGATTTGGTTTGCTCTTCGAGAGGCGCTGCATCCTCGGGTGAAGGCGGCGACAAAAATCGTGACTGCAACTCCGCCGGATCGTACTTGGTCGCGATGTGAGCAAGATCTCCGGCTGGAGAGTGGCAGGTGTTGCACTTGCCCGCTCCGTTGAAATAAGCTTCACCGGCCTTTGCATCTCCGGTGAGCAGCCCGCTGATGACATAGGTAAAGCGGTTAGCCGCGAGATGGGTTTTCGAATGCAGGAAGGCCGCTAAGTCTGAGATTTGATCCGGCGCGAGCGAGAAGGCCGGCATGCCTTTTTGAGGGCGGCCATTGCGAACGACTTGACCGATCAGGTTGCCCTTACTATCGTGAAGGACAAGCGTGGAACGAACGAGATCGGGGCCGCTGCGGCCTCGGGCATCCTCGCCATGGCAGAATCCGCAGGTGGGCACGAATAACTTCCGTCCGCGCTGCACAGCGGCCGGGTCCTGCAGTCCGCCGCCAATCGTGTCGGGACCTCCCTGTTGGACTGCAGGATTTTCATCCTGCGGAGAAGTTTGGGGTTCTTGGGCGAAAGTGAGTGCTCCGACAAGGCAGAGTGCGACCAGAGCCGACAAAGGAGCACTCAAAGTGATGGATGTAGAACTATGTTCTACGCTTTGCAAGCTTTTGGCGACATCGTTCTGGCTGGCCATCGATGCGCTCCTTTATATCGTGGCTGCGGTAAGCTCCGCCGCAGCGGATTTCGATTGCCAACCAGCTTTCGCCAAAATCCAATAAACCAGGAAACCGGCAAGGGCGCTATAGACAGTTGCGGGCTGGCTGTAGTTCTTAACAGCGGGGGAGAGCGGCAAGAACGGAATCATACCGACCAGAAAACCCACCGCCCATGCGCCATATCCGGCCAGATTGACACCTTGTCTCGGCCCGGCCCACTTACGGCCGGAGAGGAGATAATCGGCCAGCATTGCTCCGCAAATGGGGCCAAAAGAAGCGCCAATGATTTGGAAAAAAGGCACGAGATGAGAAGCAAGTCCGGTTACCGCCAAAATAATCGAGATGGTAACGCCGGCCAAAGTAGACGAGGAGCGCCGGATGGAAGGGAGCATGGTGGAAAAACTGTTCCCGATGATGAAGCCGCAAAAACAGGCGCCGGGAATTGAGGCGATCGCATAGAGAAAAAAGATGATCTGGGCAAGCGTGCCTCCGACCAGCGCGATCAAGCCGTCAAAAGCATATGACTGGAATCCGGGATGGGTGCGGTGAGCGCCCGCCATAGCGAGTAAAGGTAAGCCGCCGGCGAAGAGAATGGCCAGGCATATGCCGAACACTCCACCCCAAACGATGTCGCGTTTGTTCCGGTTTTCCATGCCGAAATCAGTGCCAGCGGCGCCGGCAGTAGCAAAGAACCCGGTAACAATTTGGATCATCAGGATGAAACCGAGCGCAGGGGCCTGCCTGGGCGGGACGTAATGAATGAAGCCGCGGCTGGTTCTGAGAAATACTACAAAAATCATGATCAGCGGGATCACGTTTATTAACAGCGCTACGCGAGCGACGTAGCGGATTCCCCTACTGGCTATAAACGCAATCGCGTATGCCCAGATGACAGCGGTCACGATGTAAGGGAAACTCGCGGGGTTCACCGGGATGCCCAGCCCTTCGAGGATAAACCTCGTCGACAGATCCGTCGAAACGCTATACCAGCCGACCTGAAGCGCGCCCATTAGCAAGCCGGGCATCAAATAGCCTCCCCGGATTCCAAAGGTCGAACTTCCGACAACATACAGCGGAAGACCGGTCTTCATTCCCAACATTGCCGGTGCATAGTAATAAAGGCCAAAAGATAAGAGCGCGGCAACACATAAGGCGATCAGGCACAGACTCCAGCTCATCCGGTCAAGGGTCCCGGTGGCAATGGATTCGTAAAATCCAATCCAGAGAAAAACCCCCGCGTAGGTAGGCGCGGTATTGGAATACCATGGCGCTCGCTGTGCCTGCGGACGGGGAAGCGTCTTTGCGATGTAGTCAGGGAGCATCGTGTTTATGCCGGTTGCTCTTGGATGCGGGGCATCATATCATAGCCTTTGTTCCTGATTCAGGAACATGGTTCTAAAACTGATCAGATCACGCAAGGGAGATGAAGTGAAACTCAGTCGCAACGAATTCCTGAAATTGATGGCTGGCTGGGCCGGCATCGCCTGTGCCCAGCACGCTTCGGCCAATCCTTTGGGCATGCCAATCGGTATTCAGCTTTATACAGTTCGGAACGACCTCAAATCCAACTTCGCCGGCATTCTACGGAAGCTCGCCGCCATGGGATATCAGGAAGTGGAAGCCGGCTTCGTCGCGGGCGGGCGCATAGATTTCAACGGAGGCACGGCGGAAGAATTCCGCAAGATGCTTGATGACGCCGGGCTGCGCGTGCCTAGCTGTCATTTCGATGTGCCCAAGGACGATGCGGAGTGGGCCGGTAGCATCGAATCCGCTCGCCGGTTGAATCTTCAATACATGTTGTGCGCGGGGCCACCCGGTGGGACCGACTCGCTGGATGCCTGGAAGCGGGCGGGAGAGTTTTTCAATCACCTCGGTACGTTGTGCCGTAACGCCGGAATCCAATTTGCCTATCACAATCACAATCATGAGTTCCGCGTCTACAATGGCGTGATTGGCTACGATGAGCTGCTGCGCTCAGTGGATCCGGAGCTAGTAAAGATGGAGATGGATTGTTTTTGGACAACGTTTGCGGGCAAAGATCCGGTGGAATATTTGGACAAATATCCCGGCCGCTTTCCTCTCCTGCACATCAAGGATCTCAAGCCTGGCTATAAACCAACGACCGGCCGTTTCGACGGCAATCCTTTCACTGAAGTCGGCAATGGGGTCATTCAGTGGAAACGCATCTTCGAAGCCGCCCGGAAAGGCGGATTGAGGCACTATTACGTCGAGCAAGACATGTGGGACCGCCCGTCTCTTCAGAGCGCGGCGATAAGTGCCGCATATCTGAAGAAGCTCCAGGTTTGAAGGGTTCCATCAACACGATGAAACTCGGACTTTTCACCGCTCTGTTCTCGAAATTGAGCCTCGATGAAGTGATTCCTCGCATCACGGCTTTGGGAATCGAAGCGGTCGAGCTCGGGACCGGGAACTATGGCACACCGGCCCACATTCAACTGGACTGGATCGAGCAACCTTCGAAGCTCGAGAATCTCCGCAGGAAGTTGAATGATGCAGGGCTATTCATAAGTGCGCTGGGATGCGGCGGAAATGTTTTGCATCCCGACACGCGAATCAGCGAAGCGCATACGGCAACGATGCGACGGACAATTCTGCTGGCCGAGGCTTTAGAAGTTTCGACCGTCATCAACTTCTCAGGGTGCCCGGGCGACTCTGAGCATTCCAAGTATCCGAATTTCGTTACCGTGGCATGGCCCCCGGATTTTCCAGAAATTCTGCGCTGGCAATGGGAAGAGAAAGTAATTCCATTCTGGCGGGAGGAGTCCCGGTTTGCCCGGGAGCATGGGGTGCGCATCGCTCTCGAGATGCATCCAGGGTTTGTGGTCTATTCTCCAGAGACTTTGCTCCGGCTCCGGTCGGAAACAGGTCCTAACCTTGGATGCAACTTCGATCCAAGTCATCTTTTCTGGCAGGGCATCGACCCCTGTCTTGCCGTTAGAAAGCTCGGAGACGCGGTTTTTCACGTACACGCGAAGGATACGCGCATCTACGAAGCCAATGCGCGCGTAAACGGCGTTCTGGATACGAAGCCGTACGGCGATGAGGCCAACCGATCCTGGATTTTTCGAACTGTCGGCTTCGGCCACGGCTCCGAATTCTGGACTGATTTCATCTCGACGCTTTCCATGATCGGATACGATGGCGTGATCTCGATCGAGCACGAGGATAGTCTCATGTCGGTAGAAGATGGCCTTGAAAAGGCCGCAACGTTTCTTCGCCAGATCCTGATCCGGAAGAAGCTGTCGGAGATGTGGTGGGCATGACAGAGCCTGCGCGCCGTTGCAACCGGAATGCTCGATGAAAGCAATCGTAATCACTGAGCCTCCGCATTTTGAATTGCAGAATATTGCCGAGCCGCGCTGTCGCGGCGACGAAGTAATCGTCCGGACGGCCTTTTGCGGAATCTGCGGTACGGATCTGGAGATTTTGCGTGGAACAATGCCGAAAGGTTTTGCGCGGTATCCGGTTGTGCCGGGACACGAATGGACCGGTGTCATAGAAGAGGTGGGCTCGCAAGTTAAAGCTTTGCGGGCGGGAGATCGTGTTTCGGTGGAGGGCTATCTGCCTTGTGGCAAGTGCGCCCCTTGCCGCGAAGGGAAGAACAATTTATGCGTGACCCATGAGCAGATCGGGATGACGCAAAATGGCGGATTCGCCGAGTATGTCGTCGCACCGGCCGGCTCTTGCCATCGCATAGCTGAGCACGTTGGATTGGACGAGGCCCTCATGGTCGAGCCGGCTTCGACCGTGGTACGCGGGATTGAGCGCGCACATCCGCCCGCGTCCGCCACCGCCGCCGTGATCGGCTGCGGCCCGATCGGACTTATTGCGGGGCGCGTGTTGCGCCGGTTCGAACCCTCCGCCGTGCTCGGCGTCGATTTAGCACCGCTGCAAAGCTCATTGGCGGCGCGATCCGGTTTCACGGAGTTCACAACGTCCCAGGACCCATTCGATCTGAAGGAAAGAAGCGGCCGGGACGGCTGGGACCTGGTTGTGGATTGCGCTTTGGGCAGCAAGCCGCTCGAACTAGCGTTTCAGATCGTTCGTCCAGGCGGTTCGATCGTTGTTATTGGAGGTGCGCCGGATGCGCACAAATTGCAGATTCCGGCGAATCTTTTCGTCACGCGGGACTTGCATGTCGAAGGCATTTTGGGATATACGAGCCAATCTTGGATTCGAACTCTAGACCTGCTTACGGCTGGCGAACTGGCGCTCGGCGATCTCATTTCCCATCGCAAATCGATCGAGGAATTTGACTCAGCGGTGGCGCTGCTCGCTTCGCGCACGGAACCCATGGGAAAGGTGGCCGTGTGCTTTGCATAGCGGCGACGCAACGTCGGACAAGCGTTCTGATTGGTATGATCGAGTTCTAGCATGCAGGCGAAATACCCCGTCAAGTCTCTGGCAAAGGCGTTCGCGCTGCTCGATACGCTGGGAAGATTTGAGAACGGCTCAAGTATTGCCGCGCTGAGTAAAGAGCTCAAGATGGGCAAGAGTACGGTTCACCGTCTCCTTGCCACGCTTCGCGAATTCGATCTGGTTTGGTTTGATGCGAGCACGTCCAACTATGCGCTCGGGTCGCGAATCCTTCGCTGGAGCGACTTGCTGGTGCGGCAGAATCTCCTGATTCGCCATGGCTCCCCGATACTGCGGGAACTTGTCCATAACTGTCACGAGACGGCGAGCCTCGCTGTGCTGGACGGCACGGAGGTGGTGTTTATCGCTCGCTTCGAATCTACCCAGAGGCTTCGCATGAGCGAGGCGGTCGGCAGCCGGTGTCCGGCTTACTGCACGGCACTTGGAAAATCTCTTCTTGCAGCTTTATCTGAGGAAGAGTTCGAGACTGTTTTCGACGGGATTGATTCTCTGAAGCCGATGACTCCCAATTCGATCACCAGCAAGGAACGGCTCTGGGATCACCTTCAGAAGGTGCGCCAGGACGGCGTCGCCTATGATTTCGAAGAAAACGTGAGTGGCGGCGTTTGTTTGGGTACAGCGATAAGGAATCACACCGGAAAAGCGGTGGCGGGTCTAAGCATCTCGCTACCAACTCAGCGTTTGAGAGGAGACATACTGATCACTCTCAAAGACAATCTGATCAAGGCAGCAAGCAGGCTCTCAGCGGAGCTGGGCTACACGGGACACCGGCCCACGGCAGCGCTTCCGCCGCCCTCCACTCGCCGCAAGCGCGACAAAGCTCCGGTCGCCGCGCGCCGGTAGGAGGCGTCGTCGCTTCGCGAGCGAGTTCGCCTTTATCGCCGGCCGTTCATATCCGAAAGCGCGGCCGCGCTCTCTTCGAGAAGCCCGCGAATTCCAGAGAGATCTGCCCGAGCCGCATTCGCCATAAAGCTGAGATCGCTGCCGATCGTCAGCAGACGAGCCCCACGATTTACATATCTCAGGCACTCACTGGGGGTCCAGGTAGGTAATCCAAAAGGCATGGAGTGCTCGCGGGCACAATGGATGAGCCGGTCGATGACGGCCTCGACCTCGGAATGTTTGGTTTGTGTAGCGAGATTCATGAAGCTCGCCAAGTCGCCTGGCCCGATAAAGATTCCGTCGATATCGGGGGTTGTCAGGATCTCGTCGATGTTTTCAACAGCCTGTGGCGTCTCGATCTGAACGATTAACGAGATTTGCCCGTTCGCCTCTCTGGCGTAGCTCTCCAAATCCTGGAAATACCGGCTGGCTCGGGTCGGAGAGAAGCCGCGGGCACCCACCGGCGGATACCGGCAGAATCTGACAGCCAGAGCCGCCTCGGCGCGGGAACTGATCATCGGCACTACCACCCCTTGTGCGCCTAAATCGAGCGCGGTTTGGAAGTGGTCCTGCGCGTTACTTGGCAACCGCACCACGGGCGCGGTCGAACTGCCTCTCATCGACACGAGTATGGTCCGCAGATCCTGACGATCCAAAGGGAAATGTTCGGTATCGATGAGCAGCCAGTCGAATCCCAGATCGGCCATGAGCTCAACCGAATACGGATCCGCAAAGCCGATCCAGCTTCCAATAGCGGGCTGGCCACTCGCTATCAGCGACTTGAATCTATTATTCACGACCTTATCTTCTGATCCTCAATTTGAATCAACTCGCTTTTTCCGGGGCGACCACGCTACTTACGATTTCATCCGCTTCTGGTCCTGGCTGCATCAAGCGGACTGGCTCTCAAAGTAAGCTGCATTTTCTATTTTGTCAATAAGAATATCGTTCTGAATTGGGGATCCGTCACCCAGCGGAAAGGCCACGCGATGCCTTCGAACTAACTGGCCCCCTTTTCTAAACCCTAGTTTAATGTGCCGGTAGATGAGGAAAATATCGGCAAATTAGCGGCTTCATGGTTCGGTTCCGTATTGCAGAACTAGTTCCCGAATTTTCTTGACACCAGACTTGGCCCCATGTTAACAATGAGCATTCGCGTCGGAATCGATCATGGTGAGGCGCCCGAAGGGTCTTGCAAGCGTGTCGGTGCCGATTTTCTGTTCTGGACGCGACTGATTCGCCTGCAAAGAGGAGGCACTCCGGATGACAGCAGTTACTTCCCATCACTTCTGGACTGAGTCGAAGCGTTTCAGTAGAGCCTGGAGATCAGTGGTCTTGATGCTGTTTGTTGTCCTCTGCGCGAATGCTCAGGGCGGCCGCGCATCGATCAACGGAACCGTTACGGATGCGAGCGGCGCGGTGGTTCCCGCCGCGCAAGTGTCGCTCAAGAGCCTCTCGACCGGCCAGGTGACCACGGTAACGACGAGCGGGGCGGGAGACTATTCCATCCCATTCGTTCCCATTGGCAATTACGAAATAACGGCTTCGCACGCCGGTTTCTCGACTGAAAAACAGACCAACGTCGCACTGTCGGCGGACCAGGTCGCGTCAGTAAACTTCATCCTGAGGCCGGGGCAGGTGAATGCCACGGTAGAAGTGAGCGCGACGGCGGTCGAACTCGAGACCACCAGCGGCGCAGTGAGCCAGGTCATCAATGAAAAGAGCATTGTCGAGCTGCCTTTGGACGGGAGAAATCCGGCGGAGCTTGTGTTCTACGCCCCTGCGGCGGTGAATGGAAACGAAGCTACTGGCGCAATCGGCTTGCCGGGCTCTGGCAGCGGATTCCCTAATCCCGGGCAGGAAACGGCCGCCTCTGTGAACGGAAGCCGCATGGGTGGAGTTTTCTATATGCTGGACGGCGTCAATCACATGGACAACTACTTCATGAACGCCAATCCATTCCCGAATCCCGACGCGACTCAGGAATTCCGGGTGCTTACAAATAACTTCGATGCCCAGTATGGCTTTACAGCCGGCGCGGTGGTCAGTATTGCGACGAGATCGGGCACGAACAACTGGCACGGCGAGGCCTTCGAATTTCTCCGCAATAACATCTTCAACGCCTCGGACTTCTTCACCCATCAGGCAGATCCGCTTAAGCGCAATCAGTTCGGCGGATCCATCGGCGGTCCGATCAAACATGACAAGCTGTTCATCTTCGGTAATTACCAGGAGACGATCGAGCACCAAACGATAATCGCCGGTGGAACTTCCGTGCCCAGTAACGCGATGCTCAGCGGTGATTTCAGCGCGGTTCCGGTGCAGTTGCACGATCCGAACGGCGTTCCCTATCTCAATAATCAGATCCCGGTGAGCCAGTTCAGTCCTATCAGTTTGAAGATTGAGCAAGGCCTTCCCAAAACGGACAATGCCAATGGGAATGTCATTTTGAACAATCGCGTGCAAATCAACGATGGCAACGAGTTCACCACTCGGGCTGACTACTACATCAGCGAGAAGCAACACCTGAGCGTGCGCTACTTCTACGACAACTTCAATCGTCCGGCGTTCAGCGGGGATGGCGATTACCTCGACTCAGACCGTTCCGCGCTTGCCAGAAGCAACAACGGAGCTCTTCAATACACATGGAATATCCGGCCGACCGTGGTAAACGATTTTCTGCTCGGTTATAACCGGATCAACAGCTCCACCACGCCCGGACTCACGCAAGCTGGCGGAAAGCCGCTAAGTCCCGAGGCGTTGGGAGCTAATATTCCGCAGCCCGATCAGACGATCAGCCAGCTGGGCGCAAACAATGGTTTCTCCATCAGCCAGACACCCGTCATCCAGCAGCGGCACAACTGGATTATCAACGATACCGTCTCGATAACCAAAGGACGGCACTCCATTGCCCTCGGCGCCAATGTATTCACCGAATACTCGCTTGAATATGCGGGTTGGGGCGCAGATCCGCAAATGAATTTCTCCGGCCAAGTCACTGGTAATTCATTCGCCGACTTTCTACTCGGGGACATGAGCTCGTTCAACCAGTCCGGCGGTGAGTATAATCGCCTCCACGCGATTGAATTCGCCTCCTTCGGTCAGGACAGCATCAAACTGAAACCTAATCTCACCATTAATGTTGGCGTCCGCTGGGAGCCGCAAACAGCGCCGAAGTATATACAGAATAAGCTTCCGTTCTTCTCGCCGGGACAGCAAAGCAGTCGATATCCTAATGCTCCGGCAGGGCTCGTTTATGCGGGAGATCCCGGGGTTCCCGACGGAGGCTGGAACACGGATTGGAAAGCCGTCGAACCACGCCTGAGCATTGCATGGCAGCCGCGCGCGCTTCCGAACACCAGTATTCGGGCGGCTTTCGGCATCATGGTTCAACCTTATGACTTCTCGATGTACAACCACATGGGAACGACAGCACCATTTAGCCCGGATTTCAATCTCGTGTACAACCAGGTTTACCCATGCATCCTGAACATCGCCGATCCCTACGCGTGCTATGCCCCGACCGGATTCAAGCCGCCATTCCCGCCCTTTTCGGGCCCCAGTTTCCTTCCTGGAGCGAACACGAATTTTGTAATTCCGGTGAGCATAGGGGCGACTTTTACTCCCGGCTTCAAGATGCCAAGGGACCAGACCTGGAATTTCAGCATCGAGCACACGATACACGATTTCCTTTTCCGTGCCGCTTACGTCGGCTATGAAATGTATCACCTGCCCGTTCAAATGCAGCTGAGCCCAGGCCTATTCGCGACTGGCGGAGCAACCACATTGCTTCCCAATTTCAGTAACATCCAGGCCTATGAATCGTGGGGCACTCAATCCTACAACTCAGTGCAGTTTACAGGAGAAAAGCGATTCAACCACGGCTTGCAGTTCATATCGAATTTCAGCTACGCCAAGAACTTGGATGCCAGCTCCATAGCTACCACGGCAAACGTCGGTCCTCTCGGCGATCCATACAGCCTGGAATGGAACCGCGGGGTCTCGGACTTAAGCATACCCTTGATCTGGAATAACACGTTCGTTTATCAGACACCGGCCTTGCACGGGCTCGGGAAGTTCGGAAGCGCCGTTCTTGGCAATTGGGAAGTTTCGGGTATCTGGACGCTGCACTCCGGCCAGCCGTTCAGCATAAGCGGCCCGAATGGCGCGAATAACTCACTTGCGAATATCGGCGGCGACAGAGCCGATTACGTTGCTGGGCAGCCGCTGGATCAGCAGCAAGGCTCGAAAAACCATTGGCTGAATGAGTATTTCAATACTGCGGCGTTCACCGCCAATCCGCCAGGCACTTTCGGGAATTCGCCTCGCAATCTGCTCAGGGTGCCGGACTTCGACAATGTAGATCTGGCGTTCATGAAGAATTTCCCCTTCCGCGAACGCTTTCGCGTTCAATTCCGCTGGGAGATGTTCAACGCGCTGAATCGGACTTGGTTCGGCCAGCCTGATTCGACCGTGGGCGACCTTAATTTCGGGATGATCACGCAAGATTGGAATACTCCACGGCTCATGCAAGGAGCTTTGAAGCTATACTTCTGAATCGAATTCATCGGCGTCGGCTCTTTCAAAATTTGAGCCGTTTCAGAAGGCGAATTGCGAAACTCTGTTCCAAAGTGTAGAATCGCCGGAGTGAAATACCTTTGGTGGGTCTTGCTCCTTTCTTTTCCGGTCATTGGAGCTCGACAAGGGCTGCCTCTCTTCCGTGAGATATTGCCTCGGGAGAGTTGTATCCGCTGGATTCACGATAACGGCCGCTCGAAGAACCACTATCTGCCTGAGACAGCCGGCGCGGGCGTAGCGATTTTCGATTACAACAACGACGGCAGGATGGATATTCTGTTCGTCAACTCGGGGTCTTCCAGCTTTTATACTCCCGCAATTCCGCTGCACAACGCTTTGTATCGGAACAACGGCGATGGCACGTTCACGGACGTTACTCAGCAGGCTGGGATAACGGCGGATCTGTTTGGAATGGGCGTCGCGATCGGCGATTATGACGGTGACGGGTGGCCGGACATTTTTATCACGGGGTGGGAGAAATGCGTTCTCTATCACAATAACCGCAACGGGACGTTTTCCGACGTGACCGCTGCCAGCGGCATTAGACCCCTCAAATGGGGAACAAGCGCTGTCTGGTTCGATTACGACAATGACGGGAAACTCGACCTGTTTGTGGGACAGTTTGCCGATTATTCCGAGAAGCGGATTTGCCAGTTGGCGGATTCGTATGGGGGAGGCGGAGATGGTTCAATGAACCAGCAAGCCTATTACTGCAGTCCAAAGGTCTTCGATCCAATGCCGAGCCACTTATACCGCAACCTCGGTGGCGGCAGGTTTGAAGACGTAAGCGAGCGAACCGGTATTCTGTCTCGAGCCGGGAAGGCGTGGGGAGTAGTGGCTGCCGATATCAATGGCGATGGTTACACTGATCTGTTTGTCGCGAACGATACCATGGAGAATTTCCTGTGGGTAAACCGGCATGGAGAGAAGTTTGAAGAAATCGGCCTTGAATCCGGGACAGGCTACGGAGCGGATGGTACGGGGCGATCCGGTATGGGGGTGGACGCGGGGGACTTCGACCGCGACGGCAAGGAAGATTTGGCTGTCGCCAACATCGATGGCGAGACAGCTTCGCTTTACAGGAATACCGGCAACGAGGTCTTTGAAGACCTCAATGTCAAGACGGATCTGGCCTCCGTTACCAGGATGTTTAGCGGATGGGGGCTGGGCTTTCTCGACTACGACAACGACGGCTGGCTCGATCTGCTTCTGACCAATGGACATCCGGACGATACTGTTGACCAGCGCAATCGCGGCGTAACATACCGCGAACCCATCTTCCTGCTACGCAATGTGCAGGGGAGGAAATTAGACAATGTCAGTAAATTGGCTGGTCCGGCGTTTTCAAACCTGTATTCAGCGCGCGGGATGGCGATCGGCGATTTGAACAACGATGGATTTCCGGACATTGTTTTCACTGAGAATGGCGGACCGCCGCACGTGTTAATGAACAATGCAGTATCCGGGAATCATTGGCTTGGACTGGAACTGATCGCGAAGGCGGCGAACCCTGCCGCCGTGGGCGCCGTCATTCGCTGGAGCATGGATGGCAAAGTTTTTTCGCGCGTGAAAACAGCCGGAGGGAGTTTTCTTTCGAGCCGCGATCCACGGGAGATTATTGGGGCTGCAAATTCTTCGATCGATTGGGTAGAGGTTCGTTGGCCCGCGCCGAGCCGTGCTGTAGATCGGATCTTGAAACCGCAGATGGATCGATACCTGCCGGTCGTCGAGGGACGAAGTCCGTTGGCCGGAAGTTAAAACTGCCGAAACTGCGATGTTGCAGCTTTTATTGCTACTGGCGTTCACCGCTCAAGCCCCGGCGCCTCCGTCCGCTTGGGAGCAAGGGAAGAGCGCTCTTGAACATCGGAATTTCGCCGAAGCGAAGCGTCTGTTCGCGGCTGCTACTGACTCGAATCCGGCCGATCCGGCGTGCCTGGTTTTACTTAGGTATCAGTTGCAGCGAACTGAACGATCTGGATGAAGCGATTGGGGCGTTCGAAAAAGCACACAGGCTTGCTCCGGATAAAGCAGAAGTTGATTTCAACCTGGGCCTCCTGTACTGGCGTACCGGCGAGATCGGTAAGGCCAAGGAAGCCTATCGCGCGGGATTCGTGCACGAGCCCGAACGAGCCCACTGCGCTGCAGAACTATGCGTTGCTGCTGATGAAAACGGGTGAAGCCGAGGAGGCGCTCACACCCCTGCTCACGCTCAAGAAAGTTGCGGCGCTGGCGTTGCCCGCCCGCGTATCCTTGATCGAGTGCTATCTCAAGACGAGCAAGCGCGCCGCAGCGGAGCGTGAGCTCGACGACTTGTTGCGATCCAATCTTGCCGGACCAGAGGAGCAGACAAAACTCGCGGCCATCCTTATAGAAGACGGCGATTTGACCGCCGCGGAAAGGGTGCTGCGAGGCAGCCTTCAACTCGACGCGAAACAACCCAAAGCGTACGCCGCGCTCGGGCTCGTCTTGCTAAATCAAAAGCAATATAGGGAGGCCGCCGATTCGTTCGAGAGCGCGGCGCACCTGGAGCCCGACTCCGCCGAATATGCCATGGCCTTCGCCAATGCTCTAGTGTTGTGGAACCGGCCCAATACGCTGCTTGTTTTCTTGAAAGCAGTCGAGCCTAAGTTTGGCAACTTGCCGGAATTCCAGCATAAGCTTGCATTCGCGTATTATGGAGTCGGCGAGTTCTCGAACGCCATCGCGACGCTCGAAAATCTTCTTCGCGCCGAACCCGCCGCGTCAGGACCAGATCTATTTTCTGCTTGGAAATTCCTATCTGGATATGGGCAGATTTGATGAATCCGAGGCAGCCTTTCGAAAGGCGATTCAACTCAATCCCAAAGATCCGATGTACTACGAATCGTACGCGACTCTGCTTCGAAAAGAAGGACCGGATCGTCTTGATGAGGCTCTCGGGCAGCTTACCCAAGCGAGCCAGTTCGCTGCTTCGGATCCATCTCTGATGCTGCAGCTCGGGCTTTGCTACGAATCAAAGGGCGACCTGAACGACTCGGTGGGCCCCCTCGAGAAGGCGGTTCGGGGCGACCCTGATTCTGTGCCGGCTCATGTCGCGCTTGCCAGAGTTTACTTCCGGCTTGGGCGAAAGACCCAAGGACAGGATGAGAAGAAAACGATTGCGCGACTTGAAGCAAAGATACAGCAGCAGAGAAACGATCGGAAGAGCGCATACAAAGAGGTCACTTCTGCCGGCCAGGTGCAATAGAGAGTGCGCCGGACGGGAGATTGGCGAGGTGAGCTGGACCCGGTCTCCATTCGCTGCCGCGGCGCTTGCAGTCTTCGCTTTTCAATTGGCGGTGCAAACCCGCATCGCGGCCGCGACGCTCTACCGGAATACTGCATCGAACGTCGCCTACGTTGGCTCAAGAATCTGCGGTACTTGCCACACGGATATAGCGGCTCGCTACAGCAAGACCGCAATGGGGCACTCCATGTCTCTCGGCGAGGACGTGTCCTCGTTCAATCAAGCGCCTATACCTTTTACCGTCTTCGACAATGCAGCCGGCGAATATTTTGAAGTTTCACGTGACAAAGGCGCGCTCGTTCAGACCCAGTATTCGCTCGATCGAAACGGCAAGCAGATATTCCGGCAGAGTTGGAAGCTGGCTTACGTGATTGGATCAGGCGAGAACGGCGTCGGCTTTTTGATTCAACGCGACGGATATTTGTTTGAAGCGCCGCTGTCGTATTACACCAAGTCGCGGGTCTGGGGTTTTTCGCCAGGTTATGAGTTGCATAATTACGCCTTCACGCGACCGGTCGTTGCGGAATGCGCAGGCTGTCATAGCGGACGCCCGCAGCCGGTCGACGGCGTCACCGCACTTTACAAAAATCCTCCGTTCACGGAATTGGCAGTAGGCTGCGAAAACTGCCACGGCCCAGGCGAACTGCACGTTGCCGAGCGGCGCGCCGCGCTTCCGGTAATGGGAAGCGTCGATACCAGCATCGTCAATCCAGCGCATTTGACCGGCTGGTTGTCCGATAACATTTGCATGAAGTGTCATCAGGGAGGTGACGTTCGCGTGCTCCAACCGGGCAAGCATGACCGGGATTTCCGGCCTGGAATCGCATTGGACAACGTCATCGCCATCTTTAAAGCGCCCCTGAGGCGCACTGCCGCTTCCTCCCATACCGTCCTGTTAGAGCATTATTTTTCAATGACTCTCAGCAAGTGCTATCGCGCGAGTGGAAGTTTGCGCTGCACCTCCTGTCATGATCCGCATGTCCAAGCAAACCGGCTCACAAGCCGCGGCATACTATCGAACCAGGTGCCTGTCCTGCCACGAATCGCACGGATGCACGCTCGCCGCCAGCGAGCGCAACAAGACAGACCCGCCTGACGATTGCGCCTCCTGCCACATGCCAAAACGGACGGTGGTGACCATTACCCATGCGGCACTTACGGAACATCGCGTGACGGCCCGCGCGGAAGAGCCGCTTCCGGAAGAGGCTTTTGCATCCGGCGACCGAGCCGATTCCAGCCTCATCCATCTGACTGCCCGCGAGGGCGATACAGGAGAAACTCCAGACATCACGCTGTTTCAGGCCTATGCGACTCTCGTTCGCGAGGGACATGAAGAGTTTCGTTCTCAAATGAACGATGTTCTTGAGAGTCTTTCGCGGACATCTCCAAATGATCCTATCGTCCTTTCTGCCTTGGCGAGAAGAGCGGCCGGGAAGGGCACGCCTGCAGCGTCCGGCATTGCCATAAATTACTTCACCAGAGCGATCAAAGCCGGGTCGACGGAACACGATATTTTTCTGCTTCTCGCTGGACTCTACAGCCGCTCCCACAGAGCGGCCGAGGCAATTGGCGTACTCAGAGATGGTATGAAGAGATACCCGTACTCGCCTGAATTCCCTGAATCTCTCGCCGCTGAATACATAGAAATAGGCGACTATCGAAGCGCGCTGGAAGTGATTCGCAGCGGCCTTCAGTTGTTTCCGGACGATGGGGTGTTGCGGCGTTTTAGTAAAAAGGTGCAATCTGCGGGACCGGTGGAGTAAGCGGCAATTGGTCATTGAAACAACCAGGACGTGACATGAAAACTAGACCGTACCGAAGCGAGCTTTGGTTCAACAACATAAGCGAACCGGAAGAGACAGCTACCTACCTCGAGCGCTATCACAATTACGGAATTACTCGGCAAGAGATGCAGTCCGGGAGGCCTGTGATCGGCATTGCGCAATCGGGAGGAGATCTCACGCCGTGCAACCGCATACACGTAAGTCTGACCGCTCGCGTTAAGGATGGAATCCGGGACGAAGGAGGTATTGCTTTCGAATTTCCAATCCATCCAATCCAGGAAAGCTGCCGCCGCCCTACTGCGGCGCTCGATCGCAATCTCGCCTACCTGGGTCTGGTCGAGATTCTTTGTGGGTATCCTTTTGATGGCGTTGTGCTCATGACAGGCTGCGACAAGACAACGCCTGCGTGCCTCATGGCGGCCGCTACAGTCAATCTTCCTTCTATTGTTCTGTCAGGCGGCCCCATGCTGAACACCTACCGGGACGGTAAACCTGTCGGCACCGGGACGGTGATGTGGGAATCACGACGGTTGCTCGCTGCGGGAAAGATTACGGGGGAGCAGCTCATCGACACCATCTGTTCGACCATTCCAAGCGCCGGACACTGCAACACGATGGGTACTGCCTTATCCATGAACTCGCTCGCGGAAGCGCTTGGGCATGTCGCTTCCCGGCTGCGCCGCTATCCCCGCACCCTACAGCGAAAGGGCCAGCATCGCCTATCGCACAGGGCGTCGAATTGTACAGCTGGTGAAAGAGGACCTTAAGCCCGGCCACATTCTCACTCGCCAGGCGTTCGAGAATGCAATCGTGGTGAATTCCGCGATCGGCGGATCCACTAACTGTGCTCCGCATTTGATAGCGATCGCCCGGCACATTGGAGTTGGTCTAGCCGTAAAGGATTGGGAGATCGTCGGACACGACATACCCTTACTGGCCAACATTCAGCCGGCGGGAGAATTCCTTGGCGAAGATTTTCATCGCGCGGGCGGCATACCGAGCATCCTTGGAGAATTGATTGCCGCAGGCAAGATCCATTGTGATGCATTGACGGTCAGTGGCAAGACTATCGGAGAAAATTATTCCGGCCGCCGCAGCCTCGATTCCACGATTATCAGGACCTACGATGATCCCATCAAGCAAAAGGCAGGCTTTTTAGTGCTCTCCGGGAACCTCTTTGATTCGGCACTAATCAAGACTTCGGTCATCAGCGAAGATTTTCGACGCCGTTACTTATCTACACCTGGTTCCGAAGACTCTTTTGTTTCGCGAGTTATCGTGTTTGACGGGCCAGAGGACTACCGGCGGCGATTCGAGGATCCCACGCTTAACATCGACGAGACCTGCATGCTAGTGGTGCGAGGCGCGGGCCCCATTGGCTATCCCGGCTCCGTCGAAGTAGTGAACATGACCCCCCCGGGCGCTCTAGTGAATCGCGGGATAAACGTGCTTCCGTGCTTAGGTGACGGCCGCCAGAGCGGAACTTCGGATTGTCCTTCCATCTTGCATGTGTGCCCCGAATCTGCCATCGGAGGCAATTTGGCAATTCTCCGGACGGGCGATATGGTTCGAGTGGATCTCCGGAGCCGCAGGGTAGATCTGCTCGTCAATGATGAAGAACTGGAGGCGAGGCGGAAGGCGGTGCAACCAGCGCCTTTGAAGCATGACTCTCCGTGGCAGGAGCTTTTTCGGGATCATGTCGGGCAACTGGATACCGGAGCGTGCCTGGAGTTTGCTGTTCCTTATCGCGATTTGGAGAAAGTTGTCCCGCGGCATTCTCACTGAATATTCGAGGCGGCTCTTCAGAACCACGGCTATCCATGTGGTAGGGGTGACAGGACTCGAACCTGTGACCACCTGCTTAGAAGGCAGGTGCTCTATCCACCTGAGCTACACCCCCAATCGACGCACGACTTCAGTTTATCTATGTTGGCGTACTCACTTGATGACAAGCAGGAGGTCACGGGACTCCACACTGTCCCTCGGCTTTACCGCGATTTCTTTGACTTCACCAGCGACCGGCGCGTACAGCGTCGTCTGCATCTTCATGGCCTCGATCACCAGCAGGCGATCGCCCTTTTTCACTTTCTCGCCTGGACTGATGTGCAGCATGGTGACCGCGCCTGGAATCGGCGCACCCACTTCGCCCGGATTTGCCGGATCCGCTTTGCGCTTACTTGGGACTTCCTGTTTAATTGATTTGTCCCTCACCTCCACTTCGCGCGGCTGACCGTTCAGCTCGAAGAAAACCGTGCGCATCCCATCCGCTCGCGCTTCGCCGACCGTCAATAGACGGATGATCAGCGCCTTCCCCGGCTCCAGCTCTATAGTCACTTCGCTACGCTCCGCCAATCCGTAGAAGAATTGCGGGGTCGGAAGCACTTCCAGCTCTCCGTACTGCGCCCGCGCTTGCGCGAATTTCGCGAACACATCCGGATACATCAGATAACTCATCAGGTCGGTCGAATTCGCCGAGCCCGCCTGTTTCACCACCTGCTCTCTCGCTTGTGCAAGATCCGTTGGCGGCATTTGCGCTCCAGGCCGTCCTGAGAACGGCTCCCGCCCACGCAGAACAATACTCTGCAATTTCGGCGGCCATCCTCCTTCAGGTTGCCCGAGCGATCCCATGAACATGTCCGCCACGGAATTAGGCAGCGTGAGTTGATGATCGGGAGGCAGCTTTTCCAGATCGCTTACCTTCATGTCATGGCTGATCAGATACAGAGCTAGATCACCGACCACCTTGCTCGAGGGCGTGACTTTCACGATATCGCCGAAAGCCATATTCACGTCCGCGTACATGCGAGCGATCTCGGGCCAACGTCCGCCAAGACCCATCGCTTCCGCCTGGGCTTTCAAATTTGTGTACTGGCCGCCGGGCATTTCGTGAATGTAGACGTCCGCCGTGCCCGATTTCGGCGATTCATCAAAGGGCGCGTAATAGGCGCGGACAGTCTCCCAATAATCCGAGCAACGGTTCAGCGCGTCGAAATTCAGCCCTGTATCGCGTTCGGTATGCGCGAGCGCGGCCACAATCGAGTTCAGATTCGGTTGGCTGGTTGTGCCGCTCATGGCGGAAATGGCGCCATCGGCCACGTTCACACCCGCTTCCGCCGCTTTTAAAATTGTGGCCGCATTGATTCCGCTGGTGTCGTGCGTATGCAGATGAATCGGCACACCGACTTCCTCACGCAAGGCCTTCACCAGTTTGTACGCCGCATAAGGCCGCAGCAGGCCGGCCATATCCTTGATGGCGAGGATATGGGTGCCCATGCGCTCCAGTTCCTTAGCCAGCCGTACATAGTAATCGAGCGAATATTTCTCGCGAGCCGGGTCTAGAATGTCGCCCGTATAGCAGATGGCCGCCTCACAAACGCGTCCAGTTTGCAAGGTCGCTTCCACCGCGACCTGCATGTTCGGCATCCAGTTCAGCGAATCGAAAATGCGGAAGATGTCGATGCCTTGAGCAGCCGCCTCTTTGATGAATTCGCGCACTACATTATCCGGATACGCTGTATAGCCGACTGCATTGGAGGCGCGCAGCAGCATCTGAAAGCAAATATTGGGGATCTTTTCCCGCAGAGCTTGTAATCGCTTCCAGGGATCTTCGAGCAGGAAGCGCATGGTGACATCGAAGGTTGCGCCACCCCACATCTCGATGCTGTACAACTTTGGCAACTCACGCGCCACATAATCCGCGATTCGCAGCAGATCGTACGATCGAACGCGCGTCGCCATGAGGGATTGATGGGCATCACGAAAGGTCGTATCGGTCATCAAGAGCTGAGGTTGCTCGCGAGTCCAAGCGGCAAATCCATCCGGTCCCAGCTGGTCGAGTATTTGACGCGTACCTTCAGGAGGCTGAACCAGCGTCGAGTGCGGAACGGGCGCTTCTCGAATGGCCAGCGGCTTAGGCTTATTCGCGACCGCCGGATTCCCGTTGACGATTACATCCGCCAGGTAGGTCAGCAGTTTGGTCGCGCGGTCGCGTTTGGCGCGAAAGGAGAACAGCCGCGGATTTTCGTCCAGGAACGAGGTAGTGGTATCGCCCGCTTGAAACGTGGGGTGGTTGACCACATTCTCGAGGAACGGAATATTGGTCTTGACTCCGCGAATACGAAACTCGCGCAAGGCGCGGTCCATCCGCTGACATGCCTGCTTGAAGTTGCTGCCCCAAGCCGTTACCTTCACCAGCAGCGAATCATAGTAAGGCGAGATGACAGCGCCGCCATAGGCGGATGCTCCGTCGAGACGGATACCGAAACCTGCCGGCGAGCGGTAGGTGTGGATCTTGCCGTAATCCGGCATGAAGCTGTTGGCCGGATCTTCCGTCGTCACGCGGCACTGAAGAGCGGTGCCGTGCAACGGGAATGTCCCGCTGCCCCGGTAGACCGATCTCTTCCCCATGCAGGGTCAGGCCTTGCGCCACCTGAATTTGCGTGCGTACGATATCGACGCCGGTGATCATCTCGGTCACCGTGTGTTCCACCTGCACGCGCGGATTCACTTCGATGAAGAACCACTCGAACGTATCGGCATCGACCAGAAACTCCACTGTCCCGGCGTTGTAGTAACCGGCTTCGCGAGCCAAGCGTTACTGCCGCTTCCGCGAGCGCGTTCCGGACGGAATCAGGCAGCCCGATCGCCGGCGCGATCTCGACTACTTTCTGATGCCGGCGTTGCACCGAACAGTCGCGCTCATATAAATGCAGAATGTTACCCTGCGTGTCGCCGACAATCTGCATCTCGACGTGTTTCGCGCGGCGAATGTAGCGCTCCAGGAACACGGCCGAGTTGCCGAACGCGGCAGCCGCTTCCTGGCTGGCTTCCTGCAGCTTCGATTGCAACTCCGCCGCCGAGGACACGACGCGCATGCCGCGCCCGCCTCCGCCGAACGCCGCCTTAACGATGAGCGGAAAACCGATTCCGCTAGCAATTTGATCGATCTCCGGGCTGGCCGGGTCCACTGGGATTCTCAGTCCCCGGGACGACCGGGATCCCCGCTTTCTGAGCCAGCTTTCGTGCCGCCGTTTTATCGCCGAGCATTTCCAGAATCCCGGCGCTCGGTCCGACGAATGCGATGCCCGCTAACTTGCACGCGATGGGAAGCGCCGGATTTTCCGACAGGAAGCCGTAGCCGGGATGAATGGCGTCGACCTCTTTCTCCTGCGCCAGGGCGACGATCCCGTCCACATCCAGATAGGCCTGCACCGGACCTTTGCCTTGTCCGATCAGATAGGCTTCATCCGCTTTGAAGCGATGCAGGCTCAAGCCGATCTTCCTGCGAATAAACGGCTACGGTCCGCAGCCCTAATTCATTGGCCGCTCGCAGAATTCGAATAGCAATTTCACCACGGTTCAGAGCAAGGAGTTTCCTCATGCGACACAGGCGGGAAGTAAAAGGGTAGCATCCGCCCGGCGGATTACCCGCGCAGAGACTTACAATAAGGGCGTGAAATCCGCCGCGCTGATTGCTGCCGCCGTTAGCCTCTGCTTAGCTCAACAGAAGCCCCCGGACCAGCCCCACGGCCCCGGTGTGGCACACAACGGCAACTTCACGATCCGCTTTGAACCCAAAGCAGTGCTACAGACCAACGCACCTATCCCGTTTGAGATCGACGTGACCGACGATCTGCAGAAGCCTCTGATTCAGGCGAAAGTGACGCTGCAGATTGAGACGGCGGAGCACACGGATGTCAAAGTCTACAACGCGCCAATGACCAATCCCGGCGTATATATCGCCAAACCGGTGTTCCCCGATGCGGGACAGTGGAACGTGTATGTCGAAGTCCACCGCGGCGACGGAATGAGTGCCCGGACCATTCAGTACTACGTTCCCGAAACGCCCTGAGCAACAAGTCAGAAGCCAGAAGATCAGGTCAGAACATGTAGAGTGGAGTTCCGGCGCTCGGGGCCGCCTCCTCTTCAATTCCGCCTGCCGCGACCGGTTGACCTTCCAGATCTCCAATCTGCCGACAGTAGATGCCGTTCTCGCCCAGATAGATCTCCAACTCGCCGGGGCGGGGAAGCGATCCCTGGATTAGCGCCTCGGAAAGCGGATCTTCAATGTACTTCTGCAGTGCGCGACGCAACGGGCGCGCGCCGTAGCTGCGGTCGCCGCACGTTTTATCGAGAATGTATTTCGCCGCATCCGGTTCCAGCCGGATCTTGATCTGCTTCGATACCAGGTTCGTGTTGACCTGATCTACCAGCAGGCCGATGATCTGAAGGAGGTCTTCATCGACCAGCGAGGTGAACAGAATCACTTCGTCCAAGCGGTTGAGGAATTCGGGATTGAATGCGCGCTTCACCTCACCCATTACCTGGTCTTCTATCTTCTGAGGGATGCCGGTTGTGGGGGTCGAGAATCCGATCTGGCCGCGTTTATCCAGGAAGCGCGCTCCCAGATTGGAGGTCATTACGATAATCGTGTTCTTGAAGTCAACGGTATTTCCCAGACCGTCCGTCAACTGACCATCCTCGAATACCTGCAGGAGGATGTTGTAGATGTCCGGATGCGCTTTCTCGATTTCATCCAGCAGAATGATCGAATAGGGCGCCCGCTTCACACGCTCGGTAAGCTGGCCGCCCTCCTCGTAGCCGACATAACCCGGAGGCGAACCGATCAGCTTTGAGATGGAGTGCTTCTCCATAAATTCCGACATATCGAAGCGAATGAGCGATTTCTCACTGCCGAAGAGGAATTCCGCCAGGGCCCGGGCCACCTCGGTCTTACCGACGCCGGTTGGCCCGAGGAACAGGAAAGAGCCCGCCGGCCGCTTGGGAGATTTCAGGCCCGCACGCGAGCGGCGAATCGCTCTCGAGAGGGCGTTGATCGCTTTTTCCTGGCTAATGACACGCTTGTGCAGCTCTTCTTCGATCCGCAGAAGCTTGTTGATCTCCTCTTCCTTAATAGACGTCATCGGCACGCCAGTCCAGCGCGCTACGACGTCCTCGATATCATCTTTGGACACCACGCCCGTGGAGGTATCGTCCAGGTTGTACTTCTCGCGAAGCTGGCGCAGGTTTTCGCGTTCCTTGCGTTCCTCGTCCGAATAGAAGCGCGCCTTTTCAAATTCGTGATTGGCGATGGCGTTCTCCATCCGGTGCACGATGAACTTGATCCGCTTCTGAATATCGGCGACTTCGCTCGGCAACGTGGTCTGGCGCAGCTTTACGCGAGCGCCCGCTTCGTCGATCAGGTCGATCGCCTTATCCGGCAGGAACCGGTCCGGAATGAAGCGCGTGGAAGTATAGACCGCGGATTCGATGGCTTCATCCGTATAGGCGACAGCGTGAAATTTCTCGTAGCGTTCTTTAATGCCGAACAGGATGCGGATCGCGTCCGTTTCGGTGGGCGGAGGAACCTTGACAGCCTGGAACCGCCGTTCCAGGGAGCGATCCTTTTCGATTGATTTCCGGTACTCGGCCGGTGTGGTTGCGCCGATGCACTGGATTTCGCCGCGCGAGAGCGCCGGTTTCAGTATGTTGGCAGCGTCAAGCGATCCTTCCGCGGATCCCGCGCCGACCAAGGTATGCAACTCATCGATGAAGATAATTGCGTTCTGATTTTCCATCAATTCCTTCATGATGGTCTTCAGCCGCTCTTCAAATTGGCCACGGTATTTGGTACCCGCCACAATGAGCGAAAGATCCAGCGCCAGTATCCGCTTGTCGGATAGGAAAGACGGCACATCGCCGTCGGCAATCCGCTGCGCCAAGCCCTCGACAATGGCTGTTTTGCCCACTCCCGGTTCGCCGATGAGCACGGGGTTGTTTTTCGTGCGCCGGCACAGGATCTGAACCACGCGGTCCACTTCGTTATCTCTTCCAATCAGCGGATCGAGCATGCCATCCACGGCCGCCTGCGTGAGATCCCGGCTGAACTCGGCCAACAGAGAACTCTCTTTCGGTCTACTGGCCGACGTTTTTTCCGACGCCGAACGCGCAATCTCCTCTCGTACTGCCGATAGCCGGAGTCCGCGCTCGTGCAGGATCTCCGCGGCAAAGCTCTTCTCTTCGCGGAGCAGCCCGAGCAAAAGATGCTCCGTCCCAATATGCTTATGGCTGAGGCGTTCCGCTTCCTCTGCCCCATAGGCCAGCACGCGCTTGCATTCGTGGCTCAACGGCAGATCGACTGACGTTGACACCTTCTCCCGAACGGTCGTGTGCGCCTCAATCTGCTTGCGGATCGACTCGATCGCGGCGTGGGACCGCAGGAATCGATTGGCAAGCGCTTTGTCCTCGCGAAGAAGACCCAACAACAGATGTTCAGTCTCTATATAAGGACTCCCGAACTGGCTCGCCTCGTATCGCGCGAAGAAGATCACGCGGCGTGCTTTTTCGGTATATCGTTCAAACATAAGTGCCACCGCCAAGACGGGTTGCGTCTTGAACAACTACCCCGGCTTCCTGCAGGTCCATCGGAGACGGCGAGTGCAGGCTGCCCTTTCTTAACTCTAAGATTCGATCGCAACGTAGTGCGAATGCAAGATTATGTGTAACAAAAACGGATGTGAGCCCATGCAAAGCGTGCAATTCGTTCAGCAACGCAAGGATCATCTCGCCGGTGCGGTAATCCAAGTTACCGGTCGGCTCATCCGCCAGAAGTACCTTAGGGGCCGCCACCAGAGCGCGAGCCAAAGCAATCCGTTGCTGCTCGCCTCCCGATAATTGGCCCGCCTGATGCGATCCGCGCGCCCGCAAGCCCACCTCATCCAGGCTGTTCCGGGCCGTCTTTGCCGCCTGATCCGGGCTTACGCCTCTGATCAGCAGCGGCATCATAATGTTCTCTAGCGCAGTGAACTCGGGCAAGAGCGACGGTTTCTGCCAAACGAACCCAAGCTCGCGGTTACGGAAATCGGCCAGGGCCTCCTCGCTCAGTGCGGCGATATCCTGATCGCCATAGAGGATGCGCCCGCTCGACGGACGGTCGAGGCCACCGAGAAGATGCAGGAGCGTAGACTTGCCGGCGCCCGATTCGCCGATAATGGCCAGCCGCTCGCCCGCGCACACCTGGAGTTCGAGATCGCTGAAGACCATTACCTCCGTGTTGCCTGAACGATAGGTCTTGCCGAGAGACTCCGCCCAGATCGCACTGTCTGTGCTCAATCTGCCGCCTTTGCTTCTAGATTAGAACAGGAGAATCTATCGCGACGCCACGCCCGCTCGGGGCGGGAAAAACGTAGCCGTCGAAGACCAGAGACACCTCAACCCTAATCGATCCACGCATTTTAGACGTGCGGGATAGCCGTCTCGATTCTCTTGAGTACGCAAGTCAGGATAGTCCCGGGGGAAGAGCGCCCTAGAAGGGAAGAAGTTAGGAGTCAGAACTCAGAAGTCAGGCGGCTTTTTCGAGGGCGATGGTGCGCTGGATGGACTTGTTGACGAACGGTTGGGCGCCGGGAAGCTGCAGATTCATCAAATTCTGATGGTCCAACTTGGCGGAATCCAGCAAAAGGGCCCATTCGTGCCGGTCCTGCTTGCGGTTTTCGGTAGCTTCGCGGCGCGCTTGATCCGCCTTTTTATGCTGCTGCGAAACAAAGCCAATTTCCTCTCTGCGCTTTTCCGCTCTTAGGCGCTATTCCCCCTCGGCTTTGTACATGTATTTGATGCAGCGTTTGAAGAGCAGCAGGTTCGGTGAGCCTGTTCTGTTCAATTTGAGGCAGTCGCGGTCGTACCATTCGATTACGCCTTCGAGTTGTTCTCCGTCGTCGAGCACAAGCACCATGTGGGTCTTGCCTTGCATTTGTTTCGAGTAGTAGAACTGCTCAGCGTTCGTCTGGTCCGGTGGAGTACTCTTCTTCCCGGAAGAAGAACGGCGAATCGGGTCCTTTATCTCGGCTGTCGTGCGAACGGGCTTTCTAATGAGCGATTCCAAACGCCTCTCCTCTATGCTTTCGCCTTTAGGCGCTTACCTGATTCGGGCGGTTACGTAAATTTATAATCATAGCGTCCAGCGCTGCCGATTTTTGTATATTCCGGCGAACCATTAGTACTAATTCGTCGAGAGCACGCACTGCGGCTTCAATCCAGGAGAACGACACACGCTCGGAAATTGCTTCGATTCTGGGCTGGACGTCGCGATTGCGGGCGGTACGGTGGCCATGAGCGGTGGTCAGAATGTCTTCCAGAACACCGTAGGCGAGCTTCAGATAAAAATCCAGTTTTTCGGATTTCCGCATCCGAACGATTCGGAGCGCTGTACCCAGGTGGCCCAGGAACTGAGGCCCGCTCCGCATTCGAAGGCGGCGAGCAGCAGGTCGCGGCGCTCGCGGAACTGCTCGATATCAATTGAGGCGGCAATGCCTGGACTGCCCTCGGCGATGAGCAATGCGCGTTTCCACGTCGGGCAGGTGCCGGGTCGAGACGAATGCGTGCATGTCGTCGTCCGACAGGCGCACCATTTGCAGCAGGATGGAACGCGAGCGGATGGTAGGCAGCAGATCGTAGGCATTCTCGACAGTCGCGATGATGACCAGGTGCTCCGGCGGTTCTTCCATAACCTTCAGCAGAGAATTTGCCGACTGCTCGTTAGCGCGATCGAGCCGGTCGATCAGAAATACCCGGCGGCTGCCGCGGAGCGGTTTAAACGGAGCGCGCTCGCGGAGCAAACGCATCTGCTGAATGGACAGTTGGCGTAGCGGACCATCGGGAGCGAAAGTAATGAAATCGGGATGACTGGCAAACAATAAGGGATCGTCGGCGCGCTTTTCCGCCGCCCATTTTTCACGTTGCTCGATGATCTCGAGATTATGGGGCAGACTGAGATCATCGCGCTCGATCTTGTTGCGGTCGCCGAGCAGCGCCGCCGCGAAGCGACGCGCCAAAGTCGCTTTCCCGACTCCTTCCGGACCGCTGAGTAGGATTGTTTGCGGGATGCGGCCACGCTCGATCGTTTGCGCCAATGTCTCGGCCACGGCTTGATTGCCGAAGAACTCCGGGAAAGCCATCCTCAAGAACCATTGTCGCAACGGCGCGCCGGAAGCAGAGGGCTCACCTGCGCCCAGATTCGCTTGGCGACATCGCCCGGTTCCCCGTGGCCGTCGATGAGCCGAACTCGTTCGGGTTCCAGGGCGGCAATGCGCCGGTAGCCTTCATCGACGCCACGGTGAAACTCGATAGCTTGACGATCCAACCGCGCCTCGCTCATCTCGGCAACGCTTCGCTGGTTCCGGCGATGCGCGCGAGCCAGAGCAAATTCGATTTCGAGAGTGAGGCAAATGGTCAGATCGGGGAAGAGCGAGCCGAGAGCCAGCCGATGGGCTTCGAGCACTGTTTCGAATCCGAGATGCCGGGCTGCGCCCTGGTACGCGAGACTGGAATCGGTGAAACGGTCGCTCACGACGATCGAGCCCCGCGCGAGAGCAGGTTGAATGATCTCGGCCGCAGCTTGCGCCCGTGAGGCGAACATCAGCAGCAGTTCGGTCATGGGGACCATCTCCTCATGCGCCGGGTCCAAGAGAATACGGCGGATTTGCTTACCGATGCGGGTTGCGCCTGGCTCCTGGTTTTCCACGACGTCGTAACCCATGCCACGTAGACGGTCAACCAGCAGCAGCATTTGCGTGGTCTTGCCGCTGCCCTCCGTCCCTTCAAAGCTGATGAAAAGGCCCCGGCGCTCTGTCATGCGGCGCTGAGGTTAGTCATAGACGAAGTGGAGCAGAGTTTTGAGATCCTCCCAGGCTTCTCGTTTCGCCTGCTGATTGTATTGCCTCAGCAGGTAGGAAGGATGATAGGTGATCATTACGGGGATGTCGCGCCATTTGTGCCATCTGCCTCGTGATCTGGTAATCCCCTCTTTGGTATTGAGAAGCGCTTTCATGGCGGTGGCGCCCAGCGCGCAGATGGCTTTCGGCTTGATCGCCATGAGTTGGCGAAAGAGGAATTGCCCGCAGATTTCCATCTCTTCGGGAAGGGGAGTGCGGTTCTCCGGCGGCCGGCACTTCACGACATTGCAGATGTAAACGTCGCCGCGGCGGATCGGAATGCCCTCTTTCATCGCCGTGTTATCGATCATCTGCGTCAGCAACTGACCGGCGCGTCCGACAAAGGGAAGTCCTTGTTCGTCTTCATCCGCGCCCGGCCCCTCACCCACAAAGACTAGAGACGACTGTTCGTTGTCGGAGCCGAAGACGATGGATTTGCGGGCTTCGCATAAACGGCAGCGCCGGCAATCCCCTATGTCCAGCCGGATTTGATGGAGCGTGTCGCCATCCGGCGCGAGGCTCGGAAGGACGACATCCTCGACTTTCGGGACCGGCGCCGAAATGTTCGAGCGCGTATAGATCATGTCGATGCCGAGATCCCGATAAAGCTCGAGATAACTGCGGATCTGCTCTTCCGTCATGTTTGTTGTATCAGGCGGTCGCGTCTACGGCGCGAAGTGAAAGGCGCAAAACAGCGACCTGATCGAGAATGCGTTCCGCGATTTCTGTCTTGTCCGCGGGACCGGCGTGTACGGTCTGTCCGGAACGGGTGATGATCTCGACCTCGTTCTGGTCGGATTCGAAGCCGAGGCCTTCCCGATTGACGAGATTCGCAACCAGGATGTCACAGTTCTTGGCCATCATCTTCCGGCGGGCTTCTTCGATCAGGTTCTCGGTTTCGGCGGCGAATCCGATCAGCAGGCGATCTCCCTTCCTTTGGCCGAGCTCCGCGAGGATGTCAGGCGTGGGATCCAGCTCCAGTGACAGCTTCGTCGAAGTTTTTTTCAGTTTCTGATGAGGCACTTCCGCCAGATAGTAATCGGCAACTGCCGCGCTCTTAATAATGATGGAGGCATCATCCAGATGCGCCAAGACGGTTTGCCGCATCTCATGCGCGGTGCGAACTGAAATGCGCTCCACATTATGCGGTACAGAAAGGTTCACGGGGCCGGAAACGAGAAGCACATGCGCGCCGCGTTTTGCCGCCGAAGCGGCTATTGCGTAACCCATCTTGCCGCTGGAACGATTACTGATGTAGCGGACCGGATCGAGAGATTCCTGGGTCGGTCCCGCCGTGATCAGGATGGACTCGCCGGCGAGATCTTTCTTGCCGTGCCTTATGGAATCGACGTGTTCCGCGATGCGTGCAGGATCCGCGAGACGGCCCGCGCCGATGGTGCCGCATGCCAGCCAGCCCTCGTCCGGTTCGACGAAAGAGCAGCCGCGGTTACGTAACACTTGCAGATTGTCCTGAGTTGCGGGATGCTCCCACATAGCGCTGTTCATGGCAGGGGCCAGCACCACCGGTCCGGTGAAGGCCAGATACAGGGTGCTCAGGAAGTCGTCGGCCAGCCCATGACTGAACTTCGCTAGCAGATCGGCTGTCGCTGGCGCAACCACGAGCAAATCATGGTCGTGGGCAACGGCGATGTGCTCGACGGCGCTCGAAAGTGTGTCGGGAGAACCCTCGCTGACCCATAAACTGGTGATCACTTTGCGGCCGGTCAAAGCGGCGAACGTCAGCGGCCGTATAAACTCCTCAGCCGCTCGCGTCATTACGACCTGGACTTCGTGGCCGCCCTGCTGGAGCGCGCGCACGAGTTCCGCCGCTTTGTAAGCTGCGATCCCGCCGCCGACGCCAAGTACGACGCGCATGTCCGCGCTCTATTCGGCTGCTAGGATCTCTTGTTCCAGCTCTCGGGTGGGATCGTCGTAAGGTACCAGGCCGCGGCGAACTTCCTCCATCGCGAGCACGGTAGGCTTCTTGTTGCTTGCCGGCAGGACGCTGCGCTGTCCGGTCTGCAGTTGCCGCGCGCGCTTGGCCGAGACGATGATGAATCGATACGTGCTGGCATCGCCATCGTCGGGGATGCTGTACATTGCGTTTGTTCTTGGTTTATCTGCCATAGTCAAAAAACTCCACGGTTTCCTTTGTTCCGTTCAAGCTAGCTGAGTGCCGGGGACCGCACCTCAAAGCTCTTGAGAATCGGCCGGATCTGTCGTTCCATGCGACTTCTCCGTACCCGCTCCGCCTTGATGATCGATCCGAGCGTTCCGGTAGATTCCTCCACCTGGTGGTTCACGAGCACGTAATCGTACTGCTCGTAATTTCGGATCTCCTCGGCGGCATCGCGCAAACGACGCTGGATCACCTCTTCCGAATCTTCCGAACGCGCCCGAAGCCGCTGCTCCAGGATGTCGCGCGAGGGGGGCAAGATAAAGATCGATACCGCTTCCGGGATTCTATCCTTTAATTGTCTCGCACCCTGGACGTCAATGTCGAGGATCAGGTCTTTGCCTTCCCGGCGCGCCTGCTCCAGAACTTCCCGGCTGGTTCCGTAGAAATTGCCAAATACCTCTGCGTGCTCCAGGAATTCGTCTTGCCCGATGCGGGTCAGAAACTCCTTCCGGGAGATGTAAATGTAGTTTTCGCCCGGCTTTTCGTTGCCGCGTGGCGTACGAGTGGTGTACGAAACGGAGAATCGAAGGCCCGGATCGGACGCCAGTAAACGGGCCACGAGCGTCGATTTACCGGAGCCGGAGGGCGCGGAAATGATAAAGACCGTTGTCATGCTTTGCGATTGGAGCGTCGCCTCCGTCGATAGCGCTTCTTCCAGGAGTTCGTTATTCAAGGTTCAGCGCTTGTTCCCGTATTCTTTCGATATTAGCCTTGATCCCTAGCGCGAGATTCGTGATCCGCAAACCCGGTTCGCCGATTCCCGAGGTCTTCGAAAGAGTAGTGTTGGTTTCGCGGTTCATCTCTTGCAGCAGAAAATCGAGGCGCTTGCCGACCTCGCCGCCTTGCGAGAGTATTTGTCTGAGTTCCACGGTGTGAACAGAAAGGCGGGTGAGTTCTTCTTCCACATCCGAGCGATCGGCGAGCATTGCCGCCTCTTCCACTACACGGCTTTCGGTTATCGAAGAAGTGCCGAGGAGTTCCATCAACTTATTCCGCAATCGGGCTTGAAACTGAGGCAGCACTTCGGCGCGGATGGACTGAATCTGGCGCGTGGCATCTTCTATGGCATCCATCTGTTCGGATAATTCGGAACATAGGGCACTGCCTTCCCGTTCACGGTACGAATTGAGCTCGGCGACGCAGGCCGAGAGAGTATCGAGCACTTCGGATGCTAAGCAATCGCCCACAATCGTGGACTCGGCGGGCGATTTAAGCACCCCGGGAAGGGCCAGCAACGCATTCAGATCCGGCTTGTTATCTAACTGAAACTCTTCCGAAGCTTGGCGATACGCCGCAATGTATCGGCCTAGCGAAGCGCGGTCGTAAGAAGGCGCGCCGTCCTCCTCGGCGTGCGCCATCCCTACACGAATCTCCACGTGACCGCGCCGGATATGCTGCTTCAGCCGAGCGCGCATCTCGTTTTCAAACACGGCGAATTCCCCGGATTGGTGGAAGTGCAGGTCGATTCCACGATGATTGACGCTGCGCAGGCTAATAGTCAGTTCACCGCAATCCGTCTGTCTCCGTATCTGTGCGAAGCCGGTCATGCTGCGAACGGGCGCCGGCACAGCATTGGCTGAGGCGCTCATGCCTCTGTTCCCGAGGTCATCGAAACGACCGATTCAGCGTGTTGCATTTCGTGCAGCCGGTAATACACATGCCTGCGGGCTAGCAACTGCTCATGCGTGCCGGACTCGGCGATTTTGCCGTCCTCGAGTACGACAATTTTGTTGGCTTGGCGGATGGTGGAAAGGCGGTGAGCGATCACAATGACCGTCCGGTGCTTCATCAGAGCGGCGAGCGCCTCCTGAACCAGCCGTTCAGACTCAGTGTCGAGATGCGAGGTCGCTTCATCGAGGATCAGGATGGGCGCATCTTTCAGCAGGGCTCGGGCAATCGCGACGCGCTGGCGCTGGCCGCCGCTGAGCTTGGTCCCACGTTCTCCGATCACGGTCTTATACCCGTCTCTCAGGCTGCGGATGAACTCGTCGGCAAAAGCCATACGCGCGGCTTCGAATACTTCTTCTTCGCGAGCGTCCGGCCGCCCGTACGCGATGTTGTCGAAGACAGTGTCGTTGAATAAGAAAGTCTCCTGCGCGACGATACTGATGTTCTCGCGCAGGCTGCTCAAACGGATGTCGCGAACGTCCTTTCCGTCGATATGAATGGCCCCGGCGGTGACGTCGTAAAAGCGCGGCACCAGATTCGCAAGAGTGGTCTTGCCAGCGCCGCTGGGTCCGACCAGAGCCACCACTTCGCCAGAGTCGACCTGCAGGTCGATGGAATCAAGCACCACGCGGTCCGGAGCGGTGGGATAGCTGAACCGCACAGATTCGAAGCGGATGTTCCGCGAAAAACTGGCCAGGCGCACGGCGTTTGGGCGATCGATCACATCGGGACGCGAATCCAAATACGCGAACACTTTCATGGCCGCGCCGGCGCCCTGTTGAAAGATGTTGTGGATGTTCGTCAAGCGCTTGATCGGTTCGTACAAGAACACCAGAGCCAGCACGAATTCGGTGAACGTGCCGGCCGTCATCCGGGCGCCTTTGACCTGCTCACGAGCCAGATACAGCAGGAAGATGATGGAGAGCGCGCCCAGAATCTCGATGATGGGAGATGCCATAGCCTGCTGGGCCACGTAGCGGAGCGTGCCGGATTTCAGGCGTTGAGCGGCCAGACGAAAACGCTTTGATTCGTAGTCCTCCGCGCCGAAGCTCTTTACCACTTCGTGGCCGGTTATGGTCTCCTGAAGGATCTGATTCAGACCCGCGGCCATATCCTGAGCGTGGCGCGTGCTGCGGCGGATTCTACGCCCCAGGCGCACGGTAAGCAACGCGACTACGGGGAACACGACGAGACTGATCAGGGACAAACGCCAGTCAATGGAAACTAGAACCAGCAGCAAAACAAATGCCGTAAAAACCTGCCGCAGCCAATCGGCGAGCATGCTCGACACCGAGACCTGCAAGCGATCGATGTCGTTCATGATGGACGACATGATGCGCCCGGTGCTTTGATCTCCAAAGAAGCGGGCGTCCTGATGCAGGACGCGATCGAAGACCTCCTGGCGGAGATCGGTGACGGCACTGATGCCCACCCAGTTCACCAGGTAATTGCCGAGGTAATCGCAGACACCTTTGGCCAGAAAGCAAACGAAAATCCCCACCGCGACCATGGTCCAGATGTTGTGGACCGACTGCGGAAAAATGTCGTTCAAATACAGGCGGAAATGGGTGTGCGGAATCTCCTTGATGAGGAGCGCGGGAGCATTGGGCGCTTTGGTGTCCAGAACGCGCTCGAAGATCAGCGGAATGAGTTTTACTACGAAACCTTGCGACAGGCCCACTATCGCCATGAAAACGACAGAAGCCAGAAGCGCCGGCGTGTACGGTCGCGCATAACGGAACAGGCGGTAGAACTCTTTCAAGCGTGCGCCTCTTCCAGCGTGCGAAGACGCTCGAGCGCGGCGATCACACGGGAAACCGTAAGATTGTGCAGCCCGTCCGGTGCGATTACGATCTGCGATTCGGTGCGCCAAGGACCCCAAATAGCAGGATTCGAAGTGCTGAAGAAGACCACCGCGGGAACTCCAAAGGCGGCGGCGATATGCGCCGGGCCGCTGTCGTTTCCGATGAAGACGGCCGCGCCGGAGATCACGGCCTTAGCCTCGTGAAGATTTCCCTGGATAATTTCGTGTGCACGGAACGCGGCGACATCGTCGGTTGGGCCGGCAAGAAATACTGGATACAAATTCCAGAGCTTTAGATATCGGGCCAATTCGCAGAAGCGCTCAGCGGGCCACTGCTTCTCGGGAGCGGAGGCGAAAGGATGCAGGACGGCATAGCGGCCGCGCGAGGGTGGCGGATCGGCGAACAACTGAGCGCGTGGAATCTCCTGAATCGGGACACCGAGCGCAAACATGGCTGAAGCCAGGTGTTCCGCCGTATGGACGGTTCGCTTCACACCCAGAATGCTCTGCGCTCGAGCGATCTTGATGTTGTAGGGCAGGGTGGTGCTGTGATGAGTGAAACCGGCCCGAAATCGCGCCCCTGATAGCGCGGTCATCGCCAGACTTCGCGTACCGCCGTGCAAATTGAGACAGAGCCGCGGCTTCCATCTCCGAACCGCTCGCCAGTCAGGAGCCAGGATGGAGCTCACAGCCGGATTGCCTTCGAAGACCGCAGCGAAGCGAGGCTCGACGCAAACGGCGATCTCGATATCGGGCCGGGTGCTTTTCAAAAGCGCCAGTGCGGGCGTTGTGAGGACACAATCACCCAGCGAACGAAGGCGAATAACGGCGACGCGAGAGCCTTCCGGCAGTTGCTCCAAAACTGTCATCTACGGTTCAATGACTGCTTCATCCTTAAGCATGACCGGAATATCGTCACGAATGGGATAGACACGCTTGCATTCGACGCATTTAAGGCCACTCGCGTCTTCTTTCAAAACGACTTTGGCCTTACACACAGGACAAACAAGGATGTCCAGAAGCTCTTTGCTGATGGCCATGGAAACCTTCAGTTTATCAGCGTCTAGCAGCTAAAAGGTGGCTAACCAACTTGCCATCGGAACCCAAACTGCGAAAAGATCCTGCGCGATCTATAAGCCGGTTTCTGTACCCGCCTGGATGAAGTCCCCGCCTCTCAGTGAGGCGAAGATCCAATGAAAGCGGGAGGCAACCATTCGTCTAGGCCGCCCATTGCTGAGCGGCTCCAGCGACCTACCCGGAAGTCGTAACGGAGCGGGCCACTCCTCCTCCCCTATTTGGTCTTGCTTCGCATGGGGTTT
This sequence comes from uncultured Acidobacteriaceae bacterium, assembly GCA_963762495.1. GTDB lineage: Bacteria > Acidobacteriota > Terriglobia > Bryobacterales > Bryobacteraceae > Bog-105. The sequence goes on from CAVXKZ010000008.1 coordinate 88,606, forward strand.
TCCCTGCCAATCCGATTACTCGGATCGCGGTGCGCTCTTACCGCACCTTTTCACCCTTACTCGCCGGAAGTCCGGCGGGCGGTATATTTTCTGTGGCACTATCCGTAGCGTACGCTTTGAGCGCAAACCCCCGGCCGTTAGCCGGCATGCTGCCCTGGGAAGACCGGACTTTCCTCTCGACCAGCCCGCAAGCGAGCCAATCCAGCGGTTGCCCAATCGCGCAGGCAGTATAAGTATCGCACTCGGCTGGAGGTCCTGCGTACACTCGAATGAGAACGGCTTGAAACGAGTTTTTGTACAAAGTTTTGGCTGCCGCGCGTCGCAAGCGGACGGGGCGGCGATTGAGGGCTCGCTCGAAGAGCGCGGATACGCGGCGGTGCGCGAGCCTGCCGCGGCCGACCTCATCGTGGTGAATACATGCACAGTGACTCACGATGCCGACGTGGAAGCCCGGCGCGTGCTCCGTGGATTGCATCGGGATCACCCGCAAGCCGAGATCCTGGTCACAGGCTGCTATGCGCAACGCGCTCCGGAGGAGTTGGCGGAGATTCCCGGCGTGCGCTGGGTCATCGGCAATTCGCATAAAGCGGAGATCGGCGATATTCTCGCGCCGCAGAGCGAACCCTATCATGGACGCGTACTTGTCGGTGACATCGGTGCTGCCCGTGACTTTGCGGCGACTCCGGTGCGCGGTGTTCGGGAGGACCGAACGCGGCCGAATCTGAAAGTGCAGGACGGATGCAGCAACCGGTGTTCGTTCTGTATTATTCCGTCGGTCCGCGGCCGAAGCCGGAGCGCCCCAATCGAGAGCGTGATCGATCAGGTACGCGATCTGGCGAAACGCTACTGCGAGATCGTGCTGAGCGGGATTAATCTGGGCCGCTGGGGCAGAGATTTGTCCGGCGGCCTGCGATTCGTGGATCTGATTCGTATGCTCCTGCGCGAAACCGGCGTCCAGCGGTTACGGATCAGCTCTGTGGAACCGATGGACTGGAGCGAGGAGCTTTTGAAGCTTTTTGCAGGCGAATCTCGCATCGCGCAGCATGTGCATCTGCCGTTGCAGTCGGGCTCCGACGCCGTGCTGAAGCGGATGTTTCGCAAATACCGGACGCGCCATTATGCTACGCGCGTGGAGATTGCGCGCCGGCTCATGCCGGAGGCGGCAATTGGAGCCGATGTCATGACCGGCTTTCCCGGCGAGACGGATGAGGAGTTCGAGGAGACAGTCCGTTTTATAGAGGAGCAGCCGTTTACGTATCTGCACGTGTTCACGTATTCCGAGCGGCCGGGGACGGCTGCGGCCGAGCGCGGCGACGCAGTGCCGATACCGGTGCGTCACGAGCGTACTCGCGTATTGCGAGAGTTGTCGGACAAAAAGAACGCCGAATTCCGCCGCCGCATGGCGGGCAGAACGTTATCGGCCGTGACGCTGGAACAGCGCGGCATGGCGCTGACAACGAACTTTCTCCGAGTCGAAATGGCGCACCCGCGCGAGCCGAACAGAATGGTCGATCTCGAAATCAGCGGCATCAGCGGCACCGGCCTGCGCGAACGAACGCTACTGCCGGTGCTTTGAACAGCTTTACCGCTTATAGCCAAACTTTTGCATTAACTCGATGCGCTCTTTCACCTTCGATTCAGTCTCGACGCCTTTGGGTGAGCTGCCATCGATTACGCCAAGGATTCCGCGGCCCTGCTCGGTTTCGGCCACGATGACTTCTATCGGATTCGCGGTTGCACAGTAGATGCCAGCGACTTCCGGAACGGCCTGGATCCGCCCCAGGATATTGATCGGAAAACCATTGCGGAGCGATACCACGAAGATGTGGCCGGCGGCGATAGCGGTCGCATTCTCGATGGCGTTCTGTTTCAGGCTCTCGTCATTTCCGTCGGAGCGCGTCAGGCAATCGCCAGAAGCCTCATTGAAGGCTATTCCGAACTGTAGATGTGACGAAGTATTGACGATTGCCTCGTAAATGTCTTCGACCGTTTTGATGAAGTGGCTCTGCCCAACGATGATGTTGCCGTTTTCGGGAATGGCCAGGCGAATGGCTTTGAGATCCATACATGACACTGTAACGGCTTGCAGGTTCGCGCCATAATTGCGGTGTGCAGAAGCACTTCGACGATTCCGCTCTGTTGGAGCATATTCGCAAGCTGCCGCACGCGCGAGCCACGTACAAGCAGCTTGTGCGGGAACTGGGCTTGCAAGGCGAAAAACGCGATTCTTTGGAAGACGCGCTGGATCGCCTGACTGAAAAGGGGTTGCTGGTTGAACTGCGCTCGGGCCACTTCATCGCAACCGGCAGCAATTCGGAGTATGTGGTCGGCCGCTTATCCATTCACCGGGACGGATTCGGTTTTTTGATTCCGGATCAGAGTAGCGAACAGATTCGCGGCGATATTTTTCTGCCGCCGGAGCGAAGCAGCGAAGGGCATGCACGGCGACCGCGCTCTAGTCCACGTCAAGCGCATCGCCGCGGAGGGCAGGGCAGAGGGTGAAATCATTCGCGTTCTCCGGCGTGCGCACCTTACCGTAGTCGGCGAGTTCCGCATCAGGAAGCGCGGAAATTTCGTGGTTCCAGTCCGACGATCGAATTCAACAATGGATCCAGATTCCGGAAGGTCTCGAGATACCGCCGCCGCGTGCCGCCGCGGACCGCGTCGGAGCAGAGCCCCGTTCCGTTCAAACAGTGGAAGATCTCGACGGCATGATCGTCAACGTTGAAGTGCTCGAATTCCCGGCAGACGGCCAGGCCGGCGTGGGCCGGGTGATCGAAGTGCTGGGCTACCCCGATGATTTCGGAGTAGATGTCGAGATCATGATCCGCAAGCATCATCTCCCGCACGAGTTTCCGGAGAAGGTGCTCGCCCAAGCGCGCGCCATCCCGCACGCAATCGAAGCGGCTGAAATAGAGCGGCGGCGCGATTTTCGCCAGCTCGATATCGTGACCATCGACGGAGAGACTGCGCGCGACTTCGATGACGCGGTTTGGGTGGAGCGGCTCTCGAACGGCCATTTCGCTCTGCAGGTACACATCGCGGATGTGAGTCACTATGTCCTGCCGGGATCGCCGATCGATGAAGAAGCGGTGCTGCGCGGAACCAGCGTCTACTTTCCGGATCGGGCGGTTCCCATGCTGCCGGTCGAATTATCCACTGACATCTGTTCGCTGCGGCCCCAGGAGGATCGGCTGGTGCTCTCGGCGCTGCTCGAAATCGACCGGCAGGGCGATGTTGTCCGGCAAGAGTTCACGCGAGGGCTGATTCGCAGCGTCGAACGGATGACGTATACAAATGTATTCCGCGTTCTGGAAGGGGATGCGGCGATGCGCGACCGCTACAGCAAGCTGGTCGAGCGCTTTGAGTTGATGCGGGAACTGGCGCTGATCTTGAACCGGAAGCGCACTAAACGCGGCTCAATCGACTTCGATATGCCGGAGACAAACATCGAACTCGATTTATCGGGTCAGATGATCGGCGTTACGCGCGCGGAACGCAATATCGCCCACCGCATCATAGAAGAATTCATGCTCGCGGCGAATGAGGCCGTCGCCGGACAACTGGAAACGGCGGGTATTCCGGCGCTCTATCGCATTCACGAGCGCCCCGAGGCCAAGCGCGTAATGGAGTTCGAAGAAATCGCCGCACATTTCGGCTACTCGCTGGGGATCGGAGCGATGCCGGTGAAGAAGTTTTCTCAACTTGAGCGCAGACGAGATGGGCGAAAGGTCCGAAAAGAGATCATATTGCCGCGGGAGGATTTCAATCTCTCCTCACGGAATTATCAAAAGCTGATCGCAAAGCTGGCGGGCAAGCCGGAAGAGCGGATATTGAGCTACCTCATGCTCCGATCGCTCAAGCAGGCGCGCTACAGCAACATCAATGAAGGACATTTCGCGCTGGCGGCCCCCGCGTATACGCACTTCACATCGCCGATCCGCCGCTACCCGGATCTTATTGTTCATCGCATCCTCGCGCACTATCTGGATACGAAGGAGCCGCTGCTCGAAAACATGGCGCTACGCGAGTATGGGGAAGACACTTCCTTCACCGAACGGCGCGCGGCCGAAGCGGAGCGTGAGCTGATCGAGTGGAAGAAAGTGAAATTCATGGAAGACCGCGTGGGAGACGAGTTCGACGCGCTGATCATCAGCACGACCAAATACGGCTTTTTTGTGGAGCTGACCGAGCTGTTTATTGAGGGTTTAGTGCCGATCGACACGCTTCCCGGCGATAACTTCCGTTATCACGAGAATGGGCGCAAAATCATCGGCGAGCGCTCTCGCAAGATGTATTCGATCGGCGATCGCCTGAAGGTGCGGCTCGACCGGGCGGACATGGTTGAGCGGAAATTGCAGTTTGCGCTGCCCGAGGAAGCCGGCCGCGGACGCAAGAAAAGGAAGAATTAACTATTCCAATACCTGGACAAACTCGGCAATGATCTGATATTTCTCTTCGCTCTCGTCCAGATCCCAGGAGGGATAAGCCGGGTTGAGACTCTCCAGCCGGATGCGGGTTTGGAGGAAACCCTCTTCGGTCTGGCTCTTCTCGCTGCGATAGCGCTTCACCGTGTATTGATTGTCGTCCGCGAGCTCGGAATTACGGACCAGAACCAGCCGCCCGTTGCGCGACCCGACAACCCCATGGCGGAATATACACAAACTGCCGTCCGGGATGCGCGGCTCCATGGAATGGCCCTGGATACGCGCGATGAACATGGTTTCGTCCAGTTTCAACTCTCGCGGCGCTTCGATCCACTCTTTGGTCTCGATGTCTTCGGCATTAGTCAGGAAGGACCCGGCGGCGACAGCCAGCGAGTAGCTGGGCAGATGCGTCCGGAAGCGGAGGACGTGAGACGGCACGTGCTGGCGATAAAGCTCACTGAGCGTCTTGTCGAAGTTTCGAACGGTAATCGACTCGGGATCGCTGATGCGGAGCGAGTCTGAAAATTCGTTCTCGAGCTTGTCCAGGACATAGGCGCCACCATACTCGCCAGAAAGCGACGAAAGGTCATCCTCTACTTCAGCAAGAAGTTCGGCGTCTTCTTCCGTTGCCACTGCTTCCCAATCGCGGCGGAGGCGAATGTGCAGCGCGTCACTGGATGGATCGAGAAGAAGCACGCCTATCGGCTGCGTAGTCCGGCCCGGCAGCTCGGACAAGAGTAAGGCATACTTCGCCGTTTTAGGCGCGTAATCGCTAAAACGGAGAAGGCGGGCCGACATGGTAGCTATCAGCTTATCGCGAATCGGGGAGAAGAGTCTTAGAAGCGCAAAGGGCACGGCTGCGCGCCGCCAGACAACAATGGAACTCCTCCGGCCTTCGGGCGGCGCTCTTGACACCGTGCCCGTGTTGCGCGACTTCCTCAATAGCGCAGAGACCGGGTTTTTTGCGGTAAACTAATGCAACTCACTCGGGAGCTGTCAGCTCATGCCGTTGTCCGGCCAGAAGGTCTCGCATTACCGAATCCTTGAAAAGCTCGGTGGCGGCGGTATGGGTGTGGTCTACAAGGCCGAAGACACCAAATTGCGCCGTTTTGTTGCGCTCAAGTTCCTGCCTGAGGAACTGGCCAATCATCTTCAGGCTCTCGATCGTTTTCAGCGCGAAGCGCAGGCGGCCTCAGCCCTCAATCATCCCAACATCTGCACGATTCACGACATCGATGAATGCGATGGGCAGCCGATGATCGCGATGGAATTGCTGGAAGGGCAAACTCTCAAACATCTCCTCGAAGGTAAGCCTCTCAAGACGGACCAGCTACTCGACCTGGCGATTCAGATTGCGGACGGCCTGGACGCAGCGCACTCGAAGGGCATTATCCACCGCGATATCAAGCCCGCGAATATCTTCGTGACCACGCGGGGCGTCGCCAAGATTCTGGATTTCGGGCTGGCGAAGCTGCAAGAACCTGGCACGCATCGGCACGCGCAGAGTCCCGGCCCGGATGCGGCGGCCACACTGACCGCAACCATGGACGCCGACCATCTTACGAGTCCGGGCACGACGGTCGGCACCATCGCTTATATGTCGCCGGAGCAGGCGCGCGGTGAGGAACTCGATACGCGCACAGACCTGTTCAGCTTTGGCGCGGTGCTGTACGAGATGGCGGTGGGCCGTCCGGCGGCCTCGGGCAGTACAACGGCCGTTATCTTCGACGCGATTTTAAATAAGCGGCCTGCTCCACCCAGGCAATTGAATGCGAGTGTGCCGGCGGAACTGGAGCGAATCATTCAAAAGGCGCTCGAGAAAGACCGCGAGTTGCGGTATCAACACGCGTCTGAGGTGAGATCGGATCTGAAACGCCTCAGGCGCGATGCGAGTTCCGGGCGATCCGAAGCTGCCGAGCCCTTGCCGCCGATTGTGCCACCATTGCGCGCGCCGCCGCGCGAAGAAAGCTCGGATTCCGCCATTATCGCCGGCCTTCTAAACCGGCACACCAAAGTTGTGGTTGGAACCCTTGCGGCGATTATGGTGCTGGTTGGACTCGCTTGGTTCCTCCTGCGCCGCCCTCCCCCACCCCCCGCCGAGATAACGCAAAAGCGCCTGACGTTCAATTCCAGCGAGAACGCTGTCGGGACCAATGCCATTTCTCCCGACGGCAAATACCTTGCTTACTCCGATCCGGCCGGCATTCATGTCAAGCTGCTTTCCACCAGCGAAGAGCGTCTGATCCCAAAGCCGCCCGGAGTTCCTGCTGATGCCGCGTGGGAAGTCGACTCGTGGTTTCCAGATGGAACTCAATTGCTCGCGGATGCATGGCAAAGAGGCGGGGAGGCAAGCATGTGGACAGTCTCCATGTTGGGCCAGTCTCCGCGCGAGCTCCGCGAACGCGCATTAGGATCAGGGGTTTCGCCCGATGGGACACGCATTGTTTTCGTCCCGCCGTAGCCGGCGGCCATTTTCGCGAAATTTGGATAACGGATAGCCAGGGAGAGAATCCGCAAAAGGTCCTCGCGCTGGGAGAAGGTGAATTCGTCTTGAATGCGGACGTAAGATGGTCGCCGGATGGCCGACGCCTCGCATACATCAGGGGGCGGCGACACTCCCGATGGGTATCAATGTTCGATCCAAACCTGTGACCTGAAAGGGCGCGAACCGGACAGTGGTTCTTTCGAGCTCGGAGGGTTTTCCTGACTGTTTTTTGCTGGCTTGCGGACGGGCGGATCGTCTACTCGCGGCCGGAATCTCGCGGGTCGAGTGACTACAATATATGGCAGATCGGCATCAATGGTCACACGGGCACGCCGACCGGCGAGCCGAAACGCGTCACTCACTGGGGAGGTTCGGCCGTATCGGGTTTGAACGCCACCGCAGACGGCAAGCACCTGGCCTTCCTGAAGGTAACGTCTCAGGAACAGATTTACCTGGGCGAACTCGGAGCCGGCGGGGTGCGCATGAACGCTCCTCGCCGCCTGACGAACGACGAAGCCAACGATGAGCCCTATGCGTGGACGCCGGATAGCGAAGCCGTACTGTTCTCTTCCAACCGTAATGGGACATCGGGCATCTTCAAGCAGAGAAGTTACTGAAGACGTAGCTCAGCCCGTAATCGCGGGTCCACGAGACGTACAGAATCCGGCGGTCACTCCCGACGGCAACTGGATAGTTTACACGGAGATGCCAAAGCAAGCGGGCGGTTCCGCCCCGCAGCGCCTGATGCGCATTCCGATTGCAGGTGGCGCGCCGCAGTTTGTGTTGGAAGCGCGAAACGGTTGGCCTATGTGCGCTCGCGCCCCGGCCAGCCTCTGCGCGATGTTGGAGGAGAGCGCAGGACGCTAAACAGTTGACGCTTACAGCGTTCGACCCCCTGAAAGGCAGAGGCAAGGTGCTTCGCACAATAGAAGAGCAGCCAAGAGATGGCTTCGCCTTCGGACTCTCTCCCGATGGAAACACGTTTGCGATCGCGAGAAGCGAGAAGCCAGAGATTCACATTCGCTTACTTTCCCTATCCGGTGGCTCTGACCGCGAAATCATGGTGAAGGGCTGGCCGGATATCACCGGCCTAAACTGGTCGCCTGATGGAAAGGGCATGTACTGCGGGTCCGTTTCCACTCAAGGCAACGGCGTCCTTCTCTACGTGGATCTGGCGGGGAGTGCCAAGGTGTTATGGCAGCGCAAGGGCCTATCCAGTGGTTCTGTTTGGGGCGTCTCTTCGCCGGATGGCCGCTACATTGCCATACTCGGCGGTGCGGCGAACAGCAATGTCTGGATGCTCGAGGGGTTTTGAATAGCGGCTTCTTCCCGAATCATCATGTTAGGCCGAATCGTTTCGCACTACCGCATTGAAGAAAAGCTCGGTGGCGGCGGTATGGGTATCGTCTACAAAGCCGAAGACACCAAGTTGCGTCGCTTTGTCGCGCTCAAGTTCCTGCCTGAGGAACTGGCCAATCATCTTCAGGCTCTGGAGCGTTTTCAGCGGGAAGCGCAGGCGGCCTCAGCCCTTAATCATCCCAACATCTGCACGATTTACGACATCGATGAATGCGATGGGCAGCCGATGATCGCCATGGAGTTGCTGGAAGGGCAGACCCTCAAACATCTCCTCGAAGGTAAGCCTCTCAAGACGGACCAGCTACTCGATCTGGCGATTCAGATTGCGGACGGCCTGGACGCAGCGCACTCGAAGGGCATTATCCACCGCGATATCAAGCCCGCGAATATCTTCGTGACCACTCGTGGTGTCGCGAAGATTCTGGATTTCGGCTTGGCGAAGCTGCAGGAGCCTGGCACTCATCGGCACGCGCAAAGTCCCGGCCCCGATGCGGCGGCCATGCTGACCGCAACGGTTGAGGCCGACCATCTGACGAGCCCGGGCATGACTGTGGGCACCATCGCCTATATGTCACCCGAGCAGGCGCGCGGTGAAGAACTCGATACCCGCACGGACCTGTTTAGCTTTGGGGCGGTGCTCTATGAGATGGCAGTGGGGCGTCCGGCAGCCCCCGGCAGTACGACAGCCAATATCTTCGACGCGATCTTGAATAAATCGCCCACGCGGCCAACGCAAGTGAACGCGAATGTGCCGGCGGAACTGGAGCGAATCAGTCAAAAGGCGCTCGAGAAAGATCGTGAGTTGCGCTACCAGCACGCTTCAGACATAAGAACTGACCTGAAGCGTCTGAGGCGCGATGAGAGTTCCGGGCGCTCCGAAGCTGCCGAGTTCTCGCCGCCGATTGTGCCATCATTGCGCGCGCCGCCGCGCGAAGAAAGCTCGGATTCCGCCATCATCGCTGGCCTTCTCAAGCGGCACAACAAAGCTGTGGTTGGAACCGTTGCCGCGATTCTGGTGCTGGTTGGACTCGCATGGTTTCTCCTGCGCCGTCCTACGGCACCTCCCGCCGAGCTAACGCAAAAGCGCCTGACGTTCAATTCCAGCGAGAACGCTGTCGGGAGCGACCTCATTTCACCAGATGGGAAATACCTCGCCTACTCCGATCCCGCAGGGATTCACGTGAAGCTGCTTTCGACCGGCGAAGAGCGCCTGATTCCGAAACCAGCCGGAGTTCCTGCCGGAGCCGATTGGAGCGTCCACTCGTGGTTTCCCGACGGCACGCAATTGCTCGCTCAGGCATGGGAAGCGGGCGGGGACATGAACATCTGGGCGGTGTCAATGTTGGGGCAATCTGCACGGCAACTCCGGGAACGCGCATTTGGGTTCGGGGTTTCACCGGACGGTATGCACATTGGCTTTAGACCCGCCGAAGCAAGGAATGCCTTCCCGCGAAATTTGGGTGGCGGACAGCCAAGGAGGCAACCCGCAAAAGGTCCTCGCGCTGGGAGAGCACGAAAACTCTGGGCTGTGAGAATGGTCACCGGATGGCGAGCGCCTGGCATACCTCAAGGCGGAGCGCACTTCCGAGTCGTACCGGTCTTCGATAGAAACGTGTGATCTGAAGGGCGCGAACCGGACAGTGGTTCTCTCGAGCCCGGAGCTTTCCTTGGGAGTGTTTTACTGGCTTCCGGACGGGCGGATCGTCTACGTGCGACAGGAATCTCCGGGGTCGAATGACGGGAATCTTTGGCAGATCGGCATCAGCGGCAAGACCGGCACGCCCATCGGCAAGCCGAAACGCGTCACTCAGTGGGCAGGTTCGTTCGTTTCGGGTTTGAATGCCACCGCAGACGGCAAGCACCTGGCCTTCCTGAAGATAACGTATCAGGAACAGATCTACCTGGGCGAGCTCGGAGCCGACGGGACGCGCATGAACCCTCCTCGCCGCCTGACGAATGACGAAGCAAACGATGAGCCCTATGCGTGGACGCCGGATAGCGAAGCCGTACTGTTCTCTTCCGACCGTAATGGGACATTTAGCATCTTCAAGCAGAGAAATTAGCGAGGACTCAGCCCTGCCTGTGATCACAGGCCCGCGAGAAGTAGGCGATCCGCAGATCAGTCCCGATGGCAACTGGGTACTCTACGGAAGAGGCGCCAAGAAAGTGGGCGGTTCGGCCCCGCAGCGCCTGATGCGCATTCCTATCGGTAGGTGGCGCGCCGCAGTTTGTGCTGGAAACGCGAAACGGATGGGACACGAGTGCGCTCGCGCACCGGCCAGCCTCTGCGCGATCTTGGAGGAGAGCCAGGACGGAAAGGAGATGACAGTTACCGCATTCGATCCGCTGAAAGGCAGAGGCAAGGTGCTCCGGACAATAGAGAAAGAAAAGCAGCCGGCAGATGACTTCGCCTTCGGACTCTCTCCGGATGGAACTACTTTTGCTATCGCGAAGAAGAGGCGAGCCAGAGATTCGCATTCGCTTGCTTTCCCTATCCGGTGGCTCTGACCGCGAAATCACGGTGAAGGGTTGGCCGAACATCACGGGTCTGGACTGGTCGCCTGATGGAAAGGGCATGTACTGCGGGTCCGTTTCCACTCAAGGCACCGGCGTGTTGCTCTATGTGGACCTCGCAGGGGAATGCCAAAATGTTATGGCAACGCAAGGGCGCAGCCAGCGGTTCGGTTTGGGGCGTACCTTCACCGGATGGCCGCTATATTGCGATACGCTCCGACGTCAGCAGCAGCAATGTATGGATGCTCGAAGGGTTTTGAAGTAATGTGTCGGCCAAGCCGTCAGGGGCTAACAGCGCTGGCATAGTACCCTTTGCGAGCCCGGACCTTGACATTTCCCAGATCGACAATCACTTTAACGTTCCGATAGGATTTGGTGCTCGGGTTATCCGAAACATACCGAATGATGTACTGGGTTGTGACTTCGCCCGCGATATCGGCGATGGCGTGGTACATTCGACCGTCCACCGCGGAACGGTAGGCGCCGGTATCGACGGTCAAGGCGTAGTTACCATCATCTGAGGGATGCGATAGATAGCCGTCCGTGTCTTTGTATACGTCCCCTAACGGATAAACGACCCGTCCGCCGGTTTCGACCGCCAGACGCACCAGATTTTGATCGCTTTGATTGGTGAATCCGAAGGCCTGCGTGCTGATGCAATAGACCGTGACGAGATTGCGCTGCGCCAGCTCAATCACCTGATTCAGAGAATGCTTGCTGGCATCATCGTGGCCATCCCCAATGATGATGATGATGCGGCGCGGCTCAATGGGCTCGCCTTTGACAAGCTTGCGGCTGGTGCAGGCGAGATAGACGGCGTCGTACAACGCCGAGCCGCCGCCTGGCTTTAGCTTGCGGATCTTATCCACCATCGGCTCCGGATCCGTGCTCGTGTTGACGGCCACTTCGGCGTCCTGTGCGTAGTCGATCAAGTAGCCGGAGTACTTCGGATCTCCCGGCATCAAGGTTTGAATCAGCTCGATACTGGCATCCTGGAAATTCTTCCAATGAATGCGGCTGGCGTTGCTCATATCGAGCAAAAACCCGATGACTACCGGCTGGCTGCGCTCGCGCGTAAAAAAGCGTATGGCTTGCGGGTGGTTGTCCTCAAAAACCTGAAAATCTTTTTCATTGAGGTCCGATACAAAGCGGCCTTTCTCGTCCGTTACGGTGATGGGAACGATGACCTCATTCACCTGAATTTTGAAGGGGCTTTCGGATTTCTGCGAGTCGGCAGCCGGCTTGGGCACATCCGCTGAGGGGACCGCCAGCGTGGTTTCGCTGGTCGCGGACTTGGCTGGGGTTGTCTTTTCAGTCGACGGGCTGGAGGTGTTTTGTCGAGCCGCAAGCGGCTGGAGCAGACATAGTGCCACTCCAAGTCCAGCCGCGAACACGGTCGGCTTAGGAAACTGCATGAAGGAAATTGCCTAAATCGAATTATACCGAGCCTGATTGTGTCGAGCTGTTTCCAAGCGGCGGTATTTCAGCGCTGGACGCGGCCGGACCCGGCGCCCCGCACCAACGCCCATACTTCGTCGGCGTTAAACCGGTTAAAATCGCCGGGTAGCGAGTGTTTGAGGCAGCCCGCGGCCACGCCGAATTCCAACGCTTCCTCGGCTGAATTCAGATGCGTGAGGCCATAGATCAGGCCCGCGGCAAAGCTGTCGCCACCGCCGACGCGATCGACGATATGCGTAATGTCGTAGCGGCGGCTGCAAAAGAATTGCCGGCCAGTGTGCAGGCAGGCGGACCAGTGGTTGTGGGACGCGCTCTTCGATTCCCGCAGGGTGATCGCGATCGTGCTTAAATTCGGAAATGTAGCCAGGACGCGGTCGCAGAGCTCACCGTATTTCTCGCGCTCGAGATGGCCGGATTCGACATCGATATCCACATGGATGTTGATGGCGGTCTGGCAATCCTCCTCGTTGGCGATGCAGACATCGGCGAGTTTCAGGATTTCCGGCATGACCTCGCAGGGCTGCTTGCCCCATTTCCAGAGATTCTTCCGGTAATTCAGATCGCAGGAGACTTGAATGTTCTTCCGGCGAGCGGCGCGAACCCCTTCGAGCGTGAGTTCCGCGGCAGAGGCAGTGAGGGCTGGCGTGATGCCGGTGACATGAAACCAGCTAACATCCGCGAGACAAGCATCCCAGTCGATTGTTCCCGGTCTGGCCAGGGAAATGGCGCTGTACTCGCGGTCATATAAAACTTTCGAAGGGCGCTGGTTCGCGCCGGTCTCGACAAAATAGACGCCCATCCGGCCGGGAGCGCGAACAATGTGGGTGGCATCGACGCCGAATCTCCGAAGCTCGCCCAGAAAAGTCTCGGCGATCGGGTTAGCCGGAGGCAAGACCGTTATGAAGCGGCTTTGCGCCTCGAACTGGGCCAACGAAACAGCCACATTGGCTTCGCCTCCGCCGAATGTAGCAACCAGGTTAGGGGATTGGAGCAGCCGCTCGAAACCGGGAGGACTGAGCCGCAGCATGATCTCCCCGAAGGTGGCAATGAGAGGTTTCATCAGTAAGTTCCGCGCGGAGGAGCCGTAACGGGAATTGTACGTCTCCGCTCAACGCGAAACCGTTACCGGTTCCGGCACTTTCGCAGCCAGCACGGCTTCGACTCCACCGGATGCATCGATGGCGGGTAGCCCCTCGACCAGTTGCGCCGTAAACGCGCTTGGCGGGAAGGAAGTGGTCTTGAGAAGAGCGGATGCGGCGTAGCTATCCAGCGTAAAGGCGTTCACCTCGACCGGGGCGTTAACGGGCTGCAGCGCGGAAGCGGATCGGCGCAGGCGCGCAAAGGCCTCGTGAGCGTCGTCGAGAAAACTTCCGAAGGAGAGCTGCAGCCAGGTGAAGATCAGCTCGTGCGAATCGACGAGAGTGGCGCGCGATTTCTTCAAGATGACGACCAGCCCCTCCGCCGGCGGTTGCGGGAGTTGAGCGACAGCCTCGCACATACTCTCGTCGGAGGCGGGGTCGCGAATGGCTTGTACGATATTGATCGCGGTGTTCGGAAAGGCGGATTGAACCAGCGCTCGCGCATTGTCGTTGTTGGGAATTTGAGAAGTGAAGCAAGTGGACGTCAACACGCCGCCGGGGGCTACGCCGGAAGCCGTCACGCTCGCCTTTAACCGCTCAAGCGCCTGTTCGAAAGAGGGTCCGGTCTCTCCGGCATAAAAAGCCAGGCCGTTTGGATTGACGATTTTGTGAGTAGCAACCACAGCCTCGATCACGACCTGGGCAGTCTCCTGGCCGAGCGCGCCGATCTGCAGCACAGACAGCACAGGAAGAGGCAACTTGCGCTCGGTGAAGAGATTTGCCGTTTCGGCTTCCACGCGGCGCGCGTCGCCGGCGCCTGCCACAAACGCGCGCAGCCGGATGATGGTTTCGCCGTGCGTATCGCGGATGAGATCGTTCAAACTCTGGCGAATTTGCGCGGAGAGGCCGCCGGTATGGAGCAGCGGCGAAATATGAAAATCGATGCCTTCGGTTTCGGTCGACAACGCTTTCGGCAGCTCCGGCGGGAGCGGTAGGACCTGCGTTTTGGGTTCTTCGTTCTTCTTCTTTTGCGAGAAGGACAAACTGACGCCCAGAAACAGGGGAATCAATGCGCTGGCAATCAGGACCGGGCGGCGGTGCGGCATGCGGCAAAGTTTAAGACTATCTCGGAGCGATTCTAGAACGGTATTCGAGGGGCCGATCACAACGAATGGACTGCTTGACACGGCTTTGACACCGTCCAATTTGGTAGGCTTGGGTGTGGCTAACCTTTCGCAGATTAAGCTAGACTCTGCGTCGGAAGTACCGCTTTACAGGCAATTGGCGTCTGCGATCCGCGAAATGATGGAACGAGGCATGATCCAATCCGGCGAACGATTGCCAGCCACTCGGGAATTGGCTGGCCGCCTTGGCCTGAACCGCACTACCGTATCGGCAGCTTATGCCGTGCTCGAACAAAACGGATGTTTGGAGGGGCACGTGGGGCGCGGGAGTTTCGTTGCCAAGCGCGACCCTGCGACGCGAGGCACATTGGATTGGGATTCGATTCTGCCGCCGTTATCGCGATCGCCTGGCAACGGGCAAGCAGTCGAGATCAGTTTTGCGAATTCACGGCCTTGCGAAGAGGCTTTCCCGTTAACGGAGTTCCGATCTTTGGCCAAAGAAGTCATAGACGGGCCAGAGGCGGCTGAGATTCTGCAGTTGGGTTCTCCCTACGGTTATGCGCCGTTGCGGCGGTATCTGCTGAATGAAGCGTTGGCGGACGGCAGCGCCTGCCTCAGCGACGATTTGATGATCACCAACGGATGCCAGCAAGCGCTGGACCTGATTGCCAGGGTGTTCATATCGGGCAAAGAGACCGTGATTGTGGAAGACCCGGTGTATCACGGTTTACTGCGCGTGTTTTCGCGTGCGAAGGCCAATCTGATTGGAGTCCCGGTGGATAGCGGCGGCATCGACACCGATTTGCTGGAGCGGGCAATGGACGAGCACAAGCCGCGCTTGGTTGTACTCACTCCCAGCTTTCAGAATCCGACCGGCGGAACGCTGACCCTTGAACGGCGCAAGCGGATCATTCAAATGGCGCAACGTTGCGGAGCCGTGCTCGTGGAGAACGATATCTACAGCGATCTGCGGTACCGAGGGCCGAACCTTCCAACTTTGAAAGAGCTGGACGAAAACGGTCAAACGATATTGCTGCGCAGCTATTCGAAAGTATCGTTTCCAGGACTGCGCGTCGGCTGGATCATCGCTCCACGAGCGGTGATAGCGCGGCTGGCCGAAAGCAAGCAGATTTGCGATCTGCATTCGGATCAGCTTTCGCAAGCCGTTTTGCTGCGATTCGCTGAGTCGGGGGAATTGAAACGGCACCTGGAGCGTACGCGGCGAGCGGGTCTTGAGCGACTCGATGCCATTATCGATGCATGTACAAGGTTTCTGCCGCGAGGAGCCCGTTTTGCTCAGCCCGATGGCGGCATGAATCTTTGGATCGATTTGCCGGCGCCGCTCATGGCGGAGAAGGTGTTGACGCTGGTCGAAGAAAAAGGCGTGAGTTTTTTGCCGGGCAGCTACTTTTCCGAGAAGGCGGGGCATGAGCGCGGTCTGCGAATCAGTTTTGGAGGATTGAGTGTCGATCAGATACGCAAAGGCATAAAAATCTTAGGTGAGATTGCCAGTGAGGAACTGGCCGCGAGCACGGGGCCAGTGAGTTTTGAGCCGGCGGCGGCTCTGGTATAGAGAGTTCTGAAGATCAGGAGACGAAGATGAACTTCCAAGACGATCAGTTTCGATTGAAGGTCGGGTTGGCTGAGATGCTGAAGGGCGGCGTGATCATGGACGTGGTCAATGCCGAGCAGGCGGTCATCGCCGAAAGAGCCGGAGCCAGCGCTGTGATGGCGCTCGAACGGGTGCCCGCGGACATACGGAAAGAGGGCGGCGTGGCCCGCATGTCGCAGATCCGCATCATCCGGGACATTATGGCAAGCGTGTCGATCCCGGTAATGGCGAAAGTACGGATCGGGCATTTCATGGAGGCTCGTATTTTGGAAGCGCTGGGTGTGGATTACATCGACGAAAGCGAGGTATTGACGCCGGCCGATGAAGAGCACCACGTGGATAAGCGCGATTTCAAAGTGCCTTTCGTATGTGGCGCGCGCAATCTGGGAGAAGCGCTACGCCGGATCGCCGAAGGCGCGGCGATGATCCGCACCAAAGGAGAAGCCGGTTCTGGAAACATTGTCGAAGCTGTTCGCCATATCCGCACCATCGTGAAAGAGATGAAGCAGTTGACGGTGCTCGGGAAGGAAGAGTTGGTTCACGAGGCCAAAAACCTGCAAGCGCCGCTGGAGCTGGTGCAGTATGTGGCGGAGCACGGCAAACTGCCGACGCCGAATTTCTCGGCCGGTGGAATCGCAACTCCGGCGGATGCCGCGTTGGTGATGCAGCTTGGAGCCGAGGCCGTGTTTGTAGGATCGGGCATCTTCAAATCATCCGATCCGGAGACCCGGGCCAAGGCCATCGTGAAGGCGGCCACCTATTATCGCGATCCTGTTAAATTGCTGGAGGCGAGCGAAGAACTCGGAGAGGCAATGCCGGGGCTCGATGTGTCCAAGATGCAGGAATCCGAACTGATGCAGACTCGCGGGTGGTAAGCCCGGCTCGATTTTTGAAATGGCCAAAGTGAAGATCGGCGTACTGGCGCTGCAGGGCGATTTCGAGGCTCACCGCAAGGCGCTCGAGCGAGTTGGCGCGGAAAGTATGGAAGTCAGGAGCGCGTCCGATCTTGCACCGATCGATGGTTTGATTATTCCCGGTGGCGAGAGTACGACCATGCTTAAGCTTCTCGATGAGGAGAAACTGTTCGAGCCGATCAAGCGGTTTGGAAGCTCGAAACCGATTTTCGGCACTTGCGCCGGAGCGATACTTCTTTCCCGGGAAGTGCTGCATCCGCATCAGCCTTCGCTCGAGCTGATGGATTTTACGATCGAGCGAAACGCGTACGGACGCCAGATTGATAGCCGGGTAGCGCGAATCGACTTTGGAAGCGAGCAGGCGGAAGCCGTATTCATTCGCGCACCGATTATCCGGCGTGTAGGGTCAGATGCGAAAGTGCTCGCGACGCTGGACTCGGCGCCTGTGCTGGTGGAACAGGGAAAACATCTGGCAGCCACTTTCCATCCTGAATTAAGCGAAGGCGACCGGATCCATCGGTATTTCGCCGGGAAGGTGCTTAGCGGATGAACACGCATTGCTCCGTTAAACTAGAAGCAGCGTGAAGCGAGTCCTCTTTCTATGCATCGGAAATTCCTGTCGCAGCCAGATGGCGGAAGGATTTGCGCGAAGATACGGATCCGATGTGATGGAACCGGCGAGCGCCGGCTTCGCTCCCGCTTCCCTGGTTCAGCCGCTCACCAAGAAAGTGATGAGCGCCAAAAACATCGATATTGAGGCGCAGTATCCGAAAAACCTGGAAACAGTGGACATCCGCGGCTTCGACCTGATCGTCAACATGAGTGGCGCTAAATTGCCCGCTGCTCGCATGCCTATAGAAATTCGCGAATGGAAAATAGAGGATCCGATCGGAAAGGTCGAGGAGACTTACATTGCTGTTCGGGACCGGATCGAGAACGAAGTGATGCGGCTGATTCTGGAGTTCAGGAAAGAAGCGCGTAAAAGCTCGGGGAAGGCTCCTGCGCGACTCAGCTTGAGCCGCGCACCCGCAAAAAACTAACCGGGAGCAACGCTCAAAAAACTAACGCGGCCTGGAGCATTGCCCCGAAGCCGCGTTGAAGAATCTTAGCTAAAAGCCAGCTTACTTGGTTGTGCTGGTCGTGCTGCTCATCGTGTCAGTGGTTTTCTTGCTGTGACGCTTGGTGTGCTTCTTGGTGCTCTTCATCGTGTTGGTGGTATCGGTCGAACCGGCGGTATTCTGCGCGGCGAAAACGGCGGTACCGGACAACATTGACAGGCCAAGGGCAGCGATCATGATCTTCTTCATTTTATTTGGAGTCTCCTTATAACTTCTGTGATAGCACGATTGTGCTTTCATTCGTATGGTCGCAGAGGTGAGGTGAAGGAGTCCTGAAGTTCACATTAAAGATAATTTAATCTGCGGTTAAAGCCGGCAAATCAGCAGTTCGCGTTCATAGATCAGCTCGGGCGGAAGATGATCGTGCAGTTCGATGAATAACTCTTCATGTCCGATCACCTCGGCTTTCCAGGCAGAGGGGTCGAAGGATTGAAGCTCATTAAATTTATCTTCGGGAAATTCGAGGCCGTCCCACTGAATGTCGTCATAGCGGGGCATCCAGCCGATGGGAGTTTCGCGGCCGGCAGTTCGACTGTGAGCTCGATCCACGATCCATTTCAAGATCCGCATATTTTGGCTGAAGCCTGGCCAAATGAACTTGCCATCCGTATCTTTACGGAACCAGTTGACGTGGAAAATTCGCGGAGTGAAACTCAGCGACCGCTGCATCCTAAGCCAGTGCCGGAAATAATCGCCCATATGATAGCCGCAAAACGGCAGCATCGCCATGGGATCGCGCCGGACCTTGCCGACGGCGCCGGCGGCCGCGGCAGTAGTCTCTGAGCCCATAGTGGCGCCGACGTAAACTCCTGTGCTCCAATTGAACGCCTGATAAACGAGAGGAATCGTTTTGGCACGACGTCCCCCGAAAATGAAGGCGGTGATGGGAACGCCGTTCGGATCTTCCCAGCGTGGATCAATGGAAGGGCACTGAGAAGCCGGCGCGGTAAACCGGGCGTTCGGATGGGCCGCCTTCTTGCCGGTTTGTTTACCGATCTCAGGAGTCCAGCGATTGCCTTGCCAGTCGATACATTCGGCAGGGGGCTCATCGGTCAGACCTTCCCACCAGACGCCGCCGTCTGGAGTGAGAGCTGCGTTGGTGAAAATCGTGTTCCTGGACAGCGTAGCGATGGCATTCGGATTGGTTTTGGGCGAAGTCCCCGGCGCGACGCCAAAAAATCCGGCTTCCGGATTGATGGCATGAAGCTGACCGCTCTCATCGGGTTTGATCCAGGCGATGTCGTCGCCAACGGTCCACACTTTCCAGCCCTCGAATCCCTCGGGGGGAATCATCATTGCGAAATTGGTTTTACCGCAGGCGCTGGGAAAAGCCGCCGCTACGTATGTCTTTTCGCCTTCGGGATTCTCGACGCCGAGGATGAGCATGTGTTCCGCCATCCAGCCCTCGTCGCGCGCGATGTTCGAGGCGATGCGCAAGGCGAAGCACTTTTTTCCGAGGAGCGCGTTCCCGCCGTAACCGGAACCATACGACCAGATCTCGCGCGACTCGGGGAAGTGGACGATGTACTTCTGCGAATTACAAGGCCACGGCACATCTTTTTGGCCCGGCGCCAGAGGGACGCCCACGCTATGCATGCAAGGAACAACGCGCTTGACGTCTTTGTCTATTTCTTTGAAGACGGGCTCCCCGATGCGCGCCATGATGCGCATGTTGATTACGACATAAGGGGAGTCGGTCAGTTCAACCCCGATCCGTGACATAGGGGAATCGATCGGTCCCATGCTGAACGGGAGCACATACATGGTGCGGCCCCGCATACAGCCCCGAAAGAGCTCCTTCAGGGTGCGGCGCATTTCAAACGGATTGACCCAATTGTTAGTCGGCCCGGCGCTGTCTTTTGAATACGAACAGATGAAGGTGCGGTCTTCAACACGGGCCACGTCACGAGCATCCGATCTGGCCAGAAAACAGCCGGGCCACAGCTTCTGGTTCAGCTTTATCAAGGTGCCGGCGGCGACCATCTGGCCGCAAAGCGCATCAAACTCATCCTGTGATCCGTCCACCCAGTGGATTGCGGCCGGCCTGGTGAGATCGGCCATTTTTTCGACCCACCTCAACAAGTGCTTGTTGGTGCTGAGCGGGATAGCGGTGACGGGCAAGGTGGACGATTTCATAAAAAACCTTCTGAGACTATCATGGCTGAGAGTGCCGCTCGTTCAGGGCACGCCTGAACAGGCATTCCATGTCCACCGAACTTAACCTTGAACGAGATCTGACATTTCATCTGGTTCGCGTGGTAGAAGAAGCTGCGATCGCGAGTGCCCGGACGATGGGCCAGGGTGACCGGAAGCATTCGGATCACGCGGCCGTTCAGGCCATGCGGGAGGCCTTCGAATCGGTTCCCATCGCGGGGAACATCGTAATCGGCGAAGGCGAGCGGGACGAGGCGCCGATGTTATACATCGGCGAGCGCGTGGGCGCGACTCCGCCGGAAGGCAGCGAGTACCCGGGAGTCGATATCGCGGTGGACCCGCTGGAGGGTACAAACCTATGCGCGACGGGAGCCCCGAATGCCATCGCCGTGCTAGCCGCCTCCGAACCGGGGGGCCTGCTACATGCGCCCGATTGCTATATGGAGAAGATCGTCGCGAGCCCCGCCTGCCGGGGAGCGCTTGACCTGGATGCGCCGGTTTCACAGAATTTGAAATCCATCGCCCGCCGGCTGGATAGAGACGTTAAAGATTTAACCATCATCGTTCTGGAGCGTCCTCGCCATGAACAGCTCATTGAAGATATTCGGCAGGCCGGAGCGCGTATCCGCCTCATCGGAGACGGAGATTTATCCGCGGCGATTGCGGTAGCTGTGCGGGGGAACGGTGTACATGCAGTGATGGGCATCGGCGGAGCTCCTGAAGGCGTGCTCGCGGCGGCCGCTATGCGCTGCTTGCACGGGGAGATGGTGGCCCGGCTGGTGGTGGACACGCCCGAACTGGAGGAACGGATGGCCCGGATGGGGATTCGGAATCCACACCGAATCTATACGGCCGGCGACCTCGCGATGGGAACCCATATTGTCTTCGCCGCCTGTGGCGTAACCGATGGAGCGCTCTTGCGCGGCGTACGTTTCTTCGGCGAAGGCCAGCGCACGCATACGCTCTTGATGACCTCGAGTAACAACAGTGTCCGCTTCATCGATACGGTTCACATGAACCGCAAGCCGGGTCCGCGAGGCGTGCGGCTCTACTAATCCGGGTCGCCGCTGTCGTTCGTTCGCCAGGATTGAGTCTGAAAAGCGATGAACAGGGCCATCCATTGATCATTTGAGGGCAAGTGAACGAACAGCCCGCCATCCTGCCAGATGCCATTATCATCGCTGAACGCGGCATTGAGGGGGTTGCCCTGATTCATATGGATGTTGTGCACGCCCGCAGCGCCGGTGGGGTCTGAATACGCAGATCCGAAAGCGTAAATCAGACCGTCGGGATCCGCAGTAGCCTGATTCAGCATTGAGATGACGACATTCTTGAGTTGATCCTGGGGATTTTGATCCGGGATGGGCAACAAGGTCATGTCGCTCTGCTGAACCATGAAGTTCCCGCCCACCTGCTCACGAACATAGTCCAGGGCAAGACCGCCCGGAACGCGGTCAACGGGAGTGATGCCCATAGCCAATTCATTCAACAGGTCGGGATTGGGCGGCACGAACCGATCATAAATGACATATAAAATCTCCGATCCGTCGCTCGACTCGATGTTCACATCGACTTGGGTGCCGTCCTGCATGTAGATGCGATAGTGGGGATTTTTTCCCGCTCGATTAAAGGCGACTTCGCCCCGCTGAGGATCTCCCTTAATCGCGCTGTAATTTGGTATTGGCATTCCGTCCTTTCTGCGAGCGAGTATTTCAGATGCTGCTCGCAACCCGATGGCGAGGTGAGTCATCCAACACTTTAGGTGTTTGCCTGTCGCTCCGTCGCAATCCCACTTCTTCTCTTTCTAATGACAATCACTTCAGGTGTAACAGCCGCACCCGAGGAGCTTCCCGGCCGGTCTCATGCTGAGCTCAAATCCGCCGAGTTCAAATCCAACATAGAATACGCCCGGGTTGACGGACTCAGCTTGCGTATGGATGCTTCGATCCCCGACGGGGTAGCGAGCGCCCCCGGAGTGATCATCGTGCATGGCGGGGGCTGGGTGGCGGGCGATCGGAGAATTGATGTTGCTCCTCTTTTCCGCCCCCTATCGGAAGCGGGCTTCGCCTGGTTCTCGATCAGTTACCGGCTGGCAGCAAACGCGATGCAATTCGGGGCGGCCGTCGACGATGTCGAATCGGCCATTCGCTTTGTGAAGTCGCATGCGGCCGAGTTTCACGTAGACCCGAATAGAATCGCTCTGATCGGAGAATCGGCGGGAGGGCAGCTTGCGGCTATGGCGGCGCTGCGGATGGAGCCGGACACGGTGGTGAAAGCGGTAGTGGGCCTGTACGCGCCGAACGATCTCATATCACTTCTGAAAACTTCGAACTACGTGCCGGTTCAAATTCGAAGCCAGGTGATTGGCAAACCCTGGGAAGCTTTCGTCTTGGCGGCCCTCGCGAAGCTGTCACCGATCGAGAACGTCCGCCGCAATATGCCGCCATTTCTGCTGATACACGGGACGGCTGATCCGCTGGTGCCTTTTCAGCAGTCCGAGGAGATGTGCCGGCGCATGCGAGCGGTCGGTGCAAGCTGCGAAATTTATGCGGTTGCCGGTGCCGGTCACGGGATTCGCTGGTGGGAATCTTCCCCGAATCTCGCGCATGCGTATAAACGGAAAATGGTGGATTGGCTCGAACAACAGTTGAGCGCACCGGCAGGCACCCAGGCGCATGCCGCCAGTGCGCCACGGAAATCTTCTTAGAAAACCGTGCGTCGGCGCCGCGCGACTGCGGCAGCCATGGCCAGACCTAAAAGCGCTAATCCGTACGACGCCGGTTCGGGTACCGACTGAATGTCGCCAAAAAGCCCGTCCCGCTGGTTGTTAATTCCGGCGGTAAAGTAAAGCGCGTTGGTATTGACGTTAGGGCCGCCCGTTCGGAAGTCCAGAGACCAAAGAAAATCATTCACGATCGGCTGTCCGTTCGTCCCGTCGAGCGTGCCGACCCAAGCGCCTGTTGTCGGATTATACGCATTGATTTCGCCATTACCGAAATTGCCCACCAGCAGATCGTTGCCAAAACTGCCAAAGCCGGCTGGCGCAATGGTAATCCCCCAGGGCGCGTACAGCGCGCCGCCGGTTGCCAGCCGTTTCACGAAAGTGCCGTCCGTATTGAACACATCGACATACCCGCCCGGGAGACCGGTGCCCATCGGAGTCAGTTGTGCATACGTTACGTATAGATTTGAGCCGACGAGCTGAATATTGAATGGCACGAAGCCGGTCACGGCATTCGGGTCGGTGAAGTTACCGGTCAGCGACACTTGGTGGTAACTGGAATCAAAGACCCGAATTGCGCCGGTGGAATCTGCCGCGTAAAGATAGTTGGAGCCGTTGGCAGGGGCGAGAGCGAGGCCCGTATAGACAGCACCAGGAGTGGAGGCCAATTGAACGGCCGGGTTAGCTTCCGCCCCAACCATCGATCGTGCCGTTCAAAGTATCGAAGATAAAAAAGGCCGGTTTGCCGTTGGGCAGCGCGAAACCAGCGCCGCCGCTGAACACCTGTCCCGTGGGGCCGGTAGCCGGCGGAGTCCCTGCCGGAATCGGCACCGGCGACGGCGGTACTATCTCGTTTCCGGCGCCGTCATAGAGGGTCGACGTGCCGGACGCTTGATTTGAAACCCAAAATGGCGAAGTAGCGCGCGAATGATACGCCCCAAGGATTCTTCAGGTTCATATCGGTGTGGAGAGCCTCCCCGGATACGTCAGAGACCAAGTTGGTTTGACTGAACGAATCGGCGAGTAGAAATTGAGGCGAAAGCGCGAAAGCAAGACGCGAAGAACAATTTCGCGCCGGAACGCAACGTCTGCTTGTTTAACATAAGCGAACTCCCTGGGCACAACAAAGACAAGATTTACCCAGAATTTGGATAGTGTTGTGCGATTCGCCTGTTTGTCTCTAGCGTGGCGACAAGCGTTACGTAAAAGTCTTGTAAAAGTAGTACGGTCTTTGAGTATTTCGGGCTCAGGCCGGGGACGTGACTAATACTGTCCGCTGGTAGACAATCTCCATTAAAAAAGGCGGGAGTTAACGCCAGGACTCACAGGTTCCCACGAAGGGCCTGTTCGCGCTCTATCGCTTCGAACAGCGCCTTGAAGTTACCCTTCCCAAAGCTCCGGCTGCCCTTTCGCTGGATAATCTCGAAAAATAGCGTCGGCCGGTCTTCCACCGGCTTCGTGAAAATCTGCAGCATGTATCCCTCGTCATCGCGATCCACCAGAATTCCCAGCCGGGCTAATTCGTCCAGCGGCTCATCGATTTTCCCCACACGAGAGGTTAGCTCGTCATAGTAAGTAGTCGGAATAGAAAGAAACTCTACTCCCTGCTCCTGTAGCTTCGCGACGCTCTCGATGATATTGTTTGTGGCCATCGCGATGTGTTGCACCCCTGGACCGCCGTAGAAATCGAGATACTCTTCAATCTGCGACTTGCGCCTTCCTTCGGCGGGCTCATTGATAGGGAAACGGATTTTTTCATTTCCGCTGGTCATGACTTTGGACATCAGAGCCGAATATTCCGTCGAAATATCTTCATCGTCGAAGTGCTTAAACATACGGAATCCCATCACGCGCTCATAGAACTCGACCCAGGTATTCATTTGGCCCCAGCCGACGTTTCCTACGACGTGATCGATGTGAAGGAGACCCGCCGGCCGAGCGACCCGATCCGGTTGAGGCATCGATACGAAGCCAGGCAGAAATGGTCCGGAGTAATTGCCGCGCTCGACAAATGTATGGATCGTATCGCCGTAAATGGCGATAGACGAGAGTTGCGCCTCTCCGGCTTTATCCTTCATTGTGAACGGAGCTTGCACGCCTTTCGCGGCGCGGGCGGTCGTCTCTTTCCATGCGGACCGGGCATCGTCCACCCAGAGAGCGATAGATTTCACTCCATCTCCGTGCCGAAGGACATGATCGGCAATTTCGCCGGAAGCTTGTAAAGGCGTGGTCAGGACGAAGCGAATTTTATTTTGTTCAAGCACATAGGAAGCGCGGTCGCGGGTCCCGGTCTCCGGTCCGCGGTAGGCAACCAGGTTAAAGCCCATCGAGGCCCGATAGAAATAGGCGGCCTGCTTGGCGTTGCCAACATAGAATTCGAGGTGGTCGGTACCGTGGATAGGCAGGAAATCCGCTTCGGCGGTGTCCCTTCGCTCGTTTACTTCAGTGACTTGTGGCATATGGTGTGATCTCCAGTTCAGCGCGTACGCGCTCGAACGCTTCCATGCAGAATTCGTTTTCCTCCCGCGTTCCAACCGAAACGCGAAGGCAATTCGGTAAGCCGGTGGCTTTCAGCGGGCGAACAATTACCCCCTTCGACGAGCAATCGTTCAAAGATCTGGCTGGCCTGGGCCGCGTCTTCCAGGATAATCGTCAGGAAGTTGGCGGCGGACGGAACAATCTCGAAACCGAGTTCGTCGAAAGACCGGCGCAGAAACGAGAGTCCGCGAGCATTGTGTTCGACAGTTTGCAGCAGGAAATCCCGGTCTTCCAGAGCGCCCAGCGCAGCCGCCGAGGCAATTCCGCTTGGCTCGAAAGGCAACTTGACCTTCAGCAGAACCGCAATCAAGCTCTCGTGAGCGAATCCATATCCCACGCGCGCTGCCGCTAATCCATACGCCTTCGAAAATGTTCGCAGCGTAATGACATTATCGAAACGATAGTGCATCGAGTCCGGATAAGACGGCTCGCCGGCGGCGAATTCGAAATAGGCTTCATCCAGAATGATCAAAACGCGTTCTGGTACGCGCCTATGAAATTCTTCGAAGGTGGCGCGCGTAAAAAATGTTCCGGTTGGATTGTTGGGATTGGCCAAATAGACGAGTTTGGTCCGGTTTGTGATCGCGTCCGCAAGGCGAGGCAAATCATATTTCCAATCGCGATAAGGGATCGTGCGATACGCCACGCCGCGGCTGCGAGCCAAGACCTGGAAACCGAGGAAAGCCGCCTCAGTTGTGAGAACCTCATCGTCATCGCACAAAAACGTACGGACAATGTTGGCCATTATGCCTTCACTGCCGGCGCCCGCGATGACGTTCTCAATCTTCAGGTCGAAGCGCTCGGCGAGGCTGTTCCGCAGCGCCAGCCCTCCATCCGGGTAACGAGAGAGATCGGTGAAGGATCGAGCGGCGTATTCGAGCGCCAGGGGCGAGGTCCCCAGCGGATTCTCGTTAGAGGCGAGCTTTACAACGCGCTTGAGCCCGTAACGTTTCTGCACAGACTCTGCGCTGAGGCCGGGTTCGTAGGGTCGAAGTGCGGCGATGTGAGGCGGAACCAGAATATTCGGAGGCAACAAGTATATGCTCCGTGGATTATCAATATACTCGTTGTATATTGTAATACGGACGGTCAAAAAGAATGCCATCTCGAGCCCGTGGAAGAAAAACCGACGGTACCTTGGTTGAGCGGGCGTATCGGCTGCTGAAGCACGGAATCCTCCACGGCGAGTTTCCGGAGGGTGGTTTTCTGCGCGAGCCCGAAATCCTGTCCCGTTACTCAATCGGACGTACGCCATTCCGCGAAGCGTGCAACCGATTGCATAATGAACAGCTCCTCGAGGTAGTTCCTCGCCGCGGTTACATGGTGCCGGAGTTGACCTTCCGTGGAGTCCGCGATTTATTAGAGACACGCGTTCTGCTGGAGGGCGTTGCCGCGAGATTGGCGGCATTGCGAGCCGATGCCTCGGACGTAGCGCGGTTGAACGAACTCTATGAAGAAGCGTTGAAGGCGGCACGCGATTCGATTGCTTTGGACGCCTTTATTGAGGCGAATCAGAACTTCCATCTACAAATCGCGCGTATGACACGCAACAGGGAACTCGAGATCATTCTCCGAGGGGTGTTGGAACGATCCATCCGCCTGGTCTATCTGGCCGCCAGCCGCTCAAAGGAGGTTCCGCGGGATATCGAGACTTTATTAAAGCCGATTGTAGGGGCGATCCGCAAGGGCGATCCCGACGCGGCACACGACACCGTGATTGCCGACATCGCCCGCGGACAACTGAATGCGTTAGGCGGTGATGTCTGGAATGCCGCATCGAATTCGGCTCCGCGTCCGGCAGAGGGTGCCGTTGGAGTTATATAGAGAGGGAGGTCAGATGCCTGTTTATCACCATTTGGGAGAGATTCCGTCCAAGCGGCATAAAATCTATCGGCAGCCGAACGGCGAGCTTTATTCCGAGGAGCTAATGGGCAACATGGGCTTTGTCGGACCGTCATCGCTGCTGTATCACGTCCGGCGGCCTACGGCGGTTCGGTCTTTGCGGACAGTGAAGGCGCTGAAGTGGGAGCCGGCCTCGAGGGAGCCTCTGCGGCATCGGCATTTCCGGACCAAAGAACTCAACCGCCAGGGCGATCCGTTCGCGGACCGCATTCCGTTAGTCTTCAATCACGACGTCTCGATGTCACTCGTGCGTCCAAATACAGGAACCACGGACTTTTATCGGAATGCGCAAGGCGACGAAGTCGTGTATGTAAGTGAAGGACGAGGCGTACTGGAATCGCCTTTTGGCAGCATCCCGTTCGAGGGCGGCGATTACCTCGTTATTCCGCGTGGCATTCTACACCGGTATAACTTTGCTCAGGGCGATCAAGTTCTTCTGGTTATCGAGAGTGCGGGATATATTCGCACCCCGAAGCGCTATCGGAACGAGTATGGCCAGCTTACGGAGTCCAGTCCGTACTCGGAACGGGATATCCGGCTTCCTCAGAATCTCGAAACGCATGACGAGAAAGGTGAATTCAAGCTGATCGTCAAAAAGGAAAACACGCTGACCGAGATGGCCCTGGCCAACCATCCGTTCGACGTTATTGGTTGGGATGGCCACTACTTTCCGTGGGCGCTCAGCATTAACAGTTTTGAGCCCAGGGTCGGACGCTTCCATCTTCCGCCGCCTACGCATCAAACTTTCGAGGGCGACGGATTTGTGATTTGTTCGTTCTGCCCGAGGCCGTTCGATTTCGATCCGGAAGCAGTTCCCGCTCCCTATACGCATTCGAATGTGATGTCCGACGAAGTTCTGTATTATGCGAACTCAGAGTTCATGAGCCGCAAAGGGATCGAGTATGGCTCTGTCACGCTGCACCCGGACGGATTGGCACATGGGCCGCAACCTGGACGGACCGAAGCGTCGATCGGCCAGAAGCAGACCAATGAGTTAGCCGTGATGATGGATACATTCCGAGGGCTAGAAGTCAGCCGTGCGGCTGTCGACGTGGAAGACAAAGACTATTACTTATCGTGGCTGGAAAACTAGCGCCCGCCCTGCGGGATCTTCTCGCTCACTCGATCGATTACGCGGGCCTGTTTCCGCCAGCATCGCTGCCAATCGAAGCCGCGGTGATGAATTATCGCCGCTATCAGGAGGGCGAACACTGGTGGATGCTCGGGCGGTTTGTTGTTCCTGCTCCGCAGGTTGATCTCGTACCTGACGCCCTCAATGGACATATTGTTTGTCTGAGCAATTCAGATTGTGAGCGGGCTTCGGCGATTGAGGCCACGGCGATCATCAAAACGGCGAAGCCTACTTACTGCGAGGTCGGCCTCCACCAGCTCGATGAAGTGAAGCGCGCCGGCAGCTATGCGAAAGTTCGAACGGGCGGCATTACCGCTGAAGCGATTCCGTCTCGTAGAGGCGCTGGCGGACTTTATCACCGGTTGCGCGGAGCGCCGGCTGGCCTTCAAAGCAACAGCCGGGCTGCATCATCCCGTCCGATCCATGCAGCCCCTGACGTATCAAGATGGCGCCACGCGCGCCGTGATGCACGGTTTCGTGAACGTGATGATGGCGGCGGGACTTGCTTGGCGAGGCGAACGAAAACTGGTTGCCGTGTTAGCGGAAACCGATCCGCAAGCATTCCGGTTTGATGATAGGGCGCACTGGAGGGATCAGTCTATTGACGCGGCGGAGATTGAAGATGCGCGCCAAAATTTTGTGCACTCTTTCGGCTCGTGTTCATTTGAAGAACCGGTACACGATTTAGAACGGTTGAGCTGGTTATGACAGACGAGACCCACGATCCGAAGCTACAAAGTTGGGTCGAATCGGCAAATATTCCTGGCTGTGATTTCCCGATCCAGAACCTCCCGCTAGGTGTGTTTCG
The DNA here is from genome assembly GCA_963762495.1 of uncultured Acidobacteriaceae bacterium. Classification (GTDB taxonomy): domain Bacteria; phylum Acidobacteriota; class Terriglobia; order Bryobacterales; family Bryobacteraceae; genus Bog-105. Next base: position 117,952 of record CAVXKZ010000008.1, read on the forward strand.
GACCCGTGAGGATCGGCAGCCCCGCGTAGGAGTGGCAATCGGCGATTCTGTTCTGGATGCGAGCCCGTGGTTTTCGGACGCAAAACTGTGCGGAGAAACCCTGAACGACTACATGCGGCTTTTCCCGGAACAGAGGCGCGACCTGAGACATCAGTTGAGCCGTGCCCTCGAGCTAGGTGCCCAGAGGCGGCCGCTGATTCCTCAGTCCGATTGCGAGATGCTACTCCCGGCGATGATCGGCGACTACACCGATTTCTATGCGTCGCTCCACCACGCGACGAATGTGGGTCAACTGTTCAGGCCGGATAATCCGCTGCTTCCCAATTACAAGCATGTGCCCATCGCTTACCATGGCCGGTCCTCTTCGATTGTGGTGAGCGGAACTGCGGTGAGAAGGCCCGCGGGCCAGTTGGGGGAAGGCCGGTTTGGTCTATCATCGGAACTCGACTATGAAGTTGAGATCGGAGCGTTCCTCGGGCCCGGTAACCAAATGGGCGAGCCCATTCCTATAGCGGAAGCGGAACGACACATCGCTGGAGTTTGCCTCTTGAACGACTGGTCGGCGCGTGACCTCCAGCGCTGGGAATATCAACCGCTGGGGCCATTTCTTGCCAAGAACTTCGCCACCTCGATATCGCCCTGGATGATCACGATAGAAGCGCTGCAGCCTTTCCGGGTGCCGCAGACGGAGCACGACGCGCCGGTGCTCCCGTATCTCCGCGGCGTCCAATCGGATGCGTTTGGCATCACCGTGGAAGCCTGGTTACGGACGAAGGGAATGGCTGCGCCGGCTCGGATTAGCTGCGCGTCGTTCGCAAACATGTACTGGACACTGGCGCAAATGGTGGCGCACCATACCTCGAACGGGTGTCCAATTCGCCCCGGAGATCTGATCGGTAGTGGGACGATTTCCGGCCCTGAAAAGGAGAATCGCGGGTGCCTGCTAGAGCTGACTTCTAAAGGACGCGAGCCTCTCTTACTGGCAAACGGAGAGTCGCGCGTTTTTTTGGAAGATACCGATGAAATCGCGCTGACCGCGCATTGTGAACGGGAGGGTTTCGTGCCGATCGGATTTGGGCAATGTAGTGGAAGGATCTTGGCGGGCCGCGTTCAGCGCAGGGAATGATCTGGAGGTGGAGGCTCAATCTGCTCGGAAGACACATTACTGTCGGGCTCTTCTTCCGAAGCTTCAGATTTCTGTTGCTGCGTAACAGAAGTTTCGACTCTTTGCATGCCCAGATCGGCGAAAATATTTGCGAGATAGCTCTGGGTTTCGGCTGGAATCGGCAGATCGGTGCGGTCAGCGCGGCTTGCACCCGCATTATAGGCGACGAGCGAGGACCTGAGATCGCCCTTGTACTTTCTCAGTAATTGGTTGAGAAAGGCCGCGCCCGCCTGGACATTTTGCTCGGGATCAAAAGGATCGGTGACATGGAATTGCTCGGCGGTCGAGGGCATGAGCTGCATGAGCCCTTGCGCGCCTTTAGCTGATATCGCGCAAGGACGAAACGCCGATTCTTCTTTCATAACCGCCCGAAGCAGGCCGGCATCTAAGGAATTTTTGTTGGCGGCGTGCTGGATCAAAGACTCAACATCCGGCCGCGCCAGAGGAGAGCAATCGAATTCTGGGTCAAGAACCGGAGCCACCAAAAAGAAGGTATCCTTCTCCAGGGTTGGAAGATTGCCGAATTGCTGCCGCAACGAATCCGCTTGCCGGCTTAGTGAATCACGTTGTTTTTGTAAGGACTGCTGCATGGCATTCGCCGGATCGTCAGCGGCTTTCGGCGAGGCTGCCCAGGAAATTTGCGCGGCGCAGATTGCGCTGCGTAGAAGTCGATTTACGATTGCGCCAGACATGGGGAATCATGGACCTAGCAGCAATTTTGCGGCCTCTTCCTTACAAGGGCCGCGCGAGAAGGTGGAGGGCAGTGGCTGGAACGGCTTAGGAAGCTTTTGTTTGCAGGCTGGCGTTGCTATCCGTTACTGCGCGGGCGTCAGGATATTGACGCGTTCTTATGATGAGCCGGCCGCCTTCGGCATCGAACCAGAGAGAACGAATCAGAGTTCCGCCTAAGTCTTCACCCGCCAGAGGTATACGTTCCTGCTCAAGTATTTTTCGAACAGCAAGAACGTTCAGAGCTCCTACCCCCGGTTCATCAGAGGATGGATCCGAGCCGCCAATCGCATAGACAGAAACATCATCACGCGAAACTCCGTGAGCTTCAATCCTCGAGAAGAGCAGCGGAATAGCCGTGTTGGCATAGAGCCAGCGGCCTTCGCTCGAATCGCTCGCGCTCGTCTCCGGATCAGGCAGGGAAAAGCGAAGTAAGGCAGCAATCTCCAGCACGGGAATGTGAACGGCCAAAGCCACACCACTGGTCAAGTCCCTTGTGATAAGCCGGAAACCCGGCGCCGCGAATTTGCAATCCGCTGGCGCGACCTCTATATTCGCGCAGGTTGTTGTGCTGGAACTCGCAGCAAGCATCTGGATACAGCTTTATCGAAGATCCAGGCGCGGTTTTAGAGTCCATTCGGACTATTTCCGAACGACTTTCTTCGGTGCGGCAGCCACCTTCGAGTCCTTCGGCTCGTCTGCGTCGCTGACTTGCGGATATGCAATTATGATCGAGACGCGGCGGTTGGAAGGATCTTCGGGGCGGGTCGGAAATCGAAGCTGTTGGTCGGCGAAGCCGCGGACCTCCGAGATCTGGTCGGAGTGGACGCCACTGCCCTGCAGGATTCTGCGGGCAGCGTTGGCGCGGTCCGCCGAGAGTTCCCAGTTCGAATAAATCGGGCCATCATAGGGTGTCGAGTCGGTATGGCCTTCAATTATGATCGTGTTATTGAGCTTACCGAGTTCGTGTGCAAGCGCAATCAGTACATCTCTCCCGCTTTGGGTTGGATCGGGCCGCCCATTCTCGAAGAACATGCCCTTGTCTGTTTCGAGTAGTTCGATGCGCAGGCCCTCAGGCGTCAGAGTCATGTGAACGTGCTCTTTCAGCTTGCTCACATTCGGGTGCTGGCGCACGGCCATCTCGAGTTTGTCCTTCAGAGACGGCATCTGTTCTTTCGTAATAGTGATGCCATGGCCGCTGCCCGACATTCCAGTCCCGATAGTTTTTGTCGAGCCTTTCGGGTTGCTGAAATATCCGGCAATCGCCTCCTTCACGTCGTTGCTCGAGCTCATTAGCCATAGCACCAGAAAGAACGCCATCATCGCCGTCACGAAGTCGGCGTAGGCCACTTTCCATGCGCCGCCGTGCGCACGATGAGCGTGGGCTTTTCTCTTTTTGAGAATAATAATGGGCTGCTGCGCGACAGGCATTCTTTACGCCGCTAACTCTTCTACCTTGGCGCGAAAGGCGTCGTCCATCTCTTTGAAACTCGGGCGAACAGCGGAGGGAATCGTCCGGCGAGAGAATTCCACCGCCAGGATTGGCGCTGCTCCCCGGATGAACGCGATCAGACCGGTGCGCAGGCTGTGATAGTAATGTGACTCGTCGTCATTCGCCCGGCTGATATTGGCCGCAAGCGGAGACAGAAAGCCATAGCAAAGGAGGATTCCGAGAAAGGTTCCGACCAGCGCCGCAGCTACCTTTCTGCCAATCTCTTCCGGCGGGCCGCCGAGTGCGCTCATAGTGATCACAATGCCGAGTACCGCTGCGACAATGCCCAATCCCGGCAATGCTTCTGCCACCGTCGAAAGAGCGGTTACCGGCTGAGTGACCTCATGGTGATGAACCTCCAGATCTAGCTCGATCATCTGGTCCAGATCGAAGTGGGAAACAGTGCCCGCCATCGCTGTCCTGAGCGTGTCGCAGATAAATTGCATCGTATGGTGGTGCTTCAGAATCTCCGGATACTTCTTGAATAATTCGCTATTCTCCGGCTCTTCGATGTCGCTTTCCAAGCTGCTGAGGCCACCTTTGCGCGCGCGCTTGAACAGGTCGTTCAGCATCTTCAACGTGACGAGGTAATGTTGTTTGCTGTACAGCGAAGAACTGAAGGTGCCCAGTATGCGTTTAAAGATGGCTATTACAACGGAAAGCGGATTGGCGATCAGCAGCGTCCCGATTGCAGCGCCGATGATGATCAGACCCTCTGAAGGCTGCATGAGAACCATAAGGTTCCCTTTTTCCATCAGATAGCCTCCTGCAATGGCTCCGATCACAATCAGGATCCCGATGATCGAAAACATTCCTTCGGCTTGTTCCTCTCAAGACTTATCGGAGCAAAAGCGCTGGACTAAGCTGTTCATTTCCCGCTGAGATGCGATTCAGGGAGTCGCGATGCTTGTCGCTGACGTTCTATGCCTAGGAAAATGCGAGAGTACTCAAGGACCAGCATGGTTCGCGCGATAAAGAACGCAGGGAGCAAATTTGTCAACCTACAGCGGTTATCACGAGGCATACGTCGAAGGCACTGTCTTAAGCAGTAATCCGGTAGGTCTTATAGTGGTCATGTACGAAGCCGCTATCGCTTCGGCCCGCTGCGCGAGATCCTGTCTAAACAGCGGCGACCTGAACGGTAGCTCTGCTGCGATCGCAAAGTGTTCCAGAATTCTTACTCAGCTCTCCCTCTCGCTCAACCATCAGAAAGGCGGCGAGATCAGCCAGAATCTCAAGGGCTTATATGCCTACATGCTGCGCCAGCTCTCCGAAGCGCGTACCTCGCACAAAAGTGAGAGGATTTCCGAAGTGGAGCAGCTTTTATCCACATTGCTCGAAGGATGGTCCGCTTTAGCGCCCTCGGACGTGTCTGCCGATATCTCCCCCGAACCCGTTTTTTCGAACCCTTCCAATGAAAACGCCGGCAACCGCTATGCAGATTACTTTGCGGGAGCGGACGAATCCGGTGTGGCTGTTACGTTTTGAGCCGAAGCCTGCTTGGTCAGGTCGCGTTCAATCATCTTCGCCAGGCCGATGCCTCCGTTTGACGCCAGAGCCGAGGCGAACTGAGTTTCAGCCATAGATTGAGCGGAATCGCTCGCATCGCTATCTCCGCTGCCCAGCCACCCGTCGGAGCTTGACTCACGCACGGATTTGAGCATTTCTCCAATCATCAAGGCCTCGAATTGCTGTGCCGCGTCGTGTATCTTTGAAGGCTTCTTCTGCAGCAGTTCCGCCGGCCCGGTGAGTGCCGAAACAGAGGCGTCCATGTTCGTCATCGCGGCCATTAAATAACCTCCAGTTCGGCGTCCAGCGCTCCGGCCGCCCGCAGACTCTCCAGAATGGCGATTACGTCGCGTGTTGTCGATCCAATCGAAGCAAGCGCTTTTACCAACTCTTCAACGGTCGCGCCATTTTGCAGGACGAGATTCCGGGATTTCTCATCCTTGGCTGTCACTGTAGTCTCCGGTGCCACGGTTCCCGGTGCATTCGAATACGGACCATTTGGAACAGGGACGAGTTGCGTTTGAATCTCCACCGTCAGGTTGCCGTGCATTACCGCCACTGGGGCGATTCGGACATCGTTTCCCAAAACCACCGTGCCCGTCCGCTCGTTGATCACAACTTTCGCGATGCTGTCGGGTTCTACACTCACGGCTTCTAATTCCGCCACAAATTCCGTGGGTTGAGAGGCATACTTAGGAGGAATTACAACACTCACCAGGCCGGCATTGTCAGCATGGGCGAGCGCGCCGCTGGCGGCAAAGTGCCGATTTAGGGCATCGGCAATTCGGGCGGACGTCGTAAAGTCTTCTTCCTTTAACTGGAGTTTAATCGCGTTTCCGATGGGAACAGACGGCGCGAGGTGCTCGACGGAGACTCCGTTCGGGATACGCCCGACGGTCGGGTGATTTACGGTCTGAGAATTCTGTGCGCCGCGTCCAGCCAGGAATCCACCGGTGATGACGGGCCCCTGTACCGTTGCGTACACCTGTCCATTAATTCCCCGCAGCGTAGTGAGTACGAGTAAGCCACCCTGTAAATTGGGCGCATCGCCAATTGCCGCGACCGTCGCATCGATAGTGCTTCCGGGCTGCGCATAAGCGGGGAGAGTCGCGGTGACAATGACTGCTGCCGTGTTCTTGACGGTGATCAAGGTGGGTGAGACGCTCACGCCCATCCTCAGCAGCAGGTTCGTCAAGCTTTGCGCTGAAAATAGCGTTTGCTGGCGATCTCCGGTTCCGTTCAATCCGACAACCAGGCCGTAACCGACGAGCTGGTTCGTTCGGACGCCTTCGATCGTGACCAGATCCTTGAGGCGCACGCCGCGCTCTTCCGCGCATTGGGCTATGCTTGCGCAGACAAGAAACAGAATAAAATAGCGGTAACGCATCGTCGCTGTCCTAAAACGGAAGCAGACCGAGGAGCAGTCTGTACAAGAAGTTCGGTCGACGAATCACGTCGTTGACAACACCTTTGCCATTGACCTTCAATTCCATCTGGGCAACGTTACCGGATTGCACTGTGTTCCCATTCGAGAGATCAGCCGGCCGAACTACGCCGCTGATCGTAACCACCTGATTTTCGGAGTTGACTAGAACCGACTTGCTGCCCTCGATAACGAGATAGCCGTTTGGTAGAACACCGATAACCCGAGCGGTTATTGTCGTCGTAAGGGTTGTTTGCCGCGACGTCGTTCCCTGGCCGTTAAGCGAAGTCGCCGAGTTGGCATTTAGCAGATTGGCAAGCTTACCTGCTGCCGGCAACTGCCCGGCAGCGGACGTAATTGCAGCATTCGCGCTGGAGGTGCGGCTGGTCTTTGTTACACCAGTCGAAACCGCGGATGCTTGTTCGTTCACGACAATTGTGACCATGTCGTCGACGCTGCGCGCCCGTACGTCGGCGGCGATATCAGCCAGGGGCGCCCCGGAAGGCGCCCAGAGAGAGCCGGGACTTTCGGAAGGCATCGACGAGGCCCGCCGGTGCGCATCCTCGACATACTGGTCGAGCGGGCTTTTCTGATTCTGCACCTGCTTTTTGCTTGATTTCTGATCTGCAAGCAGAAGTGGCACAATTGCCAGCAGGCAGACCGAAATCGGAAGGCGATTCACGACCTGCCCTCCGCGACCAGCCCAAAGAATCCACCGGGAACAACCGCGACAACATCCTTCTTCTGCACTCTTCCGCGGAACGTCTTGCCCGATCGCGGATTTCGGAGCGTAATCACATCGCCGCGGCGGCCATCCTGTTCGGCTATGCCTTGCGCTTCTATCATTGCCGCCCCCGACTGGGCGATGACGCTTACGGTATCTCCGCGCTGTATTTCGGGAGGAGCTTCGAGCATCGAACTGCAAATCGGAGTTCCGGCCGGTATATCGCGCCGAGTGATCAGCCCCACGGCCTGCGAGACATCCGGTAATCGGCTCTTCGCGCGGGAGCCCTCCCGTATATGCCTCAACTCGTAAACCATCGGCTTGCACAGTATCTCCAAAATGCAATACGCTTGCTGCCAGCACGCGCTTTTCATTAATCGTGATCCGGACGCGGGCCCAGATCGGAAACTGCCGGGTTCCGGCGTACGAGACGTAGCCTCGCCAGATCGCTCCTGCTGCTGAATCGGCGCCCAAACCGCGCCAGGGAAACACGATCTCCCCTTCCGGCGCGGGAATCAGGCTCCGATCGAGAATCTCTATTCGCGGATTGCGGCCGGCTAGAGTCGCCTTCATCGCGGCTTCGAAGCTGTCCGGAGTTACTGGGCTTAGCTTCCAGGAGAAGCAGACATCGCCTGCCGCCGTTGCCTTCAAATGGTTCGCGATTGCCAGGCGCCGCAACTCGGCGGGATGAAAAATTCGCGTCTGTCCGGGAAGTGGAGAGAGACTGATTTTCAGATCCGGCGGCAGCGCGCTGAACGCCGGCAGTGCATTCGCCAGGTCGCTTCCGCGAATCCAGTCCGCGGCGATAACCTTGCAGACACTCGGCTGCATCAGCATTGCCAGCATCACGGCGAGCATTATTGCGTGATTTGATTGATCTGCTGATACATCTCATCCGCGGCTTTTACCACCCGCGAATTCGCTTCGTAAGCGCGCTGGCTCTGAATGAGATCGACGAACTGCGAGACCACATCCACGTTCGACTGTTCCGTGTAGCCTTGCATTAACGTCCCCACTCCTTCTGTCCCGCCGGGGACTGCTACTTGCGGGTCTCCGGAAGCGTCGGTTGTTTCGAACAGATTGTTTCCAATGCTGTTCAATCCCGCCGGATTCTGAAAGTTTGCCAACTGGATTTGCCCGGCTTTTTGCGTCGCCGTTTGGCCCGCCGTCGTGAAACTGACCGTGCCATCCTGCGCGATAGTCACGTTCTGGGCGTTGCTCGGAATGGTGATCTGCGGCTCGACAGGATTTCCATTGGGATCGACGACGTTCCCGTTCCGGTCCAACTGAAAAGATCCCGCCCTTGTGTAGGCGAGAGTTCCGGAGGGTTGCCGAATCTGAAAAAATCCCGCGCCTTGTATAGCCAGATCCAGTGGATTGCTGGTCTGCGTGAGCGCGCCTTGAGTGAGGATGATCTCGTTTGAACCGGCGCGAGTTCCAAGCCCGAGCTGTAGTCCCGAGGGAACCGTAGTCTGCTGGCCCGACGATGCGCCGGGTTGGATCATGCTCTGGTAAATCAGATCCTGAAACTGAGCGCGGCGCATCTTAAACCCGGCCGTATTAGCATTGGCCAGGTTATTAGCTATATTGTCGACATTCAACTGCTGCGCCGTCATCCCGCTGGCGGCGCTATAAAGAGCGCGTATCATTAATTTTCCTTCCTCTTTCTATGAACCCACCTTGGCGACTTCTTCAACCGCCTGGCGATTCATATCTGCCCCAATCTTGATTGCGTGTTGCAGCATTTCAAAATGGCGCAGGAGTGAAATCATCCTCACCGAGGCTTCGGCCGATCCGGTGTTGGACGATTCGAGTGTGCCCTGGGCGACCTGCGCGGCCGTCGCCGGCGTGGGTGTTACCTGTGTTCCCGGGCTTTGAAAATATCCGCTGGGGAGTTTTGTGAGCTGGCTCGGATCGGTAAAACTGGCAAGCTCCAGTTGCCCGAGCGCGACGCCGTCCTGAACCACCCCTCCATCCGGCGTGACTTCAATCGGATCCGTCGACTGCGTCTGTAGAGTTTGATTGCCTGCCAAACGAACCGGATAGCCTTCGGCCGTCACCAGGAGTCCCTTCGCGGAAATCCGAAAGCCGCCGTTTCGTGTATATAGCGTTCCGTTCGGACCGTTTACGGCAAAAAATCCGGGGCCAGATAACGCGAGATCGGTCGAATTTCCGGTCCGAAGCAAAGTGCCTTGCGAAAAATCCGTCCAGTTTTTTTCGACGACCGGGGATTCGCCCACGGTCGGGTCCGCTTCTGTTGCGAGATCTGGCGACAAATAAGTGCTATAGAACTCCCGGTCCGCCTTGAAACCGCTGGTCGATGCGTTAGCGAGATTATTCGCGAGCATGTCCAGTGAGTCCAACCTGGCTTGAAGCCCACTAGCGGCTGCGGTTGTGAGCGGATCCATGCTCCAGTCTGAAGCAACCCGGATGCCAGCCTGAAAAGTCCTCTACTTTCTCCTCAATCGCTTCGATATAGACGGAAATAGGCGCAGAAGCCGCCTTGAGGCAGGCTCTCCAATCGTCGAGTTTCCGACGCCGGGTACTCGACCACTCATTTTTCTGACACCCAACTCAACTCGCTTGCCTCCGCAATTCGTTGGGAAATAACGGCCGGGTCATCTGGAGCGCGGAATGCACATGCACCGGTCGTGACAGGTTCGATATTTGCGGCCCAGGCAAGTTCGTGTTACCAGGCGCAAAGCTCCTCCATCGGCGAATCACAGGCTCGAAGTTCGAAGCAAACGGACTCCACCTTCAAAAGCCAGCTAGCAGCCCAAGCCGATGTTGAGCCCAGCGACGATTCACAACAAAATGCGGCTGATACGTCGAACGGTCCCGATTTCAAAACGAGTGCGCCCAATAACGCAAACGAAAAAACATCTACCCAGCAGCCTGGCTTCGCTGCCTGGAACGTAAGCACTCGCCAATTCACCATTGCTGCGCAGGGCAAACCAGCATCGCCGACATTTTTGTCTGCCCCGGCACTTCCGAGCCCGCGCAATCCCGTGATAACGGTTCCCGCCGCGATTGCTCCAAAGAGTGCGAATCCCGCAGCACCTGCTCAAGCTGCTGTACCGCCTGAAACCAATGCGGTCCCCGACCAGGCGGTCAAGAGCACCGACGCCAAAACAGGCAATCACGATAATTTATCTGCTTCGGAACCTAAGAGTTCAAATAACCCACGACAGACCGGCGTTCCTTTCGCAACTACCGTTGCGGCACCCGGTAAACCGGCATCGCAGTCCGTTCTGCCTGCGCCCGCGCTCCCGAATCCCCGCAATGCCCCGGCGGCGGTTTCCGCTGCTGCTCCTCCGAAGAGCGCCAATCGCTCTCAACCTTCTCAAAACTCCACTGCGCGTGCAACCGGCCGTGCGGGTTCCACGAACCAACCAGCAGCGTCGGATTCAGTTGCCGATTCGAACTTAACCGATTCGAGCCTGATAAGTTCGATCGCCTTTTTCAATGTTTTCGCAAACCCGGGCTCTGGCTCGAGCGATGCCGCTGCCACCATCAATGCGGGCGAGGATAAGGCAGTCAAGAGCACCGCGGCCAAGGCAGGTAATCAAGACGATCTGTCTGTTTCGGAACCTGAGAGTTCAAACAATCCCAGGCAAACGGACGTAGCTTTCGCGCTACGCGTAAGCCCGGACCAAGGGTCGAGCGGGAATCCGCAGGGCGGCGGAAACGCTTCGCCCGGACATAGTTTTCACAGCGAGCGGGAATTATCCGTCGTCGAGGATCGTGTCGAATATTCGAATGCCGCCAACCCAAGGCAGGCTGAATTTACCCAAGCGGTAATCGCCCAGCCCGCAAGTTCCGCCGCAGCGGCAAGTAATGCGGCAAGTTATAAAGCTAGCGACGCACCAGAGGCCGGCAACCCAACCAAGGCCGATCCGGAAACAAACACGACCTCTGGAGAAGCCGTCAAAACTCTGAATGTCCGGATGAGCGCGGGCGGCGATCAGCACGTCGATATTCGCGTGGTCGAGCGTTCGGGTGAGCTGAGTGTCAGCGTTAGATCAGCGGATCCGGCCTTGACGCGCACCTTGCAGGACCGTATGCCCGAGCTAACCAGCCGCCTTCAGGACCAGCATTTCCAGGCCGATACCTGGGTGCCTAAGTCAGGCGAATCGAGCGATTCAAGACACGGCGGCTTCGGTTCACATCAGGATCAAGCTCAGCAGGATGGCGATAGCGGTCATCAGGGCTGGCGTGGACAGCGGCAGAAACCCGAATGGGTTGAGGAACTAGAGAGCATCGCTCCAAATTCTCGTAATTAGGAAGGAAAACATCTTATGGCATCAGTTGGAAACGTATCTTCGAGCCTCTTTGACTCGACGCAGAATAACACTACCGGATCGGCTTCAGGCACAACAGGCTCGAGTTCGAGCACTACCGGTTCGAATTCGCAAGCGGGGGGCGCCTCGGACCCGCTTGCAAATCAATCCACGTTCCTGCAACTCCTAGTCGCCCAGCTTAAAAACCAGAATCCGATGAGCCCGATGGACGGTACCACCTTCGTCACGCAGCTCGCTCAGTTCAGCGACTTGGAACAGAACCTCGCCATGCGCCAGGATCTGGACGGCATCGACAACAAGTACACCGGTACATCCTCAACCCCGCCGGCTACCTCGGCCACCACTGGAGCGCAGCAAGGGACGCCGTCGAACCAAACAGACCAGCAAACGCCGCCGTCCTCAACGCCGGCCGTCGGCAACTCCAATCAAACAGGACTTTAGGAACTAAGGAAAAGAACAGATATGGCAAGCACATTTTCAATCGCTCTTTCGTCCCTGAAAGCTCAATCGGAAGCGATTGATATCACGGGCAACAATCTCGCCAACATGAACACAGACGGCTTCAAGGGAAGCACGGTCGATTTTAAAGATCTTTTCAGTCAATACCTGGGCGACGACACGGGATTCCAGTTAGGGCTAGGTGTCGGAACACCGATCAGCAACCAGATATTTACCCAAGGGGGCATTCAAAACAGCGCGTCGCCCACATCGGCGGCCATTCAAGGTAACGGTTTCTTCGTGGTCGCCTCGCCGTCCAATCAGCAGTTATACACGCGGGATGGCAACTTCACGGTCAGTCCCGGCGGCGTTCTGCAGACGCAGACGGGCGAAAATGTGCAAGGCTGGATGGCTGACTCGGCTGGCGTCATCAATAGCAATACCGCGGCCGCCGACATCGTTCTACCTACCGGCACCGTGCTGCCGCCCAAAATGACACAGAACATGTCCATGGACGTGAATCTCGATGCCACCGGCGTTGTCGGGTCCACTACGGGAACATTCTCACAACCCATTCAGGTCGTCGATTCCCTCGGTGGAACGCACATGTTGACGGCCACCTTCACGAAAAGTGCAACCGCCAATAAATGGACGTATAGCGTGACTATACCCAATGGAGATCTGGCGGCCGGCGGCGCACTCACCGGCGGCGCGGGAACGCTCACGTTCAACACCGACGGTACGATGGACGCGGCCACCAAGGCTACCAGCCCCGTCGCGATCAACATTGCAGGATTGGCGGATGGCGCATCCACCATGAACGTCAACTGGAGTCTGCTCAACAAGGACGGGACTGGCGCCTTCACCCAATACGACGAAACTTCCAATCTTGCTTCCTCGAGCCAGGATGGAGAGCAACCGGCGCAGTTGACACAGGTGGGGCTCCAGAACGGTGGGCAAGTAGTCGCATCCTTCTCGAATGGTCTGTCACAAGTGGTGGCGCAAGTTGCCATAGCCGGCATCCAGAATCCCGATACCCTCCAGAACGTCGGCAACAACAACTTCGCAACAACGACGAATACGGCCACTCCCGCCATCGGCGCACCCCAAACAGGCGGCCGCGGTCAGATCCTGGGCAACTCGATAGAAGGCTCTAACGTCGATATGGCGACCGAATTCACGAATCTGATCGTTTACCAGAGCGCCTATCAGGCCAGCTCTCGCGTGATCACGACGGCCCAACAGATCAGTCAGGATTTGCTGAGCTTAATTCATTAGTTTCGCAACTACTCTTAACAAGAGCCGTAGCGCAAGCTGCGGCCCAAATCTGAATTATGGAAGCGAGCTGATGCTGCAGCAACTGACGGCTGTCGCCACGGTCCTGATCGTTTTGGGCGCGACGTTGTGGCTGCTTCGGCGACGGGGTATAGCGAGCTGGAATGGACGGCTGCTGCGGCGAGCACCAGCGGCTAAAAACATGAATGTATTGGAGCGGATGGCGCTTACCCCACATCACTCGCTCCATCTCGTTCGCGTGCGGGATCGAACGATTCTGATCGGCCTTTCGCCTTCGAGCTGCATCCAGCTCGCGGACTTTCCTATCCAGGACTCGACGAAGCATTCACAAGAAATGTCGTGTTTACCGGGCGAATCATCGTGACCGGCCTTTTTGCTCCGCTGGTGATCGGGGCTGCCCCATCCGCTGCGGACGCCCTCTCTTCAATCGGCTTAACCACTTCAACAAGTGGTCACGGGCTGACGCTCAGCGTGCCCATGCAGATTGCGCTTGGGCTGACGCTGCTCACTTTGCTTCCCGCCGTGATCATGTGCATTACGCCGTTCTTGCGGATTGCGATCGTGCTGCACTTCCTGCGGCAGGCGCTCGGTACCCAAACCGCGCCTTCGAATCAAGTACTGATTGGGTTGTCTTTATTCCTGTCGCTGCTGATCGTACAGCCGATTTTCACCGACATATATAGCCATGCCTGGGAGCCTCTCGAAAAAGGTCAAATCACTGCCGAGCAGGCCCTGGAGCAGGGTTCCGTACCGCTGCGCAAGTTCCTTGTGCGCTTTGCTCGGGATAAAGACATACGGCTCTTCGTTGAAATTGCGCACGACGAGCCGCCCCATAACCCGTCCGACATCAGCTTGCGAGTCCTGATTCCGGCCTATATCCTTTCCGAGCTCAAAGCCGGCTTTCAGATCGGCGCGGTTCTCTTTCTCCCATTCCTCGTCATCGATATGGCGGTAGCTTCGGTGACCCTGTCGATCGGCATGATGCAACTGCCGCCCGCCATGATTTCGGCTCCTTTCAAGATTTTGCTTTTCGTGTTGGTGGATGGCTGGAACCTTGTGATCGGATCGCTGATGAAGAGCTTTTTCCAGTAGACGCGAGCTAAGAATCCGATGACGCCTCAATTCGCCATTCACACTGTGAGTCAGGGCCTGATGGCCGCTTTTTGGATCTGCGGCCCGCTTCTTGTACTTTCCTTTGCATTGAGTATCGTGATCAATCTCATTCAGATCGCGACCTCCATGCAGGATCCCGTCTTCAGTACAGTTCCCCGTCTGTTGGCGTGTTTGGTCGGGATTCTGGTGTTGATGCCCTGGATGCTGAATCATGCGGCTGCCTACGCGATAGCTATCTTCGGCGATCTGTCGCGCTATGCACACTGATCTTCACCTTTCGTTCTCGACCGTTCTCGCTTTTCTCTTGGTTCTGGCGCGAGTTGGAGGCGCATTCGTATTCGTGCCGATACCGGGCAGGGAAGCCGGCCCTGGAATGGCTCGGATTATCCTGGCCCTATCCTGTGCGTTCGCACTTTTCCCGCGCTGGCCCGATCTCAGCGGCCGCGAAGCCACCCTTGGACTCGTCGCCGTATGGCTTATTTCGGAACTGGCCATCGGTGTCTCCATCGGACTTGTTGTCGCATTTCTTTCTGAAGCGTTGACGTTCGGCGCTCAGGTTATGGGTCTACAGGCCGGCTATGGCTACGCTTCCGTTGTCGACCCAACTACCCAGGCTGACTCCGATGTGCTCGCCGTTATGATGCAGTTGATCGGCGGACTTCTGTTCTTCACGGCGGGTCTCGATCGTTACGTGATTCGAGCCTTCGCCGACAGCTTGGACAGATATCCGCCAGGCACTTTCCTCATCACCAAGGATCTGGTCCAGTTAGTGATACGGCTCGGTTCTGGCATTTTCACGGTCGGCTTGCGTCTTGCTTTTCCAGTGCTCGCATTGCTTTTCATGACCGAGATGGTGTTGGCCCTGGTCGGCAGAGTGAACTCTCAACTGCACGTGGGCATGCACGCCTTTCCCGTGAAAATGCTGCTTACCTTGGCAATCCTATCTGGGGTGTTGGCGATCACACCCCAGCTCTACGAGCGGTTTGCGACTGAAGCCTTCGAGTCTCTCAGACATACGCTGCTGCCGTGATCTATGCCCTCCAGTTCCGGTAGTAAGACTGAAAAAGCGACCCCCGAGCGCATTAAGAAGGCCCGAGAACAGGGCCAGTTCCTCACTTCAAAAGCGCTGATCGGAGGAGTTCAGTTCATCGCGTTTCTTCTCGTTATTGAACAACTCGTTGCGGGCTGGCGAGTCACTATCGCGCATCAGCTGAGTTCAATGCTCGACCGGGCGTTCAGCGGTCCCATTGGGCCTTCCGAGTGGACCACCCTGATCCGCGGCATTTTTATTCCGATGTTCTTGCCCGCCGCCAAAGCCGGCGCGATTCTCCTTGTACTCGGCATTGGGATTCATTTCCTACTGACTAAAGGCGGATTCAGTTTTCAGTTGCTAACTCCCAGCATTGAGCGATTCAACTTCGCTTCGAAAATGCGAGAGATGCCCCATCAGAACATGAAATCGGTCGTTCAGGCCACAGTGCTGATCGTGGTGCTCTCCTACGTGCTGTATTCCTTCGTACGGCAGAACGCGACCTTGTTGCTCCGGCTGCCTTTGGAGTCCGTGCAGGCAGGCGCGGCGGAACTAGCTGCCTCAGTGACCGGTCTCCTCTGGAAATCGGCGTTTCTCTTCCTGGCTTTTGGAGCCATTGACGTGATGCAGCAGTACCACCGACATACTTCCCGGCTGCGCATGAGCAAAGAGGAAGTCAAAGAGGAGAACAAGAGAAGCCAGGGCGATCCGCAGCTCAGAGCCCGCATTCGCCGCCTTCGCCGCGAACTGCTCAGACGGCAGATGATGCGCGAAGTACCGAAAGCGACTGCGGTAATCGTGAATCCCACCCACTTCGCCGTTGCCATTCGCTACGACATGGAAACGATGCCTTGCCCGGTAGTAACGGCTAAGGGCAGAAACTGGCTCGCGCTTCGGATCCGCCAGGTCGCGATCGAAAATGGTGTTCCGATCATCGAGAACCCGCCGCTCGCTCGCGCGCTATACGAGGCCATCGATGTAGGCCGCACCATTTCACCCGAGTTCTATAAAGCTATCGCTGAGGTCCTTGCTTACGTGTACAAGTTGATGGGCCGTAAATTGCCTACCTAAACATCTCGACGATTCTTACATGGCATCGCACTCACAGGCAATTCCTAGGTCTAATGCGGCCAAGGGTATCGGCAGGCTTTCGCTTCCGAGTATCGGCGAAGTCGCGGTTCCTATCGCCGTCCTGGCGATTGTCGTGGCGCTCATCTCGCCCATGCCGCCGTTCTTACTGGACATTCTTATCGTCGTAGATATCGGCACCTCCGTGATCGTGATGATGGTCACGATGTACATTCTCAAGCCCGTCGAATTCAGCGTCTTTCCGACAGCCTTGCTGTTACTAACTCTCTTTCGGCTGGCGCTGAACGTGAGTTCGGCTCGGCTGATCCTTTTGAACGGCAACAGCGGAACGGCCGCAGCCGGAAGTGTAATTGAAGCGTTCGGCAATTTTGTCGTTGGCGGGAACTACGTCATCGGCGCAGTGATTTTCCTGATTCTGATCGCCATTCAATATGTCGTAATCAACCACGGTGCAGTGCGTATCTCGGAAGTGGCTGCGCGTTTTACCTTGGATGCGCTTCCCGGAAAGCAGATGTCGATTGACGCGGAGATGAACGCCGGTCTGATCGATGAAGGGGAAGCGCGTAAGCGGCGCAAACAGCTATCGGCGGAAGCCGAGTTTTACGGCGCTATGGACGGGGCCTCGCGCTTCACGCAGCGGGACGCGGTTGCCAGCATCCTGATCACCAGCATCAACATTGTGGCAGGGTTCCTCATTGGCGTTTTGCAGCACGGGATGGAGTTGAAGCGGGCCCTTCAGACCTATACCGTTTTGACGATCGGAGACGGTCTGGTCACAGTCATCCCCGCGCTCATGATTTCCGTCTCGGGCGGCCTGATTGTGACACGGGCCACCTCCGACGATCGAGTTGGCCGGGAGTTTCAAAAACAACTATTTGGGAGATCGGAACCGCTATTTCTTTCCAGCGGCGTACTGCTTGTTCTGGCGGCCTTTCCCGGGCTGCCTACAATTCCTTTCCTCCTGTTGGGCGGCGGCCTGGGCACCGCCGCATGGATGAGGCGTAAAAAAATTGACACCGCCGTCAAGAATGACGCCATTACCACGACGGCTCCGCCCAAGGAAGATCTCGAATCGCTTCTCAGAGTTGAGCCGGTGTCAATTGAAGTCGGCCTAGGCCTGGCTCCGTTGGTGGCGGGTGGTAAAGCCTCTCCTTTGCTAAAAAGAATCGCCGGAATCCGCCGCCAGTTTGTTACCAATCAAGGATTTCTGCTTCCTCCCGTGCGCGTGAGCGACAATATGTCGCTCCGCTCGAGGGAATACACCGTCCTGCTGAAAGGCAGTGAAATCGGCCGCTATGAAGTTCGTTCCGGAAGCGAGCTGGCCATTCCTACACCAAAGGCTGACAAGAGTTTTCCTGGACAGCAGACTCGCGAACCGGCATTTGGTCTGCCCGCGCTTTGGATTCCGTCCGACAGAGTCGATGCGGCCCGCGCCGCCGGTTATACCGTGGTGGATCCCGTCAACGTCATCGGTACCCATCTGTCTGAACTGGTGCGGCAGTATTCCTGCGAGATGTTCTCACGGCAAGACACAAAGCTGTTTTGTGACCGTGTGGCTAAGGAAAATCCCAAACTGATCGAAGATTTGGTTCCGAAAGTGCTTTCGCTCTCTGTGATTCAAAAAGTGCTACAGAATCTCCTGCGAGAGCGAGTGTCCGTCCGCGATGGAGTTTCCATTCTGGAGGCGCTGAGCGAGGCGGGTGGCACTACCAAAAATCCGGTCCTGCTGACCGAGTTTACTCGGCAGTGCATAAGAAGAGCTGTCGTTAAACCTTACTTAAACCAAAAGGGAGAACTGCCGGCCTATTTCCTCGAAACCGGATCGGAGCAGATGGTCGAATCCGCCGTTCAGCACTCTGAACACAATAGCGTCCTGGTGCTGTCGCCTCAAGCCGTGCGCGACCTTGCCACGCGCGTAGAACGGAAAATTGACAATCGCGACATTCCGGTCGTGCTGCTCACCGGCTCCGGCACGCGATATTTCATGCGTCAGATGCTGGAGTCGTCCTTACCAAACGTGTTTCCGTTATCGCACAGCGAAGTGCCATCCGGTGTCAAGATCCTGTCGTTGGGAGTGATTTAAGTACATGAGAATCAAATCTTATTTCGCAGAGTCCGTTCAGCTTGCGATAGAAAGAGCGCGTGTCGAGCTGGGGCCCGAGGCGATGCTGGTGAACTCGAAGAGAACGGAAAGCGACCTGAAGCATCTGGGTCAATTCGAGGTTGTGTTTGGCGTTCCCCGCGGCGCGGCGCCGAGCCTGAGCCGTAACTCCGAGCCCTCCCAACGTCCTCCTGCATTGCCCGAGCCGCCGGACTCTCTCGCGCAGGAACTAGCGGATTTGCGCAAGGAGATTGAGACCATGCGGGATTCTGTAGTGTCCCGAGGCAAACCAAACGCCCGGATTATGCGCCGCCTTATTCCCTTGATCGAGGATGCCTATTCAGAATTGACGTCTAAGGAAATGTCTGATGGTCTGGCGGGCGAAGTTCTCGAGGCGGTCGAACAGAGGGTGTCATCCGGCGATAAATCTTCTTCGCAAGATGTTCAGTCAACCAGCCATCTAATCTCGGCACAAATAATCGAGGAGGCTTTAGTCGAGGAGTTTAGAGGCCGCTTTTCGGTCGCCCCCGAGCCCGACGCCTTAAAAGAACGCGCCATCATGCTAATCGGCCCCGCCGGCGCGGGGAAAACGACGACTTTAGCAAAGCTCGCCCTTCGATACGGCATACAAGCGCGTACGCCTGTCCAGGTGCTGTCGGCCGACACTCTGCGTGTCGGTGGCTGGGAGCCGTTGGCCACTTATGCGAGGATCGCCGGCCTGCCGTTTCAGACTGTCGAAAGCATCGCCGCGCTCGATTCCGCACTCGATGAGCACAGCGGGAAACGCCTGTTGCTGATCGATACGCCTGGCTTTTCCGGAGCAGATATGTCGGATGCCGAAGATCTCGTGGCCTTCGCCTCCCGGGATTCGCGCATCGACGTTCATCTTGTGCTCCCGGCCAACATTGGCTATCGGGCCGCCCTCCGTGTTCGGGACAGATTTGCCGGCTTTAAACCCGCTAAGCTCGTGCTCACTCACCTTGATGATGGCTGCAAGGGCGGCGCTGTCCTGGAACTGGCGATCCGATCCGGCTTGCCGCTCTCGTACTTATGTTCCGGCCAGCAGATACCGGATGATCTGGCGGTGGCATCCCAAGCGGCCATGCTGGATGTTTTTGGCCAGCCTGAGAAGGCCATCGCTCGCTCAGCCGCCTAGGCCCCTTCCGATGTATTCTTGCGCCTCGGCTGAAAAGGCTTCCGAAGAACGCGAAGAGCTAATCCTGCAACACTTGCCGCAAGTGAACTGGATCGCCGCCCGCATACACGAGAAACTACCGCCGGCCGTGGAGCTCGATGACTTGATCTCGGCGGGTATTATCGGCCTGCTTGCCGCGATCGACAACTTCGATCCCAGCCGGAACGCTACCTTGCGAACCTATGCCGAGCACAGAATTCGCGGGGCCATTCTCGATAGTATTCGCGGTTTGGATGGCATTCCTTCGCACAAACGGAAAAGGCTGAAAGAGATGCAGGGAGCCATTGCCGCTGCGGAGCAGAAACTGCAGCGTGCTCCTTCTGAAGAAGAGATCGCTCAGCAACTGGGGATCACTTCCTCCGAGTACCAACAATGGACAGTCGATCTGCAAGGCGTATCGCTCGGCAGCCTGGAGGTTATCGAGGAAGGCGAAGAAGTGAGCCTGCTTAAGTTCATCAGCGATGACTCGGCCGATTCGCCGGCGCGCCTATTTGAGCGGGCCGAACTCGAACGCGTGATCTTTGAAGGGATCCAAAAGATGCCCGACAATGAGCGTACGGTTCTCAGCCTCTATTACAGGGAGGAGCTAAACCTCCGTGAGATTGCCAGCATCATGAGTCTTCACATCACGCGGATTTCTCAGCTCCGCGCACAGGGTATCTTGCGCTTACGCGCTTACATGGAAAGGAAATGGCCTGCCGGAAGGAGTGCGGCTTAACCGGAAGCAAACAACATGATGGAAAGACTTTTCTCAATCCCCGCGCTACTTTGTGGCGTGCTCGGGATCGCCTCGCCGATCTGCTTTTATCTATTCTTTTCAGCCAAAGCCGAAATTCGCCGCATTGCTCTTCGCACCATGGATAAGACTGATGCGTCCGACAGGTTCGGGCAGTTAACGGCTGAAATCGCTCAGCTCCGGTCCGAGTTGAAAGAGCGCGTGGAAGTTGTAGAGCGCTCCAAAAGCCCAGAATATTCGCTGCCAAGTTATCCGATAAACCTGAACAAGCGCGGTCAAATTCTTCAGTTGCACCGAAAAGGCAATCCAGTCTCCTCTATCGCCAGCGTTCTTCATGTCGCGCAAGCCGAAGTAAGGCTCGTGATTAAAGTGCACCAGATGTCGAAGTCCCGAGATGCGCAGGGCGAAGGATTTTCTATATAGTTCTTCCCAAGTTCGGTCGATAAGCAGCTTAGAAGAGTCGCACTATAGAAGCGAAACAAGATGAGAATTCAAAGCGATATTGTAGGAGCGCCAAATAGCGCCGGAAATGCGCAGCCGGTAGATCGTAATGCTCGAATCGCGATCTCCAGGTGAGACTACCAGCGGAGATACAGATATTGTTAACCTTTCGGCGGCTAGCTATCTGCTGGCGCAGGCGAAGGCCCTTCCCAGTTCGTCCCGACAAACAAATATAGACGCTATCGCAGCGCAGGTCCGCGGCGGCACTTACAGCGCGGACATTGGCCAACTCACAAAATCTCTAGTCCAAGATCACATTCAAAGCTAACGCAGATGCGCTTCATGACAGTTGCGGAGATAGAAAGATCTCTGTCCGAGATCGATCGGCAGCTTCAAACCGCGATCGACGAAGTGGTTCACGATCGGGGAGACTGCAATTGGCGGCCGGTTCTTGAAAACGCCGCTGATCTGATGCTCAAACTAAGGGCCGGCTGCGATGCGCTTCCGGATAACGCTTCCGTCAAAGAGCTGCTTAAGAAAGTTTCGCGGCAAACGCGGACTGTGAGTGAATTGCTGGAACGGGCCGCCATGTTTTACTGCGGGTCCACCTCTTGGGCGTGCCGTGTCTCCGGTGAGTATGCAAGAAGCGGGCTGATACAGCGGCTGCCGAACGAGGCCACTGTGCAGCTCAGGGCATAGGGAGGCGAAAGTGGGTACTCTATTCGCAGCGCTAGGAACGGCATCGAACGCCTTGGATGTATTGCAGAAGGCGATCGGCGTCACTCAAAACAACGTTTCGAACGCGACAACGCCGGGCTACGTCACGCAAACGCTCAACTTCAGCGCCAGTCCCTTCGCTCCCACGGAGAACCTCTGGGGAGGCGTGCAAGCGGCCGGCGTCCAGAACTCGCGGGACGTCTACGCGGAACAGGCGGTTTGGAGCGCGAACGAACAGGCTGGCGCCGCCACGCAGGAATCCTCGAGCCTTTCGTTGCTCCAGGGTCAATTCGATGTCTCAGGCAAAACCGGCATACCGAGCGCTCTTTCGGGATTATATTCGGCGTTCTCCGCCTGGAACTCGAACCCGACCGATGCCACCGCGCAGCAGCAAGTCCTCACGGCCGCTCAGGGAGTCGCTCAAGTCTTCAATCAGACCGCCTCGAGTATTGCCGGAATCCGCTCGCAGACAGATCAAAGCATTGAAAGTACTGTCACGCAAATTAATCAGCTCACAACCCAGATCGCCTCGATCAACTCTCAGATTCGAGGGGAAGGGTCCAGTGATGCCGGCGCGAGCGCGCAACTGTATTCCAGTCTAGAGCAACTTTCTAACCTCGTTCCGATTCAAGTTCAGAACGAGAGTGACGGTACGGTGACTGTGCTGCTCGGGGGCCAGGCGCCCCTGGTAATTGGAGAAACGCAGCAACCGCTCGCAGTTAGTTTCACGAATCCTCCAAACTCCGTAAACCCGAATGCCGCGCCGGACGCGCAGATCCTGTCCTCCAGCGGTCAGGATGTAACAGCGCTCGTGAATCAAGGGCAGCTCGGTGGTCTGCTACAGGTTCGGAACACGACTATCCCTTCTCTCATTGGCGACGGAAAGCAGCAAGGAAGTCTGAACCAGCTCGCCCAGGGGATAGCCGACCGCGTAAACGGGCTCCTGACTTCCGGCCAGACCTCGTCCGGAACGGCGGGCGTTTCACTGTTCACTTATGGCAGCGGTTCGCCGACCTCGGTTGCCGCATCCTTGGGCACTACTAATATCACCGGCTCGCAGCTTGCAGCGGTCGATCCGGGACCTCCTTCAGTTGCGAACGGAATCGCGAGTGATCTGGCGCAGCTTGCCAATCCGCAAAACTCTGCCGATATGATCAACGGCCAGAGCTACACGGATTATTACGGCACAATCGCCAGCAACGTCGGTGATCAGGCGGCCAGCGCTTCGTCCGCGCAACAACTGCAAGCCCAGTCGCTATCGCAGGCGCAGAATATGCGAGCGCAGATCTCAGGCGTATCGCTGAATCAGCAAGCAGCTCAGCTTTTGCAGTTTCAGAATGCCTATCAAGCCGCCGCCCAGGTGATTTCGGTCATAAATAGCACCAACCAATACTTCATGACCGCCATGCAGCAGGTTCAGTAATTAATCGGGAGAATAACAATGCTAGCGGGATTGGATGCTTACAATGGCAGTTTTTTAGCGGATCTCGCCAATATTGAAACGAACTTAGGCCGCGAGAACCAGCAGATCAGTTCCGGTGTGCGCGTCAGCCAACCCTCCGACGGTCCAGGCGCGATCAACAGTATCCTGGATTATCAGGATTCAATCGACCAGCTTACTCAGGAGCAAACAAATCTCGGGCTAGCCACAACCAATGCAACGGCTGCCGACGGTGCGCTGCAATCGGCGTCCACCCTGATGGACCAGCTTGTCTCTTTGGGCTCTCAAGGCGCCAGCAGCACGGCTACCGCGGCCACCCGCTCGACTCTCGCCGAGCGGGTGCAGGGTATCGAGTCGCAGATGGTTTCTCTTGCGAATACGACGATTCAGGGCCGCTTCATTTTCGGCGGCGACGATCCTCAAACCCAGCCATACACCTTCAATTGGAGCTCCCCGGAAGGCGTGGTCCAGAATTCGACGCCCACGAATACCGGTACCCTGCAAAACCTGCAAGGTGGTTCAATCGTGCCGCGCATGACCGCGCAGCAGATTTTTGACGCTCGGAACCCGGATGGCACGCCAGCCTCCGGCAATGTGTTCAACGCCATCTATACTTTGGGCCAAGCACTTCAGAATAACGATCAAACCGGTATCCAAACGGCGATCACATCGCTTCAATCCGGCGTGGCGCAAATTGGCCAAGCTACCACCTTCTATGGAAGCGTGGAAAACTGGATCCAGGATTCCCAGCAAACCGCGACACAGGATAGCAGTAATCTGCAGCAGGCACTTAGCAACATAAGAGACACAGATGTCGTCGCCGTTGCTACCCAGATGACAACTGATCAAACCGCGCTCCAGGCTGCCCTCGCGGCGCATGGTAGCCTCACCGTCAAATCTTTATTTAGTTATCTCGGGTAATTCCGTAGCAATGCATAAAACAAAGGGCGTCGGTATATTTTCAGGTTCTACGCAAAAAAACCTAGAGCTTCGGCCCCAAAGTTGCGAAATGATTCTTAGAGCCGAACGAGAGCCGAAAGGCATCGGCGGTCAAGCTCAGCAATAGGACAAACAAATGATTTCACTGCAGACAAACGTCGACTCGCTTACTGCTCAGGATAATCTGAACACTAACAACAAATTTCAGAGCACCGCGATTCAGCAGCTCACGTCAGGCTACCGCATCAATAGTAGCGGTGACGAT
This sequence comes from uncultured Acidobacteriaceae bacterium, assembly GCA_963762495.1. Taxonomy (GTDB): domain Bacteria; phylum Acidobacteriota; class Terriglobia; order Bryobacterales; family Bryobacteraceae; genus Bog-105. The sequence goes on from CAVXKZ010000008.1 coordinate 142,096, forward strand.
GCCGCCGGCCTCGCGGTTGCTAACGGCTATCGTAATGATGTTGCCGAACTAACTCAGGGCGTAAGCAACGCCGACAACGGAGTCAACCAGCTCCAGATCATAGACGGCGGGTTGAGCAACATCTCAACCGTCCTTGATCAGTTGAAAACCCTGGCCACCGAATCCGCATCCAATACCTTCACTGGCAGCAGAGCAACCCTGGATCAGGAATACCAGACGCTCGTGTCGGAAATCACGCGCCAAGCGTCTAATATCAACCTCAATGCCGGCGGTAGTTTCAATAATGCGCTGTCCACTTATATCGGCGGCGCGAACAACGCCTCGAACGCAACGATCAACGTAGACCTAAGTGGATCGAATAGTGCCGTGGACGCCGTGAGCCTCGGGTTGGCGACGACCAATGTACTGGGCAGCGGTGTAACGCTCAGCGGCAATACGCAACGGTTAGACGCACCGGGCGCGACCTTTGTAACCGGAACTGCCGGCACTAATGATCAGTCATTTACCTTCAATGTTTTTTCGAACGGCAGCGCGCAGACGATCACCGCTAAAGTAACGGCCAGCGCCGGTGGATCGACTGAAGCCCAAGTACTCAGCCAACTCAACCTTCAATTGAATCAATACGGCATCACAGCGGGTGTGAATAGCAGTGGAGTGCTGCAGTTCAGCGGCGCTTCGGCGTTCAGTGCGCTGGGCGGCTCCATTGGTGCCGTCACCAAGGCGATCACCAGCGCCGGCGCCGAAACTGTGGAAAATACCTCCAACTATCTTCAAGATGGCCAGACGACGTACGCAGCCCCGGCCGCCAATGAAACTGAGACGCTGCAATTCCAGAGTGCCAATGGCAACGTATCGGTAGCGATCGCCGCCGGCACTTCGCTCGCAACCGCTATCTCGACAATCAACACGCAAACCGCGGCTTTGGGCGTTCACGCGATCCTAAACAGCGCCGGAACGGGTATTTCCTTCCAAAGCGCAAACAGCTTTTCGATCAATGATTCTCAAGCTGGAACTGGAACGGCCGCTGCCGCCGTATTCGGTACGACTTCCGGTTATTACACGAGCACGGCCCCAACCAGTTCCACCACCACCAACGCTAACGCCGCCATTACGGCGATTAATTCCGCCATTCAGTCGCTCGGTCTCGTTCAGGGCCGCGTCGGCACCGGTGAGAACACGCTGCAGTACGCCATCAACCTGGCCAACTCGCAGATCAGCAATTTGTCGGCTTCCGAGAGCTCGATTCGCGACGCTGACGTTGCGAAATCGGCTGCCAATCTGACCAAGGCGCAAGTCTTGGTGCAGACCTCCGTGGCGGCGCTGGCCCAGGCCAACTCAGAGCCCCAGGCAGTCTTGAAACTGCTGCAAAACTTGTAATCCTGAAACCACCAGAGACAAGAAAGGCGTGCAGGTCGCTCGTTGGAGCGACCTGCACGATTTAGCCGTTTATGGGTACCACTGCAGTCACGCCTTCGAGCTTCACCGGAAACAGCTCCTTTTCCAGCGATCTTCAGCAGGTGATTACGCGCGCCGTGGGAATCGCCTCGCTGCCCTTGCAACAGTTGCAGACCCAGCAGAGCCAAGTCACGGCCGAGCAGAACGAGCTGCAGACCGTATCCTCCCAGTTCACGAGTCTGCAAACTGCGCTCGACGGGGTCAACAGTGCCCTCGGTTTAGGATCATATGGAGCAGTCGTAAGCAATCAGTCGGTGCTGAGCGCCGCCGTCTCGGCGGGAGTTAGCGCTGGCTCCTATACGGTCTCAGTCGATAACATCGGCTCCCAAACCAACACGCTCAGTAACAACGGGCTTCCTACTGTTACCGACCCCTCCAGTCAAAACATCGACACCAGCTCCGCCTACAGTTTGACAGTAGATAGTCAATCCTTTCAGATCACTGATTCCGGGGACTCCCTGAACGGCCTGGCGCAAGCGATCAACGCGAGCGGCGCGAATGTGCAAGCCACAGTAGTGAACGTTGGCAGCGGTTCCAGTCCGGATTATCGTCTTTCCGTCCAAAGCTTGAATTATGCGCCCGATACCATTCAGCTCTCTGACGGGACCAACAACCTTCTCCAAACGCTCAGCGGTGGATCATATGTCACTTATCAAGTGGACGGCCAGCCGTCAACTCCAATAAACTCCAGTTCGCGGACGCTGACAATCTCGCCGGGGCTGTCCGTCAATGCAACAGCGGCCGGAACCGCTACGGTTACGGTTTCACAGAGTGGCGCGAGCATCAGTGCTGCTCTGAATAGCTTTGCGTCTGGTTATAACACCATCGTCGACGAGCTGGCCAAGTCGCGCGGTCAGGGTGGCGGCCCTTTAACGGGACAAAGCATCATCTATACCTTGAGCAGCGCTCTCGACAACGTTGTCAATTTCAATTCGGGCTCGGGTACCGTTCAGTCACTCTCAGACCTTGGCCTGACTTTCGATCAAACCGGGCACCTTCAGTTCGATCCGAGCACCTTTGACCAAATTTCGAGTACCTCGCTCAATGGCGTTCTCAATTTTCTCGGCACTGAATCGGGTGGTGGATTCCTGCAAGCTGCCAATGATCTTCTGACAAGTGTTACCGATCCCACCACCGGCCAGTTGCCCCAAGAAACGCAGTCCCTGAGTTCAGAGGCTTCCGATTTGACCCAGAAGGTCAACCAAGATCAAACTCATATCAATCTGCTTCAGCAGACCCTAACTCAGCAAATGGCATCAGCCGACGCGACCATTTCGAGTCTCGAGCAGCAGGTCAATGAAGTTACCAATCTCTTCAGCGCCATGCAAACGGAGTCCCGTGCCAATAGCGGCGGCTGATCCGGGGCGCGCTCTGCTTGAGTCCCTCGAAACAGGCGACTTTGAGTCCGCTCAACATATAGTCGGCCAGTACGGCGATTCCGTCAGCTCTGGCCTGCGAGCGGCCATTGACGAGCAGAGCCGCCAATTCATTTTCAGCTCCGCCATTTCCACGCTCAAACACGCCCTCACAGTCGCTCGCGCGACGCGCTCGCACGTCGCCTTTCGGTTATCCACGCTGCAGCGGGAATCGGCCTATCAGGCGCACCTCCGCAAGCAGAACGGCTGGTTCATAGACTGCTAGCGCCGTGCTGTTCGCGCCTAGTGCTGTCGGAAAATTGACGCGAGAACCGCCCGCGCTACTCTGATCAACAACTTGCGGGTGGCAAGCCACGTGCATACCGTCCTTCGTAGGTATGCTCAACGCAATCGCGCAACAACTGGATCGCTACATGAGTCTTCTGAGCGCTCGTCAGACCCTCGTTGCCTCGAATATCGCGAATGCCGACACTCCCGGATTTAAGACTAAGGATATTGACTTCCAGTCGGAGCTCTCTAATGCCATCACCGGCTCAGGTCCGATGGTCCAAGACGTGCCGGGACTGACGGATAAGAACGACGGCAACAACGTCGACCTGGATCGCGAGTCCCGGTTACTGGCTGAAAACGATCTTCACTTTAGCGTGGCCTCGAACCTTCTGCGCTCCCAACTCAAAATCATACGAATGGCGATCGACGGAGGCAGCCAGGCATCATGAGCCTCTTTTCTTCCATTTCCGTCAGCGCCTCCGGTCTTTCCGCGCAGCGGGAACGCGCCCAGATTCTGGTCGAAAACATCGCGAACGCCGATACTACCAGAACGGCAGAGGGCGGTCCGTATAAGCGGCGTGACGTCGTATTCGAAAGCCAGAACGTCTCATCGCCGTTCTCCTCGCTCATCGATTCACAGTTAGCTTCCGATAGTACCGGGGTCGCCGTCAGTCAAGTCACTGTGGACGCAAGCGAGCCGGAGCGCCGCTATCTCCCCGGGCATCCTGACGCCGACAAGGACGGGTATGTGTCCATCCCAAAAGTAAACCCGGCCGAAGACATGGTGGATCTGCTGAGCGCCTCGCGCTCCTATCAGGCGAACGTGTCCGCTATTTCCGCTGTCAAGGACATGATTCAGAGATCGATTGATTTGTTCCACTAGTGATCTCTTCCGATAAATATTATGCTGGCTCCTATCTCTCCCGCCGGTCTCATGTCCGGATTGAACATCGCTCAGGCGAAAGAAGTTCAGCCGTCCGGAACAGCGTTTCAGCAGGTGCTCCAAACCGCCGTCCAAAATGTGGAGTCGACTAGCGCCAATGCCAACCAAGCCGTAACGAATTTTCTGTCCGGAGGGCCGCAGGAACTGCATTCGACAATCCTTGCCGTGCAAAACGCTGAATTGCAGTTCGACCTGTTTATGCAGGCCCGCAACAAAGTCGTCTCGGCCTACGAGGAAATCATGCGGATGCAGGTCTAGTGCCTAGTTGCAGAAATTCGCGTATGGCGGCTGGCTTACGTCGCCTGACAAAACCGCGACCGTCAGGGAGCGGCATGCATACGCTTTTTTTAGCAACTCAGTATTAGCTCGCGCGCGAATAGCACGATGGACCAACTGAAAAAGCTCTTCAATACACTCTCCGCTTCCCAGCGGATTGGAATCGTCCTTATTGCGCTTGCCGTCGGAGCCGGAATCGTGAGTTTTGTGCGCTGGCGGCATGAAGCTGATTTTCGTCCGCTCTTCACCGGCATGGCGCCTGAAGATGCCTCCGCAATTGTCCAGAAGCTTAAAGAGAGCGGTGTCGAATACCGTCTCGCTGAAAATGGAACCTCCGTCTCGGTGCCTGAAGTAAAAGTGGACGAGGCAAGACTTGACATGGCGGGCGCAGGCTTGCCCAAAACGGGCCGTGTCGGTTTCGAGCTGTTCGACAAAAATAATCTTGGGATTACCGACTTCACCGAGCATGTGAATTATCGACGTGCTCTTGAAGGCGAGCTCGAGCGCTCTATCAAAGCCATCCAAGGGATCGAGCAGGCCAGAGTGCACCTCACATTCGCTCGTGATTCCGTGTTTCTCGATTCACGAGAGCCGGCCAAAGCGAGCATTCTGGTTGATCTCGGGCCGGGTGTTCATCTGTCACCCACTAACGTGGTGGCAATCACTAACCTGGTCGCGAGCGCAGTAGAAAGTCTTTCTCCCGATTACGTATCTGTGGTCGATATGCGAGGTAATTTGCTCAGCCGTCCCCGCAAAACGGGAACAGATGAAAGCAACAGCTCAGATACTCTCCTTGACTATAAGCATCAAGTGGAAAAAGACCTTATGGCTAAGGTCGAATCCACCTTGGAGCCTCTCCTTGGCGCGGGCAAGTTTCGCGTCGGCGTCACGGCGGATTGCGACTTCACCACCAGCGATCAGACGGACGAAATCTATGACCCGACGCGTTCAGTCATGGTGAGTTCGCAAAAATCGGAAGATCTTGCTGGAAGCCCTCAGTCCGCCGGTGTCCCGGGAACGGCGTCGAACCTGCCCCGTCCCGCGGTTCGGCCCGCCGTCGTTGGGACGAACGTCTCCAAAAAGACGGAGAGCACCGCTTTTGCGACCACACGGACCGTTCGTGAGGTCAAGACACCGCGTGGGGCAATCAAGCGCATCTCCGCGGCTCTGTTGCTCGATCAGGACTTTCGTTGGGAGGGGAAGGGGGCGCGGGCGAAACGCGTGGACATCCCACCTACTGCCGAGAAGCTGAAAGCAATTCACGATATCGTCGCCGGGGTCATTGGCATCACGCCCGCGAGAGGCGATCAGTTGGTAATTGAGAGCCTTCCCTTTGAACAGACCAGCGACACCGAAGAAATAGATCCCCCTGCGCCTAAACCGGCCACTGATCCTGCCGCGCGTTTGACTCAGTTCGTCCGAACCAATCAGATCTGGCTCGGAGCGGCTCTACTGGTACTCATTGGCGGAGCCGTCTTCCTTCTCCGCCGCGGTCGTGGCAAGGGCACAAAATCAGCGGCTGCTCAAGCCATCCAAACGCGCGACACGCCGGCAAGTCTCGCCGCCAAGAATGCCGCTGCTGGGATAAACGCCGGTGGCGAACCCGGCCAAGCTAAGCTGCCGGCCGCCTCGCCAGCTAACAAAATGGAATTGGTCCGTCAGCAGGTCCGTGAGAGCGTCACCAAAGATCCGGTACTTGCCGCTAATGTGATTCGCGGCTGGCTCGAAGAGGACCCCAGCTAATCCTGGCCGCAAAATGTCTTGTAAAATCGCCAGTTCGTCGCACCCGGCCCACCCTATTGAGTGGGAAAGTCTTCCTGGCTCGCGGCCCTGGAACGGCGGTACCGTTCCGGGTTATCCCGGCGGCGAATCGGAGACGCGCCGCACAACAGTCGAACTGGAGCAGCGGCTGCAAACGGAAGTGGAACGCGCAAGGCGGTCCGGATTCGACGATGGGCTCCGCAAGGGCGGGGAAGATACCGCGACTGAACTGCGGGCTTGCGCGGAGAGGCTGGCCAGCGCCGTCAAAGAGTTCGATGCGCTCAAGAGCAAGTTCCGCCAAGCCGCCGAGAACGAGGTCGTCCGCCTCTCCCTCGCCATCGCCCGCCGGATCCTCCATCGCGAGCTCATGGCCGACCCCGATTCAGTGCAGGGCATCGTGCATGCAGCGCTTCAGAAATTGCAGCTTCGAGACGTGTTGCGCATCCGCGCGAATCCCGCTCTAGCGCAGAGCATCCGCGCCGCGCTGGAGCGTATGGACGCCAGTCCGAACGTGGAAATCGCCGCCGATCCGAATCTCAGAATCGGCGACCTCCTGTTCGACTCCGCTCGCGGAGAGCTGGATGCCTCCGTCGAAACTCAACTCGAAGAGATACAACGCGGATTCGCAGACCGGCTGGCGCGAAGATGACCACTCCTCCAGCGCTCAATTTAACGCCGTATGTGAACGACCTGGATCGCCTCGACCTGCTACGGTGGTGCGGAACTGTCACCGATGTCACGGGATTCGTAATCGAATCGCAGGGACCTCCTTGCGTAATCGGCGGCTTTTGCGAGATTCGCTCCGCTCAAGGCCGTGTCATTCGAACTCAAGTTGCCGGTTTCCGCAACGGACGGATCCTGTCGGTACCTCTCGAAGATATTGACGGTCTAGAGCCCGGCGCTCCCATTTTTGCTCGATCCGAAGATTCGCAAGTGGCCGTCGGCCCAGGCCTGCTCGGGCGGGTCCTCGACGGGTTCGGCCGTGTCATTGATGGAGGACCGTCGCCCGAAGCGCCAGAAAAATATCACTTGCTTGCCACTCCCCCTGGTCCCCTGCAAAGGGAGCACATCACTGCGCGCCTCGCGACGAGTGTTCGTGCTATAGACACGCTTCTCCCTTGCGGTTTGGGTCAACGGGTAGGAATTTTTGGAGGGAGTGGGGTAGGGAAGAGTACTCTGCTCGGCGCTATGTCGCGCCAAAATTCGGCAGACGTGACCGTCATCGCCTTAATAGGAGAGCGCAATCGCGAGGTTCGCGGCTTCATCGAGCACGAACTTGGCCCTGAAGGACGGAGCCGCTCGGTAGTCGTAGTCGCAACCTCTGATCGCCCCGCGCCGCTCCGCGTCAGAGCCTGCTTCGTGGCGCTTGCTGTCGCCGAGTACTTTCGAGACCAGGGGAAGAATGTTCTGCTCGTCATGGACTCCATCACTCGCTTGGCCATGGCCCAGCGGGAAATCGGATTGGCTGCCGGCGAGCCTCCCAGCCAAAAGGGCTATACCCCTTCGGTGTTCGCAATGCTCCCCCGGGTCTTTGAACGCGCGGGCGCTTTCAAAACCGGCAGCATAACCGGTTTTTTCACCGTTCTGGTGGAGGGTGATGACCTGAACGAGCCCATTGCGGATGCGGCCCGCAGCATGCTCGATGGTCATATAGTCCTCTCGCGTCAATTAGGAGCATCCGGGCATTATCCAGCGATCGACGTGCTCGCTTCCATTTCGCGCGTTGCGCCGCACATTTCAAGTCCGGAAGAGATGAAAGCCGCGTCAAAAGTGCGCCAGGCCTTGGCCGTGTATCAGAACTCAGAGGATTTGATTCAGCTCGGCGCCTACATCTCAGGTTCTAATCCGAAGCTGGATGCCAGCATTCGTTCTCGCGATCGCCTGATGGGTTTTCTCCGCCAGGAAGCCAAGGAAAACGCCGATTTGTCCGAAAGCCTCCATACGCTCTCTGAGCTTGCCTCCATTCTCTAATCGGTAGATGCGGAAGTTTACATTCCACCTCGACGGTGTACTCCGGCTGAGGAGGCAGCAGCTTCAGTCTGAAGAGAGTAAACTGCACGCTCTCCTGGCTGAACGGCACCGATTGACTGCCGTGCGCACCGCTCTAGAAGCCGAAGGGGTGGAAGCCGCTGCATACATCATTCACACAATTCGATCTCCTGGAAGTGGAGATCTGCGCGCTTTGGCTTCGCACAAACTCGGATTGCAGGCTCAGGAAAAAACTCTGGCGGCCTCCATCGAGGCTAATGAATGCGTGATCGCGCAGCAGACGGACGTGGTCCTAAGCGCAAAGCGTAACGAGAAACTGCTGACCAAACTGCGAGATCGTCAGTTTGCGGATTGGACCACGGAGGTGGACCGCGCCACCGAAGCCGATATTCAGGAAGCCTGGACGGCCCTATGGAACAGATCGAAAAAACAATAGATCTTTTATATAAAGAATTTATCGACAAACGCCGATAGGTTTTCATAGCGGCAAGTGATTGGCCGTTAAACCGGGAATAGTCCCCCGAAAGATCGGATGGAGACGTTCCGAGTTTCAGACGGACAAGGATCTTTCAGGTGACTGGACAGGATGAGCGTTTGCACGATGTGATCGGTCGTACCTCCATGCCTGATGCGGAATTTACACCGGAGTTTCAGCTCACCGCCGACTTGCCTCCCTGGCGGCAATTGCTCATTGGCAACAGCCCTCATATCCGGCGCATCTGCGAAATCATTCAACTCATTGCTCCTCGTCGCTGCAGTGTTCTGATCACAGGTGAAACTGGCACGGGGAAAGAAGTCGTTGCTCGGGCTATCCATGCTGCCGGGAATCGCGCCAAGCTCCCGATGATTGCTTTGAATTGCACGGCCCTCCCCGCCAGTCTCGTTGAAACAGAACTGTTCGGCCATGCTAAAGGCGCCTTCACTGGCGCCCACGTGTCGCGGGCGGGACGTTTTGAGCAGGCCCATCGCAGCTCTATTTTCCTGGACGAAATTGGAGACCTCCCTTTGGAAGCGCAAGCCAAGCTCCTGAGGGTTTTGCAAGACCAGGAGTTCCAGCGCATTGGCGGGTCTGAGATCATTCGCGTGGATGTCCGTGTCATTGCGGCCTCCAACGTCGATTTAGCACAAGCTGTAACAGAACGGCGCTTTCGCGAGGATCTGTTCTACCGGTTAAATGTCATTGTTATCCATTTGTCTCCGCTTCGCGAACGGCTCGAAGACATTCCGCTGCTTCTAGAGCACTTCCTCGAGAAGGTCAGTCTCATCGAAAGGATGTCGGCCAAGCGGATAACTGCGGAAGCCGCCGGATATCTTCAGACTCTCGAATGGCCGGGCAACGTCAGACAACTCGAGCACGCGGTCCACAGAGCTTTCGCTCTCAGCGGCGATCGAGAGCTGTTAACGCCGGAAGATTTCGATTGGAAGCCTGCGCTTCGCCCGCAAGCATTCACCGCTCAATCCGAACAACTGGTTGCTGTGCCCGAAACTGGTTTGGATTTCGAACAGATTGTCGCCAGCTTTGAACTATCTCTGTTGAACCAGGCACTCACTCTGTCGGGAGGAAACAAAGCCCGCGCCGCCGAGCTGTTGCGAATAAAGAGAACCACTCTGCTCGCCAAGCTGAAAAGCTTTGAGGAGCGGCGAAACGTCGCAGTGGCAGCGGTTTCCGATGTGGAACGCACGCGCAAATCCTCTCTCGGTACCGTACTTATTATCGAGCGTGATCTTTCCGTCCGGAAGCTGATCGCGAGCGCTCTAAAAGAACAAAATTACCGCGTGCTGGAATCCGGAACCGTTTCCACCGCCATCGAGTTGCTCGACTGCTGGAAAACTCATATCCGGCTGGTCATTCTTTCCGCCGCTGCATCTTCGAATTCCGAAGCTGATGCGTTCAGGCAAGCGACCGAAGGTCTCCGCGTCATTTCCATCTGCGATCGTCATTCGCACGCTCAGTCTCTTGCCAACTCGCTGTCCGATGGGAATGCGGTACTACATCGACCGTTCGCCGCGGAAGACCTCGTCAAGCTTGCGAACGGGCTCGCCGAAGAGCCCGCGATGACAGTCCTACGCTCCGAGTTCTGCGCCTAGCCGGAGTATCTGATCTTCTGACTCCCGGCTCTTGCTAATACGCGCCTTTTGGTGTCAGAACCCTATGTACCGTACGAAGCAGGATGTAGAAATCAAGCCAAAGTGACCAGTTCCGGATGTAGTACGTGTCTTCCGCCTCCTGCACTCTCAAATCGCCATCGCTGCGCGCCGAGACCTGCCACAGTCCCGTAACGCCCGGCATCACGCTTGAGCGCAGGCCCCGAAATGCGTCCGGAAAGCTGCTCAGATGGTAGTAAGGAAAAGGCCGCGGTCCCACCAGGCTCATATCGCCCCTCAGAACGTTCCACAATTGCGGTAGCTCGTCCAGGCTGTAACGTCGCAAAAACCATCCGATACCCGGCATCACTCGCGGATCTTTCTTTAACTTGTAATACCGCAGCCAGCTTTCTTTCTCCGCTGGGTTCTTGGCCAGGTAATCGAGCAAAATGCTCTCTGCATCGGGACGCATCGTCCTCAGTTTGTAAACTTCGATTCGTTTTCCGTTCTTACCCTCCCGCTCCTGAACGAAGAATGCCGGCCCTCGGCTGACAACCTTGATCCAGAGAGCGCTGATGAGGAGGAACGGCGCAGATAGAATGATCCCGGGAACCGCGAGCGCCAAGTCGAGAAGTCTTTTGAGAAAACGGTTGGATGGCACCAGAAGATTCTTCTTAACCTCCAGGCCCAGCACACCACCCAAATCCCGCGAGGTGATCCATAAACTTTGTATGCCGAACAGATCCGGTACAACAATGACATTCGGGAATGTCAATTTATGGACTAGGGTCGCCAGTCGCGTACGGTTGAGCCCTGGCATGGCGATGATTGCCGTTTTCGCCCTCGCCGAGATCGCTTCCGACATCGACAAGGGTCCAATAATCGGAACTTCCTCGATCTCTGTGCCCCACTTTCGGGGGTCATCATCAAGAATGCCGACTGGCACAAACCCTAGGTCGCATTCTTTTTTCAAAGTTCGCACGACCGACGCCCCTGTCCGGCCAGCACCCAGGATAATTACCGGTACTCCACAGATGCCCCGCTCGATCATCATCTTCCGCACGGGTGCTTCTACCGCTGGAATAAGCGCCAGAGCAAAAAGCATTGTCAGCACAAGCACTCCGCGGGACCATTGCCGGTCGTGGAAAGCATAGTTCCATATCAGCAGCACGGCGAAAACAGTCAGAGTCGCGTATACGCGGGCGCGAATCCGCTGCACGGCTCCCACTCCATAACCCGGATACACTCCCACCCACGCATAGGCTAGCGGAAGCGTTAGTACTCCCAATGCCAGTCCCTGGTACTGGGGCGCATTCAGGCCGATCGGAAATACAGAATGAAAAAGAAACCGAACGATGCATCCCAGAAGCAGGGCCAACTCGAGCGCCAGGATATCGACCGATACGATCGCGATACTTGCCCAGGAGCGCTGCCGGATTTCCGGCATTACTACAATAGGCTCGGCGGCGGCGGCGCTCATCGGGAACTAACTCCTAGTGTTGCCATTAAGCGTCAACTTCCAGCTCACGAAGACCCATGCGAGGAACAATCATTGGAGGCCCGGACGCGGGATTTGTTTCACCGCTGTAGTACTATTTACCTGGCAATTGTCCTGATTGCGCGCGGGTGGGATTGCCGGATCACCCTCAGGATAACTGGCTCTTGCCGCTCAATGCACGCTCGTAAATATTCAGGAGCATCTGGTAATTTCTATCCGGCGTGAAGTTTTCCTCATAAAACTTCCTCGCTCGCTCCCGCAGCGGTTTCATGTCGCTCTGCTGACGGAAAACTCGCGATGCCAGAGTGGCCAGATGCTCCGCGTCCCCAGTTTCGAAGTGATATCCCGTTTCCCCGCTTCGTATCAACTCGATCATTGATCCCAGCCGGGATGTCAGTACCGGTGTTCCACATGCGAGCGACTCAATAATCGTCATCGGCAAGCCTTCATACCACTCCGAAGGAAACACCAGTACGGTTGCGTCTTGCATCAATTGAAGTATTTCGTTAGGTTCTCGCCTGCCCACATACTCCACATTCGGTAATTCCATCGCTCGCCGCTGAACAAATTCAGTCAATGGTCCATCGCCTGCGATCTTGAGCGGGAATTCGCGCAGCCTTTCCCAGGCGTGCAGTAGGGTGCCCAGCCCCTTCTCCGGTGAAAGCCGCCCCACAAACAGCGCATACCCTCCGCTCCCACTGCCTGCGCCCGGATCGCTGCCGAGAAAATTTGGTTTCACAAAGATCCGGCCCCCGGGCAAGCCGCCCTCCACCAACTTGTTTTTCGCAAACTCGGTCAGAGCGATGAACGCGTTTACTTTTGTCCGCCACGTCCCCGCGATTCTGTGAGTAGCCAGCATCGTGGCAACCGCCCCCGTCCCCAGCTTGCTCTCGTGATAGCAGGCGTGCCAGACCGCCTTATACGGCGCGGCAGTATGTACGCAGTCTTCGCAAACGTGACCGTCTCGAAACAGCGTGGCCGCCGGGCAGATGAGGCGATAGTTGTGCAGCGTCTGTACCACTGGAACGCATTCAGCCTCCGCTGCATAGTAAAGTGCCGGAGAAATAAGTGGAAAAGTGTTGTGCGCGTGGATCACATCCGGTGACTGTTCTCGGATCCTCTGCCTGATCTCGCGATAACTTTCCTGGTTCCAGATAGTCCGCCATGCGACTTGAATCCCGGGCATGTCCTTGATCGCATCGTTATGAACGGAATACTGCCGCACATTATGGCCATGCGCCTTTAGCAGATCGAATTCCGCCGCGTATACGCTGTCCTCGCCGCCTGGTTGTTGATAGAAGTTGTGAACTTGGAGGACCTTCATTCGCCTTTGTCTTGCAAATTCTCGGGCACTCTTTCTGAGCCGCGCCCGCCGGAAGAGTTTTTGCATCTTGCGGTCGGAGGCCGCTAAGAAGTAGAGTCTTCCACTGGTGGTCTGGGCCACATCTCGCGCCGCCGCTGCTCTCGTCTTCGCAACCCGGCCAGCTGTGGCGATATTACCGGAGCCGATGGCGCAAAAGCCCGTGCCGCCATTCTCCTTGCGTAAATGCGATGCGAAATACTGGCAAACGCAATCAGCAGTAGAAAGCCTACGCTCACGTCGTTGCCTGCGCCCGCAATAATGTTCTCGCCCGTCAGCCCCAGCATGAAAGCCGGCAGATAGATGAGCAGCGGCTTAGAATAGCCGAGTGGATCGATTCGGTATCCGCGCACCGCATAAACGGCTACTGAGCTGAAGAAGCTCAGCCACAAGATCAATCCCACCAATCCCCATTCATAGATTACGCGCAGCCACTCATCATGCAAACAGCGGTTAGGATCCGGTGCGCGCGCCAGCCCGCCGACTATTGTGATCGCGTCGCTCGTTCCATGTCCAAACAGGATCTGCTCCGCGTGCGATTGCCGTAGCGCGTCCATAGCGCGCGAATCCAGTTCGCGTCTCAGCCGGTATGTGCCCAGTCCCGTACTCTTGGCGTCTCCCTCATACCCGGCCGTGATCGCATTCGCAATACGGTTCGATTTCGCTTTGCTTGCGATCATCCGCATCACCGTGTCACCCTCCGCGACCACCACCGCAATGATGATGATCGTGAACGCGAACGAATAGATCTTGATCCATGTCTCCGCCTTGGAAATCAGCAGGGATAACAGGGTGGCAACTGTTATTCCTAATATGTAGATCCTGCTCCCATCGAAGACAACTGCGCTCGCCAGGGCTATGCACAGTGCAATTCTGATTCCCGATCGCAGCGATGTCGCGCACAGTGCCACGCAGTATAGCGCCGTCAGAAAGGCCGCAAAAGATTGCGCCGAGGCGAAGGCCGTAAATCTGTCCGGTTCTCCCCCGAACCATGGCATGAACGTGGTCTTGACAGTGGCCATTGCCAGGGCGCCTATGGCCACGGGCAGCACCGTTGCAAGGTTAACGTAGCCCGCTTTCGTCGCTCTCAAAAACACCAGGCAAATAATGAATGAGCCAAGCATGTGCCCGACCAGCTTGATCGCGAACATCGGGTACAGCGACCACGACGCCGCTATTCCTGCGTACACCACCAGTCCGCACCAGGCAATCGGAGCCATAACGATCTTCGAATGCCCGGCCTGATCTCTCAGACGCCAGAGAAGATACACCGGCAGAATCATCCCTTTCGCCACATTGAATGCTCCGATACTCGATCTCGCGGTTGGCGTTCCTAGGTCGATCGTCGATAGAACCAGGTACGCAATCAGACTCCAGCGCAGCGGAGCGAACACCGCTATGATGAACAAAATGGCGTAGAGAATGATCGGGATCAGGAGCAGGTTCATACAGATTGTGCGGCCGCCTCGTTAGCGCCCTCGCTCTTGACTGAATCCGCCAGACACGCGCGAATCGCCGCCTCAATCAGATCCGCAACATGCTCCGGCGTCAGTTCCAACGCTCTATCCCGCGCGCGCCCGCGCATCTGATCTAGCTTCGCCCCGGAACTGGACATCGCTCGGTCGGTCGCTCCGTACATCTCCTCCACACGGTCCGGATGGAACGTCCATCCGCTCACGCCGTCCGCCACCATCTCTTGAACGGCCTGACTGTACACGCTGCCCAGCACCGGTAAACCTGCCGCCATCGCTTCGTTTATCACCACGCCCCAGGTGTCCGCTAGCGTTGGGAAAACAAAGATGCCCGCTTCGGCATAAACACTGGAAAGTTCCTCGTAAGTTACGTTGCCCAGAAATGAACAACGTAAATTATCCGGTAACTTCATCGCCTCAAGCGCCGGGCGCAGCCGCCCGTCTCCCGCGATAAGCAGTTCTACTCTCTCTTCCGCATGGTTCCCCGCCCAGCGGCTAAGTGCCGCCAGAAAGTGCGTGAGCCCTTTCCGTTCGATGATCTGGCCCACGTACAACAGCCGTTTCGCCGCCTCAGCGCCTCGCTCTGGTTTTGCTGCTTCGAAGCGTCTCACATCTGTCGCGTACAGCAGCTTGAAGATCCGCTTGCGATCCACTCCTAGGTGTTCCACGTAACGCGCGCCGTTAGTGCCGAGGGCCAGAAACCCATGCGCCTGTTTCGCGATCCACTTCCGTATGAACTTACGAGCCGTTCCTCGCCCGCGTTCCGTAGATTCGTTCACTTCCGTCCAGACGATGACTTTGGCTTGACGATGAAATTTCGTGTACAGGATCGCCGCTATTGTTCGGAAACCCATCTCTGTCGAAATCACCACCTGGGGCGAGTACTTTCTCAACTGCGCAACCGTGTCGTACGGGAAATGAACCTCCGTAGCTTCTCTAAATCCTCTCGGATGCCGCCATTTTCCCGCGACCGTCACTGTTTTTTGCACCACCACGTCCAGGCCGCCCCAATCCAGTTGCCAGGATCGATTTGCCTCCATAGGCGTCGATAGCAGCACACGAAGCTGGCCGTGACGCCGCGCCAGAGTCTCGAGCACGGGCTTTATATAGGGCGGAATGAAATTAGTCAGAAAAACTAACCGCGCCATTCGTTCGCACCCGTCCCGTTCCCAAGATTCCTGCCTCGTCCCAGCCAGTCCGACGTGCGTAGGCCGAGTCCGCGCGCTCTATGCAGCAATCGGTTCCGGAACCGGTTCGTTGCTTTCTTTGCAGCCTCCCATACCGGCATTACCTTCCGCGCTTCGAAATCACACCCGATTGCCGCTCTCTGAAACCGCAGCGCCGGATACCAGAACCATCTCCCCTGCTCCACCGAGTGCAAATAACGGAGCACCGGTTTTAAAGCCGAGTAAAACCCCTCCCCAATGCTCCTGCTTCTCAGAGTTCCTCGCAGCTCAAAATCCCACGCGCTTTCTTCATCCCGGATCAACATCGACAAACCGGTGCGGTTCCAAATCGCCGCTTGTGCCGATACTCGGAATCGCGCCAGTCGGTGAATGACCCCTATAGCTGGGTGACCTTTCAATCGCGTTTCCGGCGGTGGATTCGGAAACAGTCGCATTACCGTCCCGCCCAGCGCTTCCAGCGTCCGCAAATGCTCCACCACCGTCCATGTCGGCGCCCGCTCGGTTAATAGAAAATCTTCGAGTAGCAGCAGAACATATTTCGTATCCAGCTGATTCAGAAAAAATCGCAGATTTTTACTCCACGATTCATCCCGGCCCGCATTCAGCGTTAACACTCGTGCGTCTTCATAGCGCGCCGAATTCGTTCCCAGGTACACCTTGAAAGGACAGTCTGGCCAATACCGCCAAAAAAGCGTAAAGAACGGCCGCCACAGGTCTGAGTAGAAGTCGCATGAAACGACCAGGACAGAGCACGACGGCATGTCGCTGTTGCTGCCCGCAATCGGCTGTATGCTGCTCGACGTCACACTCGTCTCAAGCATAAGCCTCGCCGGAACGCATCCGGAATGGGTTCAGGCCGCGCCTCTGCAGAACGATATAGATACCAAGTGCCGCCACTAGTTGCGATGTCACTACCGCCCATGCCATTCCGTTGTAGCTGAATCTCGGGGCTAGCACGGTTGCCAGCAGCGTATTCAGTATCAACGCCGCCACCGTGACCTTCTGAAACTGCCGTTCCAGTCCTAGCACCAGCAGCCATTGGAATCCGAGCACGTTTGTCCACGCGATCATCGGCGCCCGCACGCTCAGAATCTTCAATACACCTTCCGACGGAGCGAATCCGTGGCCCAAAATGATCGGAATGATCAGCCCTGCTCCGAACCACATGATCAGCGTCAGCCCAATACTCAGCGCCCCGATGATATACATCGAAATCGTAGTCACCCGCGCCGCTTTCGAAAGAGAGTTTTTCGCCAGTGCCGCCGCCCGTGGATACAGCACTACCGTAAACGGAGCCAGCAGCCCGACCGCCGCCGTGTTTATCTTTTCCGCGCCCGCGTAATAGCCCACCACCTGCGGCGCAGCGAACAGTCCTAAGATAAACGCGTTCCCGAGCGAATAGATGGTGTGGGCACTACGAAACAAAAACATTGCCCAGCCTTCCCGCAGCATCTGGATTCCTTCGCGGATTCGGGGCCATCCCGGTCTGTGGCGGGTAAACATCATTCCATGGCCGATGAAGAAAATCACGATTGAGGTCACGCCCGTTAGAGCGAAAATCTTCCACGCATCTTCCGGCCTGTGTACGAAGAGGAAAATTCCCGCTGCCGCTGCTATCCGTGCGGAAATATCGAGAATAGAGGCGAGCGACACTCGCTTGATTCCGTAAAAGTAGTAAACCGGCAGGAACGCCTTGATCACTTCTGAAATGGTCGCCGTCCACAGCAACACTGGATGCCGGTGAAAGAGCGGTACCACCTCGTAGGCCAGCCAAGCCGCTAATAGCGCCAGAACGCCCAGGATGATCTTGGCGCCGCTCACTCCCGCTATGATCTTTTCCACTTCGGCCTTGTCGGTAGACCGCGCAATTTCTCTCGTTGCGGAATAGGCGAATCCGTAATCGACAACCAGGTTTCCGTACATGGCAAACGATTGTGCCATCGCTACCAGGCCCCACTCCGCCGGGCCTAACACGCGCGAAAGATACGGCACCGTGATCAATGGCAACGCCTGGTTGGCGAAGTGAATGCCGTACACCGCCGCCATGTCGTGGACCAGCGAAACTCGGCTCTTGAGCTGGGCCCAGATCCAGCGTGGTCCGGATTCCGGCGCGTTCACCCGGTCATCCCCGGCGGTTGCGCGCGAAAAAATCCCTAAACCCTTGATCGCGAATCTGAGCCGGAAGCGTTAGCGACCCATGAATCTTGCCAGCAGCGGAATCGCCGGGACAGTTCACTATGCGCGCCTCGACTCGGCATAATACTTCCGGTAATCGTTGTAGTAGTAGTAACCGTGCGTCGAATGCTTGTCTACTTCGTTCAGCACCAGCCCGATTACGTTCGCGCGTAGCCGGTTCAGCGTTGCCAGAACTGTTGCCACCGCCTTCTTGCTGGTCTGGCCCGCCCGCGCCATCACCACCACGCCATCCACCGCCGTCGCGACCTGCATTGCCTCGGCAAAGCCTAGCAGCGGGGGAGCGTCCACAAACACCAGATCGTATTCTTTCGCTGCTTCGTCCAGGATGTCGATCATCATCGACCCAACCAGGTCCGACGCGCGCCGGGACGCGGTTCCCGCTGGTAATATCGCCAACTCCGGCCAATGCTCGGTGCGCACCAGCGCATCCTTCCAGCTCAGTTCGCCCAGCAGAACGTTCGAAAGTCCCACCGCTCCGTTAAGGTTGAGCTTTTTATGGATACTCGGCCGCCGCAAATCGGCATCAATGATCAGCGTCTGCTTCCCCTGCTCGGCGTGCGCGATCGCGAGATGAATAATCGCCGTCGATTTGCCTTCTCCTGGCGCTGCGCTCGTGATCAGCAGCGACTTGACGTCCCGATCGAAATCCGGCAACAGAATCGAATGCCGAAGTGTACGAATCGCTTCTTCGTAGGAGCCGATCCCGTCGTACGACCCGTATCCGTATCCCGCCTTCCGCTTACCTTTCCCGTCGCTCTCCGGCTCTCCATTACCGTTTCCTCCGTACCTCACCAGACCGCGGCCGTTCCCCGGATTTCCCCCGTTGCCGCCCCCCGCCTCGCTGGTCGCGGCGATCGCTTGCGACACAGGACTGATCAACCGCCTCATTTCCTTTACCGTCGGCAGCGTTCCCAAAACGCTCGTCTCGAGTGCCCGCCCTGCCTGCTCCGGATCGCGAATCGTGTTGTCCAGCACATCTGCCAGAATCGCAACGCTGATCGCAATCACCGATGAAATGACGAACGCCAGCAAAAGATTGAGGTTTCTCCTCGGAAACACTGGAGCATCCGGCGGACGCGCTTCGTCCGCAATGCGAATCGCCGTGTTCTGAAATCCCGCATTTATGCCCGCTTCCGAAATCCGCCGTTCCAGATCGCTGTACAGAGCCTTATCCGCATCCGCATCCCGCTTGAGTTGCTGATATTGGAAAGATCGCGTGTTCAATTCGTCGTATTCAGCCTTGGTCTGCGCCACCGCCTTCTGCAGCATCTGCTCGCGGTTTACGGCCTCGGCATAATCCGTCTGCACCCGCTGTCCCACGTTGCGCTTCATCTCATCGAACTGCCGCTGCACTTCCGTCAAGTCGTTCGCGGCCTTCCTGTACTCCTGGTGCGCCGGACCGTAGATCGATCCCACATCCGCAAGATGCTGCTTCGCCTCGTTCAGCCGGTCTTGCAGCCGGTTCAGTTCCTCGCCCTGGTTCGACACTTCAGCCGCCGCTGCCGTCCCGCTCTGCATGCCGTTGTAAGCCGCTTCCTTTCGAACGCGGTCTGCTTGCGCATTCGTGTACTCCGTGTTCAATTGCAGCAGCCGCGCCGATAAAATGTCCGTCTTCTGCTCCGGATTGATAACGCCTAGCTGCTGATCGAATTTCGCCAGCGCCATACCCGAGCGCTCCATCTTTGCCTTTAGTGAATCGAGCTGCTTCTCCATGAAGACCGACAGTGCTTGGGAAGATCTGACTCGGATCTCGAAAGTGTGCTCCAGGTACGATTGCGCGATCGCGTTCGCTACATCTGCCGCAAGCTGCGGATCCGCCGAGCGATAGCTGATATTCAAGATGTAGGTATTAACGGGCCGCGTGACTCTCAGCTGGTTAAGATATACCGGCGCGTCCACTTTCTTCCGTGCCCGCTCGCTCCCCAGCTTCGATAGCTGGCTCTCCCGCGAGAGCAAGTTGAAACGTTCCGCCACTGGCCGCAGCACTGAGTCCGATTGAATCAACTCCATCTGCGTTGCCATGAACGCGTCGGCATCGTCGCCCGCCAGAGTTCCTTGGCTGGCTTCCTGGCCTACCACTCCAACTGGAACGCGCCGGTCGACGTCCACCTTGGTCGTCGCTTCGTAAATCGGCGTCAGGCGGGAGCAAACCAGATACGTCGCCAGCATGCACGTGGCGACGAACATCAGGATTTTCCATTTTTGCCGGAATACTACCAGCAGGTAGTGAGTCGGCGAGACCTTCGGATGCGCGGGTTCGAATTCTGAATAGGGTGGTGGCGGAACGTACTGCGCAAGCCGCCGCGTGTCCACCAGATCGGACGCTGGCCGGTCAAGTTGCTTCATGCGGAACTCGCGCTTTGCTCCCGATCTATTTCCAAATCAGCATCCCCGATGCGGTCGAAATTCCGAAACCGGTGAGGGTCTGTAGGGTTTCGGCCGTAACTCGCCTCCCCCGGCTGTCCGGGATGTACAGAATATCGTTTGCCTCAAGCGTTACATCCGGCGACTTGCGCTGCATGATCTTATCCAAAGCGACGGGTATCTCGCTCTTGTTCCCCGCGGCGCCCTCACGCCGGAATATGAAGGCTCTCTTGGAGGAGTACGGCGCCAATCCCTCCGATAGCGCGATCGCCTTCAAAACCGTTGTCGCGGAGTCATCTTGAATCGGAAATGCGCCCGACCGCTTCACGCTCCCTACCACGTAGACCCGCCCTGCGACCGGGACTCGAATTTCTTCGCCTCCATACAGCCGCACGTTCAGTGCGGGACTCGCCTCGTCGAGCAAGCCTTTCACCGGAATCCGCTCGAGCAAGCCGCTGCCTCCACTTCCCGCTGAAGGAGGCCGGCTCACCAGAATCTCCGCTCCCGCGTCCTGGCTCAATCCTTCGGCCCGCGCCAAGGCGTCCAGCAGTCTCACATCTCCGACCGCCTGAAACGTGAGCGGATGCCGTACCGCGCCCATCACGCTCACCGGAATGCTCCGGTATTCCGCCACCGAAACTGATACCACCGGCCGAACCAGCAATTCATCTTTCACCAGCGCCTGCGTGATCTCATCTTCGATCTGCTCCGGATATTTACCGCTCGCCTCAATCTTTTCCTTCAACAGCGGTAGCTGAAGAATTCCCTCATTCGTCACCCGGAAATTTCGCGTCAGTTCCGGGCAATCCGCCACCGAGACCGAAAGTAAGTCGCCCGGCCCAACCTTCTGCATTGGCAGATTCGATTGCGGGTCCGCGTTCGCAGGATTCGAAACAACCGCCTGCCTCGCATTGAGCAGAACGGCACAGGTGACGAAAAAAAGAGCTACTTGTTTCATCTAGGGATCGCTACATTCGAGGAATTTCTATGGAAATTCGTTTCCGGCATCTGTCGCCCGGAATGGCGCGCTTCTCCGCTTCTCTATTCTAAGCCGAAATGCGCCGGAAGAGTTCTCTTCGGCCGAACCGTAACCGTCTGAAAACGAAGCGAAATCGCTTTTAACACATTAGACATCGACAGCCAAACAAAGTATCCGCTGCAAACCAGTACTAGGGCCTAGTACGATTATGGCGGCTTGGAACTCGGCAGTCCTGGGATATACCCCTGCAATGCAAAAATGTAAGTTTCGTGAACCCCAACCTCATTCACATAGAACCGGCAGCGGTCTTACCGCACACCCGCCTTCCCGAATGGCTTCGCAAAGGCAGCACCCATTTCGAAGCTGTTCATCACCTCAAAACGCAGCTCCGCGCGCGGCGCTTACATACCGTTTGTGAATCCGCTCACTGCCCTAACATTCACGAGTGCTTCCAGCGCGGTGCCGCTACCTTCATGATCCTCGGGAATTTGTGTACCCGCGGCTGCGGTTTTTGTTCCGTCCCTAAAGGTTCTCCCGCTAAGCGGGAGTTTTCGCTCGATCCCGGCGAGCCCCGCCAGGTAGCCGAAATGGCTGCTGCACTGAACCTGCGTTACGTGGTCATCACCTCTGTCAATCGAGACGATTTGCCCGACGGCGGCTCGCGCCATTTCGCCGAAACCGTGCGCCAGGTGCGAACCGCGCTCCCGCAAGCCCGTGTCGAAGTGCTTACTCCCGATTTTTGCGGCGATTTCGTTTCCGTTGACCGCGTGCTCGATGCCGCGCCGCACGTTTTTAACCACAACATGGAAACCATCCGGCGCCTCTATCGTCGCGTCCGGCCGCAGGCGAATTATGAACAGTCCCTGCGCGTTCTCGATTTCGCAAAACGTTCCCGGCCCGACATCCTCACCAAGTCCGGTCTAATGGTCGGTCTCGGCGAATCACCGGACGAGGTTCATCGGCTCTTGCGCGACGTTCTGAGCGCGCAGGTGGACGTCGCCACCATCGGACAATATCTCCAACCCACGCGCCGCAATCTCCCAGTCGCGGAATACGTTACCCCGCGTCAATTCGATTCCTATCGCGATTTCGGCCTGTCCATCGGATTCAAGATGGTTTTTAGCGGTCCCTTTGTTCGCAGCTCCTACATGGCCGAGAGTGTCAGTGAAGAAGCCTGTAACTGATCCGTTCGACCGGGTCACAACAGCCGCAGATTTATTTTCGCCCGCTGCACGCTATCAAGGAGTCGCCACAGCTAGGGTACGAAGCCGCGCCATGCTCCAATCGGCGCATAATGATAAACGCAGCGCCAAAGATTCTTCCCGAGCCTGAGCGTATAGCGGCCATCACGGCCATCGCAACCGCCAAGCTAAAACACAAGCACGTGGGTATCCGTCCCAACAAAGAACGCGGATTAGACTCCAGAACCACTGGCATGCTGGTGCCGCCGCAAAGCGATGCTAGTACCGGATTCGAGGAAGCGTTCGCCAGAGCCGGCCAGGCATGGCCAGATGACAAGTCCTGGGATGTTTTCGGTTCCGATGCATTCGCCGATTTTTCCGGAGACAGCTTCGCTGATGACGACCCTTGCGACACCATCACCGGCGACGGCTGGTTCGACCATCCATACGTGTACGGCGAGTTCGCAACCATAGCCGAACCCGGTTACGAAGGCGGTTACCCGGCCTAAACCAAATTCGACCCGTTCTAAGCGTTCATATTCTGGTCGGCCTCGAATACTTGGCGAAGCTCGCACTCACCGTCGCCAGCTACGTCGAGGAATTCTTTAATCAACTGGATAGCCTCCTCCTTCGAGTTCGCCTGAAGGAGGGCGAGGCCGCCAATCACCTCCTTCGATTCGGCAAAAGGCCCATCCGTCACAGTCACCTTGCCGTTGGAGAGGCGAATCCGCGCACCGCTCGCGCTCGGCATGCAGCCCTCGGCTCCAAGCAGGACGCCGGCTTTCGTCCAGTCCTCGATTAGCTTGCCCATTGTGGCCATTTTTTCCTGGGAAGGAAGAACGCCCGTTTCCGGACTCTTATAGATGCTTACGAATTTCATGATGACCTCTCTTTGTTGTCCTTCTGCCTACACATCGAACCAGGATTGGCGAAATCGACAGCTCGATGCAAAAAAATAGGGTCGTCTCCTGCGCTTGCGGAGGTCACTTCGGGGATGATCCACGCCTCTAATGAATGTGCACTTCCGCTGGTCTACAACCTTTATCCTTGCAGGTTCACTCGCGTTGAGTTCGTGCGGTTCCCACGAGCCGCAAGAAGAGCGCCACAGAGATGCAAACACGCCTGCTGGGAAGGTCGGGCAAGCCGCGCACAAGGTCGCGGTCGAGGCGGACAAGGCCACTCATGTAATCAGTCGCAAGCTGGATAAAGCCGCGCATGATGCTCACGAGGGTTGGAAAGAAGCAGCCCGCAAAAATACAGACCACTAGAACAACTCTCGAACATTTCCTTTCCACGGCCACGGCGCCCTTCCATCCCATACACAACTTTGAAACTGAGCCGGACTCGTGCCTTCTAGCCCTTGAACCCTCCATGCTGGTTTAATAGGTAGTCGGGAGTATAGAAAAGTAAACGCTTGCTTCAGGAAACGGATACTTCTCATCCGAACACGCCCGCCGCGGCCTCTGCTTTATCGACGAAGACGAAAGTTGTGGTCGCCACGACAGTCATGCTGTCGTTTATCTCGTTCTGGCGTGCTTCGGCGATTGTTCTCAGTGATCTCGCGTCCTCGGCCTACTACGTAGGCGGCATCGCTGAAACCGCCATCGGCAAATCTGGGCCCTGGTTCATCCTGGCCATAATGCTGTTCGGCTTTGCCATCCGCGCAATTTACGTCGAAAGCTCCAGCATGTTCGTGCGCGGCGGCGTATATAAGGTCGTGCACGAAGCCATGGGCGCTACCCTTGCCAAGTTCTCGGTCTCGGCGCTCATGTTCGATTACGTCCTCACCGGGCCCATCAGCGTCGTCAGTGCCGGGCTGTATCTCGCTGGCCTCGTCAATGAAATCGCCCAGTACGCCCAGTCCCCCTTGCACGTCTCCCCTCCCTTCCTTGCGGGTGCTTTCGCTCTCGTGGCTACCGTCTATTTCTGGCGCCAGAACATCATCGGCATTCACGAATCCAGCGATAAGGCTCTGCGGATCATGCAGATCACCACTGTAATGGTGGTGATGTTGATCGTCTGGTGCGGCATCACCATGGCGACTAAAGGTTTCCAGACCGTTCCTTTGCCCACCAAGGCGAACCTACAATACGGACCTGGCGCGCTCGGTTGGCTGCAAGGTACTCTCGCGCCCTCCATCACCGCCCTCGCGGTCCTCATTGGCCTGGGTCATTCATTGCTCGCCATGAGCGGCTTCGAAACACTCGCTCAGGTCTATCGCGAAATGGAAGCGCCGAAGCTCAAGAATCTGAAAAAGACCGGCATGGTCGTGATCGTCTATAGCCTGATCTTTACCGCCGGAGTCTCCTTCCTTTCCGTGATGCTGATCCCGGATTCGGAGCGGCCAAAGTATCTCGATAACTTGATCGGCGGCCTCTCCATGTTCCTGGTCGGACCTACCGCCCTAAAGCTCCTGTTCCACGGTTTCGTCGTGCTCGTCGGAGTTCTGATCTTGTCTGGTGCTGCCAACACTGCCATTATCGGCTCCAATGGCGTTCTGAACCGTGTCGCTGAAGACGGCGTCCTTCCCGATTGGTTCCGCGCTCCCCACCGCAAATATGGGACCACCAGCCGCATCATCAATCTCATCGTCATTCTTCAAATCCTTACTATCGTGCTGAGCCGCGGCAACGTGGTTACCCTTGGCGAGGCATATGCCTTCGGCGTCATCTGGAGCTTCGCCATGAAGGCCCTCGCCGTTCTCGTTCTCCGCTATAAACGCCCTGAGGCCCGCGAATGGAAGGTGCCCTTCAACTTCCGTATCGGCAACGCCGAGATTCCTTTCGGTCTCATTGCCATCACCGTCGCTCTCTTCACCCTCGCCCTCGTGAACGTCGTCACCAAGAAGACTGCTACCATCTCCGGTTCCATCTTCACCGTCGGCTTCTTCATCGCTTTCTCGTTGTCCGAGCGTCACAATCATCGAAAACGCGAGCAAACCGCGGCCGATCATGAAAAGTTCCGGCTTGAGGAACAGGCAGACGCTTCCATCCAAGGCGTAAAAGTGCGCCCGGGCAGCATCCTCGTCGAAGCGAATGACCCCTGCCATCTCGAACATCTCCAAGCCATACTGCAGCGACGTTAAACCCGAGAAGCAGGACGTCGTCGTCGTAGTCGTGCACCACATCGGGTTCTTGGGCTCGGGCGAATTTCGCTTGACTGCCGATCAGATCTGTGGCCGCCGCGAAATTGAGCTGTTCAGCAAAGTGGTCACTGTCGCCGAAAAGGCCGGCAAACACGTCGAGCTCCTCACCATGCCAGGCAAAGATGAAGCCTCCGCCCTCATCGGGGCCGCCTCCCAGCTCGGCTCGTCCCGCATCGTCACTCACCTCTCGCCCAACCTATCGATGGATGAGCACGCCCGTCTGGTAGGCCTCGCCTGGGAGCAGCTTCCTTCACCGCGCCCCGCCCTTGTGCTGGAGATTTTTCCTGAAAACGAGCCTCCCATCTTCTATTCGCTCGGTCCTCACCAGCCTCGCCTCTGGCCTAATGACATCGATCTCGTTCACAGGCTCTGGACGGAGCTCGCGGATCGCCCCGGCGTGGGCGGCCGGCTGCACCACCGCGATATCGTCGGTCTGGCAGTCCGCCGCCTCGACGAGCAGCTCCATTCCGGTCGATATGGCGAAGTAGTCGCGGATCTCGGGCGTGAGCTCAACCGGGAGCGGGGCCAACCGCCTCCGCCCACCACAGACAGTACGGAACCGGTTCCAGACCAGCACGACGATGGAGCCGGTCTAGCCTGACCACTGGATACGCCCGATTCGAACATCGACATTCCGCGAGTAATGAACCACAGGCTCCCCCTCCGGCCGCGGTACGCTCGAGTGTTCAATCAGGTCCTGCTCCAACTTCACAAGCCGCGCTCGCTGCAGCGGCCAGGGCGCGTGCTCGATGTCTGCAAACCCCAGCCGCTTCCCAGCCACCGTATAAAGCCGGAACCGCGCCGTCAGGAAATTGTCGAGATCCTGTGGTTGCATCGGTCCGCCCGGCTCAATCGCGATATTCGTGTGTCCCTGTCCGAACAATCGATATCTGTCGCTGCGGTATTCGATAAGCCTGTCACTCGGCCTCACGCTCATCCGCGCCCATCGGTACGGCAATCGAAAGCTCGCGCGTGCACCCACCACACCAGCTAGGCGAGCGCATTCCAAGGTGAAGAACCATACTCCAGGTTCGCCATTTGGTCCGCGCACATACGTCCTGACGTTTGTTTCAGGGAATCGCGACAGCCACGGTACAGCCGGCGCAAGCGGCGCCCGCAGCTTTGTCAGGAGGAAAGGCGTCAGACCGACCCACGCCACTCCATCGAACGTATCGAGCGTCAACGTACCCGGCAGCAGTCTCCGAATCACTTCCGCCTCGTAACGCCAATGCAAGAACGTCAGCCATTCCCAACTCTGGAACATCACTGGGCTCTTTACTGGCCTCGGCGCAAACGGACTAATCGTTGTCACGCTAGGTCCAGATCGTACCGTAGAGTCATATGCAGATCATCTCCTCGCGCGAAGTCCTCAAAAATAAACTCTTTACTATCGTCGACGAAGTGGCGCATGATCCTGATGGTTTCGAGATCCATCGCTCTATCGTGCGCCATCCCGGTTCCGCCGTCATGATGGCCGTCGATCATAACAGCCGCATTCTCCTTGTTAAGCAGTTCCGGCTGCCCGCCGAGCAGTATCTTTGGGAGCTGCCCGCCGGCCGCCTCGATCCGGGCGAGTCCCCTCTCGAAGCCGCCAAACGCGAGTTACGCGAAGAGACCGGTTATGAGGCCAAAGCCTGGAGCAACTTAGCCGAATTCTGGGCCAGCCCCGGTTACGTCGCCGAGAAAATGAATATATTCTTGGCGCAAGAACTGACGGAAGGCAAGCAGGAGCCGATGGAAGACGAGCGTATCGAGATCCGCTGGTTCTCTCGGCACGAAATGGGAGAAATGATCCGTGCAGGGAAGATCATCGATGCCAAAACGATGATCGGATACTTCATGTATATCGACGCATCTACTCGCTCGTAAGAGGCCGCTCCATCAAATCGCGAATCGCCTGACGCGGATCCTTCCCGTGGTAGAGTACTTCGTTCATCTGGCTGATAATCGGAAGGTCGATTCCTCGCTCGATTCCGAGTTCGTGCGCGCCGCGGCATGTGGAAACGCCTTCCGCAATCATCGTCATCCCTGCCAGGATCTCGCCCAGCTTGCGGCCTTGCCCGAGTTGCACGCCGACATATCGGTTGCGGGAAAGATCGCCCGTCGCCGTCAGCACCAGATCGCCCAATCCGGCAAGTCCGCTTAAGGTTCGCGGTTCGCCGCCCATCGCCACCGAGAGTCGTCTGATTTCGGCCAGCCCGCGGGTAATCAGCGCAGCGACGCTGTTACTGCCCAAGCCCAGTCCGCGGCAGATGCCGGCGCCAATTGCGATTACATTCTTCAGCGCCGCGCCTAATTCCACCCCAACCACATCTCCGCTGGCGTACAGCCGGAGCGTCGATGTCGCGAATGCATGCTGAATTTGCTCTGCAATTGTGATGTCTTGCGAGGCAATCACTACCGCGGCCGGTTCGCCTGCTGCTACTTCTTTTGCGAAAGTGGGGCCCGACAGGACGGCAATATGCGAATTTCCAAGTGTCTCCGCCAGAATCTGCGACATGCGCTTGAGCGTTCCTTGTTCCACGCCTTTCGTGGCGCTTACGATCGTCCCTTTTGCCGGCACATACGGTTTCGCTCTCTCGGATACGTTCCGCAGATGGGAAGATGGAACCGCGCAGAGAACAATTCCGGCATCGGCGAGAGTGGTTCCCAAATCCGCCGATACCGTGCAATGGTCCGGCAAGCGGAAACCAGGCAGGTACGGCCGGTTCTCGCGCAGTTCGCGGATATCTTCTGCGCGATCCGTCGCTCGTGCCCATAAGCGGATCTCTTCGAAACGCGGTGCCAAAGCAATTGCGAGTGCGGTGCCCCAGCTTCCCGCGCCCAATACCGCGAGCGGCCTCAAAAAACATTCTCCGTCCCGGATCGCAGTCGGGCGATATTTGCTCGATGCCGATAGATGATCAGTAACGCCGCAAATGCGGAAACTGCCAATAACGGATCTGGCGGACGGTAGATCAGCCAATACACGAAAGGAAATACGAACGCTCCGAGAATCGATCCCAATGAAACGTATTTGCTCAGAAACACCACCAGCGCGAATAAGGCGGCGATGGCCAGTAGCGCCAGCGGTGCGGCATAGGCGAAGGCGCCAATGAAACACGCTACTGCCTTCCCGCCTTTGAATCGCAAAAAAATGGGGTAGCAATGTCCCAGCATGACTGCCCCTATTGCGAGCGCTATCACAACCGTGTTCCCGTGCGTCGCCATCGCTGCAATCCAGACGGCAACGAAACCTTTGCAAATGTCGAGCAGAAGAACGATCAGTCCCGCTTTGTTCCCCATTGTGCGATGAACGTTCGTGGCGCCAATGTTGCCGCTGCCCAGGTTACGGATATCCTGGCCCGACGTCATGCGCACAAACCAGTAACCGAACGGCAATCCTCCTATGAGGTACGCCAGCAGCGTTGGAACCGCAAGCGAAAGGAACTCGGCCGATCTCACGATGCCATCTTATGAGGCAGCCATCGCCGATTCCAATCGGTAGTCGCGTAGCTTATGGTAAATACTCGCGTTCGATCCCGGCTCGCTCCGGTAGAGCGAAAAGTACGATACCGGAAACGCGCCCAGCGTCGCCGTTTGCATTTCTCGAACTCGCTGCCTCAAGTGCCCCATCGGGACTGGATGTTTGATTCGCGCCAGCGTCAGATGCGGAGAAAAGGGCCGCTCTTCTCGCGCGATCCCGAGCTGTGCCAGCCGTTCGTCCGTCCGTTGCGCCAGTTCCAGCAGCGCCGAACCGCCGTGTACGCCCGCCCACAAGACCCGAGGAGAGCGCTCGTTTGGGAACCAACCTAAATCTTTCAGCTCTACCGGGAATGGATCGCGCGGCGCAACGCTTACCAGTGCGCTATGCAGTTCGTCTATTCGCTGTTCCGGCCATTCGCCAATAAACTTTGTCGTGATATGCAAGTTATCGAGTGGGCTCCACTTGATCAGCGCCTCCGGGCGGAGCGCGGTCAGCAGGCGTTCCAGTCGGAGCAACACGTCCGCCGGTAGATCGATTGCTGTGAAGAGTCGCATGAAGAAAACCGTGCTAATGTTCTAGCTTATTTCGTCTGACAATAACAAATCTCTGTCGGCTCTCCTGCGTGCGACCGTGCCGCTGTCGCTCGCCTTTTTCGCGCGTCCGGCCGTCGAATTAGCCAAGGAGCTTCTGGGCTGCGTGATCGTGCATCGCGAAACCGCCGGCATGATCGTTGAAACCGAAGCCTACCTCGGCTTGAACGATCTGGCCGCTCACGCCTCGCGCGGCAAAACGGAGCGGACCAAAGTCCTCTTTGGCCCACCCGGCCGCGCCTATGTTTACTTCATCTACGGCATGCATGAATGTCTCAACGTCGTGGCCGACCGCGAAGGCGAACCCGGATGCGTCCTGATCCGCGCCCTGGAACCGCTCTCAGGTATCGAGAGCATGTACGAACGCCGCCATTGGCACGGACCGGTTAAAGGTCTGGCCAACGGCCCAGGCAAGCTGACGCAAGCCCTCGCCATTACTCGCGAGCAGTACGGTCAACGCCTCGATAAGGGCGACTTCACTATTCGCGCTTGGAAGAACAAACCGACATTTTCGATTGCCATCACGCCGCGAATCGGCATCACTCAATGCGCCGATTGGCCGCTCCGTTTCACTTGGGCCGGTCACCCCTGTTTGAGCGTGGGCAGCCGCAGGGCTTCGGTCAGCGCTGGGGGTTCTTCGGCAGGCTGATCATGTTCGCGAACAGCCGGTACGCACCGGGCACGCCCTCGGGAAGCTCGCGATAGAACGCCCATGCGTTGTAAATGTAGATGCCTTTCCCGTACTTCGCATAGAGCAGTCCGCCTTCCTGCGGGGCTTGGTCCTGATCGTGCGCTTCCAGCAGTGCCTGATAATGCGAGTCCCAGGACTTCATCCATTTCGAGCCCCGCTCTTCTACCCAGCCGGTGAAATCGGCTTCCGAGATCCTGTTGGGCCAATTGAAGATTGGATTCGAAGGTTCAAGAATCCGCACCTTCGACTCTTCGTCTGTCACCTCTTCTGGATCCGAGGTCATCGAATACGGATACGGCCCGTAGTTCCGATCGAATTCCGGTGCGTTGTATTGCACGATCACCACGCCGCCATTTTTGACGTAGTCGAGAAGCCGGGCATTGTAAGTTCGCAAATCTTCCCTGACCGCGTAGGTGCGAACACCCAGCAGAATGACGTCGTACTGCGCTAGGTCTCCAGTCGCAATGTCCGCCGGACCGAGGAACGTCACGTGTATCCCGAGATGTTCAAGCGAGGACGGCACGTCGTCGCCGCTGCCCATCACGTATGCAACTCTTAGATCCGGCGCGACCTTAACATCTACGCCGGTCAACTTGTACGTCGCCGGCCTGTAAAGGAAGTACGGAGTCAAGGTCGGATAACCCGTCGTGATGTATCCTTCCGTGTACTGATGGCCGTCATAATCGCCCTGCGCGGTGATTTTGTAGGGTTTCTCGCTCAAGTTCTCGGGCGTGATCTGGAAAGTCGCCGATTGGTCCTGGCCATCGGCGGAGGTTGCAAAGTTAGCTGTCTCAGGTTCAGCTTTCCAGCCATTTGGTAAATCGAGCTTGACGGTGCCTTTTGCGGGCCCCTTCACATTGCTGTGAACTACTGCCGTCACGGGGAATGTCTGTTCCGTCAGCGGCACAATGCCCGCTTGCGGCGTAATGGCGACGCTGATCGCCGGACCCGCCACTAGCGGAAGGTAAACGCTTCCTTCGCCCGAAACGCGCTGGATAGTTTGCACATACTGCCCGATTTTAATCGGTGCGCCTTCATAGGAGAAGTCCGCCCAGGCCGCCAGTGGGTAAGGCGTCAGCGGCCAATTTAGAAATCGCTCATCGCGAATGTCGTAATAAGACTGCTCGATATCGGGTCGCGAAAAGTACGGACGCGTGAACGCCGCATTCGCGGGAACTGTCACGGAGAATTTCACCTCTACCGGCTTATCGTCCGTGAGAGTATTCGGCTTCTCCGCCGCGTTCGAGGTTACCGGCCAGCTCTCTTTCTGCATGTACGATGCGACGCTGGTTTTCTCCAGTCCCACCTGAGCCGCGCTCTGGTTGACGACGTGTACTTTCACTTCGAACTTCTGGCCCGGTATTGCCATCCGGAAGGTTTCCGCATCTCCCATAAACATCTCCATGAGCGGATTCTGCGGGATGGCGGGCGCAACCGTCGCACTCAGCGATAAACCCAGTGCTTCGGCCAGCGCATTGTTGAACTGAACGCGCTTGATCCCCAGCTCGTGCCGCAGGTTGTACTTGGAGTCTTCCGAGAGATTGCTCTTTTCCAATTGCTCCAACAGCGCGATCGTTTCTTTTAAGCCATTCGCCAAATCGGGAGCAGTCTTTTCCGGATGAGGAGCGCTGAAATCTTTTGTGGCCTCCTCTACTGATGCGTTGATCTTTTCCAGAGCTGGCTTCAGGAACCCTGCCTCGCCACCCTGCGCGAGCGACGTAATCCCCATCAGCGATGTGTCGATCCCGTCAAAGAAGCTCGATTCTTTCTCCGGTACCTCAACGTTTGATCCAAAGCGGTGATAGGGGCTGAGAACCTCGCCCGCTTTCGGTATGGATCCGCCGCCGTTCTGAGATTTCTGAAATCCGAGTCCTTCGCGCGAAATCTGCACATACGACATCCCGAGCACGGGGTCGTAATCTCCCTCCGGGATCTCGACATTGGTGGAGAGCTTCGGCTCATCTCCCCGCATCCTGAATGGTACGAGCGCATAGTCTTTCAGCGGAGTCCATGCTTTCAGCCCGGCCCTGATCTGATCGGGAAAGATATTCGGATCTCCCGCGGCTTTAAAGACCTCCTGCGCCATGGCTCCCGCCGTCTGATGATTGCCGTGGCCGTCACTCGGGCCGCCGACGAACACTGAGGTGATTACCAACGGCCGGTCCATCCGTACAACGCGAACGACATCATAGAGAACACGATCATGTGTCCACTTGCTGATCGATTCCGTCTTTGTCTTGGAGAAACCATAATCCACTACTCGGGTCCAGTACTGCTTCACTCCGTAGTATTCGCCCGCTTTTAGCAACTCCATGGTGCGGACGAGTCCTAAAGCATCGAAGTAATCGGGCGACATCACGTTTGCGCCCCCCTCGCCGCGATTCAGCGTTAGAAGCGCCACGCGCGCGCCCTGACCCCGCGATTCGTAGGTCAAGAGGCCACCATCCTCGTCATCTGGATGCGCGGTGATCATCATGAGGCTGGCGCGTGTATGCAGCTTTTTCAGGCTCTGCCATAGAGCGGCGGAGCCGCGATTGATCGAAATCTCCTGCGCTCGGGGCGTGGGCTCAATGGAGGTGGAATACGGAAGTTGCGCAAACGCACAAGTAGTGCTTGCAGCCATTACGATAAGCCAGTGCTTCATAAGAATTGTTTAGAAATAAAGCTTCAATGCTAACTGAATCTCTCTCGGGTCGTCGACGGTGCCGAACATTTGCCAAACGATCCCAGCGAAAACACCTGGTTGAGCCTTCGCCCGATTCGGATTCTTCTCTCGCGCCGCAAAATGATCAGAAATGAAAGCGGTACCGCAATTCCCCGTAAATTTGCCGGGGATTGATGTAGTGAGTGCCTCCGAAGGTGTTGCTCGTGTCGAGTAGGTAACGTGTGTTGGCGATATTGACGGCGTTGGCGGAGATGGACCAGTGCTCGCCGAAACGCTTGCCGAGGGATAAATCAAACGTGGAGTGCGGCGGAAGATGGGCCGGGCCATTTCCATTGAGAAAGCCGGCGCCGAATTGGTAGCTGGGTGTCGCCCAGAAGTGATCGGGCAGGTTCAGCGAAAGAACTGCGCTCGCGGTGTTGCGCTGGTCGTGATCCAGCAGGAAGTTGCCGGTTGGCGCATCTTCCAGCAGGCCTCCGGTTACCGGGCCAATGCCTTGCGCAATCTGATTCGAATAAGCCATCCGCAGTTGAGCGATATCGAAGAGTCGCGGCGACCGGATCGCAACTTCCGTACCGCTGATAATCGCGCCCAGATCGGTCAATGGAACGAAGATTCCGGCATTGCCGATCACATCATGATCTAGAAAATTGCGCGCGCTGGTGTGAAAGTTGTCCGCCTCCAATGACCAACCGCGAAGCGGGATCGTCAAACCGAAATCGTGCTGAATGTCGCGCTCGCCGTTCAGGGGGATGAACCCATAGCCCTGCGTTAGCGCAAATTGAAGAGCCGGTCCAGCCAGACTATCGAGCGGGGGAGGCTGGTAATAATAGGCGTAATATCCGCGCACAATCCAGTGCAGCCGAGGGATGCGGATAGCCGCTCCGACGCGCGGATCAGCAGCGTTTTCATTAACGAGCCCAGCATAGTGTGCTAGCCGGAATCCAAGATCCAGAGTTAGCCAGGAGGCCATCTTGTACTGATCTTCCGCGAAAGCCGATACCGAATTAGCCCACTGCTTTTCCACCTGGTCCACCGCTTGTCCGCCGGGGTTGGCAGTCAATTTAAAAAAGCTATTGTCGCGCTGGCCCCAGGCTTCGACCCCTACAACCGCACTGTGCCCCTTTTTCTGCATCTGAAGAACAGATCGTCCGCCCAAATACTCCGAACGGTTATTGTCGTTTAGCACATAAGGCGTATCATTCGGTCCACCAACATACTGAGCGCTATTCAAATGAACATAAGGCGTCAGCATGAACAGAACGCCTTCAGAGAATGAGCGCGTCCAGTTGAAGCCGATCAAGTAATCCCGTTCCAGATCTAGATCGCGGATGCCGGCCGTTTGCTGATCTGGAGTATTCGGAATTTGATAGTGATCTTCGCGAGAGGAGAAGATCCAGCGCAATTGATCCTTAGACGTTGGGTTGTAAAGCAGCGAAAGAAAATCTCCGGCTCCGCTTTCCTGATCGTGGATGATCTGAGGAATGGGACTTGACAAGCCAAGTTGCGAGCGATTCCCATCGGCGCTGGCGTAATAGGCAAAGCGCTCGGTGTGCCCGCCCAGGTCGAATTGATCGTCGGTCGAGTAGAAATTTCCCGCCGAGGCGACCAGCTCAGCCTCATTATTGCGTTCGAAACCGGACGGCGTGACAACGTTGAAGAAGCCATAGGTCCGGTCCCCATACTCGCTTGAGTAGCCGCCTCGTTCGACTTGCAATTCTTCGACGTTCTTAGGATTGATCAATGGCGCGACGTTGGCAGCAATGTTGGTGTTGACGACGGGGATACCGTCGAAGAACCAGTTGACCTGGTGCCCGCCTCGCATGTGGAGCATATCGTGGACCACGTAGGCGCCGGGAGTGAAATCGGTGATCATGGCCAGGCTGTTGGTCTGATCCGCCCCTGGTGTTTGCGCGATTTCTGTGGGCGTGATCCCGGTCTGAACCGTCGAAGTGTCCGTGTTTAGCTTGCTCGCTGAGCTGGTTACTTCCACGGTTTGACTCACCCCGGCCAGCTCCAGTTGAAGATGCAGGACAGGATTTTTTCCGGCCGCGATCTCCACTTGCTGTTGTAGAGAACGGAATCCTTGTGCGGTAACTGTCACCTGGTACGCCCCCGGTGGGACGCCATCGATTAGGAACTCGCCATTCACGTCCGATTGGACAGTTCTCGACCAGGCGGGTGTTCGGTTTTCAACGGTGATGGTCGCGGCGGCGACAGGACGATGTTGCGGATCATGGACAATTCCGCGCAGATCGCCTGATTCCTCGGCGCAGGTGCTTTTCATACAGATGCAGAGGCAAGCGCAGGCAAACGCTATGCGGCACAGGCCGCGAAGATAGAGATTCATTCCGCTCCTCAAGACAACGCCCGCGTGGGCCGTGCTGACGAAGTTCTAAAAGTGCAAGAGGAGAACGGGAGGGCCGCGCTTCTGGTGTGTTCGGCTGAACGGAACGCGCCCGAGCGTCTCGGTTTGCGCCAACAGCTGGGTTGGGGTAGGAACGGGCCCGAAGCGCAGCGAAGCCGGTTGGAGAAATATAGCGTGCGGGCCGATCACCGCGGTAAGCAGGGCAGGGCTAACGGGACATCGCTCGGAAACTCCGGCGATGGCCGGTACTGAGCTATGTCGAAGCGCCGCCTGCTTCAGCGCGCACTTGTGCTTACCGTTGATTCGGCAGCACGGAGGCAAGAAGCTGTCCGGCCGCCTGGTCGCTGTTAATGGCATCAACGGGAAGTTGATGGCAGACAACAGCAAGATGGCAAGCAGGCGCTGCACGCCTTATTGTAGGCGGTCACGACCAGGAACGCTATTTCGTTATACTCCGGTTTGCGCTACACACGAATCTGCTGTCTTGCTGCCCTTGCTGCGGCTCTCTGCGCGGAGCCAACCAGCTCCGAAGTATCTCCCGATCTCAGGGTCGCGCTCGACTCGATAACTGCCGCCCAATTGAAAGGCGATCTGTCATTTCTCGCATCGGATGCGCTCGCCGGGCGCTACACGCCATCGCCGGGTCTCGAAGTGGCTGCCGAGTTCATCGCTTCCAAGTTCCGCGCTGCCGGTTTGGAACCCGGAGGAGATGACGGCTATTTCCAGACGGCAGCCATGGTGGACCGCCGTGTTCCGCCGCCTTCGACGAGCATGACTTTGCACGATGGAGAGAAGACGTTTACTGTTACTCCCAAGAATTACGTCGTCATCAATTCCAGCAAAGCGGAAAAGATTACCGCCGCGCGGGCCGCGATCTTTCCCACGCTTGACCTTGATGCCTTGAAGAAAGCGGACCTTGCCGGAAGAGCGGTGATAGTTCCTCAGCCGGATTTCCGCCAAATACCAGCCGATCAGAGGATGGCCGTTTTTGAAAAGATGGCCGCCTTTGACAACTTCGTAAAGGCGTCCAAAGCAGCTATCGAAGTTAGGGTCACCAAGCGCATACCATCTACGCCCCGCCCCAGCCTGATGCCGGTGGATGAAATGGCGCAGCATCGTGTAGCCGAGATCGCGGCCATCGATCCAGAGCTTTCGGAATGGTTCGAACACGCCAAAGGCACGAGGGTGAAGACTGTCACCGTTAATATTCCGGCTCCACAAGAGCAAAGGTTCACTGCGAAAAATGTGATCGGCATTCTGCGGGGCTCCGATCCGGAGTTGAAGGACACAGCCGTTCTTCTGACCGCTCATTATGATCACATCGGCACAAGGGCAACGGCGGACGGCATGGCTATGGATAAGCCGAAGCCGAAAGAAAACGATCAGATCTATAACGGCGCTAATGATGACGGCAGCGGGACGGTTTCGGTCATCGAGATTGCCGGCGCGCTAGCCCGTCTGAATCCTCATCCGAAGCGGTCCCTGGTGTTTATGACCTTTTTTGGCGAGGAGCGCGGCGAATTGGGTTCACAGTATTACGGCAAACATCCGGTTTTCCCGGTGGCGAAGACCGTTGCCGATGTCAACCTGGAGCAAGTTGGCCGGACCGACGAACTGGAGAAAGGCAAAATAGTTCGGCAGGTGAATACGGCCAGCCTGACTGGGTTTGATTACTCGGATGTCACCAAGTATTTGGAACAGGCGGGCAGGGAAGTCGGCGTGAAGGTCTACAAGGACGACGAAGCGAGCGACGCCTACTTTACTCGCAGTGACAACGAATCACTGGCTCGGCAGGGCGTTCCGGCGCACAGCCTGTCTGTGGCTTTCGACTACCCGGATTATCACGGGCTTGGCGATGAGTGGCAGAAGATCGACTACGAGAATATGGCCCGCGTGGACCGGATGGTCGCGCTAGGGCTGGTAGACATTGCCGATAGTGAAAAACAGCCTGAGTGGAACGCGCAGAATCCAAAAACTGCGCCCTTCCGGGAAGCGCGGCAAGAGTCCCGCGACGGGGGTAAATAATTTCGGAACGTTTCGCTTTAGGAAGCGTATTTCTGAACGACGGACATGTTGACGTTTCTGCTTTGGTGCCTGTTATTCATCTTCTCGTGGCCTCTAGCGCTGGCAGCGCTGGTTCTGTATCCGCTGGTGTGGCTGTTCCTGCTGCCATTCCGGCTTGTGGGGATCACTGTACACGGCGCACTGGCTCTCGTCGCCGCTATCATTTTTCTGCCTGCCCGCGTTCTTCGCGCCATTTAAAGAATTTGCGAACACCCTGCAAAATCACCCGCCCTCGATACACTAACGGGTATGCCGCTGCCACCGAGCGAAGAGTTTTATCGCATTAAGAAGCTCCCGCCCTACGTCTTCGCCGTCATAAACGAGTTACGAGACCAGGCGCGAGCGGCTGGAATAGACGTTATCGACATGGGGATGGGCAATCCCGACGGCGCGACCCCGGAGCCGGTGGTAGACAAATTGGTGGAAGCGGCCCGGGATCCGGCTAATCACCGATATTCCGTTTCGCGCGGCATCCAGCCCCTGCGCGCCGCCATTGTTTCCCGTTACCAGAAGCAGTATGGCGTCACGCTGGACGTCGATACGGAAGCGATCGTCACGATAGGCGCCAAGGACGCTCTGGCGCATCTCCTGTTCGCCATCATTGGACCCGGGGATGTGGTCGTTTCTCCCAATCCGGCTTATCCGATTCATCAGTACGGAGTGATTATGGCCGAAGGCGACGCCTGTATGTTGCCGATGCCCGATGCGGCGACCTTTCTGGAAGGGCTGAAAAATCTTTATCGCACCGCAGCCAAGCCGCCCAAAGTCATTCTGATCTCGTTCCCGCACAATCCCACGACGATTTGTGTCGACCTGAATTTCATGCGGGAGATCGTCGATCTGGCTCGCCGGCACGGGACCTACATTATCCATGATTTCGCTTACGCGGAATTGGGGTTCGATGGCTACCGCCCGCCCAGCATTCTTCAGGTCGAAGGTGCGGCCGATCATGCGGTCGAGATCTACTCCATGACGAAGACTTACAACATGGCTGGGTGGCGCGTGGGTTTCTGCCTCGGCAATCGCCGCCTGGTCGCGGCCCTGGCCCGCATTAAGAGCTACCTCGATTACGGCAGTTTTCAGCCTATCCAGATCGCGTCTGTCATTGCCTTGCGCGACTGCGACGATGCGCCCGGGAAAATCCGCGGCGTCTATCAATCGCGGCGAGATGTTTTGGTGCCGGGTTTGCGGGGCGCCGGCTGGCCGGTCGAATCGCCCCAGGCCACCATGTTTCTCTGGACGCGCATTCCGCAACGTTTCACGGACATGGGCTCGCTCGAATTCGCCAAGCTGCTGATGAACGAAGCGCATGTCGCTGTCTCGCCCGGTATTGGGTTCGGACCCATGGGCGAAGGCTTCGTGCGATTCAGCCTCATCGAAAACCATGAACGAACTCGCGAGGCAGTTCGGAAAATCGGCCATTTCTTACAGAAGCAGGAAGCGCTGACCGGTTCCACCGCTACTCCTGTCCACGTATAATCCAGGACATGGCGGCGCGCTTCGAAGCTTCGTTGCCCGAGTTGATTGAGCTTCCGAAGCTGGGCGTTACCGATCTCGATCCGCTGTTGAGCGAAGAGATCGGGGTCTGGCACGAACGCTTCGCTTGGGATTTTCGTCCCGCTGCCGACCTTCTCCGGCGCTTCCTCCAAATTCATTCTCTATACGGATACGCGCTCACGTCGGGAAGTCAGATCATCGGCTACGCCTATCAGGTCTGCGAGGGTCGAAAGGGGCTCATCGGCGACTTCTACCTTCGGCGTGAGTATGCCCGCTCCTCTTACGAGATGTTGCTGCTGGGCGCGACCGTGGGCAATCTGATCCAAACGCCCGGTATCCGGCGCATTGAGTCGCAGCTCATGATGCTGCACATGCCGATCGCGGTGCCGCTTCCCAGCGGACCATACCTGACGCGTCATGACCGCTACTTTATGGAGATTGGCTGCGAGGCGGCCGGCAAGCTGGCTTCTCACACACCGGCGGTCCGCGTCGCTTACGTGCCGTTTGCCGAGCGTTACCAGGAAGAGATCGCGCATCTCGTGACTGCTGCCTATCGGGGTCACGTGGATAGCGACATCAACGATCAGTACCGGACCATTCCCGGCGCGCGCCACTTTCTCATGAACATCATCAGGTTTCCCGGTTGCGGCAACTTCTTCCCCGGCGCATCGGTTGCCGCGCTCGACGATAATACAGGTCGCGTCTGCGGGATATCCTTGGCCAGCATGGTTTCGGCGACATCAGGCCACATCACTCAGCTCTGTATTTTGCCCGGAGTGCGCAAAGCGCGTCTCGGTTACGAACTTCTGCGGCAAAGCCTGCTGCATCTGGTGCAAGCTGGTTGTACTTCGATCAGTCTCACCGTGACCTGTTCGAATGTCGAAGCGATTCGGCTGTACGAGTCAGTCGGTTTTCAAACTACCGCTACTTTTCCCGCGCTGGTGTGGGAAGGATTCTGACGCGTTAGCTTTGCCCAGAACGGCGTCACGGCCGTCACCATGCACGACGGCAGCGTGGTCCATTCCTACTGGAACATTTTCGGTAAAAAAATATAGCTGTTGACAGGGCGAGCACGTGGTGCTAAGTTTCTAGCATATGCTGAAATATTAGCATGTGCTGAGGTTTTAGCAGAAAGGTGCAGATGGCACTTGTGGGATTAAGCCGGCGCGAACGGCAAATCATGGAAATTCTTTATCAGCGGGGCAGGGGCTCCGCATCCGATGTTCGGGACGCAATGAAGGACGCGCCCAGCTATTCGGCCGTACGGGCTATGCTGCGAGTGCTCGAGGAAAAGGGTCACGTAAAGCATGAAAACGAACGATTGAAGTACGTCTTCGTGCCCGTTGTGACCCGCGAGAAGGCTAAACGCTCAGCCGTGAAGCACCTGGTGGATACGTTCTTCAGCGATTCTCCAGAACAGGTTGTCGCGGCGCTTTTGGATGTCTCTTCCAAGCGGCTAACAGACGAGGAACTGGGCCGCATGGCGGAAATGATTGAGAAAGCCAGGAAGGAGGGCAAATAAATGCCAGGGTGGATATCGTATTCGTTCTTCATGGGCGTAGCGCTCAAGAGTGTGACAGTGCTCGGCGCGGCTTGGTTAGTCACGTTTTTGCTCCGGCGAAGGTCGGCGGCGGTTCGCCATGCCCTCTGGACCGCGGCATTTGCGGCGCTCTTGGCGCTCCCGTTCCTTTCGATGGCTCTGCCGATACTCAGTGTGCCGATCAAAGGGCCATTGACCGCTGGCCTGGTGTTTCAAACAGACGTTTCGGCTGCATATCAAAGGCACGCTCCTAGGACAGGTGACCAGGCCATGACTGCGTCACCGCTGAAGTCCGAACCATCGCTGCCGGATTTGAGTCAGTTCCTGATGCTTCTCTGGGCTGCGGGCGCTACCGTCAGCTTTGCGCAAATGTTCACTGGTTGGGTTGCCATGCAGCGCCTTCGTCGTCGGGCGAGCCCATTTTCCGAGCCGGACCTTGTCTCATTGGCCAAGCTGTTTGAGATCGACCAGGAAGTGAATCTGCTCGAAACGCCGCAGGGCAGCATGCCCGCAACCTACGGACTGCTCCGCCCCGCCATTTTTATGCCAGTCGACTCGGCGGAATGGAGTGTGGATCGCCGGCGGGTGGTTCTCCTGCACGAATTGGCGCACGTCCGTCGCCGGGATTCCGCTATGCAACTGCTGGCGCGAACCGCTTTGAGCCTGTATTGGTGGAATCCACTGGCCTGGTTTGCCTGGCGGGAGTTTCTGAAAGAGCGGGAGCGAGCCGCCGACGACATGGTGCTGAACGCGGGCGCATGCGCGTCGGAATACGCAAGCCATCTGCTCGAAATCGCCCGTTCGATGCATTCGACTGCGGCCCTTGAATATGCAGCCGTAGCCATGGCACGGCGATCGCAGTTGGAAGGCCGGCTATTGGCGATACTGGATTCCAGCCGCCAAAGAAAAAATCCGCGGCGCGCGTTATCAGTTCTGGCCTCGCTGCTGGCGGTTCCCATAATTGCTCCACTCGCCGCTGTACAGGCGCAGAGCGATCAACAGCAGGCGCCAGCATCCGATCGAGTGAGCGTTAGCTCCGTGGCGGGACTGATTCAGCAGGGCGATACCGCGCTCGAGCAGGGGAACTTCAATCCGGCTAAGACGCTTTACCAGAGAGCGCTGACTGCTTTGGGCAGCGGACCGGAACGCGCGAAGGCCCTCCTTCATTTGGGCGTTGCCGAACTGGCAACAAAGAATATCGAGGAGGCGATCGTCGATTTCGAGAAGGCACAGGAGGCCGATTCGGCAAAAACCGGCGAAGCAAGAATGTGGATGGCGATCGCGCGACAGCGCCAGAACGACCTGCCAGCCGCATCCGGGCTCTATCAAAGTGCGCTGGCTGCGCAGGATCCCAACTCGGCCGCCACTGCCACCATCCTGGAGCTTTATGGTCAACTGCTGTCACAGCAAGGACAGTACGAACAAGCAAAGATGATAACGGATCAGGCTGCCGCCATTCGGAAAGCGCAGGCCGCTCAAATGCTAGCGACTAGCCAACCTTCTAGTCCGGATGTGTATCAGATCGGTGGCGACGTGAAGGCACCCACGCTGATCTTCAAAGTGGAGCCGGAGTACAGCCAAGAAGCACGCCTCGCCAAATATCAGGGATCGATCTTGCTTTCGGTTGAAATTAATGTGGCAGGCA
This sequence comes from uncultured Acidobacteriaceae bacterium, assembly GCA_963762495.1. GTDB lineage: Bacteria > Acidobacteriota > Terriglobia > Bryobacterales > Bryobacteraceae > Bog-105. Next base: position 184,156 of record CAVXKZ010000008.1, read on the forward strand.
ACGCCCAGAACATCAAAGTCATTCGCGGCTTGGGACTCGGGCTGGATGAAAAGGCAATCGATGCCGTTCGACGGTGGAGATTCCAGCCAGGCACGAAGTTCGGTGAGCCAGTGACGACGGCGGCCAAGATCGAGGTGAATTTCCGGCTATTCTGATCGAGCTGGTCAGGCGGTGCCTTGACCTTCTACATGTCAAGTGCTATAGGTAGAAGCGCAAAGTATGAATATGCCTGCACTTCTTTTTTCAGCTAAATCTGATATTGCCGAGGCTGTCGGGCTGGCGCTGAGGCCTTCTAAAAGAGACCTGTCATGAACTGGTGGCGGCGTCTTCTCAATAAACGCAAGCTCGAAACTCAATTGGACAGAGAGCTGCAGTTTCATCTGGAGCGCCTCGGGGCCGACTACGTACGTGCCGGGATGACCGAAAAAGGCGCGCTTCGGAAGGCGCGCCTCATTTTCGGTGCGGTCGAGGAAGTGAAGGAAGAATGCCGCGATGCGCGTGGCACCCTTTGGGTCGAATCGATTTTGCAGGACATTCAATTCGCCGTTCGCACTTTGCGCAAGAGCCCCGGATTCGCACTCGCCGCCATTTTGACATTGGCTCTCGGGATTGGAGCGAACAGCGCGGTCTTCAGCGTCGTCAACGGCGTGATTCTTCGCGCTCTCCCGTACAAAGATCCGGGACGTCTCGCGGCGGTTGACGAGACCCTCCGCCGCACGGGCGAGTCGCTTGCTTTCTCCTATCTCGATTTCCTTGATTTTCAGCGGCAGAACCGCTCCTTCGAAGCAATTGCAGCTATTCGTCATCAAGGCGCAAACCTGACCGGGCCAGGCGAACCGGAATACGTTCACACGGCGCAGATATCGCACGGCTTCTTTTCCGTGTTGGGCGTGAACCCGGTCAGGGGCCGAACTTTTCGCGCGGATGACGACCGTCTTGGTGCCGCACCCGTCGCGATCATCGGCTATTCGCTCTGGCAACAGCGCTTCGGAGGGCGCGAAAATGCCCTCGGGCAATCGCTGGTTCTCAACGGCAAAGCCTACGCCGTTATAGGCGTTATTCCCGCTGGTTTCCGTTATGATGGCGAACGTCAAATATTCGTCCCGATCGGCCAGATCGATGACGTGGTACTAAGAACCCGCGATTTCCATCCAGGCATTCGTGCCGTCGCGCGCCTGAACCCGCAAGTAACATTGCAGCAGGCCAATTCGGAGGCGAAACTCATCGGGCACCGCCTCGCGCGTGAATATCCCGCTATCGATGCCGAAATGAGCTTCGGAGTTGAGCCGCTGAAGCAAACTGTTATCGGCGAGGTAGCCCCGACTCTATTCCTGCTAGCGGGAGCGGTTGGCCTGGTCCTTCTGATCGCTTGCGCGAACGTCGCCAATCTGTTCCTGACCAGATCGCTGTCCCGCGTTCGGGAGTTTTCAATTCGCGCCGCTCTCGGTGCGGGCCGCGGACGGCTCATACGCCAGCTCCTTACGGAGAGCCTCTTGCTGAGCTTCGTCGGCGGGGCGGTCGGATTGCTCCTGGCGGCCGAAGGGACGCACTGGGCGCTGCTTCACCTTCCCGATTGGCTGCCGCGAACGAGTGAAGTCTCATTCGATTTCCGCATCCTGTTATTCACTCTGTTCGTTTCGGTTCTTACAGGAATCCTCTTCGGGCTAGTGCCCGCTTTTCGCCGGCAACTGAGCCGCAATCCCGTGCTCGCACAGGGTTCGCGGGCAAGCAGCCGGGGCATCTTGCGTTTGCAAAGCGGATTCGTCATCGCCGAACTTGCTCTCGCCCTGATCCTGCTCACCGGTGCCGGCCTGATGATTCGCACGATTGCCGGCTTATGGTCCGTCAACCCTGGTTTTGATCCCCACGACCTGCTCACTATGTCGCTGGGGCTGTCTCCCAAAATCCTGCAAAACCCTGCACTCGTCCGCGCGGATTGGCAGCAGATTCTAGATCGCGTTGAAAGCACTCCCGGTGTAGAAACGGCGGATATAGACAGCCTCCTTCCACTCAGCGGAGATAACCAACAGGTTGGTTATTGGACAACTGCCGCGCCTCCCAAGAACGCTCCCTATGCGACGCTCTACACGCCGAGTCCGGATTATTTGAAGACGATGAAGGTTCCCCTCCTGGCCGGCCGCTTCTTCACCAGCCAAGACCGGCTCGGAAGTCAGCCAGTTGTTGTCATCGATCAGGCGCTGGCGCGTAAGGTTTTCCCGGGTCAGAATCCGGTTGGCCGCACACTGTCGATCCAGTTTATCGGCATCACTCACGTGGTTGGCGTCATCGGTTCCATCAAACACCTCTCGTTAGATGAGGATGCGCACGGCCCCAATCAGGGCGCAATCTACTTCCCGTTCTTACAGTTGCCGGACGAGTTTATGAAGACAACGGCCTCGGGCATGAGCTTATTCGTCCGCACAGCCGGCAGTCCTCTCTCCGTAATTCAAGCCGTGAAGTCCAGCGTGCTCGGGCCGGATCGCGATCAGCCGGTGCGCGACGTCGCCAGCATGGAACAGATCATCAGCGATTCACTCGGCCGCCGCCGTGCCATGTTGTATCTGCTCGGCACGTTCGCCGCGCTCTCTCTGATGCTGGCTTCTATTGGCATCTACGGCGTGATCTCTTACTGGACCGCGCAGCGCGTCCAGGAAGTCGGAATTCGTATGGCTCTGGGCGCCCAACCGGCGCAAGTGCTAAAGTTTTTCCTGTCGCAAGGTTTACGGATGGTCCTAATCGGGATCCTCGCGGGTACCGCCGCCTCGCTTGCTCTCATGCGCCTCATGACGAAGCTGCTCTATGGCGTGAGTCCAGCCGATCCAGCTACGCTTGTCGCGGTCGGCCTGACGCTCGCCGCGGTGGCTTTGGTTGCGATTTATATTCCCGCTCGCCGCGCCGCGCATGTCGATCCGATGGCCGCGCTTCACTATGAATACTGCGTGAGTATCGCCAGCACTGCACACTTGCTTTTTTCGGTTGCTCGTTAACGGGCAGGGCCCGCCACGCGCGCGTTGGACGGAATCTGCTCGTTCAAGGGACTCCTCTTGCGGCTGTACCCCATGTAGATGAACAGCCCGATCACCAGCCACACCACGAACCGTATCCATGTTTGCAGCGGGAGTCCTAACATCAAACCGAAACAACAGATAACGGACAGAGCCGGCGTGATCGGCGAAAAGGGTACTCGGAAAGCGCGTGGCCGATCTGGCTGTTTGCGCCTCAGGATGATTACTCCAAAAGAGACGATGATGAATGCGAACAGTGTCCCGATATTCGAGAGTTCCGCGAACGTGCCGATGTCCCAGATCCCCGCCGGAATCCCCACTGCCAATCCGGCCACCCATGTGCTCACATTCGGCGTTTTGAATTTCTTATGAACGTGCGAGAACACGTCGGGCAGCAGGCGGTCGCGCGACATGGCAAACCAGATTCGAGCCTGACCGTACTGATAGACCAGCAGGGAAGACAGCATGCCCAGCAGCGCGCCGACCGTCACCGTAAAGCGCAATCTACTCATCCCAATGGCCTGCAACGCGTTGGCGACAGGCGATGCATTGTCGAGAGTTTTCCAGTTGACAATTCCCGTCAGCACAAGGGCAACGGATGTATAAAGAAGACCGCAGACGATCAGAGTACCGATGATGCCTATAGGCATGTTTCGCTGCGGATTCTGACATTCTTCCGCGGCGGTAGAGACCGAATCGAAGCCGATAAAAGTAAAAAAAACGATGGACGCGCCTGCAAGGACACCCGGAAAGCCATTCGGCAGGAACGGATGCAGATTTGTCGCCGTGACAGCGCGCGCCGCGCCGAATACGAATAGCAAAACCGCCCCGATCTTGATCGCGACCATAACGTTATTGGCGCGCGCACTTTCCTTCACGCCGCGCACCAGCAACCAGCTCAACAGCATTACAATCAGCAGCGCCGGAACGTTAAATAGACTGCCCGTCAACTTACCTTCGATAATGGCGGGCTCGGACAGATACTTCGGTAAATGCGCGCCGAATAAGTAATCGCACATCACATTGAAGTAAGCGGAAAAGCCGACCGCGACCGACATATTCGAGACCGCGTATTCAAGAATGAGATCCCAGCCGATGATCCACGCGAAAATTTCACCAAGCGTAGTGTAAGCGTAGGTATACGCGCTGCCCGCCACGGGAATCATCGAAGCCAATTCCGCGTAGCAAAGCGCAGCGAAGCCGCAGGTGATCGCAACCAAAATGAAAGATAGCGTCAGGCCCGGTCCGGCGCCTGGTCTCCCGACGAGCGAAGCCGCCTTCGATCCCTGTGTAATGAGATCCAGGAGAGGAGCATTGAGTATGGAGGGAAGGGCCAGGCGCTGCCCGGCTGCAGCCGTCCCGGTGACTGTAAAAATGCCGCCACCGATTACCGCCCCGATGCCAAAGGCAATCAGACTCCACGGGCCCAGTGTGCGCTTAAGGCACTTGCCTTCGCACTGAGTTTCCTCGATAAGCTCATCGATGCTTTTTGTCTTGAGCAGTTGGCTCATCGTAATGGGCCAGTATAGCGGGAAACGCTAGTGCTCGTGGTTCAGGGCCGCTGCATCAGCCCTGAAGCCAACACGGCTGAGCATCGATTGGATTTCCGGATTGGCCATGAAATTCTTCCAGATCAGGCCCGTTCGCCTGTTCTCGATCATCACCACCATGGGGGCCTGATTCAATCCCATGTATATACGAGAGAACCAATCTTTCTGCACATTGAAAGCGTCGCGAAACCCGTAAATACCCCAAAGTCGATCGCCCAGTTCGCGATAAAAATATTTCAAAGCATCCATTGAGGCCTCAGGCGTATAGGCAAACGCCGCTATGGCTCCTGTCGGGGCGATGGTGCCGTCATCCAATTCAGGATTCGGTTCATACGGCACGTAGCCTTCCGGTCCATCGACAGCAGTGATTCCCCAGCACTGAGGACCATAACCCTTCATGTGATGTGGGTCTTGCTCGCAGTACGCGCGATTGACGCGGGCGATGTTCCGGTTGTTCTCGAAATAATCCGTGAAGCGGTCGCGAACGTGCGGATCGAAGCCCATGAACGAATAATCCGTGAAGAACAGCGGGCCGCCGGTTCCTGTTCCGACGTCAAGCTTGATTCCGTAGTAAGTCGCGCCATTGAGGTAGTACTTAGGCATTCCCGCCCAGCCTGAATAATAGAGACTCGGCGGAACTCCGTGCGTGGGTGAGGCGATCGCCAGCAGATAAGTGATCATCACCTCGTTCCAGCCTGTGAGGCGATTGTTAATGTGCCAGGAATATTCAGGGGACCAGTGCCAGATGAGCGCGTCGCCATTCGGAGTTCGGCGGAACCAATCCCACTCGACGGCATTCCATAGGCCAGTTATTTTGGCGTACAGTTCCTTTTCGCGCACGCTGCTGCCCTTGAAATATTGGCGGGCGGTGAGCAGGCCCTCCATCAGAAACGACGTTTCAACCAAATCCGCGCCATTGTCGTACATGTCGAAAACGGGCATGCGCCGGCCCGTAGCGCCGTTCATGAAGTGCGGCCACGCGCCGTGGTAACGGTCCGCTTTCTCCAGGAAACTCACGATTTTGAGCATGCGTTGAAGGCCCTGCTCGCGCGTGATGAAGCCGCGGTTCACTCCTACGATAAGCGCCATGATTCCGAAGCCGCTAGCGCCCGTTGCGACGATGCGATCGTCGCCGGGAAAATTCTCACGGCTCATGCCCGAGTCTGGATCCGCGCCTTCCCAGTAGTAGCGGAAGCATGCTTCCTGCACCATGGTCAACAGCTCTTCGTCATTCATCGGACGCGTGGACGCAGTGACCGCTTCGGAGAACGCGGATTCGTGATAGTTTTGGTCGCTGGCCGCTATTTTGTACGCAGCTTTGCGTCCTGGTTGACCCACGAAATCCGCATAACGCTGCACGCCGGGAATCTGAATCCCGACCGGGCGGAATGGCCCATCATCAAGCGCGCGATAGATGACATACCGTGCGAGGTCCTTGTTTTCAATCGCGTCCCACGTTATGTCAATGTGGCGTTCGTATGCTTTCGCTTGCACATTGCGAACTGTGGGCAGCGCACTTTTGGCCTCGGCCAATTCTTTCCCATCGATCCTTAACTCATCGATGATCAGGCTGTGATCCGCGGCATCTGCCGCTCCTTGAACGAAAAAAATGCTATTCACGCGGTGAGGTTCAAAGGGATGAATGGACGCAGTGGCAAATCGTTCCAGAGGAATCTTGACCTGGATCCAGCGAGCTTTAGGCAATGCGGAGATAAACGGCGTTACATCCAGCGGCTGGGTGAAGTTGCGGTCCTTATCCTTTAGAACCATTCGCGGAAAATCGGCGCGGCGAATCGCTTCCGGCGAGTAACACGAAAAATAAAGCGTGTCCCCCGGAAAGTAGACTTCGCGATTCCTCCATTCATAGAGGCGAACTTCGGCTTCCCAGCCGCCCTTAGCCATGGACTTCCAGTCGAGTCGCAGCGCGTTGGGCGGCGTCCGAAAAATACTTATTTCCACCGGCAGTTTACCGCTGATCAGGCGCAGAGTGCTTGGCGCCGAGGCTTTGCCGGCGCTATGGTAATAGCGGTCTGGAGTCAGACTGTTATCGAAGAAGACGCGCGTGAAGTATGCCGATTGCGCGTGCAGCGGGTCAACACGAATAAGGAACAAAATACCTAGCAAACACTCCAGGGTTGATGCAATCGGCCGCCTCACAGCGGAAGTTTCTCACGGTGCTTCCCGTTCCGCAACTCAAAACAGAGAAAGGCTTTAACTTCTGGCGGCATCTATGAATCAACTGAACGCTCGGCCATTCGCCTTAGGAATGCGGAAAGGGTTAGTCATGCAACTGAGATTCAAGGAAACGCTCGCTCGTACGCTGCCATTCGCGCTTGCTGCGGTATGGCTTTTGATCGCAGTCACATCGCCAGTGAATGCCCAGTTCTCTGCCAGCTTGCAAGGAACGGTTACTGATTCCACGGGCGCCGTGATCCCCGGTGCCCACGTCACGCTCCTGAACAATGGCACACAAGCTACCCAGGAGGCGACGGCGAGTGACCAGGGCTTCTATCGCTTTAATCAACTTCCAGCCGGTTCCTACACGCTGACCGTCGGTGCGCAAGGTTTTCAAACCGCGACCATCACCGACGTGCAGGTTGTCGCGGATTTGGCGCAAACGAAAGACGCTACGCTGCAGCCGGGCAACGTTCAAAGCACCACTACAGTGACTGCTTCCGCCGTCCCGACACTGCAGACCGCCGACGCGAGCGTTAGCGGAACCATCACCAGCCAAGCTATCGAGACGTTGCCGACCTTCGGCCGGGATCCCTATGAACTGGTCCGAACCATGCCCGGCATAGACGGAACGGGCGGACGAAGCGGCAATGGGCAGGCTGCCAGCCTTGGCAACACCACCGGTCCGGGCGGTTCCAGCGTCTCCATTTTCCAGACCGAAAATCAGTTACAGGTCAGCTCCAGCGGCCAGCGCGTGGAGCAAAACGTATTTCTTTTGGATGGCGTCTCGGTGAACAGCTTGGGGTGGGGCGGCGCGGCTGTAGTCACGCCCAATTCGGAATCCGTACAGGACATCACGGTCATAACCAGTGACTACCTCGCTGAGGACGGCCGCGGAAGTGGGGCGCATATAAAGATAACCTCGAAGAGCGGTACGGACCAGTTTCACGGCAGCGCCTTGTTCCTTTATCAGGATCCGAATTTCAACGCCTACAACAAATGGGGTGGTCCGGGTAACGCGCCGCCCGTTCGCGTCCAAAATAATTTCCGCCAATACGCGGGAAGCGTGGGTGGGCCTATCAAGAAAGACAAGCTGTTCTTTTTCTTCTCCTACGAAGGCCTGCATAACAAGACAACGACCTACGGAACGAGCTGGGTGTTGACGCCCCAGGCCCAGAAGCTCATAGCTGCGCAAAACAACACCATAGGCAAGATTTTCAGTTCCGTGAACAACACGCCCCGAGTTCTCGCCGTACTGGGTGGCCCGTCAACTACCTGCGCGGCGCTTTTCGGTTCCAGTGCGAGTAACGTCTGCCGGGATGTCCCGGGCGGATTGAATCTCGGGTCACCCGGGCCCGGTGTGGCGGGCACTCCCTATTACCCCATCCCGCCTGCGGTTGGCTCGAACGGTGCGGCTTTCACCAGCACCCCGGATATCGAATTCGCGCAGTACTATCTTCCCGCGAGTCAGATTGGAAATCAGTTCAACGGACGTGTCGATTACAATCTGACCTCAAACGATTTGATCTTTGCCTCGGGCTATTTTACTCACCTGAATTCCCTCAGCGCCGATGCCGGATCCGCAGGAGCGCCCGATGCCGACGTAACGTTTAAGCCCGGAAACACCGCTATTACCGCCGGCTACATCAAGACCATCAATGCCACCACCATAAATGAGCTCCGTGCCAATTTCACGCGCTTTGCCGACAACGGTCTAACCGACAATCCCTCTGTCAACTGGGGCATTCCTTACATCAAAATGGAGTCGTACCCGTTTGGCGCTATATATGTCGCCGGCGCTCCTCAGGGCAGCGATACACCCGCGATCCTGGCCCAAAACACCTATGAGGCGCGCGATACGTTGATCAAGGTTTGGGGCAATCATACGGTTCGCATTGGTGGCAACTACCGTAAGGAGCAGGACAACAACAATCTGTTTGGCTCCGACCGGCCCATTTACTCTTTTTCAGGACTCTGGAATCTCGCCAACGCCGCTCCGATTTTTGAGGGTATTTCCGCCGATGTGAGTACTGGCGGACCGGGCAATGCGGCCCGATACTACCGGGATTCGGACGATGCCATATTTGTGCAGGACGATTGGCACGTTTCGCCTAGCCTGACGCTGAATCTCGGATTGCGTTGGGAGTACTTCGCGCCGGTAACCGAAGCGCGAGGGAATCTGGCGAACGTGTTCCTCTATGAGACCGGACCCAATCCGCTGGTCAATGCCGGGGTCAAGCATGTCAGCCAATTGTGGAATTCAAATTGGAAAGACTTCATGCCTAAGCTCGGCTTCGCCTACGCCCCGCTGGCGCTCCACCAGAAGTTCGTAGTGCGGGGCGGCTTTGGAATTTCCTACAACCGCCAGAACATCAATATCTACGCGAACGGCGCGGAGGACATTCCCAACGATTTCAATTTCGGCCTCTGCTGCGGCACGGCCCCGGCGCCCTTCAGTTTCAGTACTCCCTTCGCCGGCGGAACAATTCAGCTAGCTACCGGAAGCAGCAAGTCGCCGAACAGCTATCCCGTGAACCCCGCCTTGGCGGTTGGGGTTAATCCTGTAACAGGCACTCCGAATTCCTCATCGGCCGCAGGGGTGGGCACTGCAGTGGAGGCTTACGGAGCTTGGCCCAACACACCGGACGCCTATTCGTACCTGTATTCGTTCGAGACACAAACGCAGGTCGCGAAAGACATTGCGTTCATCCTGGGTTATCAGGGGGCAGTAAGTCATCACCTCATCCGCCTCGTTAATCAGAATTTTTTGTACCAAACCGTGGTGGGAGGCGTAAGTACTCCGTTCTCTGCCGTCTACATTCCAACGCCCGATGTGAATGCGTCCTATAACGCCATGTACGCCCGCGTCACTAAAACTTTTTCGATGGGCTTTTCAGTAGACGCGACCTACACCTGGAGCAAGAGCATAGATATGCTCTCGTCTGAAGGCCCCGGCTTTGTTACTAACCAAACCGATCCAGCCCACCCGACGGACGAATACGGGCCTTCGGACTATGACTCGCGCAATCGGTTTGTAGCGACTGGTTTGTGGACAATTCCCATCTTCGCCCATAACAAGGGCTTTTTACACAGCGTCCTTGGCGGTTGGGAGCTAGGCGGAATTGTAACTGCCTATTCCGGATTCCCATGGACCCCCATCACTGGGCAACAGCAATCGATCGCGGCAGTTAGCAGCGCCGCAACCATCCGGCCCGTGCGTCCGATCATCTACCATAACAACGCCAACCCAAACACGAATTCGAACACTTGCTTCCAGAATGGCTGTGAGTTCGGCGGGACTAATCAGAATGTGGCGATAGTTGGCACTAATTACTTCAACATCAGCCCCACCCTTTCAGGCCCTCCCGGAATTGGCCGCAACTCGTTCCGGGGGCCGGGCTTTTTCTCTACCGACGCGACTCTTTCGAAGCGTTTCGCTCTGCCGTTCATAAACGAAGCCGCCGGAATCGAGCTTCGCGGCATGGCCTTCAATGTATTTAACCAGCTCAATCTTGTTCCATTCCCATTTGGCGGCGCGGACAATTATGTCGAGAGTCCGAACTTCGGCCGGCCAACCGGCGCGTTGGCGGGGCGCTCCCTGGAGCTACAGGCTCGCTTCACTTTCTAATGTGGTGTCCCGGTCAAACAGAACCGCGAGCGTTAGCAAGCGGCCGTTCGCCGGGCCAACCGCATTCGATGAAGACAATCACTCGGTGTCTATTTTGCGATAGCAAGCATCACGCGTTCCGCTTCAGAACCTCTGACCGGTGGTACGACGTAGAAGGCATTTATGAGGTCTACGAATGTACTCAATGTGGCTTGCTGTTCATTAAGCCGCAGCCCTCGGCCGAGCAGATCGCGAGGCACTACCCTTCTGCATATTATGCCTTGCAGGGAGAATGGCCCGACGCCATACGGGACGAGAAGTTATATCGAACTTTTTATGGTGAGAACTCGAGCACCCTCAAAAAGATTCTGTTCCTGCCGTATCGTCCAATGCTGCGCAGTTTCGTCGGCGGTCCTGGAAGGCGCATTCTGGACGTCGGTTGTGGATCGGGACACTTCCTTGCAATTGCAAAAAAACTCTTTGAGATGGACGTCTACGGGGTCGAGCCATACCCGTACGACGTCGCATTCGCGACGAAGAACGATCTGAGGATCTTCAATGGAACACTGAAGGAAGCTGCCTTTCCCGACAGCTTCTTCGACACCATTACATTGAATCACGTCTTCGAGCATCTTCCCAATCCGCGTTCAACTTTGACCGAACTCCGGAGAATTCTGCATCCTGGTGGCACACTCGTTATCGGCGTACCGCAGAGCAGCTGCATGCTGTATTGGGCCTTCGGAAAATGGTGGTCGCAACTCGATTCCCCGAGACACCTTTTCGTCCCTTCCTCAAAAAATCTTAGAAGTGTCGCAAAATCGATGGGGTTCAGAGTGAAGCGCGTGCGCTACAACAGCACGCCGTGGAGCATATTGACCACGTTCTATTACTGGCGCAATGACATCGCCAGACGTAAGCGGTTTCTCCACGAATTCAAGGTGTCGCGGCTCGCGTTCAGAGCGCTTCTGCCATTCGCTTACTTGTTAAACCTGCTGAGACTAGGAGATCAGATCGAAATTCTGCTCACAACAGACTGAATAACTGGGATAACCAAAGGTTCTCAACCGGGCTCCGGAGCTTGGGTACTGTCGCGCCTAGCTAACTGTCTGCTTATAGCTTCGCCGTGCTCTCAAAACCTTCCAACCGTCCTTCAACAATCTGCGTACCGTATAAGGAGTAAGCAACACTCCCGGTGAACGGAACGCTTCGCGGCAGGCATTGCGGATCCATCCAGGTTTTCCAATCGTCTGGACGAGTACTGTGAGGGTGATACCGCTCAACATGTTGCTCTTAGCGGCTTTCAGCTTTCGCTCGGCATCAAGATCGCCGCGAGCACGTGTGCTCGCGAGCAGGTCCGAGTACACGGCGAGCATCTCCCTTTGCCATTCCCGAGTTGCTGAGTGGCTTGTCGTACTGCCGTGATGGTTCGTGTATTGGACTAGCGGCTCACCAATACACACGACGTTATCGTGAAGAAGCGAAACCTGTCCCCAGTTTCCTATGTCGCATATGTCGCCATGTCGCTGTTGGTAGCCGCCGACGGCGATCGCATCCGCCGTGCGCACTAAAATGCTGCTTAACCGCGAGCCGCGCCTCCCGGCAAATAGCGCGGCGAGCATGGAAGCCGGTGATTCGATTTCAGGGCCGGCATCGGTCGTCCAGAGTTGAACACCAGCAGCGTCGATGATGCGACAAGGGCACCAAACAAGACCGATAGAATCGGGCTTCAATCCTCCAGGTGGTCGCAAAAATCGTTCCACTAGCTCTTCAATTGCTCTGGGTAACAGCGTATCGTCGTCTCCGAGCAAGAGAAAGAATTCGCCACTGGCATGTCTCAAACAGAAATCGAAATTGTCGACTAGTCCAAGCCTTTTCTGTTGCGGGAAGACCACTAACCGCGAATCGTTGATCCGATTGACGTGCGCAAGTGTGTCGTCTGTGGAGGCGTCGTCCGACACGATCACCTCGATATCCTGATACGTCTGCAAGAGTGCGCTCTGGATGGCCCGGTAAGCCATCTCACGCCGATTGATTGTGGGAATGCCGATCGTTACGCGACCTTTCGCCATAGTTCTCGTTCACAACAGAAGCTCGAAAGTCTCCGTAATCGCTATATTACCGGCGCTTTTGTGAACGCTGTGCCGGAAAGGTAACGTCGAGCCTGAACGTCAGCCAGTCAATTTTCCCATAGTTTTTTCCTTCAATGTCCTGCTCCGCCCGGCTGGTCTTCGAATTCAGAATCGTAAATATTGCCTTACCCAATGGCGAAGAACCGAGGTTTGCTAAAGCCGCATCCGCCTCTTTCTTTGAGTAGGTGTACGGCCAAAGAACGACATCTAGACGATGCCCTTCGCTTTTGTAGTCGGCGCAGGTCAGTACAAACGAAAATTCCCGAGGATTCATGTCTTTCACAGCCTGTCGCGCGGTGATCCCGTAAGAAGCATCGACAAACAAGGAGTTATAGTTTCGATACGGGGAGTTCACCACACGCGCCCAATCATCACTGTCCGCGCAGGAGGTTTGGGGGACTATGCGGATCATCCAACCGGTGTCGGTAGGACTCAAAACAAAGAGTAAGCCCGACCCGATCTCCCGTTTGTACACTTGCCCTCGAGATACATCACCCGAGAAGTGGGTCACTTCGTCGTGCGCGAGAGCGATTCCGAAGAGCGGTGCGACTAAAGGAACGAGAGATATTAACAGTAGCGATCGCCAAACCTTGCGACTCACATTCACGCCATGAGAAGAGAATACAGTAGCTCGCCAATTCTTTCCCGTCAGCGTGCTCTCCTGATCGCGATAAGCCGTGCAGTATACGAATGGGATTCTTACTCTACACGATCCACGTGGTCATCCTCGTTCTGCAGCAGAAACGTAGGCGGCGTCTGCCGATGTGAGTACGAATATTCGGATTCAACCCAAAGCTGTTGGGCCCGCACCTGAAAACCGCTGAAGCGGATGTTGTGATTGCCTCCGTGGCAAACTTAGCATGCGATCTTGGGTAGTGTCATGGACTGCGTTGCTAGGGAACAGCAAGCGAACTTTGAAGGCAGTTGCCGAACAGGTTGATAACATAGACACGATGAATAAACGCGAAGCGGGAATTCTACTGATCGGACTCGGCGTTGGACTCATCCTCGGACTAAGGCTCGGGCTAAATTCTTTCCTCCTCACACTGCCTTGCTTTTTGATCGTTGTAGGCATCATTTTTCTTTTCCAACGAAGAGAAGCCCAAAGATCAAACTGAGCAGCGGGATCTCGTCAACCACGGAATCAGGCTGGTTAGTAAAGGAGTCACTCATCCCTCGGTCTCGACTTGAGAACCACTGTCGATCTTGCTGTCATTCTTCTGCCTCCTTGATTTCTTTCGTTGAATAATCATTCATTCGGCCCAGCAACGCATCGCGTGACACCACCCAACGTTGCCAAGACTTGACACGCGTGCTACGCTAAACCCGGAAAGCTGTTCGCTTCCCAATTCTCAAACGCCGGATGAGGTGGTCGTGTCTCTCCGGCGTTTTTCATTGTAAGGACTTTTCCAGCATGGCAACTCCAGTTCAGGTTATGGCCAACCAGGCCAATGCGCAACACTCCACCGGTCCTAGAACCGCTCAAGGCCGGGCCAAGGTGGCGCAAAACAATTTCCGGCATGGCTTCACCGGTGCCTTTCGCCTGCTTGCGTGGGAAAACTCCGAGGAATATCGCCTCCTGTACGCGGCTCTCAAAAACGAGCATCAGCCCACCACCGTGACCGAGGAGATGCTTGTCGAAACCATGGCCCAGTCCTATTGGCTGGCAAAGCGCGCTCTGATCCTGCAAAATACCTGTTTCAACGGCGAAGCAATCGTTTGCGAAACCCCCAAGGATCTCGCTCTGTACATTCGCTATCAGACCACCCACGACCGCGCCTTCCACAAGGCTTTGAATACGCTGCTAAAGCTAAGAGCCGAAAAGCGTAAACAGGAAATTGGGTTTGAATCGCAGGCCCACAGGCAAGCGGAACAAGCGCGCCGGAACGCCCGCGAAAACCGCCAGCAAGCCCTGCATCAATACGCTGTTTCGCTCGCCGAAGCCAAAATCACGCGCCAGCAATTGCTGATTTCCAACCAGCGGCCAACCCCAACGGCTGGAGATTTCGGTTTACAATAGTAAGAGCTTCTCCCAGCAGAAACACTTGAAGGTTGTGAATCGCGAGCGTTCCGGCTCCTCGCGCCGGGAATTTCTTTTGTCGTCCGCGGGCGCGGTCCTCGGCGCGCGTGCCGCGCTCGGTGCGCCGCTGCATCCCTTGCATCCTCAGCCTCCGCGAGCGCTCGACCTGCAAGAGAAGGCTTTCCTCGAAGATTACGAGAAGCGTTGCTTCCGTTATTTTTGGGAACAGTGGAACAGCCATACCGGCCTGTATATGGATCGCGCCCGCTTGGACGGCGGCGCTTCCGGGAATAATGTGGGCAGTTCGGCTGCAACGGGTTTCGGATTGACCGCTCTCTGCATTGGAGCGAGTCACGGGTGGGTGCCTCGCGAGCAGGCGCGAACCCGCGTGCTAACCACTCTCCGCTATCTCTGGGCTCATGCCTTCCACGATCACGGCTGGTATTACCACTTTATGGACGCCGGCACCGGGGCGCGAAGATTGAATTCCGAGATTTCAAGCGTCGATAGCGCGCTGCTCCTGGCCGGCATTCTTACCGCCCAAGGGTATTTCTCGAGTGATCGCGAAATACATTTACTGGCGAAGCAGATTTTCGAGCGCGTGGATTTCGTTTGGATGCTGAACGGCAGCCCGCTCATCCTCTCGCATGGGGTTCAGCCGGGAAACGGGTTCCTGAAGTCCAGATGGATTGCATACAGCGAAGCTTCGATTCTCTACCTGCTGGCGATTGGTTCGACACGGCACGCGATCCCATCCGACAGTTGGTATGGGTGGCTGCGGCCGCAGGTCAAATACGAGGACTGGAAATTCATCAGCGGCGGCCCGCTCTTTACTCATCAGTACTCTCACGCCTGGGTGGATTTCCGGCATCAGAAGGATGGCGACCCATCCTATATCGACTATTTTGAAAACTCGCAGATCGCGACCTACGCGCATCGCGATTTCTGCATCAGCCTGCAATCGCAATACTCCGATTACGGCCCGAACATGTGGGGCATCACGGTTTCCGACAGCCCCGGGGGCTATGTGTATTGGGGCGGTCCGCCGTACGTTGGACCTATTAACGGCACACTCGTTCCATGCGCAGCCGCCGGTTCCGTCATGTTCGCGCCTGAGATCTGCGTCCCCGTGCTAAAGCAGATGCACGAGGTCTACGGAGACAAGGTTTACGGCCGTTACGGTTTGGCGGATTCGTTCAACCCAAACTGGAAAGATGAGAAGCTCTGGGTGAACCAGGACGTCATCGGCATCGATTTGGGCATTTCTCTGCTGAGCATTGAGAACGCAGTCACAGGAAACGTGTGGCGCTGGTTCATGGCGAATCAATACATCCGGAACGCTATGGAGCGCGTGGCTTTCCGCTTGGCGACCCCCGGGATCGGCATTCGCGAAGTCACTACCGGGGCAGGCCGGACCTAGCATTCCGCGACAGCGTGCTGCTTATTCGGCACGCAGCGCGTTCATCGGATCGCAGCGGGTGGCGCGTCTAGCCGGAACGTAACAGGCCACCGCCGAGGCCGCGAGCGCGACAAGACAGGCGATCGCGATCGAGAGCGGGTCTTTCGCACTCACCTGATACAGAAGACTGCCCAGAAGGCGACCGAACGCGAGGCCGCAGACCGCACCGGCCACGACGCCCGCGAGAGCGAGTTTCATTCCCTCGCTCAGTACTGAGGCGACCACATCACCCGCCCTGGCGCCGAGAGCCATTCTTACGCCAAACTCGTGGTTGCGCCGGTTCACCGCGTAGGAGATGACGCCATAAGTGCCGATCGCCGCAAGCGTGAGCGCGAGGGTAGCGAACAATCCGACCAGAAATAATGCGAACCGGGCGGCCGAGTAGGAGCGGTCCGCAATCTTGTCCATCGTGTGAACCTCGGCGACCGCAAGGTCCGGGTCCAATCTGTGAACGGCTGCTCGGAGCTGGTTCGCGAGCAGAGTCTCATCACCTTCGCCGCGCATCGCGATCGACGCCCCGTCGGAAAGCGGCCCCGGCTGCTGAAGCAACGGCCACCAGAACGCCGGCTCGGCTCCATTGCTCGCCGGGGTGTCCTTCACGTCGCCTACAATGCCGACAATCGTTAGCCAATCCTTTTCTTTCGGGTGGTCGTCAAACGAGAGCCGCTTGCCCAGCGCCTCTTCACCGGGCCAATAGCGGCGCGCCATGCTCTGGTTAATAATCAGAGCCGAGGCCCCATTTTTGTTGTCGTGCGCGTCAAAGAAGCGGCCGCGCAGCAGAGGAATGCCCAATGCGCGGAAGTAGCCGGGGCTAGCGACGTGATACCTCGCATGGAATTCCTGGTGCGGCGGTGGCTTCTTGCCTTCGATGCTGAACCCGCCCAAATTTTCGTCGTATCCACTCCAAGGTAGATCTGTGCCGACACCGCCTGCTCGTATGTTCCGGTGAGAGGTTAGGTCCGTCAAAAGGCGATCATAAAATCGCTCAACCGAGTCGTTTGTCGGGTAGCGCAACTGAGGCAGCGAAATGCTCGCAGTCAGGACGCGCTCGGGATGGAAGCCGGGGTCCGTGTGCAGCAGGTTTGCGAAGCTGCGCAACATCAGGCCGGCCCCCATTAGCAGAATGCAAGCGAGCGCCACTTCGCTCACTACCAGAGTGTTGCGCAAACGGAGAGAGCCGGAACTACTCGTGCTGCTACGCCCACTCTCGTGCAGTGACCCGCGGAGATCGCTCCTCGAACCTTGCAGCGCGGGAGCGAGGCCGAAGACAATGCCGGTCGCCAGTGCGACAGCTAACGTGAACAGAAACACCGCCGCATTCACGTGAATATCGGAGCCGCGCGGGAAATCGGCGGGCAAAAGCGAAACGAGCGCCTTCACTCCCGCGATTGCGATGGCCGCGCCAAACACTGCGCCGATCAGCGAGATGAGTACGCTTTCGGTGAGCATCTGGCGAAGCAGGCGAGATCTTCTCGCGCCCAATGCCGCTCGGATAGCCACTTCGCGCTGCCGGGCTGTGGCTCGGGCTAACAGCAGGTTCGCCGCGTTCACGCACGCGATCAGCAGCACCATTCCCACTGCGGCTAGCAGGACTAGCAGCATCCGCTGGCTTTTGCCCACGATTTCACGACTGAGCGGTATCACCATTACGTGCCATCCTTTGTCCTGCTCGTGTTCGCGGCCGAGTTGCGCCATGATCGAATCCAACTCGCCTCGCGCTTCGAGCGGCGTGACGCCCTCTTTCAACCGCCCGATCCCATCCAGGTAGTGTGAGCCGCGATTTGAAGGATTGCCCTGAAACGTGAATGGAGTCCAGACATCCACCGTGTCGCCGTACGCCACGGCGTGATACTCATTTCCGGGATGCTCTACGCCACGCGGCATAACGCCGATGATGGTGAGAGGCACTCCACCAACAATGATCTTTTGTCCAATCACACTCCGCCTTCCGCCGAAGCGGGTTCGCCAGAGTTTATCGCTGAGGATGACCTGACGGCCGTTTCCTGGCAGCTCGTCTGTTGTCGAAAACTCGCGTCCCATGGCCGGATGCAGACCCAGCACGTGAAAAAAACCGGCCGTAACCGAGAATCCCGAGAGGCGAACCGGCTCTCCTGTTCCGGATAGTTGCAGATCATTTCGCGTATAGGCGGCGAGAGACTCGAAAGAACGCGAGCGGCTCCTGTAATCGCGAACATCGAACGGGTTGAGCGGAAACTTCGGATACTCGGGGCTGGTCAGAAAGAGTCGGACTAGTCGATCGGGATGCGGGTAGGGAAGCGGTTTTAACAGAACGCCATCGATTACGCTGAAATATCGCGCTATTCGCCCCAATGGCCAGGGCCATCGTCAGAACGATGACCACTGCGAATCCGGGGCTGCGGCCGAGAGTACGGGCCGCGTACCGAAGATCCTGCAAGAAATCTTCCAAATGGTTTGTTCGACGCATATCGCGACACTCCTCCTTATCCGCTGCTGCCTACGTAACTTATACATCACGCCAATGGCGATCGGGCGGTATTCGGCAACATGATCCAGCGCATCATCGAGATCAGAAAAGCCGGTTATCCAACCTCGCTGTCACAATGAAAACGTCGCTCAACAGTGGCGCGGACGGTCGTTCTTTGCCGCCCGCGTTTTCTATCCACGAATGCCCTCCAGACTCGACCAGCGCTTCCCCGCCTATTACCGCCGCATTTGTTTGCACACGCTGCTCTCAGTTGCCTCGGCCATTCTGCTACTGCTAATCTTCCCCAGATTCGATATCCGCTGGCTCGCTCCGGTCGCGCTCACTCCGCTGCTCATTGCGCTTGCCCGCACACGCGATGCCTGGCAGCGCTTTTTTTACGGCTGGGCCGCCGGCATTTTCTTCTGGTTCTTTCTCTGCACCTGGATCCAATTCGTCCTCGAAGTCCACGGGGGCATGGGCCGCTGGGGTGGCTGGGGCTCGTTCTTCCTCTTCGCCATTTTGAAGGGCCTGCATCTGGCCGTGTTCGGTTTGCTGGCCGGGCCGCTTATGCGCCGCAACTACGCCATCCCCGCCGTGGCCGCTTTATGGACGGGTCTCGAACGCACGCACGGGACCTTCGGCTTCGCCTGGCTCGATCTCGGTAATGCGGGCATCAATATGTCCGTTCCCCTCCGCCTCGCGCCGTTCATCGGTGTCTATGGCCTTTCGTTTGTCTTCGCGATGCTTGCTGCCGGGCTCGCCTGCGTCATCCTTCGCTATCCGCGCGTCCGCTTGCTGCCCCTGCTCGCGCTTCCGCTGCTCTACCTCCTTCCCGCAATTCCGCAAGGTATGCCCGCCACCAGCAGCGCTCTTCTTGTTCAACCCGACGTGGACACGGACATCCAGTGGACCAGTCTCTTGCAGGACGACACTGAGCGGCGTCTCACCTTGCTCTCGAATGTTCTGCCCGCCCATCTGGTCATTTGGCCCGAGTTGCCCGCGCCGCTCTACTACTACGACGATCCGCAGTTTCGTGCCGACGCCGAAGCCATTGCCCGCCGTCATGGTTGGTTCCTCTTCGGCACCGTAGGCTACACCGCGCAGCACCAACCTCTCAACTCCGCTCTCCTCCTCGGCCCCAATGGTTCAGCGGTCGGCCGTTACGACAAGATCGACCTGGTTCCGTTCGGCGAATTCGTTCCGCCCCTCTTTTCTTTCGTCAATCGCATCACCCAGGAAGCCGGTGACTTCGTGCCCGGCCACGACATCAGGGTTCTTCCCGCGGAAGGCCACAGGTTCGGTGTGTTCATCTGCTACGAATCGGCCTTTCCGGATCTCGTCCGCCAGTTCGCCAAGCGCGGCGCGGACGTGCTGGTCAACATTTCGAATGACGGCTACTTTGGCCACACAGAAGCGCGCGAGCAGCATTTACTGCTCGCCCGTATGCGCGCCGTGGAGAACCGGCGCTTCGTGGTCCGTGCCACCAACGATGGCCTCACTGCTGTGATCGATCCCGCTGGCCGCACGATCAGAACTTTTCCGCCTTACCAGCAGCTTGCCTCGCCCGTGCGCTATGGCGTTGTCGAAGCGACTACTTTCTACTCGCGCCACGGCGATTGGTTCGCCTGGATCTGTCTCGCGATAGGAGTCGGACTGGCTGTATGGAATCTGCTACGGCCGCCTCCATATACTGAATGAAATATGCCCATCAAGAACCTCGAACGCCAGCTCGGATTCAACACTCGGGCTCTTCACACCGGTTATGATCCGGATCCCACGACGCACGCCCGCGCGGTTCCGATCTATCAAACGACATCTTTCACCTTCGACAGCTCCGAGCACGCCGCCAGTCTCTTCGCGCTGAAGGAATTCGGGAACATCTATACGCGCATCATGAACCCGACCACCGCGGTTCTCGAAGAGCGCATTGCTTCGTTGGAAAACGGAGTCGCGGCTTTGGCTCTTTCAAGCGGCCAAGCCGCCCAATTCCTCGCGCTCACCACCATCGCCGTTCCCGGTGATCAAATCGTTTCGGCCAGCACTCTGTACGGAGGAACCCACACCCAGTTCGATGTCACTATGCGCCGGCTCGGCTATGATTTCGTGTTCGTCGAGCCCGACGATCCGGAGAATTTCCGCAAGGCGATCACGCCGAAGACGAAGCTCCTGTACGGGGAAACAATCGGCAACCCGCGCAGCAACGTGCTCGACATTGCGGCTGTGGCCAAAATCGCGCACGATCATGGCGTCCCGCTTGTCATTGACAACACCATGGCCACTCCCTACATCACGCGCCCGATCGATTACGGCGCCGATGTGGTTGTCCATTCACTGACGAAGTTTATGGGCGGTCATGGGAATTCCATCGGCGGAATCATCGTCGACAGCGGAAAGTTTCCATGGAACAATGGCAACTTTTCGCACTTCACGGACCCTTCACCCGGCTATCACGGCATGAAGATGTGGGAGACGTTCGGTCCCATCACGTTCATCATCAAAGCCCGCGTCGAAGGGCTTCGCGACATCGGCCCCTGCGTGAGCCCCTTCAATTCGTTCCTATTCCTGCAAGGCGTCGAAACACTCAGCCTGCGCATGGACCGCCATCTCTCGAACGCGCTCGCCGTGGCCAGGCATCTGGAAGCACACAAGAAAATTGAGTGGGTGAAGTACGCTTCCCTGCCGTCGAGTCCGTATTATTCGCTGGGGCAGAAATACACTCCCAAAGGCGGCGGGGCGGTTTTCTCTTTCGGCTTAAAGGGAGGCTACGATGCGGGCAAGAAGTTCATAGACGATCTGAAAATCTTCTCGCACCTGGCGAATCTCGGCGATGCGCGGAGCCTCGTGATCCACCCTGCCTCGACTACGCACCAACAGCTCGGAGCAGCGGAACAGCTGGCCGCGGGCGTTACTCCGGAGCTGGTGCGCCTTTCCATCGGCCTCGAAGATGTGGATGATTTGATCTGGGATATCGATCAGGCGCTCGGATAGCTGTGGCCAGACCACGGTAGGGCGTACCGGAGCCAAGTTCTCCATTTTGTTCGGCTTTGGGCTGCTCGGCGTAATTGCTGTGCGTGGGCGGAGGAGCGGAATCACGCGAGGCGCTCTACTCTATCGCTCCATACGCCAATGTCCAGAAGTCGGTGAATACTTTCGGTGGTTCCGGCGAATCCACCATGCGCTGCGTGAAGAGAACGCCGATCGATTCCTTCCGCGGGATCAATGTAGGCCGTTGTACCGAAGCCGCCCGTCCAACCGAACCGGCCTGGAGTGTGGAAGATCTCGTTGCGTCGGATGTCTACCGCCATTCCTAAACCCCAACTGGAATGTGTACCGAAGAAGATCTCGGAGCCGGCGCGTTGCTCA
This sequence comes from uncultured Acidobacteriaceae bacterium, assembly GCA_963762495.1. Classification (GTDB taxonomy): domain Bacteria; phylum Acidobacteriota; class Terriglobia; order Bryobacterales; family Bryobacteraceae; genus Bog-105. Next base: position 205,910 of record CAVXKZ010000008.1, read on the forward strand.
GGCGTGACTTGATCCGAAGTCATCAGCTCCACTGTGGCGCGAGAAAGAATTTGCTCACGGCCGTGCCGGCCTTTGTTTAGCATCATGCGGCTGAAGGCAAAGTAGTCATCGATCGTCGAGACCAGCCCGCCTCCGCCCGATTGGGAGGGCGGCTCAGATCGCCAGGCACTGTTTGCCGCGTCATCGAACAACTCCAGTTTGTCCGTCTGATGATTGAAGAAATAGAACCCAGGCAAGCGGTTGATTTTGTCCGGAGGTACGTAAAAAGCGGTATCCTTCATGCCGAGCGGACCGAAGATGCGCTCGGCCATGAACGTGCCGAGGGATTGACCTGACACACGCGCGATCAAGGCCCCCAGCACATCGCCACTCACGTGATACATCCACCGCTCGCCCGGCTGGGCTAGCAACGGCAGCGAGCCGAGCTTCTGCAGCCATTCGTCCAATTTTGGCGCTTGCGAAGGCAGCATCGGCCCGTCGCCGCCAATCCGATATTCACGGATTAACTTCTGAATCGGATAGGTGCCCGGCATGGCCATCACACTGCGAAAGCCCATGCGGTAGGTCAGCAGATCGCGAAGGGTAATCGGACGGAGTGCAGGGACCGTGTCATCGAGTTCTGAGGAGATGGATTTGAGCACCCGACCGTTGGCAAGCTCCGGCAGCCACCGCTCGATGGAATCGTCGAGCCGCAACTTGCATTCCTCGACCAGAATCATTGCTGCCGCTGCGGTGATGAGCTTCGTGATTGAAGCGATGCGAAAGATTGTGTCGCGCTTCATTGGAGCCGGATCGCCAAACTCGAGAGTCCCGAGCGCTTCCACATGAACGCCCTCGTCATGACTGACGAGCGCAACAAGCCCAGGTAGATCTTTGCGCTCGACGTGTTCCGACAACACTCGATGCATTCGTTCGAGACGCGACTTCGAAAGACCTGCCGTGCTCATATTCGGCTCCTCGAAGTTCGGCAGAAACGCGGCCCAAGCATCATAGGTTAGTTTAGGCCTTGCCGCCTCGACTGGTTTTGCATATCCTGAGGAAGTATCCCCCATAACAGAGCGGCAGGGTAGCACTGCTCACCACTGCGGCTACGAAAGGACGGCGAAATGTTCCGCGCGCGCGCATTTCGGTTTTTTATGGGAACAGGTGTGACCTGTTTCCTGTTCGCAACAGCGGCTTTGAGCCAGCAGCCCGAATCACCAGACGGCCTGAATGCCAGGGATGCGTTCTGGTCTTCAGCCGACCTGCTGGGAAAGCGTCCACCGGCGCAGCATCCAGCTTCGACCAGTCATAGAACAGCGTCGATACCGTCCGTTCCAAGCCACGTCGTGAAGCCGGAGCCTTCCGTCAATGTCGTCGATCGCACCACGATGGAGAAGGTCTCGCAAAATGCGCCGCTCGGATTGCGCTACGCGGTTCTGAAAAAGCTGTCCGACGGCACCTACCAGGAGATTTCCCCCGATTCTGTCTTTCACGCCGGCGATGAGATACGGCTCAGCCTGATGTCGAATCAGGACGGGTATCTCTATGTCATCGAGCAGGGCTCCAGCGGCAAGTGGGTTCCGCTCTACCCGGCGTCGAATGCCAGCGCCGACGGCAACAAGCTTTCGCCCGGCAAAGAATACGTTGTCCCCGGTACCGGGGCCTGGAGGTTTACCGGAGAGCCCGGTCAGGAGAAGCTGTTCGTTCTGCTGAGCCGGACACCCGAAGCAAACCTCGATGACACCATCGCCTCGCTGCGCGACCACCAGGGCGCGATCAACGATCAATTCGTCTCGCAGCTTCGTGGCGAGGTGCAGTCTCGCGATCTGGTCTTCACCAGCGGTGACAGTGACACCACGCCCGGCAACGCCGACAAGGCGACCTATGTTGTCAATAAGGCGAGCGGCGCGACTCCCGACCCGCACGTCGTCGTGGATGTTGTGCTCTCGCATAAGTAACAGCGGCATGGTCAAACAAATCGGCGGGATCTGCCTTGCGGTAAGCGTCGTCTTTGTCGCGGCAGCGTCCTTCGGAAGAGGGCAAGGGCAAGCGGAGGTAAACCACCGCATCGATCTCCTGCTTGAGCAGAAAGAAGGCCCCGGCATCCGGACGGTCGATCCGAACTACGTTTTCTCGGCGGGCGCCAAGATTCGCTTCCGCTTGAAATCAGCCGTAAACGGCTTTCTCTACGTCATGGATCAAGGCTCGTCCGGCTCTTGGCAGCAACTATTCCCGCGCGATGAGCTGGCCCAGAGCAGAGAGGTCGGCGCTGGCAAGAATTACGTGATTCCGGCCTCCGGTTCGGGGTGGTTCCAGGTCTCAGGCCCTCCAGGGTACGACAATGTCTACTTCCTGGTTTCACCGATGGACCTGGGCAAAACTTTGCCCAGCGGTGGTCATCAGGAAATTTCTTCGACAGCCGCCGCCGATGCCGCCGCTTTTGCAGCCGCAACGCCGCGTTGTGACGACGAGCTGTTTCGCAGCCATGGCGAGTGCCTGGATACTCATGCTGGTTTAAAGCCGATCGAGAAAGGTGAAGCTCTTCCCGATCGGCTGCCGCCGTTGCAGGGCGCGACCAGCCGGGATCTCATCATCGTGGACAACTCGAAAGATACCTCCATCTCTTCCACCGAGCCCTTTGACGGGCCGGCGGTTTACCGTTTCAGGATTGCCCATAAGTGAAGTTGAAGTGTATGACTCGTGTGACCTCTATTGGCTTTCTTCTCGCTGCCTGTTTTAGCATCAGCTTTGCGCAAACGCCGGCTCAGACCCCTCCGGCACAACAGCATCGCGATTTGGAAGCTGTTCCCGATGAAACAACCACCACGCCGCCGGTGCAAGTTACGGTCCCGCGAAGTTATGCGCTGGTGGTCGGCATTGCTCATTACGCTAACCTTCCACCGGAAGCCCAGCTCAAGTATCCCGATCGCGACGCGGATTCCATTTATACCGTTTTGATCAGCAAACAGGGCGGGGAATTCCCTCCCGAGAATGTCCACGTTCTGAAGGATTCAGACGCGACGCTGGCGAATATCAAATATCAACTCGAAACATGGCTGCCTTCGGTGGCGAAAGACGATGATCGCGTCCTGATCTACTTCGCCGGCCACGGTTTTATTTCAAATGGCGCAAGCTACCTCGCGCCATACGATTTGCAGCGCGATAACATTGCCGGTACCGCATACCCGATGAGCCGCTTGGGTGACGTAATCGGAAATAAGATTCACGCGAAGTGGAAGGTTTTGCTGGCAGACGCCTGCCACAGCGGCGCGATCACCCCGGAACAGGATCGCGCTCAGGTGAACCAATCGCTGCTCGATCTGAACAAGTCCCTGTTCGTGGTAACCGCCAGTCGGGACCGCGAGCAGAGTTTTGAAGCGCCTGGCTGGGGCGGCGGACATGGCATCTTTACTTACTATGTGGTGAAAGGTCTCGAAGGCGAGGCCGACACATCGGGCGACGGCGTTGTCTCTGCTCAGGAATTAGGCGATTATGTCTACGCCAACGTCAGTCAGGCGACCGCTCAGAAACAGCATCCAACCTTTGATCGTGGCAGCTTCGATACCAACATGCTCCTGGCCTACAATCCCGAGCGCGTAACGGCCGCTAAGCTTCCCACTCCGAAGTTCGGCACGCTCGTGATCGAAACCAATATGGATGGTGTCGAGGTAACGATTGACGGCAAGAGTGCGGGCACGGTGAATAAAGCTTCGGCGCTGCGGCTCCCCGGTATTCAGCCCGGCATGCACATGATTCAGGGCAACCATAACGGCTATGAGCCGGATGGTCCCCGCGAGGAGGAAGTGTATCCCGGCCAAGCCACCACCGTCAGTCTGCGCATTCTGATTGTTCGCCAGCGGAAGAAGGCTGCCGTCGATCGTTTCAATCACGGCGTCGAGTTTTACAACAAAGGCTACGAGCAGAACTATAAGCAAGCCGCCGAGGAGTTCAAACAGGCGTTGCAGATCGATCCAACGTACAGCCAGGCGGCGCTGTTTCTGGGACGCGTCTATCGGTCGCTGTTCGATTACGATACAGCCAATCAATATTTTAAAAAGGCGATCGACATTGACCCCGACTATCTGGAAGCGCGCGTGAGCTATGCGGGCGGCCTGCTCGATACCGGCGCGTTTGACGAAGCCATACGGCAGCTTAACTTCGTCATGCAGCGCGATGCCAAGAACGGCACGGCCTGGTATTTGTTATCGCAGGCGTACTTCCGTAAAGGCGCGTATGATCAAGCGGTCCAGGCCAGCAAGAAAGCTGTCGAACTCATTCCCGCTAAAGCGGAAGCGCACCTCTGGCTCGGTGACAGTTTGCGGTTGTATGACGATGGGTTGCACAGCACCACGGATGTGGCGCAGGCGGAAAACGAGTACCACCGCTATCTAAGTTTGAGCGACTTCGATAGCAAATTTCTGGGCAAGCTGAACTACTATGCCTCGCCCTTCCTGCTGTTCACGTCGGGCACGAAGAAGCGCGCCGCTCAAACCGATATCTGGAAGGAGCTGCGCGCCCAGGCGAATTTCGGGCTGTGCGACTGCGAATGGCTGGAGAAGAAATACGATTCTGCCATCGGCTACTGCGAAGCGGCTCTATCTTACGATCCGCGTGATCTGTACACGCACTACCGTCTAGGGATCCTTTACAGCGAGAAATTCAACGTTCTTAATGCTCACGCCACCGCTCCTAGCGGATTGGATCTCCTGGTGGAAGCGCGCAAGCAATTCAACAGCGTTATCACTATCAACGGCGAAGTCGATCAATCGACTAACTCGCGCAAATACATCCAGAACATCGATCAGTTTTTGGGCCAGCAGCGATAGTGCGGCTAAAGCCGGTTGATTAAGGTCGCCACGTAAGCGGCCCCGAAGCCGTTATCGATATTCACGACCGTCACGTTGCTTGCACAGCTATTCAGCATCCCAAGTAAGGCGGCCAAGCCATTGAAGCTGGCGCCGTAACCCACGCTGGTAGGAACCGCAATTACCGGACACGAGACCAAGCCGCCCACGACGGAGGGAAGCGCGCCTTCCATGCCCGCGCAGACGATCACGACCCGAGCGCTCATGAGCCGCTGTCGCTGGTGCAGTAAACGATGGATGCCGGCCACGCCGACATCGCAGATCGTTTCGACCTCGTTGCCCATCACCTCTGCGGTGAGTTGCGCCTCTTCCAGAACAGGCAAGTCGCTGGTTCCGGCGCAGAGTGCCGCGATCTTTCCTTTGCCGCGCACCGTCCGGTCTCGCCAGACCCGTACAACCCCCGGGCCGGGAAAAAACTCGGTCTCGGGCGCCAGCGAAGCGATGCGTTGGGCCATTTCCTCAGTGGCGCGAGTCAGCAGCAGATTCTGTGATTTAGCCAGCAATGCCGACGCGATCCCTTCCACCTGATCCGCCGTCTTGCCCAGACCTAAAATCACTTCCGGCATGCCGTGGCGCAGGGCGCGATGATGGTCCACCTTAGCGAAGCCCAGGTCTTCAAATGGGAGGTCCCGCAGCGCTTTCACGGCCGCTTCGATGTCGGTCCGGCCATCGCGTACCTGCTCTAGAAGTCCTTCAAGCTGTTGAACTGTCATAATCTCCCCGGATGGAACTGCGGCGGCATCCCCTAAAATGGTAGCGTTGGGCGAAGTACGGAGCTCATCAGCCAACCACCGAGATGATTCGCTTCTGGACGCGTCTGCGCCTCACCCTCGAAATGATTAAGTTCGAGCACTCGGTATTTGCCTTGCCGTTCGCGCTTACCGGGGCACTGCTTGCCTGGCGCACTAGCGGATTTCCAACTGCGGGACTGGGCTGGCGCTTGCTCTGGATTGTAGTAGCGATGGTGTCGGCGCGATCAGCCGCCATGGCGTTCAATCGTTTACTGGATGCCGATCTAGATGGCCGGAATCGGCGCACTGCCAGCCGGCATCTCCCGGCGGGACTGCTTTCGGCGCGCTTCGCCTGGGGGTTCACCGTCATTTCTTCCCTGGTCTTCATCTGGGCTGCGCGACAGCTCGGATTGCTGTGTTTGGTACTCGCGCCGGTCGCGCTGGCGATTTTGTTCTTCTATTCGTTTTCAAAACGCTTCACGCTGTTCTCTCACTTGATCCTTGGATTTTGCTTGGGAATCGCGCCTGCCGCTGCCTGGATCGCAATACGCGGTAGTCTCGATTTTCGGATTCTCTGGCTGACCGCCGCCGTCATGTTCTGGACCGCCGGATTCGACGTGATCTATGCCTGCCAGGATTTTGAATTCGACTGCGCCGAAGGACTGTGCAGCATCCCGCGCAAATTCGGGCTTGAGCGCGCTCTGGCGATTTCCCGTATCCTGCACGGATGCATGATCGCGTGCCTCGCAGCGCTGATCGTCTCGTTCCACCTTGGCCCATTGAGTTGGATCGGCGTCGCCGCGGTACTCGGGTTATTGGTTTATGAGCAGGGCCTGGTAAAACCGCACGATCTTTCCCGCGTCAACGCTGCGTTCTTCACCGTCAATGGTTATGTGAGCCTGCTGTTTTTTGCTTTTTGGGCGGCCGATATCCTGCTCCATCGTAATTACCTCTGAAACCATGAGCCCCTTTTCAGCAATCGCAACCAGTCGGCCGATCCTTGGAGGATAGGCGCCTCCACCCAATTCTCGAGAAGATTGAAGCCGGCGAGCGCCTGTCCTACGAAGACGGCGTAAAACTTTTTCGAAGCACTGACATCCTGGCGCTTGGCTACATGGCAAACCTGGTTCGCGAGCGGCTGCACGGGAACGTGACCTATTTCAACGTGAACCGCCACATCAATCCGACTGACGTTTGCGTCGCCAGTTGCCGGCTCTGCGCTTTTGGCAAACGCGCCAAAGACCCAACCGCGTACACCATGTCACTGGAACAGGTGTGGGAGATTGCCGGCAAGGGATACGCCGAGGCCGTAACTGAGTTCCACATCGTCGGCGGATTGCATCCTGAGCTCACCCTGGATTGGTTTTGCGAGATGATCGCGGGCCTGAAGGACCGCTATCCCGATGTGCATCTCAAAGCGTTTACCATGGTTGAAATCGCGTATCTCGCCAAACGCGCCAGGCTCTCCATTCGGGAAACGCTCGAGCGGTTAAAGGCTGCGGGGATCGACTCCATGCCTGGAGGGGGCGCCGAGATCTTCTCCGAGCGCGTGCGCCGGATCATCTGCGATCACAAGATCGACGGAGAGCAATGGCTCGAAACGGCGCGCATCGCTCATCAAATTGGTTTGAAAAGTAACTGCACCATGCTATACGGGCATTTGGAGACTGCCGAAGATCTGGCGGATCATCTGGTAAAACTTCGCGCCGTCCAGGATGAAACAAATGGTTTCGTGACATTCATTCCGCTCGCTTTTCACCCCGATAATACGGCGCTGTCACATCTGCCCAAGACCACCGGGTTCAACGATCTGAAACAGATCGCAATTTCGCGTTTGATGCTCGACAACATTCCGCACATCAAGGCGTACTGGATCATGATGACGCCCAGCGTTGCCCAAATCGCTCAGCGGTTTGGCGCCAACGATATAGACGGAACCGTGGTGGAAGAGAAAATTTACCACGATGCCGGCGCTACCACCGTTCAGCATTTGCGACGGCAGGATCTGCTGAGACTGATCCGTGAAGCAGGCAGGGAGCCGGTCGAAAGGGACACTGCGTATCGGCCGGTCTCCCGGTCGGAATCGGCGTTTACGGTTCTTGTTTAATCAGTCCGCCGCTGAACAGGGCGATGAGCCTCCCAAACAAGCCGGGACTGGAATTTTTTCGTTCCACAGACCGGTCGCCGAGAGAGGTTCGGAGGAAGTCTTTTGGAACGTAAGCGGCACCTTCCTGCGACATGGAAGCGAGCCACTGTTTACCGGCGTCATCCACCCTACTAAGATTTTGCAGATCAAGCACCAGGGCGCGGCGTCCGAGGGTCGTTCGCGCCGTCCTCCAGCAACCACTCAGTTCGTGAAGGTTGGCTTCTGTAAGTTCGCCTATTAACTGAAGACGGCAGCTTTCAATTCCATCGTGAATGTAATATTTGAAGGAGGGAGAACGTCCTCGATCGCCTGAAAGCTGGGCGGCCCTCGCTGTATCAACTTTGTTTTGAGCTCTTGAATCGTCAGGATTGGCTTTCATCGCTCGTATTTTGGATTCGCTGAATGCAATCTCAGTTCCAGGATTCTACCCGCTAATCTCTCGCTATACCCGATGCTCTACTTCCCTTATCGATGCCTGGTCCCAAAAGGATTACCTTGCAACAAAAAAACAATAGTCATATTCTTCGCTTGTACGTCAATGAAGTCTTAGGATAGACCAGTTGCTCTCTTTTATCCAAACTGTTCGCAAACCTCTTTTTACGGTTCCGTTGCTGTTTTTTTTGGGCATTCCAGCGACCGCGCGCCCTCAGACGACTCAGCCCGAAAACCAGGCTCCTCAGACGATGCCTTCACCACCGGTGCAGGTACCTCCAAAAGACCAGCCCGGCGTTGTCGCTCCTGGAAAAACCGAGGCCGGTGAAGACAAGCGAGTCCTGGGCGTGTTGCCGAATTACCGCACCGCTGAATTGACCGCTGTTGGCCGGCCGTTGACCCCAGAACAGAAGCTGAAAATCGCTGCAAAGGACTCGTTCGATTATCCGCTTATCCTACTGGGAGCAGCTTACGCGGGTCTGTACCAGCTCGAAGATAGCCATCCTGAATTTGGCCAAGGCGTAAAGGGCTACGCGAAACGCTTCGGGACATCATATGCCGATCAGGTGGAAGGGAACATGATGACGGAAGCTTTTATGCCAATCCTCTTGCACGAGGATCCCCGCTACTTTCGGATGTCTGAGGGCAGCATCGGCCGCCGGACGTGGTACGCTGTATCGCGCATAGTAGTGGGGCACACCGATTCGGGCAAGACGACCTTTAACTACTCGGAGGTTATTGGGAACGGTATTGCATCGGCAATCGGGCTCTCCTATTACCCGGATAGCCGGAATGTACCCGATTATATGTCGAATTGGGGCATTCAGTTGGCTACCGACGCCACCTCGCAAGTCTTGAAAGAATTCTGGCCGGATGTCAAGCGCTGGTGGTACGTCCGTCGGCACCAAGAAGCGCCGTCAACTCCCTGAGCGCGCCGCAGTGTCAAGCAGGCGCCGCCGAACTTGTCGGCGGCTTCTCCTGGTTCGCCGTGGGTTTGCCCATTGAACCTCGATAGAAAGGTCGTATCAAACCGGCCCGCCACGAAATCATCATCGATCAGAATCTTTTCGTGCAGCGGTATCGTCGTCTGAATTCCTTCCACTATGAACATGGTGAGGGCCCGCTTCATTCGCTCGATGGCCTCGCACCGACTGTTGCCGTAGGTGATCAGTTTTGCGACCAGCGAATCGTAATACGGTGGAATAACGCCGTCCGTGTAGGCCGCCGTGTCCACCCGTACGCCGATACCTCCCGGAAGATTCAACCCTGTAATGCGGCCCGGTGACGGCGCGAACGTCTGCGGATTTTCGGCGTTGATCCGGCATTCGATGGCATGTCCCCGCAGTTGGATGGGACCGCCCAGAATCTGACTAAGATCCTGGCCGGATGCGATTCGAATCTGCGTCTTCACCAGGTCGATGCCCGTGACGAATTCAGTCACCGGGTGCTCCACCTGAATCCGCGCATTCACCTCTATGAAATAGAGATTCTTGTTTTCGTCCATCAGGAATTCGACCGTGCCCGCATTGGTGTAGCCGATGCTTCTCATCGCGATACGCAGGCGCTCGGAAATCCTCTCGCGAAGCTCCGGCGTAACAGAGGGCGACGGCGATTCCTCGAGCAGCTTCTGGTGACGCCGCTGAATGGAGCATTCGCGCTCGCCGAGCACTTCCACGTTGCCGTGCTCATCGCCCAGGATCTGAAACTCGATATGGCGCGGCGCCTCCACCAGCTTCTCCATGTAGACGTCGCCTGAAGCGAAAGCGGCGGTCGCTTCCGCTTGCGCCTGCGCTAGGAGGCTGGGCAGTTCTGCCTCGGAGCGGACCACACGCATGCCGCGTCCGCCTCCGCCCGCTGCCGCTTTCAGCATGATCGGATAACCGATTTGGGAGGCCAGCGTCAGCCCTTCTTCGACGCTCCCAAGCACGCCACGTGACCCCGGAAGGATCGGAACCCCTGCTTCTTCCATAATCGCGCGGGCCCGCTGTTTCAAGCCCATCTGCCGGATTATCTCCGGCCTGGGTCCGATGAACTTGATGCCCGAGAGCTCGCAAACTTCCGCGAAGTCAGCGTTTTCGCTCAGAAAGCCGTAGCCGGGATGCACCGCATCGACGTTGGTGATTTCGGCCGCGCTGATTACGGAGGGGATGTTCAGATAACTGAGGGAGCTTTTCGCCGGACCGATGCAAATGGCTTCATCCGCAAACCGCACATGCAAGGCGTGACGGTCTGCTTCGGAGTACACCGCCACTGTTCGAATGCCGAGATCCCTGCAGGCGCATATGACTCTCAGGGCGATTTCGCCCCGATTCGCAATCAGAATTTTACGGAACATGATTCCTGTGGCCTAGAGAGGACGAATCGTGAGCAATGATTCGCCATACTCCACAGGGCGGCCGCTTTCAACGTGCTTGGCCACAACCGTACCGGCCATCTCCGCCTCAATCTCGTTCATCAACTTCATGGATTCAATGATGCAAAGGACTTGTTTCGGCTCCACGCGGTCCCCGACCTTCACAAACGGAGCGGCGCCGGGCCCAGGAGCATCGTAGTAGGTACCCACGATGGGCGCCTTCACGACCTCGTCGGATTCATCTTCTCGGGGACTCGCCGGGCGGGGACGTTTCCTGAGATGCTGGCGCAGGGCTCTGGGCCGCGACATGGGTGGCCGGAGTTGCGATGGAAACCGGCAGAACCGTTGGAACAACTACATCCTGGCGTGTGGCGCCGATGATGCGGACGCTATTATCGCCCTCCTTTACCTCCAGCTCGCGGATTCCGGTTTCGAGCACAACCTGGATTAGCTTTTTGATTTCTTCAATTGTCATGGTTTGCCCGCGTGGTCACGGCGTCAGCCGCAATTACAGCACAACCAGCTCTTTACCCGTCGGCGTAAGCACCTCGTGCCCAGTAGCCGTCACGACCACAGTATCTTCAATCCGAATTCCGCCGCTGCCTTCCCTATAAACCCCAGGCTCGATTGTAATCACCATCCCCGGCTCCAGCTTGGTGCCTTCCTTTCGGCCCACACGCGGCCGCTCGTGGATTTCTAAGCCAAGCCCGTGTCCTGTCGAGTGCGTAAATAGCTTATCTAAGCCATACCCGTTCAGAACCTGGCGGGCAATCCGGTCTATGGTGGTGCAGGAAACACCCGGCTTAACGGCATCAATCGCCGTAAGCTGGCTCTCCAGCACCGCCCGGTACATCCGCCGCGTTCTGGCGTCCAGCTTCCCGACTGCATGGGTTCGGGTCATGTCACTGGCATAGCCAGCGACTGCCGCGCCCATATCAACCAATAATAATTGATTGCCCTGGATCGGCCGGTCCGTGGGATGAGCGTGGGGCAGAGCGCTCCGCGCACCGGATGCGACTATTGTTTCAAAAGCGATGCCATCGGCTCCCAGCCGGCGCATGCGGTATTCGATCTCAGCGGCCAGATCGACTTCCGTCATCGAGGGACGGAAATGGCGCAAAGCCTGTTCGAGAGCCGCCGAATTGAGCTGCACAGAAGCCCGGATCGTGGCGATCTCCGCGGGCGACTTGATCATTCGAAGAGTCTCCACGACGCCGGCCAAAGGCTTCAGCCGGACGCCTGGGACGGCGGATTGCTTCAACTGCATATACTCGTCGAAGCTGATCCGGTTCTGCTCGAAAGCGAGCGCCTTAATCCGAAGACGTTTGAGCCACTTACTCACTTCGGAAATAAGCGGGCCTTTCGCAATCATCACTTCGCAGTCGCTCTCTTGCGGCGCCTGAGTCTGATAGCGCGGATCGGTAAATAGCAGCGCGCGATCGGCTGTCAGCAGCAAGGCGGCATTGCTTCCCGTAAAACCGGTCAGATAGCGCACGTTCGGAAGCGCGGCGACAAAAAAGGCCTGCGAGCCCGACCGTTTCAGGATGGCGGCAACCTGGCTACGGCGAAGTCTGAAATCGTTTTTCTGATCCACTATCGCCTATGGTTTCAGAAGCAGCTTACCGGTGGTCTTGCGTCCTTCGAGATCGCGCTGGGCTTGCGCGGCATCGGCAAGTTTGTAGGTTTTGTGGATTCGCAGCCGAAGCCGTCCCTCAGCGAGCCATTTGAAGATGTCGGAACGTGCGCCATCTCAGCTCTTCGGGGTTGCTGATGTAATTGGCGAGGCTCGGCCGCGTCAAAAACAGGGATCCCTTCTGGCTGAGCAGGAGCGGATCGATCTCTCCAACCGGTCCGCTGGACTGTCCAAAGCTCACCATCATGCCGCGAGGCGACAGGCAATCGAGACTTTTGTGAAAGGTCGTTGCGCCAACCGAATCGTAGACAACCGCAACGCCCGCGCCCGCCGTGATGCGTTTAACTTCTTCGAGGAAGTCCTGCCGGGTGTACAGAATCATGTGATCGGCGCCGTGATCTTTTGCAAGTTGCGCTTTCTCTTCGGTGGAGCAGGTGCCGATCACAAGTCGCGCCGGCGATCTTCGCCATTTGGACCGATCAGCAGCCCTGCTCCGCCCGCAGCGGCGTGAACAAGGCAGGTCTGCCCCTTTTCGAGCGTAAATGTAGAGTGGGTCAGATAATGGGCAGTCATGCCCTGCAGCATGACCGCGGCCGCATCGTCCAGGCTGACGGATTCGGGCACTTCGACGACGAACTTGGCGGGAACGGTCGCATACTCCGCGTACGATCCGCGAGCCATGGCATACGCCACCCGCTGACCGGGGCGAAACTGCGCGCCCTTTCCAACCGCCTCTACGGTTCCGGCACCTTCGTTTCCCAATTTGACCGGCCGTTCCGGCGCTTTGTACAAACCTTCGCGAAAGTAAACGTCGATGAAGTTGACACCGATCGCTTCCAGCTTGATCAGAACTTCACCCTCGCCCGGTTCGGGCGTGGGCAGATCCATCAATTGAAGATTTTCAGGTCCACCGGTTGGATCGGCCACAACAGCTTTCATAAGGCCGATTCTACGATGCGCTGCGAATGGCGCGATCATGGAGCCCGAAGCGGCAGATCAATCGTGCTTTGAAACCGCGCTGTCCCGTCGGCTGCTGTACTGCTTCCACCCAAGGCCTCCTAGCGCAATCAGAAAGATTCCGGGGAAGGCGGCCACTCGCCGCGATCCGCACGCCATGTGACGGCTGGAAAGATCCAAGAATATCAGGCACGCCCCGGATGGCCCAATCGCCAACGCGAACTACCTCCGAGATTCATCGCTGCGGCTATGATCCGAGTCTGCGGCACGCTACACGGCCCAGCTATAATCCCGAACCGCAAACTTCGCCGGTTTGTCCTCGAGCAGGCGCATCAGCTCCAGACGCAGCGCATCGACCAAGGCTCTCCAGCTCGCATCGATCACGTTGTCCGAGATGCCGACTGTCGACCAGCTTCGCCGATGGTCTGTCCATTCGACCAGCACGCGAACCTTTGATTCGGTGCCGCCCTTTCCATCCAGAACGCGCACCTTATAGTCGGTCAGCCGGACGCTCGTGATGGCTGGATAGATGGACGCCAGGCATTGCCGCAAGCAGATGTCCAGCGCGTGGACTGGCCCGTGACCAGCGGCAGTCGAGGAGTGGACGGCGTCGCCCACGCGCAGCGTCACACTGGCCGTCGTAAGCTGTGTCGTCGCTTCCGTTCTGCATCAGTTTCGTCGAAGCTTCGTATCCGACTACCTCAAACGGATGAAAATCCGGATGCGCCGCCTCGCGGATTAGTAACTCGAATGTCCCTTCCGAGGCTTCGAAATCGTAGCCTTGATGTTCCATCTGCTTGATGCGCTGGAGAATCTCACGGCCGGCCGTGTCGTTCAGGTTTTCTGTGAATCCAAGCTGCTTCAGTTTGTAAGCGATGTTGCCGCGTCCGGAGAGATCGCTCAACAGAACCCGCTGCCGGTTGCCCACCATCTCAGGCGGGACGTGCTCGTAAGTTGCCGAATCCTTCATCACGGCGCTGACGTGTATGCCGCCCTTGTGAGCGAATGCGCTTGCGCCTACGAAGGGTTGATCGCGGCGAAGCGGCAAGTTCGCCAACTCGGCGATAAAGTGAGCCAGATTGGTAAGATTCTTAAGATTATCCGCGCCAATAGTCGTGTGGCCAAGCTTCAGCTCCAGGTTGGCCAGTATCGAGCAGAGATTGGCGTTTCCGCAACGTTCGCCGTAGCCGTTGATGCAGCCCTGCACGTGCGTTACTCCGGCTTCCACAGCAACGAGGGTGTTGGCAACCGCCAGTTCCGAATCGTTATGGCAGTGAATACCTAGGACGCCGTCGAAACGCGAGCGCACTTCCGCTACGACTTCGGAGAGACGCATCGGCAGACTGCCGCCATTGGTGTCGCACAGGCAAAGCACGTCCGCGCCCGCCTTTTTGGCAGCTTCCAGCGTCTGGAGAGCGTACCCCGGATTCGCATTGTAGCCGTCGAAGAAATGCTCGGCGTCGTATACCACCTCGCGCCCATGCGCTTTCAGGTGACCGACCGTATCGGAGATGAGCCGCAGGTTCTCTTCTTCAGTGATACCCAGCGCGCGGCGCACATGGAAATCCCAGCTCTTGCCGAAGATCGCGACCACCGGCGTCTCCGCCGCGATCAGCTCAAGCACGTTCGGATCCTTGTCTACGCTGTTTTTCGCAAAACGAGTGGCGCCAAATGCGGTGAGGCGCGCCTGCTTGAATTTCAGACTCTTCGCGCGGTCGAAGAATTCTCTGTCCTTCGGATTTGATCCGGGCCAGCCGCCCTCGATGTAGTCGATCCCAAGCTCGTCGAGTTTGGCTGCGATCAGCAGCTTGTCCTCCACTGAAAAAGAGATGGACTCACCCTGCGTTCCGTCGCGCAGCGTGGTATCGAATGTGAAGATCTTCATAGAGTGACTGTCCTTAAACCCTGATGTAACTTCTCAGCAAGAAACGAATTGCACAGAAAGCAAAAGGCCACCGGTTGGATGTCCCGCCGGTGGCCTCAAAAATCAAATCGTACACGAGGTCTCAGGCGGGGCCACTAATGGCCACGCTAATGAGAATGCCGCCCTGAAGGAGAAGGAGCATAAACCTTGTGAAGCTTAATTATAGAACATCTGTATCGAGCAGTGTTTTCTTGAGGAAAACCAGCTGACCTAGATGGTACGAGTTGTGGGTCGCGACCAGCAGTGCTTCGCGCAACAGGGTTTGTCCGTCGCCGTGTGAAAAGGGCTTGAACGGATCGCGGCGCGAGTCTTCGACAAGCCGATCTAGCTGCTGCGCGTCTTTCTGGAAGGCGGCGATGCTCGCATCCCAAGCGGCTGGATTCGGAGGAGCTTCCTCTTCGGGCCAATAATCCTCGCGGCCATTTCTTCGCCTGGTAATGCGCGCCCTCTTCACGGGAAAAATCGAGGATGTCGCGCTGGGCCAGGCGCATGTGCTCGAGGAGCTGCCAGGCGGTGTGCGGCGCGCCTCTTGGTTTGATGCCGCGGCTCGGCTCCGGAAAATCCTTGAGTGCGGAAGCGAAGTCGATGTGCGACTCGCGGCCACTCATCGCCTCGACGAGCTGTTTGCGAAGGGTCTGCGATTCGTCAGCGTTCATGCCGGTTTGGACTCGCCCGGCGGCCGCTAATTTCAAATCATCTTTGCGCAGGCGGATTCCCCGGTTGCGAGCCTGAGCCGCTGCTTCCATTCGGAGTTTGCGGCAGTGGAAGCGGCGGCACCGCAGGCGGGTTCGGGGAAACCGTCGTATTGGGAGCGTTTTGCAGCGGCGCGCCACCCGATGACCATTTGGGCGGCTTCTTTAGGAGTTGGTCATAGTTCGGAAGCTGCGATGCATCCCACCCTCCGCCTAATGCCATGATCAGCGCCACGCTCGAGGTCATCTGGCGCAGTTGCGCCTGCACCTGTGTCTGGCGGTTTCCCAGCAATGTGTTTTGAGCCGTAATCACGTTCAAGTAACTGTCGACGCCCGATCGGAAGCGCGTGATTGCCAGGTCCAAATAATGCGAGGACGATTTGACGGCGGTGTCGTATTGCGAGACTTCCTCCGCCAGAATTCGCAAAGAGGCGAGATTGTCTTCGACGGCTTGAAAATCACTCAACACTGTTTCCCGGTACCCTGCAACAGCCGCGTCATAGGATGCCTCCGATTGCTCGACTGCGCCGCGGCGGGCTCCGAAGTCCAGCAGTGTTTGCGAGAGACTTGGCCCCAAAGACCACACCCGGCTGGGCCACGTGAACCAACTCGTTAGTGCGGCGCTCTGAAGCCCCCCTGTGGCGCTGAGACCGAGGGTTGGATAGTAGGCCGCGCGAGCGACGCCAATCTGCGAGTTAGCCGCTGCTACTTGACGCTCCGCAGCGGCAATGTCCGGACGGCGCTCTAACAACTGAGAGGGTAACGACACCGGAACCGTTGGCGGGTTCGGTACGAACGGTGCGACAGCCAGCGAAAATTCTGAAGCCGGTTTACCAGTCAGTGTCGCGAGTGCATGCTCATATTGGGCTCTGGCAACGCCGAGATCTGTTGCCTGCGCTGTTGTCGTGTCCACCTGGGTCTGCGCCTGCGCGACATCCTGATCGGAATCGATTCCGGCCTTAAACAGAGTTAGAGTGAGGTTGAGCAAATCCCGGTAGTTCTTCAGCGTGTCCTGCAGAATGCCTTCCTGGGTATCCAAGGCGCGCACCTCGAAATAGTCTTGGGCGAGCTCGGCTTGTGTGCTCAACGTGGCGGTCGCAACATCAGCGGCGCTGGCCTGCGCGGAATACGAATTGGCTGCGATGGTGTTTCGTACTTTGTGCCAGAAATCCACCGAGTAAGAGATGTCGGCTGCAATCGAGTAGTTGTTCAGAGCTGAACTTCCAAAAGTAGAACCGCCCGTTCCGGAACCGCTCGATGTAGTTGTTCCCGTAGTCGTGGTGCCGGTGTTCGTAGTCGTACTTGATGAGGTTGTTGTTGTAGTAGTCGTGCCAGACGATCCCGAACCGGGAACCAATATATTCCTGGAATTAGCTGAATAGTGTGCACGGGAATAAGAGGCCGTGCCGCCAATCGTCGGAAACAGAGCCGAACGTGCGGTCACTACTAAAGCGCGGGCCGCGCGAAAGTTCGCTTCCGCCTGAATGACCGTCTGGTTCGAGATGGCAACTTGCTCTTCGAGAGCATTCAACTGCGGGTCGTTATACATCTCCCACCATTTCGGCCGGAGCTTGTTGTCACCGGGCTGCGCGACCACCCAGCCGGTTCCTTCTTTGAATTGCGGCGGCGCTTCTTTGTAGCCGGCCGGGAGGGGTGCGGAAGGCCGGGAGTATTTCGGGGCCGGATTGCACGCCGGCAACATCATCAATCCGGCAGCTATCGCCAGGACTAGCCAGAGACGCCTTATTTGCGCTTTATCTGTCAACTTCATCGCTCACCTGCACAATCCAACGGCGGAGATAAATAGGGCAGTTCACCAAGCGCACGTCGTGTTCAGCCTGCTCGGAAAAATATTGAACGGCTTTCCGATCCACCAGCGTGACCTCGCTGAGATCCAGGTAGATCCGCGCATGACTCCCTCTCGCTTGCGAGATAGACTGATCCAGTTCCGGGATCGCATCTTCGCTGAATTTACCGTTGAGAAGAAGCGTGATGGACCGTTCAGCCGGATGGGGCTCAGTCGTAATTTTGTAATGCGTCTGCATTGCTCGTCCTAGTGGGCTGGTCCCACTGCGTGCGCAGGCGCTTCAGGAAGCCGGCCGCCTCTTGCCCGCCGCAGCCATAAGCTGAAGCGATCCATGTAGAGATAAATGACCGGCGTTGTATACAGCGTCAGCGCCTGGCTGACGATCAATCCGCCGACAATCGTGATGCCCAACGGTCTTCGTAGCTCAGATCCAATACCGGTCCCCAACGCCAGCGGCAGCCCTCCGAGCATAGCCGCCATTGTCGTCATCATGATGGGCCGAAAGCGGAGAAGAGAGGCCTCGAAAATAGACTGTTTGGGAGTCTTGCGGTCGCGGCGCTCGACCTCCAGCGCGAAATCGATCATCATGATGGCGTTCTTCTTTACGATTCCGATGAGGAGAATGATTCCGATTAACGCGATAACGCTCAATTCCGTATGGGTGACCAACAGCGCCAGAATGGCGCCCACTCCGGCCGAGGGCAGCGTAGAAAGAATGGTGATCGGATGAATGAAACTCTCATAGAGAATGCCGAGAACGATGTAGACGGCCGTCAGCGCCGCCGCGATCAATATCGGCTCGCTCGCTAGCGATGACTGGAACGCCTGAGCCGTTCCGCTGAAGTTTGTATTGATGGTCGTCGGCATGCCGATCTCCTGCTCCGCGGCGCCGATGGCCCCGACCGCTTGGCCGAGCGCGACACCGGGCGCGAGATTAAATGAGAGCGTTACGGATGGGAACACCCCGGAGTGAGTCACGCTCAGAGCTGCCGTTGAAGGCTGATAATGCGTGAAAACCGAGAGCGGCACTGGAGCGCCCGTTGTGGATGGAACGTACACATCCTTCAAGCCGTTCGGGGTTTGCCAAAAGATGGGATCGACTTCCATGATCACGAAATACTGATTCAGCGAGGTGTACGTGCGCGCGATTTCGCGCTCGCCAAAAGCATCGTAGAGAGCGCTGTCGATGGTTTGGGGGGTCACCCCCACTCGCGAAGCCGTATCACGATCGATCGTCAGATTGGCTTCTAGGCCCGCGTTCTGCTGGTCGCTGTTGACGTCGGTTAATTCGTGTACTCTTCTAAGCGCGTTCAGCAGCTTGGGAGCCCACTGAGTCAGCTCAGCCAGATTGTCGCTCTGCAGCGTATATTGATACTGCGCCGCGCTCTGGCGCCCGCCAACCCTCACATCTTGGGAAGCCTGCAAGTACAGTGTCACGCCGGGAATTGCACCCAGCCGGGGCCGCAAGCGATTGATGATTTGCTCCGCGGTCGCCTTGCGCTCGTTCAGAGGTTTCAGAGCGATGAACGAACGTCCCGAATTTGTTGTAGTGCCTCCACCTCCTCCGCTAAATGCCTCGACGCTTGCTACAGCGGGATCCGATTGCACGATTTTGGCGAGCTGTGTGATCTTCTGCTGCATGAGCTGGAACGAAGTGTCCTGATCCGCGATAAAGCTTCCGTTGAGACGTCCGGTGTCCTCCTGAGGGAAGAAGCCCTTCGGAACGATCACGTACAGATACACGTTCAATCCCAAGGTGGCGATGAGAATCAGCAAGACAAGAGCGGAGTGCTGTAAGACCCAAGCCAGGCTGTGTTCGTAGATTTTGAGAATGAAATTGAAGAATCGCTCGCTCAGGTTGTAGAGCCGTCCGTGAGTGCGTTTATCGGCCAGCAGCCGGGAACACATCATGGGAGTGGTGGTGAGCGAAACCAGCATCGAGACAATGATTGTGACCGACAAGGTGACCGCGAATTCCCGAAAGAGCCGGCCGACGATGCCGCCCATCATGAGAATGGGAATGAACACCGCGACCAGCGAAACGCTGATTGTGAAAACAGTGGGGCCGATTTCCGCGGCGCCCTTGTAGGCCGCCTCCATCGCATTCATCCCTTTTTCGCGATAGCGCGTGACGTTTTCGAGAACCACAATGGCGTCGTCCACCACAAAGCCGGTCGCGATCGTTAGAGCCATGAGTGAGAGGTTGTCAACGCTGTACCCGAGCAGATACATCACCCCGCATGTCCCGATCAGGGAGACCGGAACCGCTACGCTTGGAATCATCGTTGCCCGACCATCGCGCAAGAACACGAAAACGACCAGCACGACCAGAATTACCGAGATCAGCAGCGTGAGTTCGACACCCTGGACCGACGCCCGGATGGTTACGGTCTGATCCAGAGTCACCGTCATATCGATCGCCTGGTCAATCGACGCCTTCAGCTCCGGGAGAGCGGCCCTGATCCCATCGACGGTATCGATAATGTTGACGCCTGGCTGCCGGAAGATAATGACCAACGCGCCCCGTTTGCCATTCGCCAGGCCGAGAGAGCGAACGGTTTGGACGGAGTCGGTTACTTTCGCGACATCGGTGAGCCTCAGAGTCGAACCGGCCTTGATCAGAAGCGGCTGATAGTCGACTGCGTGCAAGAGCTGATCGTTGGCATCGACCATCCAGGTCTTATTGCCATCCGAAAACCAGCCTTTAGCCAGGTTGGCCGTTTGCGCCGCAATGGTTGTACGCAGGCTGTCAAGACTCAGTCCGTAGTGATTGATCTGCGTCGGGTTAACGTCTATCCTGACAGCGGGCGCCGAGCTTCCGCCGACAATTACTTGTCCAACCCCGCGAATCTGCGAGATTCGCTGCATTAGAACTGTGGAAGCGGCATCGTACAGCGCCGGGGGCGGGCGCGTATTCGAAGTGAGCGCCACGATCATGATGGGAGAATCGGACGGATTCACCTTGCGATAGGTTGGATTCCCGGGGAGGTTCGCCGGCAGGTAGCTGCGGGCGGCATTGATAGCTGCTTCCACGTCGCGGGCGGCCGCGTCGATATTGCGATTCAAATCGAATTGCAAAGTGATGCTCGTCTGGCCGAGTGAGCTGGACGAGGTCATCTCCGTGACAGCCGAGATGCGGCCGAATTGCCGTTCCAACGGCGTGGCAACCGAAGATGCCATAATCTCCGGGCTGGCTCCGGGCAGAGAAGCCGAGACCGAAACGGTGGGGAAATCCACTTGCGGCAGAGGTGATACCGGAAGCAGCCGGAAAGCAACGGCGCCGGCTAGCGCGACTGCAACGGTCAACAGCGTTGTGGCAACCGGTCGCTTGATAAACGGCGATGACAGGCTCACTGCTGCGCCTCCGGCTGTGGCGCGGGTTGCACTCCCGGCTCGTGTCCCAAGTGCCGCTTGCGCCAGGCAGCGAACCGCGATGCCGTCTCATCGAAGAACAAATAGATCACCGGCGTCGTGTACAGCGTGAGCAACTGGCTGAGAAGCAGACCGCCGATAATCGTGATTCCGAGCGGCCGCCGCAACTCCGAGCCGGTTCCGGTTCCAAAAGCGAGGGGCACGGCCCCAAAAAGGGCAGCCATCGTGGTCATCATGATGGGGCGGAACCGCAACATCGAAGCCTGAAAGATTGAATCGTAGGGGCTCTTGCCCTCTTTCCGTTCCGCTTCCAGAGCGAAGTCGATCATCATGATCGCGTTCTTCTTTACGATCCCGATCAGAAGCACGATGCCGATGATCGCCACCACTGTCAACTCTTCGCGGCAGATCATCAAGGCGAGCAGCGCCCCTACCCCGGCCGACGGAAGCGTGGAAAGGATGGTCACCGGATGGATGTAGCTCTCATACAGCACGCCCAGAACGATGTAAACAGTCACCAGCGCGGCCAGAATTAATAACGGCTCATTGGTCAGGGAGGCAACGAATGCTTGAGCCGTTCCTTGGAAAGAAGTTTCCATTGCCGGAGGCGGCGGCATTTCTTTTTCAACTTTCTTGATTTCGTTTACCGCCGATCCCAGGGCGGCGCCCGGAGCGAGGTTAAACGACACGGTCGTAGCCGGAAACTGGCCGATATGGCTGATCAGGATCGGCATCGACGTATTCTTCGTGGAAGTGAATGCGCTGAACGGAATCGGAGCGCCGTTGGTCGATTTGATATACAGGTCACGCAGATTGCGCGGCGTCTGGTGGAACTGCGGTTGCACTTCCAGGATCACGTGGTACTGATTCAACTGCGTGAATAGGGTGGCGACTTGTCGCTGGCCGAAGGCGTCGTAGAGAGTTGAATCGATGCTCGATGTGGTGATGCCGACACGCATGGCCGTCTGTCTGTCGATAGAAAGCGCTGTTCCTAACCCATGCGTCTCAAGATCGCTCGCCACATCCGCTAACTGCGAAATGTTCTCCAATCGGTCCACGAACCGGGCCGTATAGCTCGAGAGTTCGTTCGGATCCGGATCTTCCAGGCTGTATTGGTATTCCGTCCGGCTGACGATATCTTCCACCGTCAGGTCCTGTACCGGCTGCATGTAGAGGGTGATTCCATCGACTTTGGCCAGGCTCTTTTGCAAGCGGCGGATCACGTCCGAAGCAGTGACGTGCTGCCGCTGATCCAGCGGTTTGAGATTGATCTGAATCCGGCCGGCGTTTAGCGTCGTGTTCGTACCGTCTACACCAATAAAGGAAGAGAAGCTTTCTACCGCCGGGTCTTGGAGAATCACGGCCCCGAGCTGCTGCTGCAGCTTGCCCATCTCGCTAAACGAAATTGCCTGATCCGCCTCGGAGACGCCCTGGATTTCACCCGTGTCCTGAACCGGAAAGAACCCCTTCGGAATCACGACGTACAGGATCACTGTCAGCACCAAAGTTCCCGCCGCGATCAGAAGGGTAATGTTGCGATGATCGAGAACTACCTTCAGTGTTCGACCGTAATAATCGATCGTTTTTTGAAAGACCGCTTCGGATGCTTTGTAGAAACGCCCTTCCGCCGCGTCCTTCTTGTGCCGCAGCAGCCGGGCGCAGAGCATCGGCGTCAAGGTCAGCGAAACGAAAGCCGAAACAATGATCGTGACTGCCAGCGTGACCGCGAATTCGCGAAAGAGCCGGCCCGTGATATCGCCCATGAATAACAGCGGAATCAGTACCGCGATTAGTGAGATGGTCAGCGACATGATCGTGAAACCGATCTGCTCGGCGCCTTGCAGAGCGGCTTCGAGGGGCGGCATGCCCTCCTCCACGTAGCGCATGATGTTCTCGATCATCACGATGGCATCATCGACCACAAAGCCGGTGGATATGGTAAGCGCCATCAGAGTCAAATTATTCAAGCTGTAGCCGACCATGTACATGACGGCGAAGGTCCCTACTAGCGACAGCGGAACCGCGACGCTTGGAATAAAGGTGGCCGCCAGATTGCGCAGAAAAAGGAAGATCACCGCCACGACCAGCACGATGCAGATCATCAATTCGAACTCCACGTCCGACACCGAGGCGCGAACAGTGATAGTTCTGTCGGTCAAGGTCGCGACTTTGATGGAGGAGGGAATTGTGGCGCGCAGTTTGGGAAGGAGAGCGTTGACGCGGTCGACAACCTGGATAATGTTTGCTCCGGGCTGCCGTTGAATGTTGACGATCACGGCAGGCGTCTGATTCATCCAGGCGGCTTGCAAGCTGTTCTCCACGCCATCTACCACCTGCGCGACGTCTTTCAACATCACGGGAGCATTGTTCTTGTAGGCGATGATGACTCCGTTGTAATCGCTTGCGGTCAGCAGTTGATCGTTGTCGTTGATCTGGTAATCCTGATGAGGACCGTCGAAGCTCCCTTTCGCCGCGTCGACGCTGGTGGCGCTCAAGGCGGTGTGCAGGTCTTCCAGATTCAGGCCGTATGACGCGAGCTGCGTTGGATTCGCGAGGATCCGGACCGCTTTCTTCTGACCGCCGCTGATGGTCACCGCGCCGACACCGGAGAGTTGTGAGATCTTCTGCGCCAGCCGAGTGTCGGCGTAATCCTGCACGTCTTGCAAGGCCATCGAATTCGACGTCAGAGCCAGCGTAAGAATGGGCGCGTCCGCCGGATTGGTCTTGCTATAAATCGGCGGCATCGGCAGATCGGTTGGCAAATAGGTCTGCGCGGCGTTGATCGCCTCCTGCACTTCCTGCTCGGCGACATCGATGTTGAGGCTGAGAACAAACTGAAGCGTGATGACGGAGGCTCCCTGGGAGCTGTTGGACAGCATTTGGTTGAGGCCCGGCACCTCGCCCAACTGCCGTTCAAGCGGAGCCGTAATGGCGGAGGCTGCTACGGCGGGGCTAGCCCCCGGATAGAACGTCGTCACCTGCATCGTCGGATAGTCGACTTCCGGCAAAGCCGATACCGGCAATTGCCGATAGGCAACGACTCCGACCAGCAGGATCGCCGCCATCAGCAGCGAGGTCGCTACCGGCCGCAGAATGAACGGCCGTGACGGATTCACTGAGTCTTCCGGCCTTTCTGCGCTTGCGGGTTCTGACTACCTTGGGGCCTCTGTTTTCCGGCATTGGCCGGTACCAGAGTTTCACCAGTTGGCGTATATTGGCCGCGGATGGCAATCTGCGTTCCGGCTTGGAGCTTATCGAAACCATCTGTCACCAGGACCTCGCCGGGCGAAACACCGGTCACGGCGGAGTTGGTTCCATCGGTGGTTGCGATCGTCACATTGCGGGTCTGAACTGTTTTATTCGGGTTCACGACATAAACGAAAGAAACCTCGTTGTTGCGCTGTATCGCTGCATTCGGAATGATGTTCACTCCCATGAGCGTCTTCACCAGCAATCTCGCGTTCACAAACTCATTGGGAAAAAGCTTAAAATTCCGGTTCGCGAATGTCGCCCGAACTTTGACGGTCCCCGTTGTTGGGTCAATCTGGTTGTCGACGGTCAGAAGAGTGCCCTGGGCCAGCTCGGTCTCATTGTGAGCATCCAAAGCATCCACCCGCAGCTTGTGGCCTGTGCGCATCTGGGGCACCACGTCGCCGATGTAGTCTTCCGCCATCGTGAAAATCACAGTGATCGGCTGAAGTTGAGTGATCGTCGCAATGCCAGTGGTTCCGTTCGCCGGGACGATATTTCCCAAATCCACTGTGCGCAAGCCGACGCGCCCATCGATAGGCGACCGGATCTGCGTGTATTCAACGTTCACCTGGGCGGCAGCGAGATTCCCCTGGTCCACCTTCACCGTGCCCTCGTCCTGGTTGACGGTAGCCTGCCCGGTGGCCAGCGTCTGTTCGGGGATGGCGTGTTGTGAGAAAGCCATCGTGTAACGGTCGAGATCGGTGTGGGCATTAGCCAGCGACGCCTGATCCCGCTGCAGTTGCCCCTGCGCCTGCGTCAGAATCGCTTCATAGGGTCGTGGATCGATCACTGCGAGGAGCTGGCCTTTGTGAACCATCTGCCCCTCGGTGTAATGAATCGAGACTAGGGTCCCCACCACTCGGCTTGCCACCGTGACCGTGTAAACAGGCGTGACCGTGCCCAGCGCTTCAATGTATTCGCCCATGTTGCCTTTGCCCACAGTGGCGACTGACACTGGAAGCGCGCCTCCCGCTCCTCGGCCCTTTTTGCCGCTCGCACTGCTGCTCGGCTTGCCCGGATTCTGATTCGGAGACGAGCTTCGCTGGGACAGCATCACACTGCCGCCCGCGACCAAACACGCCGCAATGATCCAGATCACCCAGCGCTTCGTGTGAGACGTTTTTTTCGGAAGTCTCGGGGCGGAATTGGCGGGAGAGGGGTCGGAGACAGTGCTGTTCGGGTCGGAATCCATGATCGGAGCGGGCGTGTTTCAGCCGGCAATTCCGAATATGTGCTCTTGCGCCCCGCCGCCGCGACTGCCGAATGATCTATGGCGTACTATGCCATTCGGCATAAAACCTCCATGCGAAAATTGCAGATCACCCTCTAATCAGGGGCTACTGAGTATGAGTTCTGTTCATAACCTTCTGCCGGGAGTGCCGGTCGTCGAATCGCCGCTGTTCGAGTTGATCCTGCCAGCTTTCTCGCCACAGACGACGGAAATGGCGCGAAATCTGCGAGCCAACGGTTTCGCGGTTATCGACTTTCCCGAGCCCGACTTCAATCGGTTGGCCGATCAAATTATTAGCACGCTGGACAGCAGCTACGATTGGAACGGTTGGCGAAGCGGCGCCACTCCCAATCTGCGAGTCCAGGATGCCTGGCAAAGGCTGCCGGAGGTCAAACGGATCGCCTGCAATCCCACCGTCATTAAGTTATTAAGCGATCTCTACGGCCGGCCCGCATTTCCATTTCAGACGCTAAATTTTCCAGTCGGCACGCAGCAGCACTTTCACTCCGATAGCGTCCACTTCAGTTCCTTTCCGGAGCGATTCATGGCTGGGGTATGGGTCGCGTTAGAGGATATCGATTCGGATAACGGACCCCTCGTCTACTATCCGGGCTCGCATAATCTTCCGGTGTTCACGAATGAGCACCTCGGCATCAATCCCGATACGCAGGGTCCGAATCCCTACACTCACTATTCGGCTTATGAACGAGTCTGGGAAACGCTGGTATCAGTACTGAAGTTGAAACCTCTGGAGTTCCATGCCAAGAAAGGACAAGCGCTGATCTGGGCCGCCAATCTCCTGCATGGCGGCGCGGCGCAGAAAGACATTAACCGCACGCGCTACAGCCAGGTCACGCATTACTTTTTTGAGAATTGCTGCTATTACACGCCCATGGGATCGGTTCCTTTCCTCGGCCCGATTCATTTCCGCGAAATCGTCGATATCGCAAACGGGAAGCCAGTTCCCAACATGCTGAACGGTGTCGAGGTTCCGAAATCTCACATCGCCTATGCCACGCCTGCCAAGCACTCGGTCAGTCCAACGACAACCCCGGCCGATTTTAACGGCAAGTCGTATCTCGAGGCGAATCCCGACGTTGCTGCTGCGAAAATGGATCCGGCTAAACATTGGCTTGAATTTGGCTATCGTGAAGGTAGGCCGCTCCGCTAGCTTCGGGCTGTGAGCGGATTTCGTTCCGCCCATGCGGCTCTTTTGTCATCCAACCTCGCGGCTTGCCTTATTGCTCGCGCTCGCGATTCCGGCTTTCGCCCTCGATCCGAGCAAAAGCCTGACGCAGTATGCGCATCGCATCTGGGGTCAGGAAGAAGGACTTTTTCAACCCACGATCTACTCGATCGTGCAGACGCGCGACGGTTTCTTGTGGCTGGGAACGCAGGATAGTTTGATCCGCTTCGATGGCGCGCATTTCCGCGAGGTGGAAGACGGGTCGGGTCAGCCTGTGTTCTACCGGAGCTTGGTGCGCACGCTGCTTGAAGACGATCGGCTGAATTTGTGGGCGGGCTCCATTGGGGGTGGGGTCGTCCGCATCTCTCCCGGTACCGCTGTAAAAAGATTCACGACCAAAGAGGGCCTCCCAAGCGATAGTGTTTTCTGCGTCGTCCCGGACGGTCGGCATGCGATCTGGGCCTGCACGAACCAAGGCCTCGCGCGAATCGCCGGGGGACGCACGCGCGTGTTCACGACAGCCGATGGCTTGCCTTCCAATCAAATCCGGTCCACTTGTGAAGCGACGGACGGGACTCGCTGGGTTGCCGGTTTGGATTTCGGCTTGAGCCGCTGGAACGGAACGCGCTTCGTCAGCTATTTCGACCAGAACTTCAAAGCGCATGAAATCGGCACTGCTCTGGAGTGCGGCGCCGGTGGCGCGGTTTGGGTCGGAACCTCTTCCGGTCTTATCGAGATCGCAAACGGAAAGAGCCGGCTATTCTCCAAGGCAGATGGACTCGCCGATGATGAAGTCTCCTCTCTGCGCGTCGAACCCAATGGCAGCCTCTGGATAGGAACCAACGACGGAATCAGCCGCTATCAAAACGGCGCCTTCAGCACGTACACGACACGCGACGGCCTCTCGCATAGCGTGGTCCTCTCGCTTTACACGGATCGCGAAGGAACGTTATGGGCCGGCACGAAAGACGGTTTGGACCAATTTACAGATGGCAAGGTAACTCCCTTCACCACCAATGAGGGTTTATCGAGCAACGACGCTGGCCCTGTAATTGAAGATGCCGCCGGGCAGCTTTGGATGGGCACGCTCGGCCGCGGATTGAATGTTTTCGACGGCCACCGTTTCCGCGCCATAACCAAGAGAGATGGATTGCTCGATGATGTTGTGTACAGCCTTGCTCTCGCGCCCAACGGCGATATCTGGGCGGGCACAAAGGCCGGCGCGAACTTGCTTGCGAACGGCAAAGTAATTGCGAGCTATACCACCAGAGATGGATTATCCGGAGCGGAGGTGCGCGCTCTTTTCGAGGACAACGAAGGCACGTTGTGGGCGGGTACCAGCCGCAGCCTGAATCGATATACCGGAACCGGATTCGTCGCGAGCTCGCTTCCTGGAACAAAGAACGGCGTCCTGGCGCTCGGCGGCGGCCGTACTGCCCGCCTTTTCGTTAGCCTCGAAGATCTGGGCTTCTACTATTTTCGCGATCGATCCGCCAGTTCGTACCCACTCAACATCAGTCATGCTGTCGATTCGTACTTTGTCGACCATGCAAGCCACAGCGTTTGGATGGGCAGCCTCGGTTCGGGCTTACTGCGATGGAAGAACGGGATCGTGATCCACATTCACGTCAAAGATGGTTTGTACGATAACCGGATCTACAGCGTTCTTCAGGACGATCGTGCGAACCTCTGGATGGCTTCCAGCAAAGGCATTTTTCGGGTTAGCAAGAGAGAGCTGGACGATTTCGCGGACGGCAAGATTCACAGCATCACCAGCATTCCATTCAGCACCGGGCAACTGCGCTTCGAGTGCCGGGCCGGTGTGCAGCCCGCCGCGACCCGTACCCGCGACGGCCGCCTGTGGTTCTCGACAAACAACGGATTCGTGGTCGTAGATCCGAACCATCTGTTCCGGAATAAGACCGCTCCGCCGGTTGCGGTGACTTCGGTGCTCGTTAACGGGCAGCGTGTTCAGGCTCCCGGCGCAATCGAGCTCAAGCCCTTCGAAAGGAATCTCGAAATCCGCTACGCCGGTCTCAGCTTTGTCGCGCCCGAGAAGGTTGCTTTCCGGTACATCCTGGAGGGTTTCGACAAGACGTGGATTGATGCGGGCGAGCGCCGGGAGGCTTTCTTCACAAATCTGCCGCCGGGCAATTTTCGTTTTCGGGTGATGGCTCGAAATGCCGACGGTATCTGGAGCACGAAGGCGGCCGACCTGGCCATCACCATTGAGCCGCGCATGTATCAACGGCGCTGGTTTTTTCCGCTTGTGGCGCTGCTGCTGGCGCTGGGCATCACCGCCGGATATCGAAGGCGAATTTACCGCCTGCGCCGCAGCTTCGACATGGTTCTTGCCGAGCGAAACCGTATCGCGCGCGAACTCCACGACACTTTGCTGCAGGGGCTCTCCGGGATCACCATGCAGATGCAAGCAGTATGGGCGCGGCTGCCCCCCTCGCGAGAAAAGAAGGCTTTAGGCGAGATTATTCAGGACGCCGGCGAGTGCTCCGCCGAAGCACGCCGCTCACTCTGGGGCCTGCGAACTTTTGAGCCGGGCTCGGAAAACTTCGCAACCAAGCTTGCCAGTGTGGCGAGACAAGCCATCGCCCAGAAGCCGATCTCGCTCGATCTCCGCCTCAGTCCGGTTTCGCTCAATGGTTTGCCCGAAGTGGAGTACCAGCTCCTGCGCATTGCTCAGGAGGCCATTCTGAACAGTATCAGACACTCTAACCCGAGCACCGTGGAGTTGAAGCTGGAGGCGGATTCCCAGCGCCTTCAATTGACCATTGCCGACAATGGGACGGGCTTCCTGACGGATGCCGAACAGCCGGACGGGCACTTCGGTCTAGTGGGAATGCGCGAGCGAGCTGCCGAGATCGGAGCCGATTTGACGATCAACAGCTCGCCCCGTAACGGAACCATCGTTCTGGTGACTTTTACCTTTCCCGGAGCCTCGCGGAGTAACTCCGGCACTGCTGTTTTGCATCAATTAACGTAGAGCTAAGCCAGTTGGACCAGACTAATCAAATCCGGATACTTTCAGTGGACGACCACGATTTGGTGCGGAAGGGCATCGCGGCCATTCTAGCGAATGAGCCCGATCTTCAGCTTGTCGCCGAAGCCAGCACGGGAGCGGAGGCCATTCGTCTGTACCGGCAACACCGGCCCGACGTCACTCTGATGGATCTACGGCTACCCGACGAAAGCGGCATCGAAGCGACTCGCGAGATCCGCAACGAAGCACCGAACGCGAAGATCATCGCCTTGACGTCCTATGATGGCGATCAGGATATCTACCGGGCGCTGGAGGCGGGTGTTCGCGGCTATCTGCTGAAAGAGATGGTCCATGCGGAAGTAGTCCGAGCCATTCGCGTTGTGCATTCCGGGAAGCGATTCATTCCGATCGAAGTCAGCCAGCAGCTAAACGGTTTCTTCCCGGAAGTCGCGCTGACTCCGCGCGAGGTGGAAGTGCTGACGCTGGTTGCCCGCGGCTTCGGGAACAAGGAGATCGGCGACGTGCTAGGCACGGCGGCCGGCACAGTCAAGATGCAACTGCAGAGCATCCTTTCCAAACTCGGGGCAAAAGACCGGACGCACGCCGTCACCATCGCCCTCCATCGCGGGATCATTCATCTGCACTCGCCGGACCTGGCACCTTCCATTCTGAATGGCTGAGCGGCAGTCGAGGGCTCTGACCGGGCGCCAGATCATTGGGCAATTTGTCAGACGCGCAATCGCCTGTCTCGTGCTCGGCGCGGCGGCGATTTACCTCATCGACTACGCTGTACTTCGATTCCGCATCGCCACGAACCGTTCGCCATTCGGCACGGTCACGGTCCGCCCGTACTATGCCGTTCCTCAGAAAGATCACAAAACAGAGTTTCTGTTCGACGATCCGACGGACGAGACCTGCGTACACGCGCTGCTTCCGCATCTCGGTGACAGCCCTTGCTGGTATCTGAGCAAACACCAGGACAGGCGAACTAACCTCTAAAACCGGGCAACGCTAGGCGCTTACCCCAACTTCTTCCGGAACCCCGGCCTCTTTCCGTTTCTTTAAGAAGGTCATCATGGAACGCAGCTCAGCGCCCACTCGCTCAATCGGCTGGTCCTTTGCCGACTCTCTCATTGCCAGGAATTTCTTGCGCCCGGCGCGATTCTCCGCCAGCCACATGCGCGCAAACTCACCGGACTGAATTTCACCGAGAATCTTCTTCATCTCCGCGCGAGTCTGGTCGGTGACAATGCGAGGCCCACGAGTGTAGTCGCCGTATTCGGCGGTATCCGAAACCGAGTAGCGCATGTAACCTAACCCGCCTTCATAAATGAGATCCACAATCAGCTTCAGCTCGTGCAGGCACTCGAAATACGCGATCTCGGGCGCGTAGCCGGCTTCGGTTAGCGTTTCGAATCCGGCTCGAATCAACTCGCTGACGCCGCCGCACAGCACCGCCTGCTCGCCGAAAAGATCGCTTTCGGTCTCTTCTTTGAAAGTCGTTTCGATGACGCCGGCTTTGAGACAGCCAAGCGCATAAGCATAGGCCAAAGCATTTTCGAGAGCATGGCCGGAAGCGTCCTGCGCGATCGCGACAAGCGCCGGAACGCCAACTCCCTCGGTGAATAGCTCACGCACGCGATGCCCCGGCGCTTTCGGGGCGATCATCGAGACATCAATATCGGCCGGCGGCTTTATCTCATTAAAGTGGATATTAAACCCATGGGCAAACATCAGTGTTTTGCCCTTGGAGATGTGCGGCTGAATCTCGTTTCGATAAATATCTCCCTGCACATGGTCCGGTACGAGAACCATCAGGACATCGGCGGCCTTAGCCGCGTCCGCTACACTGAGAACCCGCAGGCCGGCGGCTTTGGCTTTCGCCGCGCTCTTGCTGCCGGCGTGCAATCCGACCACGACGTTCAGTCCCGAATCTCTCAGGTTCAGAGCGTGCGCGTGGCCTTGGCTGCCATACCCGATAATGGCAATCGTCTTTCCCTGGAGCGGAGCCAGGCTCCCATCCTTTTCGTAAAATCTTTTCGGCATTGGTGTCCTTTTGAAAATAGTTGAACCGCCGCCCTTAATCGGCGTCCTGCAGTTCCAGAACTTCTTCCGCCGCGCCCCTCGGGACGGGCGGAGACAATCGCAGTTTCTTGTTATCCAGCGACATGGAGATCGTGCCGGATCGCGTGACCTCAATATCCCCGTAGCTGCTGATTACATCGATAAACTCATCCAATTTTTCCGGATCGCCGGTGGCTTCGAGCGCGAAGCCCTCCACCGTCGAATCCACCACTCGCGCCTGAAAGATTTCAGCTTCTTTCAGTACTGCAGTCCGGTTCTGCT
Organism: uncultured Acidobacteriaceae bacterium; assembly: GCA_963762495.1. Taxonomy (GTDB): domain Bacteria; phylum Acidobacteriota; class Terriglobia; order Bryobacterales; family Bryobacteraceae; genus Bog-105. The sequence continues at coordinate 237,814 of CAVXKZ010000008.1, forward strand.
GATTGGTACGCACGCGAATAAGAACGAGTTCGCGATTCACGGCCGGCCCCTCAGTTGCGTCGGTCGCTTGCAGAACGTTGATCAGCTTATTCATCTGCTTGATCACTTGCGCGCGAATGTTTGGCTCAACATCCACGACAATCGTCATCCGGGAGAGCGTCGGGTCGATTGTCCGCGCCACCGTGAGGCTCTCGATGTTGTAACCCCGTTGGCTCAGCAGCCCAGTGACGCGCATCAGGGCGCCCGGTTTATTTTCCATTAGAAGAGAAATAATCTGTTGCATCCTGTACCTCGGCCGCTAGGCTTCCACCGGCTGCGGTGGCCGCAGCACCATTTCGCTGAGTGATCCTCCGGCCGGAACCATGGGGAACACATTTTCAAAAGGCGTCACCTTCACGTTGAGCAGATAGGGCCCAGGTTCCGCGACCGCCGCCATTAGGGCCTCGGGCATTTGGGAAACCGATGTCACCGTGCGGCCCGTGAATCCGTAAGCGCCCGCCAGTTTCTCTACATCCGGGAACGACGCTAGTTTCACTTCGCTCAAGCGGTTGTTATAGAAAAGCTCCTGCCATTGGCGAACCATGCCCAAATAACCGTTGTTCATCACGATTATTTTTATCGGCAGCGCATGATTGGCAATGGTGGCCAATTCCGGAATCGACATTTGAAAACCGCCGTCGCCTACAACCGCAAACACGAGTTTGTCGGGGCGCGCGAACTGCGCTCCGATCGCGGCCGGCAACCCAAATCCCATGGATCCGAGCCCGCCCGAGTTGATCCACAAGCGCGGTTCATTGAAGCGAATGAGTTGCGCCGCCCACATCTGGTGCTGGCCCACATCGCTTGCCACAATCGCGCGGCCACCAGAGAGGCGGTCAATCTCCGCCATCAGATGCTGCGGCTTGATCTCGGAATCGGAGGTCTCGGCGCGCAAGGGATGTTCTTCCTTCCACTCGCGAACCTGTTTCCACCATGCCTGGCGCGCGGCGGAGTTCTTGGTCTTCATGGTGGGGCTCAGGTCGCGCAGCTCGGATGAAAGTTTGGGAAGCACTCGTTTCACATCCCCGACAATCGGCAGATCGGCATGACGGTTCTTGCCAATCTCGGCTGGATCGATGTCGACATGAATGACCTTGGCATGCGGCGCAAACGCGGATAGCCGCCCGGTTACACGATCATCGAAGCGCACGCCCAACGCGATGATGAGGTCTGTGTTCGACAGGCCCATGTTTGCGGCGTAGCTGCCGTGCATGCCGGGCAGGCTGATGAAATTCGGATGTTCGGCCGGAAGCGCCCCCAGACCCATAAGCGTGCAAACCGCCGGCGCGTCCAGGAGCTCCACGAACGCGCGCAACTCGTTGCTTGAATCGGCCGCGATGATGCCTCCACCCGCATAGACGAACGGTCGTTCCGCCTCCCAGATCATCTGTGCGGCGCGGCGAATCTGCCCGCTATGGCCTTCGCTGTAGACCTTGTATCCAGGTAAATGAATTTCAGTTACCGGAGTGTAGTGCGCCTGCCCTTGAAAGACATCCTTCGTGACGTCCACCAGCACCGGGCCCGGACGGCCGGATGCCGCGATGTAAAAGGCCTCGTGAATGACTTGGGGAAGGTCGGCGATGTTTTTGACCAGGAAATTGTGCTTGGTTGCGGATCGAGTGATACCAAAAGTATCCGCTTCCTGGAACGCATCGCTGCCCATCAGCTTGGTGGAGACCTGGCCGGTCAACGCGACAATTGGAATTGAATCCATCATGGCGTCCACCAATCCGGTGACGAGATTTGTTGCGCCGGGGCCGGACGTCGCACAGCACACACCGACTCTTCCGGTCGCTCGGGCATACCCCTGCGCGGCGAACGCCGCATTTTGCTCATGCCGAACCAGCACGTGGCGGATCGGATGATCGTACAAAGCGTCGTAAAGCGGAAGGGTTACGCCGCCCGGGTAGCCAAAAATACAGTCGACATTTTCGCGAGCCAAACAGTTGAGAAGGATCTTCGCGCCTGAAAGAAGATTCGACATGGCCTCTTGATGGACTCCTGGCTGAAATTCTGCGTTCTCGAACGCCGCATCTTACTGAGATGAATCGCCGAAATGAAAAGGGCCACCGAGCCGGGTTGTTGTCCCGCCGGGTGGCCCCGAAATTAACCTCGTGAGGCTCCCTAGGCGGTGCTGTTCGCGACCACCACGACGAGCGGAACCAATATGCGAAACCGGTTCATAACACGAATACACGCATCAGCATTTGCCCGGTCAGGCGCGGCTCAGTTGTGTATAAACCCAAGTTACCCTAGAAGCAATTTTTATGCAATGGAATAACAAGATAAAATCGGCAAATACCAGATCTGTGCTTAACGCGGTCTAGGGCATCAAGGGACCTGATGACACAACGACTTTCCTTATTTGCGCTCTCCGTCGAGATCCCCAGGCCCTACTTGCAGTTCAGCGTCGATTGATTGGAGCCGCTTCAGGTCGGCATCTTAATCATCGGCTGCCACTGTCACCGGGTCCGCCTTGACAAGAGGCAAGTCGGATGTTCGCCGCGCCAGCATCAAGCAGGCGGCGAGTCCAAGAGCCGTTCCGCCTAAGTTAATGAGCACGTCTCGTATGGCCGGATCGCGTCCGGGGAAAAAGCGCTGCAGGAATTCGCTGCAAGAACCAATAAACAGGCCGGCCAGAAGAATGATGGCCCATTTCCAGCGCGCACTTGGTATGGCGCGCCACAGCAATGCCGCCAAAACCAGAAACAGCGTCACGTGGAAGCCTTTGTCGGCGAGGAGATGGATGAGGTCGTACGAAAGGGTCTGAGAGCGCAGTCCGCCGAACAGCAAAGCGGAAACAGCGCTGAACGCTTCCTCACACCACTGCGATGCGAGCGAAGTGGAGGAGAAAAAGATCACGCCAATCCAGGCGATAACGGCGACGAGCCAAACACGTGACGTCACTTAAGGGAATCCACTTTCATTGGAACATGAAACTTTGAACGAACTCCTCGACCTGAACGTATATTTGTCAGTCCTGTATAAGGGACCAACCAATATATTTACCGGCCGGGTCAAAGGAATCGAGTATGCCTGATTGGGAGAGCACACAAGACACCCACCGCGAGGCCGTTGTGCGCGATCTGCTCAAAGAGAGACCGTGCGCGAACGGCTTGCCTCCTTGCGCCTGGAGGCGACTGCGGAGTCGGATCTCGTGGAAGAGCTCTCGCAGCACCTCGATGATCGCTATCGGGAGTTGCGGAGCGGCGGGGCAAGCGAGCAAGAGGCGTATCGGCAGGTCCTATCGGAGTTGGATGACACAGATCCATTGCGGGCGGAATTGCAAAGGAGTCAGCTTATGCCAGGGAATGATGTCGTGCCGGTTGGGGATATGGGGTCGGGCAATTTTATGGAAAATTTGTGGAGAGATCTTCGTTATACGGGCCGCACGATGCGGAAGAATCCGCTGTTTGTCCTGTTTGTCGTTCTGACGCTGGGGCTGGGCATTGGCGCCAACACGACCGTCTTTACGATCATCAATACCTTGATTCTGAATCCGCTGCCGGTGAAGAATTCGTCGGAGCTGATAGCGCTGGCCAGAGCCGAGGTGAAGAGCACCTCGAAATCAGAAGCGGTTTTGCCGATCTCGTACTTGGACCTGAAAGACTACCAGGGTAAGAACGAAGTCTTCAGCTCGCTTGCGGGTTATACAGCGCCACGAACGGTGACCTTGCAAGTGGGGCGCATCTCGCAGCGAATGTTCAGCGAACTGGTGACGGGCAACTATTTTTCCACTTTGGGCCTAAAACCCGCCCTGGGCCGCTTCTTCTTGCCGGAAGAAGACAGCACGCCTGGTGGCCATGCCGTCGCAGTCATGAACTACGCCACCTGGCAGGCGCGCTTTGGCGGCGCGAGTGACATTGTCGGCAAAACGCTGCGGCTCAACAATGTTGTCTTCACCGTTATCGGGGTCGCTCCGCCGAAGTTCATTGGAGTGAATCTTATCTTCGGCCCCGATCTGTGGATACCGGCAACTATGGCCGAACAGTTGCTGCCAAATGAGATGTACGGCGCATTGGGTGACCGCGGGAAGGCGCTCTTTCTCGGGGTCGGCCGATTGAAGGCGGGAGTTAGCCGTGCCCGAGCGCAGGCGGATGTCGCGACTATCGCGTCGGCGCTGGGCCGCGAGTACCCCGATGCGAATGCCGGGCGCACAGCTACCGCAAAGCCAATAACTGACGCAATCCGGAGTACGCCTATGCTGCTCGGTAGCATTGTGCTGCTTATCGTTGTGTGTATCGTCTTGCTGATCGCCTGCTCTAATGTGGCGAATCTGCTGCTGGCGCGGTCGGCGGCCCGGCAACACGAAATGGCGGTCCGTTTGGCCATCGGAGCCAGCCGCGCCAGACTGGTGCGCCAGCTTCTAACCGAAAGCGTGTTTCTGGGATTCATCAGCGGTCTACTGGGCTTGGGGCTCGGCTATGCCTTGTTGCAGCTCTTATGGTCATTCCTGCCCGCAGACGTATCGGTGAATCTTATAAAGCCGAATTTGGATGCCACGGTGTTTGTTTTTGCACTGATCGTTTCACTGTTAACTGGCTTCGCATTCGGCGCTATCCCGGCATTGCAAGCCTCGCGCACCAGCGTCGCCGAAACACTGAAAAAAGAGTCTCGCACCACCGGCAAAAACCGGCGAAGGGTTACTTTTGCGAACACTCTGCTGGTAGGCCAAATCGCTTTTTCTTTTCTCCTGCTGGTAACGGCGGGCTTATTCTTGCAAAGCATAGGACGGGCCTACCAAATTGACCCGGGGTTTCAGACAAAGCACCTTGCGGTCTTCCTGACCAATCCCGGACAGGCCGGATACGGAAAGCCGCAGACCAAGGCCTTCTATAAAGAAGTCCGTGAGCGGGTTGCGATAGTGCCCGGCGTGGAGTCCGTGTCGTGGGCCTCTAATCTGCCATTCTGGGAAGGAATCGAGAGCGGGCTGCAAGTGGAAGGCCGCCAGCAACGATCGAAAGCGGACCTGATCAGCGCCGTCCTGAACACGGTCGATCTCCATTACTTTGAAACCGCGGGCATCGCCATCGACAAAGGTCGCGAGTTTACGGACAGGGACCGGGAGAACTCGATTCCGGTCGCCATTGTCAATGAGAAGATGGCTCACGACTATTGGCCAAATGGGGAGGCGTTAGGCAAACGTATCCAGCTACCGGGCGAAAAACAGATGCGGCAGATAGTTGGCATTGCGAAGACAGTAAACTATTCCACCTTGGGCGAGCCGCCGCAAGACTGCGTGTATCAGCCTCTGACCCAGCACTATTCGGATTCGATGACGCTGTATGTGCGAAGCAAGGGAGACCCGCAGCAGATGCTGTTTCCTGTCCAGCGCGAGGTGCGCGCCATAGCGCCGAGGGTTTTTCTCGATGATGCGCGGACTGGGCGCACGCTCGTCAATAGCGTCCTGTTCGGGGCCAGAATGGGTGTGGGTTTGCTAAGCATATTCGGTCTCTTGGCATTAGGACTGGCCAGCATCGGTTTGTACGGAATCATGGCCTATTCCGTTAACCAGCGCAAACGAGAAATCGGCGTGCGCATGGCATTGGGGGCCGCCCGTGAAAACGTGCTCCGGCTAGTCCTGAAACAAGGCATGTCGGTGGTAATGATAGGTGTGGCTATCGGCTTCGTGGCTGCGCTGGGTGCAGGGCGGCTGCTCAGCAGGATGCTGTACGGCGTAAGTGCGAGTGATCCGATCAGTCTGGCGGGAGCGGCATTGGTGCTGCTGGCAGTCGCGCTCTTGGCCTGTTACCTCCCGGCGCGCTGGGCAAGCCGTGTCGATCCGTTAGTGGCACTGCGCGAGGGCTAGTTACTTGCCAACCATGAGAATCGAAAACGAACCCGGCACCATCTGACCTCGGCTACGTCTGCCTGCCGGCGGCGGCGTGGGTGGGGGAGTAAACTCAGCGGCGATCAACAAGATCTTGCCCGTCTTGTTATCTAAAGTTAGCGTCTTGGCGCTCTGCACCGTCTGAACGTTCTGCTCCACCTCGAAGCTTGTTGGGCTGTTCTCCTTGATGACAGTCAACGTCCCATCGCCCTGCGAGCTGAAGGCTTCCATGGTGTCGGGATTGAATACGGCGCCGTCGACGCCCCTGCCGATCGGCAGAGCCGTAATGATTTTGCCGTCCTCGGAATTGAGAATCACCATCGTTTGCGGCTCGTGGCAGGCGGCGAAGAGAATGTGATTCTTTACATCGAATGCCAGACCGCCTGGGCCGCCGCCCTTACCCGCCAAATCATAATGAGCAGTTACCTTAAGCGCCTTGGCATCCACCACAGCGATGTTGTCCTTGTCTTCAATATCGACGTACAAATGACCTTGGCCATCCGTCACGGCCTGTTCCGGCGCTCCTCCCAGGTCGATGGTGCCGACTACCGAGCCATCTTTCGCGTCGATGACCGTCGCATTCGGCGCCCTGTGACTGAAAACGTAAACTCGTTCGTTGAATGGATCGAATAGAATGCCATCCGGTCCGCCTTCGACGTCAATGGTCTTAATCGTCGCGAGAGTCCTGGTATCCCACATGACAAGGGGTTTACTGCTGCAGAAACCGTGATGAGACTCTGGGTCGACAGCAACTCCACGCGCGTTTGCATTGGGAATTTCGCCAACCGGCTCCAGCGTGTCGAGATTGAAGACCGTGATCCGCCCGCCGGGACCGGTGCGCGGAATGTATAACCGTCGTCCCGCCGCGTCCGCGTAAACGTAGTCAAAACCGCCATCGCCGCCAACTTTGGCTGTCTTGAGCACCTTATAAGGTCCGGCGGTTGAAGACTCCTGGGACAATCCGATGGACGCCAACATCGCGATCCCGACTGCACAGCTCAGGCAAAATCGTTTCACGAAATATCTCCTCAATTGAGTGTATGCTTCCAATGATCGCCGTGAGCGCCCCATCAAACCTGTGAGAATCGAGTCTATGGCAACCAATCCGCCCGGCCAAGCTTCGGATGCCATTCAGCGCCGCCACATTCTTAGGGGGCTGCGGGCCATATTTATCCTCGGTCTGCTCGCGTTGCTTGTGCTGTGCCTGATCTTTTCCTGGACCACGCGCGACGCAATGGCCAATCTTACGTTTATCAAGCGGCAGGCGAACACGCGCGGTACCACCAGCCAAAACGCCCCTGTCGATGTACAGCCTTGGCAGATGGCGCAGGCCGTAGCGGCTTTAGCCGTTACTGCGGAGGAGACCGAGTATGCGCGTGACGCCGAGCGTTTGGCTGACCATGAAGTCGACCAAGCCTTTGCTTCAGCCCTGCGCGAGGCCGCCGCGCAAGCCCACCCGCTTAGGGGCGCAGCGCTGGCTCTCTCTGGGAAAATCACGCACTTCCAGCAGATCGTCAAACAAGACCAGGCTGCCATCCAGAAACTTACGCAAGCTTCCGCTTCCACAACCAAGCGTGCACCGTCCGTTCCTGGCGCCGACGATTTAGCCATCGCCAAAGCGCAGCTAGGTCTCGACTCGGATGAGCTGGCAGATGCGCAGCGGGACCTCGCTCGCGCCGTGGGCGATGAGCGCGCCACAATCCAGCAGGAACTCACGGCGCACGAAGCCGCCATGCGTAAGTACGATGCTCAGGTTCGCAGCGAACAGCCAGGCGCTCTCGCTTCAGCCCGGCAATCCGGAACGGTTGCCAGACTCCTCAAGGCCTGGCTCGATCAACGCACGCGTTACCAGTTGATCCAGCAGGCGCTACGGAAGGCGCAAGCGGACTCAGTTGCACTCACTGCTCAGCATGACCAGCTCGAGACGCAGGCGAACGCCGCGGCATCCCCAACTACCGCCAATTCGCCTCAGCGCGACGACAAGGCCGCTCCCGCTCTCCCGCCGGACAAGGCCGCCATGCTTGCCACGCTGATGAACAAGACCGCGCAGCGCGAGCTTCTCGGCATCTATGACGATCGCATTCAAACCCAAGGGCAGCTCGCCGCCGTTTACGGCAAATGGTCCGCTCAGGTGCTCCTGCAGCATCGCATCGTCCTGCACCTCCTGCTGCGGTCATTCGCGCTGATTGCGTTCGTCCTCATCTGCGTCATTCTCCTCGATGGTCTCGTGCGGTATCTCGTGCGTCGCCCTGGGCTCGACCGGCGTCGCATGCACACCCGGCGCATCCTCTTCACGCTCGGTATACAGGTCCTCGGCATCTTGCTCATCCTGCTGATCGTTTTTGGAACGCCGCGCCAAATGCCCACCATTCTCGGCTTTACCACCGCGGGCCTTACTCTTGTCCTGCAGGATTTCATTCTTGCTTTCTTTGGCTGGTTCATCCTGATGGGTAAGAATGGGATTCGGGTTGGCGACTGGGTAGAAATCAACGGTGTCGGAGGCGAGGTCGTCGAAGTTGGACTGCTGCGTACCACCCTTCTCGAAACCGGCAACTGGACGGATAAAGGCCACCCCACCGGCCGCCGCGTGACCTTCATCAATAGCTTTGCTGTCAAGGGTCAGTATTTTAACTTTTCTACTACTGGCCAGTGGATGTGGGACGAGATCATGTTCAGCATCACCGCAACCGGTGATAGCTACGCCTTAATCGAGCTCATCTATCAAGCGGTTCAAAAGGAAACGGAACAAGAGGCCCGGCTTGCTGAAGAGGAGTGGAAACGCGTCACCAGCAAGAATGACTTGAGCCGCTTTACCGCCGATCCCACAGTGAACCTGCGCCCTGGCGCCTTCGGAATCGAGATAGTCGTTCGCTACGTCACTCGCGCCTCAGACCGGTTCGCAATGCGCAATCGGCTCTATCAGCACGTTATTGGTCTGCTGCACAAGCCGCTCACGCCGCGAGCCGAGATCGATCAGCCTCAGCCCGCTTAGCCCGACTCAGATCTCACTCAGCTTCCAGCCGCCGCCGCCTTCGAAACCGCCGCGAGAGCCGCGCATGTAAATTTGCACGTGACATTTGGCGAGTGCGCCGGAAGCAGGCGTGTAGCCAGCAGTGCCCACGGTGAATCGAAACCGCCTGTGCTGTCGCTCACAACCGCTTTTGCTGCTTTCTCCAACGGCTTGCCCGCCGCGAGCTTCGAGGCGAAATCGCTCATCGCCTCCGTCCATGCGTTCAGAGCGAAGAAGTCGGTAACGGCTTCGTCCGGAATACCGTTTTCGTCCAGCAGCCGGACTATGTTCGCCGCGGCACCCGCCTCCTTTAGTTCGCCCCAGAACTCCAGTGAGGACGTAAAGAGCGAGCGCCGTTTCTGACTGTCCGGATCACCGGCAAGAACGCTTGCCATGACGCCGCGCGCCAGACTTATATAGAGCGCCTCCTGGCGGGGGTTGCCGCCGTCGAGGAATAAAGACCTGCTGGTATCCGCATCCATGTCCATGCTCAGATAGAGCCCTGTATCGCCGAATTTGTTCGAATCTCTGTTGAGCAGGTTCTGCGCGGCGGCCCGATCCTCGCTGGCATCGATCCCCGAGAGGATATTCGCAAACTGCTGCATGTCCGAACGATTTGCATCCGCCTTCCGCAAAAAGAAAACGAACTTAAAACGGAAATCCGCGGCCGTCATAGTGTTCGCAGCCGCTGCAGCCGTTATCGCCGCGCTCTTCACCAACACCTTCCGAAGTTTGTCGCTGTCCAGGTTATTGTCTGTAATTTCGATATCCTCCGATGTAAGAACAATTTCCCCCGTGTCCTTGTTAATCCCCGATTTCGCCTTCCGGGTGAACGTGCCCACATCGCTGAAATTGAAAACTCCGAGCAGATGGACAGTAAGCGTGTGGGTCTTAGCGGAAGTCACCGTGTGAACGGAATCTAGCGCCTTAATTCCCTGCAGATTCGCGCCTGTCGCGGTAATCTTCGTGAAATCGCCGGCCAGAGTGGCTTTCAGTGCTTCGCTGCTGGCCGCATCGCCGCTCGCGCTGGCAAGATCCACTTCATAGAGGAACAGAACGTTTGTCTCTTCGCTATCCTCGAACGCTTCGCAAAGGGCCGCTCTTAGACTGCTATCCACCGCCGCGTCGATGGCTTTCTTGATGTGACCGCTCAGATCCTGTGCTTCTCCGGCCGGCATTTCCTGGTTGAGTTTCTCTATTTCCTGGTCGGAGTTCACGCTAATCTTGCTCAGCAGGAACTTCAACGCGTCCGTGCTGCCGATGTTCGCCGTGATCCCCGTCGAAACCTGAATGCTGGTTTCAAGATCGTCAGTATTGGTTAAACTGACCATCAGATGTAACTTCCCTCCGGGAAGTGCGGCAATCGTCAGCTCATGGCTCGCGCTATGGGTCACCGTAGCTTCAATCTCACCGAAGGCCTGAGCGTTCACGGCGATCGTGGTCGGCAACACAGAGATTGCCTCCGTCGCTAAAGAGTTATTCAGAAAGTTATATTTGAAATCGATTTTGAACTGTAGCTTCCCCATCCCTTTCACCCTGCAGATACTGCCCTCTGCCAGGCTCTGCAAGTCCTCCAGATCGTGCGGTATCGAAAGCCCCGATATCGTTCTCGCTGCCGCGCTGAGAAAGCGTTCGTCTTTATCCACTTGGCTGTAAGTCGTAAGGGTTACCGATGCTCCCGACGTGATCCCAAACGTGAAATCGCCGGTCGTAAGAGTAGGTCCCGCGTCCAGTGTGCCCGTGACGGCGAAAGACATCAATTCGGGAACCGGGGCACTGGTGTTCTTATCCCGCAGCTGTAAAGTTCGCAGGAAATCGTCTGCCTTGTCGTTCTTCAGTAAATCAAGTGAGGCCGATGCTCCCGGTTTCACATCGAACTTTGCCGTTTCAACCGCAAACGTAGCATCGGCTTTGGCAGATGCGGTAAGCGGAAAAATGTTCTCATCAAGCTGCCCAACCGTGACATCGGCCGGGTTTGCGAATTCCCGCTTCGACAAGAGAAGCACGATCGAATCCTTCAGATACTTATTGAGCGTTGCCCCTGAGCTTCCGCTCGATGCCGTAATATTCAGCGAAGTGTCGTCCGTAAGTTGAATGGTTCCCATAAGGAAAGTAGGCTGTGGGCAAAGTATACTTCAATTCTTAGGAGTCCGTTAGGAATCAACCCAACATGGCGGATGGGCGTCACGTACTGGCGCAACCGGGTAGATCGGCACTGGCCTGATTCCGGAACTCTGCGCCCGTGGCAATTCGCGGGTTCTGGCCGCCGCTGTCGACAACCCGCCCGCTGGTCTCCGCATCATTGAAGTTCCGGCGATCCGTCAACTCGCCCGGTAACGCTTTGCGCTTTTCTGGCGGCTTTGATGCCAAAATCGAACCATGCCAGCCGCTCTCATTACCGGCGCTTCCACCGGAATCGGCCGTGAATTTGCTTATATCTGTGCTCGTGATGGCTATGATCTCGTTATCACAGCCCGTTCACAGCCGCAGCTCGAATCTCTCGCTTCGGAGATTCGCCAGCGCACCGGGCGCTCTGTTCATGTCATTGCCAAAGACCTCTCGGATCTTGCCGCCCCGCGCGAGGTCTTCGATGAAGTATCGCGCGCCGGGATCTACGTCGATGTTCTCATCAACAACGCCGGATTCGGTCTGGTCGGCCGTTTCTGGGAGTTGGACGAAGTGGCCGAGATAGAAATGATCCGGCTCAATATCGGCGCGCTCACGCACCTCACTCGCCTCTTTCTGCCCGGCCTCATTGAGCGCCGTAGCGGCGGCATCCTGAACGTCGCCTCCACCGCCGCCTTTCAACCCGGTCCACTGATGGCGGTCTATTACGCCACGAAATCCTATGTCGTCTCGTTTTCCGAAGCCATTCACAACGAAGCCCGCGAGTATGGAGTCACTGTTACCACCCTCTGTCCCGGACCTACGCGCACCGAATTCGACAAGCGTGCCGGAGCCAGTGCAACGAAGTTATTTAAGAGCGGAAGGACAATGGACGCCCGCTCAGTCGCCGAAATCGGCTGGAACGGTTTCAAGCGCGGCAAGTCTCTCGTTACCGCGGGCCGCTTGAACGGCCTCATGGCGTTCCTCACGCGCTTCGCTTCCCGGCAGCTCGCGGCCTCCATGGCGCGCCGTTTCTCCGAAGCCGAATAGTCAATCTTCGCCCGTCTCACCGAACCTCTGCCGGCGCCGGTTCACTCCGGTTCTTGATCCACTCCAGGCTGATCCGCTCGTTTGCCTTTGTCCGTGGAATCTTGGAAATATTGGGCATAAAGATTTGCAGCCCCGATGTCGCCGTTATATGCGCATAGCCGTTCACTAGCTGTTCCTCGTAGCGGGCAAGATCGAATTCAAACCAGTCGTCGTCGGAAGTATCAATCAGGAATAGATCCGTGCCGTGCATGGTCAGCGCGCCAAAATCGATCGTCCCTCCGCGCAGCCGGAAGAAGTTGTGCCACTCTTTCACCTTGATCGCGTCCTCTTTCGCGCTGCCGTATTCCAGAACTAAATCGCCCTCGTTTCCAATCCGCGCCTGTGTCACTTTGCCGATATTATGCGGGGGCGGCAGCAGTTCTTTCACATCTAGGTAGATTTCGTTTCCGTTGACCTGAAGTCCTTTCGCTTTGTTCGCCCCGACGAGGTCGGCCGGGTCCACATGGAGTGTTTTCAGCAGCCCCTTCACCGGGATCTTCAACACGTCGAGTTTCTCGACATGGACCTTGACCTTGCCTTCAGGCGTTATCCCTAGATCCCCGATCATCTCAACCGGCAGCGGCATGATTTTGTGCCACGTCGCATTCAGCTTGATCCGCTGTCCCTCGGCCGATAGTTTCAGCCCACTCAGCGACGAGTCTTTCAGAGCGCCGGAAGCCAATAACTTTGCCAGGTTCTGAAGGCTGATCCCTATGTATCCGTCCTGAATATCGACCACAAATGAATTGGGATCGTCAAACGAGGGGTTCACGCCCACCCGAGTCGGATACATCCGTGCCCGCAGCCATCCAATCTTAAGAGTGAGCCCGCCACTCTCGACCAACGAGACATGATGAGCCAGCAACTCAGTCGAGTTCTCTCGCTTGGACGGGCTGGACGTTGCTACCCCGCCTGGCGGATTGTCTTGCGCCTTGGTTTTCGGCTGTGGGTTGTTCCCTTGGCAAGAAATCAACGTCGTCGCGAGGACTACAGCCCAGTACCGCATGGATCCATCCTAGCCGCACAATATGCCGCACAAGGCTAAGCTACAGATTGAGCCAATCCCCCCTCCTGAACGCCGCGTTCCGGCACTTCCGCTCAAGAAGGATGCGGCTCTTTGAAAAGAATTTCCGCATAACGAGCCGGACTCGAATTCTCGATGTTGGCGGTTCGCCGGAGATCTGGGAAATCGCCTCAGCGAGCCCTCAGCTCACTATCCTGAACCTGCCTTCCGCGCTCGGAGCTCGCCGGCCCGGCACGCTTTGCGTCGGCGGTGACGGCCGTATGCTCCCGTTCGCCGACCAATCTTTCGACATCGTGTTCAGTAACTCCGTCATCGAGCACGTCGGGACTCTCGCCAACCAGCGCCTCTTCGCCGAGGAAATCGCCCGCGTGGGCCGGCAGTATTGGGTCCAGACCCCGAACCGCCGCTTCCCGGTCGAGCTGCATGTCATGCTGCCGTTCATCCACTTTCTGCCCAAATCCGCGCAGCATTCCGTCGTCAGCCGCTTTACCATTTGGCAGTACGTCACTCATCCCACCCCGGATGTGCGGCGCGACTACATCCACCATTTCTTGAACGAGCTGAACCTTCTCGACACCACCACATTGCAACAGCTTTTCCCCGGCGCTCGCATCCTCTCCGAGCGCCTCCTTGGAATTCCCAAATCTCTCATCGCCGTCCGCTCATGACATTGGGCGACGGCACCCACATGTTTCGATACTGCTCGTAACCTGCATTGATTTTGATACGTTAGGCTCACATGACGCGAGCAGTGCCCAAGCCGCGCATTCTGCATTGGACCGCGCTGTCGCTACTGGTCGTTTCCGTTTGCATCAACTATGCCGATCGCGGCAACCTCGGCGTCGCCGCGCGGAGCATACAGAAGGAACTCCATTTAAGCGCGGATCAACTCGGAATTCTGCTGTCGGCCTTCTCGATCACCTACGCGCTGTCGCAGTTTATGGCGGGCAAAATCATCGATCGCTGGAATGTCAATTGGGTTTACGCCGCCGCGTTTCTCCTGTGGTCCGGCGCTACTGGGCTGACCGGCGTGGCGGGGAGTTTCGGTGCGATTTTCACGCTTCGCCTGATCCTGGGCGCCAGTGAATCGATGGCTTATCCTTCGTATTCGAAAATCATCGTGATCAGCTTTCCTGAGCATCTGCGTGGAACCGCAAACGCGCTTATCGATGCTGGGTCTAAGATCGGCCCCGCACTAGGCGTGCTGCTGGGCGTCAAGATGATCGAATGGTTTTCGTGGCGCGGCATGTTTCTGGTCATTGGAGCAGGAAGCTTGCTGTGGCTGCTGCCGTGGTGTTTGCTTGTTCGCAACCTGCCGCATCGCCATGTAGCGGATCCGCACGCTAGCGTTCCGTGCCCGAGCTTTGGCGCGATTCTATCGAAACGGGCTTTTTGGGGGACGGCGATTGGGCTCTTCGGCGGAAACTACACCTGGTTTTTCTTTTTGAATTGGCTTCCGTACTATCTCGAAACCGAGCGCCACTACACGCGCGACCGTCTGGCAATCGTGGGCTCGCTTCCATTTTGGGCGGTGGCTGCTTCATCCATGCTCTTCGGTCTGTTCGCAGATTGGCTGATACGGCAAGGAGGACATGCCGGACGCATTCGGCAATGCTTCGTGTGTCTGGGACTCCTCTCGTGCTGCGGGCTGATGTTGCCGGCAGTACTGGTATCCAACCAAGTACTGGCGAATGCATTTTTGATAGCTGCTTTCATTGCGCTGGGGGCATGGTCGTCGAATCATTGGGCTCTGACCCAATTGCTGTCTGGTCCGGAAGCGGCTGGCAAGTGGACCGGAATCCAGAATGGCATGGGTAATTTCGCGGGGATTTTAGGACCGGCGATTAGCGGATATGCATTGGCCGCCACGCACTCCTTTCTTGCGGCATTCGTTATCTCGTGCGCGGTGTCGATTATTGGAGTACTGGGGTACTGGATCGTAGTAGGGCGTCCGGCTGAACTTTCTTGGAGCAGACTCGCACCATCTACGACGGATCTGACGTATATTTAAATTCGCTACCGTATTCTTCCGAGTTATAAGCAGGATTCAGAACACGAGTTTGGCTGGTTTATGCAGTGGATTTACTGAATCGGCCAACGATTTGGCGCCGCCGCTTAAGTGCTGGCACGCGCCCCGGTGGGTATCTTCCTCCGAGTGCCCACCGGTTTCTGTAATCTACGTCGTTTTGCGTCCCCTCCAATCCGTACTTTGAGGCTTCAGGGTATGATGAAACTCGCGCCATGTACTCTGGCTTACAAACAAAATGAAGCCTCCCGTGCTTCTTCATATAGAGGACGACGATGCGTCAGCATTTCTGTTCCGAGCGGCCCTTGAAGAGGCCAACGTCCCCGCAGTGGTGTACCGTGTTGCGAGTGGTGAACAGGCAGCGTCGTTCCTCAGAGGGTCCGGTGCTTATCAGGATGCCCCACGGCCCGAAATCCTGGTTGTCGATCTGAATCTACCCGGAATGGACGGGTGGCAGATTATTCGGATGGTACAAGCGAGCGAATTGCTTCGCTCGATTCCCATTGCGATTCTCACCACCTCGAACGCCGAGAGAGACATGCAACGGGCGTTGGCGGCGGGAGTGCAGGAATATATAGCCAAGCCCAACAGCTTCCGGGACCTGGTAAACGAACTTAAAAGCGCGTACTCGCGGCTATTGCCAGTCTCAACCAGCGGAAGTTTAGTACGCTATTGACCATTGCCTGTTAAGTTTGAAAGTGATGTTGAGGACTGCGATAAAGCGCATAGCGCCGCCGAAGCGGCTGATGTACGGACCTGGGCCTTCCATGGTAGATCCGCGGGCTTACGAGGCCATGGCGCAGCCAGTCGTAGGGATTCGCGACGCTTACTTTTTGGAGTTGGTGGCGGAGATACAGCGCGGATTGCGCGAAGCTTTTGGCACGCAAAACGAGAAGACATTCACTGTTCCGGCGGGTGGCAGCGGGGCGATGGAAGCCGCTGTGGCCAATTTCGTTCGTCCGGGCTCTAAATTCGCGATTTTCGCAGCGGGCCATTTTGCCGATCGCATGACCGCCATGGGCAAACGGCAGGGCGCGGAGGTTGTGCGTTTGGAGAAGCCGTGGGGCGAAGTGTTCGGATCGGACGAGGCGGCGGCGTTCATTCAGCGAGAGCGTCCAGATACCGTTGGCTTTGTGCAGGCTGAGACGTCGACTGGCGCTTATCAATCGGGGCGTGCCATAGCCCCCGCGGCGAGACGTGCCGGAGCGCTGGTGATCGCCGATTGCGTGACATCGCTCGGAGCCATGCCGGTGGAGCTGGATGCCGTAGGAATCGATATCGCTTTCAGTTGTTCGCAAAAAGGACTAAGCTGCCCGGCCGGACTGTCGCCGATTTCCATTTCGCCCAATGCATGGGAGTGGCTCGAAAAGAGGCCGGAAGAGCCGCCAACCTGGTATTTGGACTTGCGGCTGATGAGCAAATATTTCGAACCGCCCTATGTATATCACCACACGCCGTCGCCTCCTCTGTATTACGCGATGCATCAGGGTCTCGCAGTCATTGAAGAGGAGGGATTAAAGGAACGATGGGAACGGCATCGCCGCGCGAGTGAGCGGCTGATTGCTGGCTTGGCGCGTCTCCGGTTTGAGCCGCTTGTGAAAAAAGCGGAGGATCGAATCTGGCATATGACAACCGTGAGGCCACCCGAAGATGTGAATGAAGCGAAAGTGCGAGAGAATCTGCTGGCGAGATACAACATCGAGATTGCCGGTGGGTTGGGTCAGCTCACCGGGAAGATTCTGCGCATCGGCACCATGGGACCGCTGGCAACCGAGGAGACGGTCGATTTTTTATTAGACGCTTTAGAAGCGTCCATCTAGGCAAACAGCGGCAGAAACCCATGAGCTCCGATTTTGTGATCCGTCTCGGCCTGTGTGAATTGCAGCTTTTGAAAGGCGATATCACGAAAATCGCAGTGGATGCGATCGTGAACGCGGCGAATTCGAGCTTGGCCGGAGGCGGGGGAGTAGATGGGGCGATACACCGCGCCGGTGGTCCGGAGATTATGCGCGAACTGGACGAGATCCGTAAACAAATAGGGCATTGTGAAACGGGGAGTGCCGTCGCCACCAGCGCGGGGCGGCTGCCGGCAAAGTACGTGTTTCACGCTGTTGGGCCGAGATACCGGGACGGACTCCATGGCGAAGCGGCTCAGCTCGCATCCTGTTACACGACGTGCATGGGAATGGCGGTCGAGAGAGGAGTAACTACGATCAGCTTCCCCTCGATCAGCACCGGGATTTATGGTTACCCGATTGAAGGCGCGGCGGACGTGGCGGTGAAGGCCGTCACGGAGTGGCTGCGCACCCACCCGGGCCCGGTCCGAGTAGTGAAATTGGTCCAGTTCAGCGCCGCGGATCACGAGGTCTACCGCCGGCATGCGCAAAATTTGCGAGCCACCGCCGCGCCGGGCGGCTAGAATGTGTAGATCCCATGCAAGTGCTGGAAGCTGGAGAGAACAAGTATCTACTGCTGGAAATTGACGCGGAGATTATCGGGAATGTCGCGCGGCAGGCCGGCTTTGAATACAAAATCGACGACCAGCAACGCGTCATGTCGCTTGATTTAGCCGTGGCGGACCGGCAAGCGCCGCTGCTGCTCTTCGACGCGGCGGACCCCGGGAATTTGGGCTGGTTCTCGCGCTGCCAATTCTATGTCGATGGTAAGACGGGCAGCGTTCTCCAGACTCCGCTTTGGCTGGCAAATCAGCGCGACAGATTGGGACGAGCCGTGCCCAACGCGGTGCGAGTGCAGATCGCAAAAGAACTCCCCGGGACGTTTCGCATGCCGGGGCGTCAGGCTGTGACAGAGCAAGTCGTTTACGCGATTCTTTTCAATTTGCTCCAAGCGCTTCAGAACACCGGGGTGGGAGTTTGCGGGGGTCCCACGGTGAAGCCGCTAGCGGGGCGGGCCGAGCAGGTCGGCCCGAAGAACTAAACAAACCTGTACGTCGCCGTCGTCACTGCCAGACAATAAAAATATGAGAACGCTTGCGACTTTGCTGGTGATGACGTGCGCGGCTGTTGCAAATTACGCGCATGCTGCCGATACGAGGGGCGGGGGCGGAAACCCCATTCTGGTCGAATTATTCACTTCGGAGGGCTGTTCCAGTTGCCCTCCGGCCGACGAACTGCTCGAAAAAATGGATGGTTCTCAAGCCGTTTCCGATGCGCAACTGATTGTCTTGAGTGAGCATGTAGATTATTGGAACCATGATGGTTGGAAAGATCCTTACTCGTCATCTCTGATAACTGAGCGGCAGAGCGAATATGTACATGCGCTTGGCCGTGGACGAGCCGTACACTCCGCAAATGATTGTCGATGGAAGGAGCGAATTGCGGCTTGCTGACGCGCGGCAGATGACCGAGATATTTCGAAAGGCCGCCGCGGCTCCTAAGATCCCGATACGTATTGAGTCGGCAAGCGTGGCCGGCAATGTCCTTCGCGGACACATCGAAACCGATATCAATTCCGAAAAGCAAAACGCCGATATCTATCTGGCGGTCGCTCTCGATCACGCGAAGTCTCAGGTCTTGCGCGGAGAAAATAGTGGCCGGCGCCTGACCCATGTTGCCGTAGTGCAATATCTCAAGAAAATTGGCAAGTTGGAGAGCGGCAAGAGGTGCGGTCAAGATTTCCAGGTAAAGCTCAAGCCTGGCGAAGATGCCGCGAACGTTCGAATCATCGCTTTTCTTCAAGAGCCCGGTCCTGGTAAAGTGCTCGGGGCTGTTTTGCAGAGGCCGCCAATCCAGTGATTGCCGGCTCCTGTATCCGAAGCGCTCCGCGTTAGTCTGGTGTAGGAAAGGATGGTACATGGCTGACGCAGTAAAACCAGTAGCACATGGAGATGTCACCCAGCGCGTAGGAGTCGAAGTCATTCGCGCGCGGGGAGTGGACGTCGAGAAGCTAATCAAAATGTTGATCGCAAATGCCGCGGCGGAATTTGCGAGCACGTATTACTACTACACGATTCTCCGCATGCATCTGGCAGGGTATGAGGATTACAAAGAGATTTGCGAGGATGCGCGGCTGGAAGATCGGGCGCACTGGGAATTGATTGTGCCTCGCATTTACGAACTCGGTGGAGAATTGCCGAACGACTTGCCCGAATTTCATAATCAGGCTGGTTGCGTCGCCGCCAAGCTCCCCGATCCGCCTACCGCGGTGAACATCCTGACAGTGCTGCTCGAATCGGAGAGATGCGCAATTCGCAGTTGGACCGCCATTTGCGATATGACCTTCGGGAAGGACCCGAGGACCTATGACATGGCAGCTAGAATTCTGAACGAGGAGATCGAGCACGAGGCATGGTTCATTGAGCTGCTCGCGCACGAACGTGACGGAAAGTCGATTCCATCGGGTCACTTCCGGCGCGGCGAACCGGGTGAAGCGCCGTACAGCAAGAACCGGCATTTCTACAACCCATAGGATCCGAGGCCGGGAGTAAAGTGGTGCGGCCGCGTGCAGGAAGATTATTTAATCGTTTTGGAAACGCCACAAGGCGAGCGAAAATTCCTGTGTCATCCGAACGAGTTCATCTGGAATGCGGCCGCGCGCAACGGCGTTGTGCTTCCCTCGATTTGCCATCAGGGCCGGTGTTTGACCTGTGCGGGCCGGCTGCTGAGCGGAACGGTAGATCAAACGAGCGCTAATTCCTATTTCCCGGAAGATAAAAAAGCGGGATTCGTGCTGCCCTGTACCGCCCGGCCGTGTGGCGAAGTGCATATACGCACACATCAGCAATTGTTGATGCGGCAACATCGGGCGGCGCTCGGTTTGCCGGCTCCGTATTTGTAAGTTGATTCTAAGCGCAATGCGCCCGAGTCCAGGGGCGATCCCAATCCAGCTGTGCTAGCTATAGACAAAGGCATTACAGATGTTGTTTGATGGAACTTTGCGGAAGCTCATCAGCTTCTGCGCGTTATCGTGCTTCTTTCCTCTGTTGTTTGCGCGCGAGGAAAAAACCGGCGCTGAGAGTATTCCGGTGCACTTGCAGGTGACCGCTGGAACACCGCTCAGGCTCTATATAACGAAGCGCGTGTCATACCGGCAGGGCGAGGTGGTGCAGGCCAAATTCGCCGAGGCGGTATGGGCCTTCGACCGAATCGTGATTCCGGCCGGTAGCGTTGTGACAGGCCGGATCACGGAATTGGATCCGGTGCCAACCATGCAGCGCGCGATGGCCGTTGTGAGAGGCGATTTCACGCCGTTGAAGCGCGCCGAAGTTTCGTTCACAACAATGGTGCTGCCGGGCGGCGAATCGCTTTCTCTCGATACACAGCGTTCGCTGGGCTTGGCGACGATCTTTGTCCCCGGATCCCCAAGGAAGTCGAAACATGCAAAGAAAGCGCCGGCGAATCCGAACAGGAAGAGTGCTCAAATCCGCAGCTTCCTTAAACAGCAGGCGCAGCAACAGGTGAACGCCCAAAGCAGGGGGCTGCTCGATTTCGTTCGCGGACCAAACAAGCGCGAATGGGTCGAGAACTACGTCTGGGGGCAACTCCCTTATCATCCCCAGTGGTATCGTAGCGGGACCCGGTTCGACGCGGTGCTGGAACAACCATTGGACTTCGGCGTCGTATCGGTTTCGGCCCAGAGCTTGCGAGACCTCGGGACGCAGCCCGCTCCCGACACTTCCGCGCTGATCCGCATGGTATCGACAGTCAGTTCCGCGGACGCACGTGTAGGAGAGCCTATTGCCGCAGTGCTGTCTCAGCCGGTGTTTTCTGCCGACCATCAACTGGTCCTGCCGGAGGGAACTCAACTTAACGGCAAGGTCACGCAGGCTCGCCCTGCGCGTATGTTTCATCGTGGTGGCCAGCTTCGATTCTCTTTCGAGAGTGTCAAACTGCCGATGACCCTTCCCGCCGAGATGGCGCAGCCGGAACCGGCGCAAGCGCAGTTGACCGATGCCGAACCAGGCACCGGGAGTCAGCAAATCGATGACGAGGGGACGGCAAAAGCGACGGAATCCAAGACACGATTTCTGCGGCCGATCATCGCGGGATTGGTAGCCACGAAATCAATGGACAACGACGCCGGCAAACAGAACGCCAGCGGCGGAGCCAACGCCAATTACGGGGGCCGGGGGCTGGGAGGGTTCTCGGGGTTCGGGCTGTTCGGAACCGCCGCAGTTTATGGTCCCCCGCCGGTCGGAGCCGCACTCGGATTTTACGGTCTCGCATGGTCTGTATATTCAACCGTCATTTCCCGGGGGCGAGAAGTGACATTTGAAAAGAACAGCGATATGGCCATTCGCTTTGGGGCCCGCACACCTCGCCGGTGAAGCTTGGCAATTCAAGGAGGATGCAGGATGAGCAATACAAGCTGAAATTTCGGCAATTGAAGCAGAATGACCTTGGAAGTTGAAAATTCTCTGAAGGCGGTATTAGGAAGCTTGCGGCAGTCCCGCTGGCTTTTTCCGCTGCATTTCGCGGCAATAGCAAACTGCATATAACGCGAGAAATGCGGAGCCCAGGAACATCACCGCCAGCGCGCAGAAATCGCTGAGCACGAACGGCGGTTGCAAGGCAAAACCACGCGACCAGGATTCAAACGGTACTAACACCAGCAGAACTTCGAGACCCCGAAATGCAAGTGCAAAAGTCGTGAAACGCCAAAACGTTTTGGATTCAGCCAAATATCTGCGCCACATGACCACTCCGAACACAACAAATCCCAGGAACCAAGCCTGCATTTCATCTCTCAGCACACCGGCGGTCGGAGGGCCGAAGTAGAGGATGAAAAGCGTAAACGACAAAACAAAAACTAAGAGTAGGAAAGCTTTGGCCTTTCTAAATCCGGCGGCGGTAAGGCGCAGCAGAGAAAAATAGAACAGGCAACCGGACCCGAAGGCGAGACTGCACCAATATTGTTGAACGAACTGCACCCAAGCTTGTGGAATTCCATCCACTGAGACCAAATCCGGATCGGTTCTATGGAACAGGAAGAGATCGAGGGGGACAAGCGCTTCAACCACAATGGTCCAGCGTTCGTGAAGCCAGTTCGCAAGGGTGGGAGCGAATCGCCCGGCGGCAAAAAGGTATTGCAAGAAGCTGTCTTGATGGAAGTGGCCACGGTTCACCACTCGCCAGAGGATGAGCCAGGCAAGCACGCCCAGGCAGGTAAGCGCGGCGCGCTTGATCCAATCGAGAGCCTGCTTCCAATGAATCGGGCGATTCGGCGAGTCGAAGAGCGGGATCAGGAGCAAAATGGCGGGAAACCAGAGGAGAGCGGAAGGGTGGCAGAGATACCCGAAGCCGACGGCCAATCCCGCGGGCAAGAAGCGCCGATCTCTTATGAGATACCCGCCGAGCAGAACAAAAGCGGCCGCAAGAAGCTTCGGCCACGTGAAAAAGATTTCGTGTACCGTGAATGGCGCACCCGCGGCGGCCAAGAAAGCCAGCACCGCCCATTTCTCATCAAGGAACGCCGCAGCTAGGCCGTACACAACCAGTAAGCTCGTCGCCGCCATAACGATCATCGCGATGCGATACGCGGCAAACCCTTGCGGGTCGAACACAGTCCAGGTATTGTCCGGGGGAGAGTCAGGCACTTGTGCGCGAGTGGTAAAAACTATGGGACTTGCCGCTAGGCCCGCGACGGGTCCGCGATGCGAGAAGTTCCAGGGCCCAAACAAAATTTCGGCCAGATGGCTATATCCGCCTTTGCGCAGGCCGACCAATTGAATGACGTGAAAGGGGATGCGGCTGTCGCCTCTTCCACCGGTTTCAAGAATGCGCGAGATCTGCCCCTGATACAACTCTCCGGCAGGCCCGATCGAGTAAACCGCTTTGGCAACTGCCAGCGCAATCAGGACAAGAATGAGGCCGAGTATCCGCCGCTCGGCATGGCTCGTCAGGGACGTAAGGGGCCGACGCAGAAACTGATATCCGACGGCAAGAATCAGAAGCGCAACACCGGTCCGAGAGATGAGTTCCGGTGAAAGCTGTTTAGGTCCTTTCCAGGCAAAAAGGCCGAGTGCGGTGAGGAACAGGACTCCGGGAATAGGCAGCCATACCGCGGAAGAGAATCGAGCAAATCGAGCGCGGAGGACAAATCCGGGGCCGAGTATGACAACGAGCGCAGCCGCCGTGCAGAGGGACACGAGCAGGAGCTGCTTCAGGAGCTCGCCCGTGCTCTGCCCACGAATCGTAAACGGTTGCGAGAAGCCGATCCAACCCATGGGTTGCGGCGAAGCGTCTGTAGCGACGACTCTAAACCTGCTTGCTTTGCTGAACTGAGGCAGTGAGACCTTTTGCACACGCCAACTCGCGGGATTGTCGGAGAGATTCAAGCTGAGTTGCCGAAGGCCCTGTCCAGTATCGACTTCCAGAAAAATGTCTTGCCCATGGCCCACCGGATAGCCGCACAGCAGCAAATAGAAAAAGGAGACCGGACGATACCAGCGCGATCGGACAGTTCCAGTGGAGGCGTCGCCGTTCACCGCTGAACCGTACAGCTCTACCTTGTTGTCGATAGCCGGAGGAGGAGCGACGATGGTAAAGACCGCGTTAGGCGCGAATCCATCGCCAGTGAGCGCGGGTTCTTGAGGATCTACTGCCGTAAGCGGTGAAGCTTTGATTGCAACCGGCGCCACTGAAACAGAGGCGCCAACCACGACAAACGCTAAGGCTAATACACAGATCGCAAGAGCAAGGCGATTCATCTACAGGCTGGACAGGCGCGGAGCGGCTTGCATCCAGCCCAGAGTAACAAGGAAAAAATCGAAGATTAGGCGGTTGCGGCCAAGGCCCTCAAGGGATCAGCGTGCGAGTACACCTGGACACCGCTAATGCGCGGCGTCGCTCGGCCGCATGCGCACAGTCCAGTCTCGATTTGGCCAGTCAGTCCTGTGCGGATCAGGTGACGAGTCTTTTGTAGGATCAGTAATTCGCCATCGAACGTCGTTGCGCGTGCATTTCGCTGGAGATGCCAACCCTCGTGTGCTTCGCAATCAGCGGCGAGAACGGCTCCGTCTGGAGCTATTAAAATCTCGAAGACGGGCACACCGAAAGTTTGCCAGAGCACTACGCGGAGTTTGTCGTCGATCGGCGGCTCGCCACAACCCGTTAGCGCCAGAACGGCGTGATCAACGCTGCTCAGATCGGCTATGCCGAGTGCCACTTGTTCGGCTATCCGTTCTAAATCCTCAATTAGACCGATCAGCACATGAGGGCGAAAGGATTCTAAGTCGATGAGCTGCTTGCGCGAAAAACAGACCACTGCGCCCGACAAGGGTACACCGGAAAGCTGAGCTTGCCGCAGATCCGGTTTGATGCGGAGAGGGAGTTCGTTCTGCTGGGAGCGCGTGGCGCGGAATCGCAAAAAATCGAGGGGAAGTCGCTTCATATCGGATCCAGAAAAGAAGTATCCGACGGTAAAAGGAAGTGAGGGTCGGGTTGTTCCGAGGGGATGGATGAGGGTCAGGGAGCCGCGACAGGCCCCCTGACGAGTAAGGAAGGAATATGCCTATACCGTGGCGTGCTTGTATTGCGCGATGATCTCGTTCATCTGATCTTTCACGCGAAGCTTCTGCTTCTTAATCCGCTGCTCCGCGAGTTCGTCCTCGGGGGTGACGTGGAGTTTGGATTCGATCAGCCCAATCTGATGTTTCAACTGCGCATGCTGCTCGGCAAGTGCCCGGAATTGCTCGTTAGTAGCGAGCAGATGCGCTTTCAATTCTTCGTCTTGCGTGTGATGCTCCATGAAGGGTTCTCCTTTATCGAACGGCCACGCCGAGTCTGGTTCTGGTTTTATGATTTGGAAGAATCTGGCCCGGTGGGTTGAGTGCATTTATTCTGCAATCTTCAATTGTCGCCTCAGTGGGAGGCGCGGCTAGTCGCCAGGGACAGCCGCAGTCCAACATTAGCATCAATTCATCTGCATGACAATAGCCGTTTCCATTGGCTGCTGGTAATAATTCTTGCGGCGTGCTATCTCTCTAAATCCGAAGGCGGTATACAGGCACCGCGCTGCGGTATTAGATTCGCGGACTTCGAGAAAGAAGATGGCCGAATGGCGAAGCTCATTCTCGAGAAGTAATCGGGCGATTCCGTGGCGGCGAAAAGCGGGGCTGACGGCGACGTTCAAAATCTCACGTTCGGGCAACTCAGAAAGACCACCCGGAAAGGTTTCACGAGAAACCAGAAAACCAACGACCCGATCACCGATAGCTGCGACTGTACAGTGGTTTTGGGCGAAATCTTCGGTCACCCAATTCTGGTCCGAGAAGGATTCCGCCTCGATTTCCAAAATGGCGGGAATGTCGGCTGGCTTTGCGGCGCGGACGATTGGCGTCACTGAATTTGTAGGCTGGTTACAATTCCGGACGTGTTGTGCTCCTCGTCGGTTTGCGCGTTATAGATGACAGAGACATGGCGGGGCGCCGTCAACGCTCCGCACGATAGCTTCAATTCACTGGAGTCCGGCAATAGCAAGGCGACGTTTCCGCTGGCGGTTTTGACGGTCAAGCGTGCAGCGTGGCGCAGGCAATCGACGCGGACCAACGTGCCACGGAGCTTTTTATTCGCGGAAATGGCGCTCCAGGGGACGACGTTAGACGGCGGAGCGTCGCCAGCGGCGGAATCGAGAGCATGGTTGGCGCGCTGCTCGGCGCTCCGGATGCGGTCTGCTTCCGACTGCTGTGCGCGTTCGTCCGCCAGATGAGGAGCTTCCCTTTGGCGGGCCCGCTCGATTTCAGAGGCATTCTCGCGCTCCTGTTGGGAATCGAGGCGCTGCTGATGAAGGCGGTCGCGCTCAGCCTCGGTCGGCGCTGAATTTTCGGCGTGTAGCCAAGCCCCCTGCGCGGAGACGCCCTCGCCGTTTGCCGTTTGCACGTGCGCGAGCTCGAGCCAGTACTGGGTAGCCCGCGGATCCAGTTGAGTGGCTTTCTTGAGTCCCGATTCCTTCTCAGCCGGGGTAGCCGCGAGTTGCGCCTGGAGAAAGACGGGCTCACCCCAAAGCGGATTGAGTTGAGCCGCTTTTTTAAGAAGCGGCAGGGCTTGATCCGGCGAGAGGTCTTTGGCTGCGGTGACGTAAACGGGAGCGCTTCGGCTGCCGGCGCGAATGGCGTTCTGTAGATCGGGCTTGGGATCCAGGTGCTCCAATTCAGCAATCTTCGCGAGACCTTCAAATCCGAACGGAGCGGCTGCTCCGCCTGCCTCGACCGCGGATTTGTAAGCGGCTTCAGCCCCTTTGGGATCGCGACTCGCGCTGGCGTCGGCAAGATAGACGGCGGCAATGGCTGGGTCGAGCGAGTGCTCGCCGAGATCTCGACGCGGGTCGAGGGGACGGCCGGAAACCGCCACCGGCTGCCAGTTTCCCTTCGCTAGATTGGCGGCGGCTTCCTGCTCCAGAATGTTGAAGTCTTTGCCGAACGCGTTCTGCTCGGCCACACGCAGGGAGCTTTCGCTCTTCAGGGCGGTTAGGAAGATATGGAAACTGGAGCCGTATTCGAATTTGGTGGCCAGGAGCTGCATGCGGGCCCAGGCAAGATCGGGCTGAGGGGGCGTGCCGCCCCAGGTGACACGGCTCCCGTGCGCCTGAAGGGTGCTGAAGAGCTGACGGAGACCGGATTCGACCTCCGCGGGCAGGCGGGGGGTGTTGGCATCGAGGAGAATGCCGGCTGCGTCTCCGAGAGGGAGGGGGGACTTCGGGGAGGTAACCAGCAGCCATTGGCCATTTTGCCAAACGAACTCCGAATGGGTTATGGGTGGGTTCGTTTTTTCATTTTGGTTGGTAAGGAGGACACGAATGGGCCAAACGGAGCGCAAATCCTGCGATTCGAGTAATCCACCTAACACCCAGCGGACCTGTTCGAGCTGAGTTAAGTCGTCACGGGCGGCTGCGGTATCAACATCCGTGTCGACATAAAACGGGCCGATGTTCAGTTCCGTCCAACGGCTGGCCGCACCGAGAGGTAGCGCGGCGAGCCAAAATAACGAAACAAAGCCAATAACGAGGAGCCGTGAGGTCTTCAGATTGATAGTTTATCGCTTTTCGGTCGTGGGATACTCGCTGCTGAACGGGAGCGGGTGCGCGATGGATGCAGCGGATTTTCGACGGATTGCCCTGAGCCTGGAAGGCGCGGAGGAGGGTTCGCATATGGGGGCAGCCGATTTCCGGGTAGGAGGCAGGATCTTCGCCACGCTTGCCGCGCAAAACAAAGGATATGGGAACCTCATGCTCACGCCGGAGCAGCAGGCCGCGTTCGTTGAAGAGCAGCCGGGGCTATTCGTGCCGATAGCGGGCGGATGGGGCCGAATGGGCTGCACGCATATCCGGCTAGCTGCCGCGAGCGAGGACATATTAGCGGGCGCTCTGGAAGCGGCGTGGAGGGTGCGGATGGAGAAAAATGCGAAGGCGGGCGGGAAGAAACGGGTGGCGGCGAAGCGGAGAGCGGCGCGGTAGCATGCGTCGTTGCGGCGCTTTCAAAGCGCCACAAATTATTCGTAGCGCAGGGCCACGACGGGATCGATCTTGGCGGCTCTGCGCAGCGGGACAAGCGCGGCAAGACAGCCGGTCAATAAGGCAAAGCTCCTCTTCCAGATCTTGTTCGGCCGCCGACGGCGCAAAAGCCAGGCGATCCGGTTGCGCAGGGCGATGAAGGGGCGACGGAGCGGGCTCATATCACGCGGGCTCCACTACGCGAGCGATGGCCGCAGCGAGCTTGCGCCAGCGGGAGGTCTCCAGAGATAGCTGCTTCATTCCGGCACTGGTAAGGCGATAAATTTCGGGTTTTCGGAAATTCGGGTTTGACGGAGGTCCTGTTGACGGGCGCGGATCTGAGAATGCCGGATCAGACACTCTAGTCATACAACCACGAACCTGCGGAGAAGATCGCCCAGGGCCTCATCTGGACTTTCGCAGAGTCCGGAGTGGACGGGCGAGATCTGAACAACTGTACTCTTGGGCGATACCAGCCAGTGGAAACGCTCGCGGCGCGTCAGCTTTGTGATTGGGTCTCCCTCCGGATGCCCGGCGCAGATATTCACGAATGCCTGGAGATGATCGCGGACCAATTGCGCATCCATCTCCGGCCAAAGCGTGGCAAGCCGCTTCTCGTCCAAGTGCACACGCGCTTCCAGGAAATCTCTCTCGAGGCAGAAGAGAACGGCCCCGGCATTTAGGAACTCTTCCCGTTCCACGCGTGGAACCACGCGAATGATGGCGTAATCAAACGAGCTCTGTGCGGGCACGTATAGCCTCCTCCACAAAAGTCGATGCTGCATCAAGTCTCCGCGATAAATAGGCGACGTAAGCTGCTCGTTTGGCGCCGGGACTATCGATACCGGCTTCAAGCAGCAGCCAAGCGTCTGGAACAGCATCGAGTATGCGCCCGAACAGCTCAGGCGAGAGTTGCGCGCGAGCTTCGGCGTCGGCCGTGCCGATATTGTTGGCCCAAGATAGAAGTACGTGATCCCGGATCGCGGCGAAACGCGTCAGCGCCGCGTTATCGACGTTCTGCCAATTGTGGTGGAAATAGAGGCTGGCGCCGTGATCGATGAAATACAGAAACTTGTGCCACCAAAGCAGATTAGGGTTTTTCGCCGTGCGATCGACATTCGTGACGAACGCGTCGAACCAAACAGCCATAGATGCGGTTTTAGAATCGACCTTATCGCCCGCGGCTCGATTGAACATGACCGAACCTGGAAGATAGTCGAGCGCGAGATTCACGCCCACGCTCGATAAAAGCAGATGCTGGATTTCCGGATCGGGCTCATTGCGTCCCAGCGCCGCGTCTACCTCCATCAGCACCAGCTCGGGAATTTTGAGACCGATGGCACGGCCGATCTCGCCGGCAATAAGCTCTGCAACGAGCGCCAGCGGACCCTGTCCTGCTCCCGTGAATTTCAGTACATACAACCCGAGATCATTGGCTTCGACGATGGCGGGCAGGGAACCGCCCTCCCGCAGTGGGGTCACGTAACGTGTCGCCTGAACGGTCCTCAGCATCGGCAGCGGCTTACTTGTCCCGCTCTAAAGAGCAGCACCAGCCAAAGCGTAGCAAGCCGCGTCTGGTTCGTACTATGGCCGGATCCACTGTGGAAGACCGATGTAGGATTCTGTGTGATCGATTTGGCTACTCTCCGACTGGGACAACCCACAGCTTGTCGCCGCCCGTGTTTCGTTTCCGCCCCAGTCCGCGTCGTATTCGCGGAGGAAAGCATGGCGGATCAGGATCTGACCGGAAAGGTTGTTGTAATCACGGGCGCTTCGAGCGGGTTCGGCAGGGGAGCGGCCATTAAATTCGCTCAGGCGGGAGCATCGGTCGTGGTGTCCGCACGCCGCGAACAAATACTGGACGAAGTCGTTCGTGACTGTGAAGTCGCAGGCGGTCGAGCGCTAGCCATACCCGCGGATGTCAGTAATGAGCCGGATGTGCAACAGCTCGCTGAAGAGACCATTTCGCAGCTTGGCCGAATTGATGTTTGGGTGAATAATGCCGGGACCGGATCTTTGGGCCGATTCGATGAGGTCCCGCTAGACGAGCACGTGCAAGTGATAAAAACGGACCTGCTCGGCACAGTTTATGGCAGTTACTTCGCGCTACGCCAGTTTCGCCAGCAAGGGTCTGGAACCCTCATCAACATTTCCTCGGTAATCGGCAAAGTGCCGTCCCCGTATTTCGCCTCATATGCAGCCGCTAAGCACGGAGTTGTCGGGCTGAGCGCCGCACTCAGGCAGGAACTTGAGGAGGACAAAATCGAGAATATCCACGTTTGCACGGTAATGCCGACTTCAATGGATACCCCGTTCTTCGAGCACGCGGCTCAACACACTGGGCACGAAGCCGTTCCGATCCCGCCCGTGTACGATGCCGATAAAGTGGTCGATGTCATTGTCAGTCTCGCTACCGATCCGAAAGACGAGGTTTCCGTCGGAGCCGCCGGCAAATTCATGACGTTCGCGCACAAAATGGCTCCCGGCTTAGTCGAAGCGATGATGCGCCGCGAGACTCGCAAAGCGGAATACGATAAGGCAAAGCCCGCACCGGATTCCGAGGGCGCCGTTCGTAAGCCGATGGCGACCGGTACCGCAGTCGGTGGCGGCTGGGGCAAAACAGATCGCTAAGGCTACTCGTTACTCTAATGCGGCCGTTAATTCGGCCGCATAACAACTTTGATGCATTCGTCCTGCTTGTTCTTGAAGGTTTCGAATGCGTCGGGCGCATCTTCCAGCCTGAGGCGATGCGTGATGATGAAGGTCGGATCGATTTCGCCTTTTTGAATCCTGTCGAGCAGAGGCCGCAGATAGCGATGAACGTGCGTTTGACCAGTCTTGATGGTCAGCGCGCGATTCATAATCGAGCCGAACGGCATTTTGTCAAGCAGCCCGCCGTAGACACCGGGCACGGAGACCGTACCGCCGTTACGGCAGGCCATAATCGCTTCGCGTAAAGCAATCGGGCGGCCAGTCTCCAGCATCATAGCCTGCTTAACGCGATCGTACGCGTAAAGTGGTCCAGGCATGTGCGCTTCCATCCCGACCGCATCAATGCAGGAATCAGGCCCGCGCCCGCCGGTCATCTCCATCAATGTGTCGTAAACGTTCGCCTGTTCGTAGTCAATCGTTACAGCCCCGGCCTTCTCGCGCGCCAAGCGTAGCCGCTCCGGCACTCGATCGATTCCAATTACTTTCTCCGCCCCTAGCAGGTAGGCACTCTTGATCGCGAACTGACCCACCGGTCCACAACCCCAGACCGCAATCGTGTCTCCGGGCTGAATACTACATTGCTCGGCAGCCATGTAGCCGGTAGGCAAAATGTCCGAAAGGAACAGAACCTGCTCATCACTCAGTTCATCCGGAACCTTCAGCGGACCAACATCCGCGTACGGCACTCGGGCGTACTCAGCCTGCCCGCCCGCATACCCGCCCACCAGATGGGAGTAGCCGAAGATTCCGCAAGGCGAGTGTCCCCACAGCTTCTCCGCCATCCAGGCATTCGGGTTCGAGTTCTCGCATAACGAAAACAACTGTCTTTCACAGAAAAAGCAATTGCCGCAAGCGATCGGAAACGGGACTACAACACGATCTCCTATCTTCAGGTTGTGTACGCCGCTGCCCAGCTCGACAATCTCTCCCATAAACTCATGGCCAAGTACGTCGCCGCGCCGCATGGTGGGAATGTAGCCGTCATAAAGGTGTAAGTCGGAGCCGCAGATCGCTGTCAGCGTGATTTTCACAATTGCGTCCCGCGGGTTCAGGATCTTCGGATCAGGCACGTCGGTGACCTGCAGATCGTGCTTTCCGTACCAACAATTTGCTTTCATAATTCCTCGAAATCTATGATTTGTATATGCCAGATTTGTAATGCGACATTTTGTGAATGCGCGGAAGCTTGCGGGGTCAGGTAGTCGAAAGCAGGCGTCCGGAAGTTTGTCCCTCAATAGTCGGAACTTCCCCGGTTTCAATCACTGCTTTGAACCTTCGCAGATCCATCTTGGCCTGAACGCCCGGTTCTTCTCCAAACAGCTT
Source organism: uncultured Acidobacteriaceae bacterium (assembly GCA_963762495.1). Lineage (GTDB taxonomy): Bacteria > Acidobacteriota > Terriglobia > Bryobacterales > Bryobacteraceae > Bog-105. Next base: position 269,420 of record CAVXKZ010000008.1, read on the forward strand.
CGCGATCAGCGCGCCGGCTTTTCCCGCGGGAGGGCAATATTGAATAGAAGCCCTAATCACCGTCCCACGTCCGCCAGGGGCACGCTCGAATTCCACGGATCCGCTATTGTCAACATCCGCGCCTTCCAGGGAACGCCAGGCGATGCGGTTCGGAGTATCGTGAATGAGCTCCGCATCCCATTCGACTGTCCTTCCCGCCGGCGCCGTCACCACCCAATGAGAGTGGCCGTCTCCGGTGACGCGCACCGATTCGAGATGTTTCATGAAGCGGGGCAGGTTCTCGAAGTCCCGCCAGAACCGGTAGCATTCTTCCGGAGACTTATTCACTGCAATCGTTTGTACCGTCCGAATAACATTAGACGAGCCGTGCCCGTTATGCAGTTGGACCGTGCAGAGTACGTCCAGCGCAGTGACGGCGGCAACAGCGCCGATCGCGCCGCCTAACTTTCCCTTCTCCGTTGTATTCGAGGCAAAACCCGCCCCGAGCAGAGCCAGATCAACCGCGTCCCCCGCCACCCGGCCCGCCATCGATCGTGCCGGTTTCTTTTCCAGTAGGACCGCGATTCCAGCCGCGATCTCTCGCGCGCCCATGCCGCGGATCAGCGCCTCATGCCCGCGTACGCCAATCAAGCGGCCTAGCTGCCGCGGTGCCAGCAACTCCGCCGCCCCCAGGCCGATACTGAACCAACCCAGGGCCCGTGCGCCGCGTACGGTGTTGCTGTTCCCGTTACTCTGGCCTGAGTCGGTCCAGGTATGTTGCTGCCGTTCGCCAATTTCTTCGATTGAGTATGTTCCCATTTCTTTTCGCCCCACAGAATTTTTGAATTCTGTCTCAGTCGCGTGTTGGACTCGGTTGGGGCGACAGTATTTCCTCGTACGTTCCCCAGCTTTCCATGGATTCCTTGTAACCTTTCCACAGTGGTCCGGTATTGATCTGTGAGGGTGAGTGGAGAGTCCAAACGACAGTTCATTGATGAAGCTCGTGCAAGCCGGCGACTCATCCCAGCTCGGCACGCTTTTTGAGCGCTATCATGTGGCGCTCTTTCGATACTCACTGAGCCTGACTCGCAATCGGGCGCTCAGTGAAGACCTGGTTCAGGAGGTGTTCTTTCGTGTTCTCAAATACGCGCGCAGCTATGACCCCAACCTCTCGTTTCCGGTTTGGCTCTATGGAATGGCTCGGAACGCCTGCTTCGATTCGCTTCATAAAGGGCGCCCGGAGGTGACGGGCAGCGACATGGAAGATATCAGGAGTTCCGCGCCGGTGCCCGAAACAGTGATCGCTCGCAAACAGGATGTGATGTTTCTGCAGGAGGCGCTTCAAAAGCTGCCTGAAGAGAAGCGGGAGGTTCTGATACTGAGCCGCTTCCACAATATGCGCTACGAAGATATAGCTCGCATTCTGAAATGCGAGATTGGCACGGTGAAGGTTAGAGTGTATCGCGCGCTGAAGGAGCTGCGCGAGAAGTTTTGTGAGCTTCGTGGAGAAAAGCTGTATGACGTTTGAAGAGATTCGTCTGCTAATTCCGCAGTATTTGTCCGGCCAGTTGACGCCCGCCGAGAAGGGCATGTTCGAAGCGCAACTAAATGCCAGCCCCGAGCTGCTGACGGAAGTGGAAGACCTGCGCTCCCTCTGGGAAGAACTGGGTTCGATCCCAGAAGAGCAGCCCAGCGAGGCGTTGCGGGCCCGCTTCTATCGAAAGCTGAACGCCGCTGCGAAAGAGCGTAGCCGCTCTTCGGAAGGGCAGTTCGCGTGGTGGAAGCCCGGTCTCCAGGGCCTAGTACGGCAAACCGCAATCGCTGTTGCAGTCTTTGCCTTGGGATTGTATGTGGGCCGCGTGAACTTCGGCGCGCCTCCCTCCACGCAGGAAGTGAAGCGCCTCGATACGGAGGTCCAGACTCTACGCCAGACGGTTGCTCTCTCGCTACTCGACCGCCAATCGCCTACCTCGCGGCTGCAAGGCATCTCCTGGAGTAGTCGCGTGGAACATCCCGATACCGATCTGGTCTCTGCGCTCTTGTCGACTCTCAATAGCGATCCGAATATAAATGTACGGCTCTCCGCGCTGGATGCGGTGGAGAAGTTTTCCGGGGATCCCAACGTACGCAAGGTTCTGGTTGCGTCCATTCCGCGTCAGGATTCACCACTGGTTCAGATCGCGCTCATCGACGCCGTTGTACATATGCATGACCACACCGCGGCCGGGGAGCTTCGCAAGCTCAGCGGCGATGCGGATGCCAATGCCGCCGTCCGGCAGCGGGCGCAATGGGGCCTGGACAGACTCAACTACCAATAGGAGAAGCAAAATGAAAACCACCCTTTGCCTGGCGCTTCTGGCGTCGGGGTCGGCAGCTCTGTGCCTTGCCTCCTCTCACTCCGATCGTTGGCCGATCCGTGAACAGGAGACCGTTCAAAAGACGATGACACTTTCGAGCCAGCCCATGCGCTTGGTGGTCGATAACGTCGAGGGGTATGTTCACGTAACTGGCGTTAGTGGCTCTCAGGTTCAGGTGACGGCGCATAAGGTAATTCGCGCCGAAACCGATAGCGATCTGCGGGACGCGAAGAACGAAGTCAAGCTGGACATAACCGAAAAACCCGGCAGCGTTTCCGTCTATTACGACGCGCCCTGGCGGTGCAACGGCGAAGGCCGCGGATGCCACGATCAGCAACGCCGCTTCTACAACGTGACGTATGACATCGATGTCCAGGTCCCTCGCGACGCTCGACTGGTCGTCTCGACAATCAACAATGGCGATGTCCGGGTGGATGGAACCGCAGGTGACTTTGATATTGGCGATATCAATGGCGGCATCGCCATGACCGGCGTGGCAGGCTCGGGAGATGTCCACACTATCAATGGTCCCATCACTGCACACTTTGTGAAGAATCCGTCCGGCCCCACCAGCTTTAAGAGCATCAATGGCCAGTTGGACATGTATTTTCAGGCGGGTCTCTCGGCGGACCTGCTTTTCAAAACATTCAACGGTGAGATCTATAGCGATTTCGAAGTGACCCCGAGGGCGATTCCCGCTGCCGAGACTGAGCAGCAGAACGGGAAGTTCGTCTATCACAGTGACCGCAGAAGAAGCGCGCGTGTGGGACGGGGCGGGCCTGAGCTGAGCTTCGACACACTAAACGGAAACATTCGCCTGCATCGCGAACAGTAAGGAGAAACAAACAAATGATCAAGACAATCGGGATGGCACTCTGCTGTGCTGCGGTCCTTGTCGCGCAAGACGGAGCCGAGAAAGCGACTGTGCCTCTGCACGACCCTTCTCTTCCGGCGCGCATCCAGGCGCATCTGATTTCTGGCGGCATCATCGTCCGCGGCGCTGATGTAAAGAATGTCGTTGTGGAGGCTCGTCCGCGCGGCCGCGATGAATCGCATGAGCATCGCCCGGCCCGCGCCGAAGGCATGAAGCGGCTCGACCTTGGAAACTCCGGTCTCGATGTTGTCGAAGACAACAATGTCGTCCACATCAAGACCGCTCCATGGGGCGGCCCGGTCGACCTGGTGATTACCGTCCCGCGGCACTCTTCGCTAGAACTCAAATCTATCAACGACGGGAACATCGACGTCGATGGTGTCGACGGCGAAATCGATGCCGACGATCTTAACGGCAAGATCGTGCTCAAGAATGTGGGCGGTTCGGTCGTGGCTCATTCTCTGAATGGCGAGGTCCTCGTCACGATGAACCGGGTCGATCCATCCAAGCCAATGTCGTTCAGCACCATGAATGGAAACATCGATGTCACCCTTCCTGAAGGCCTGAAGGCAAACGTCCGGATGAAGACCGACAACGGCGAGATCTATAGCGACTTCGATGTGAAGCTCGAGTCAGGGTCCCGTATGGTGCAGAACGAGCCGGGAGATTCGCAAGACGGCAAGTACCATGTGCGCTTCGATCGCGCGCTGCGCGGAACCATCAACGGCGGTGGCCCTGAATTTCAGTTCACCTCCTTCAACGGGCAGATTTACATCCGCAAAGCCAAATAATCCATCAAATCTTCACCGGAGAGCGGCCCTATGCACCTTCTGCAAGATCTCAAGTTCGCCTTGCGCACTTTCGCGAAGGCTCCGCTATTTGTTGCCGTCGCCGTACTCTCGCTGGTCTTCGGCATCGGTGCGAACACCGCCATCTTCTCTCTCACCGACCAGGTCCTAATGCGGATGTTGCCGGTCAAGCATCCCGAACAACTCGTCCTGTTCAGCGCGATCGGCAGGCATTACGGCAATAATATGGGCCCCAATCGGATCTCCTATCCGATGTATCAGGATTTCCGTGATCATAACTCGGTGTTTAGCGGAATGTTTTGCTTTCGCGAAACAGATCTGAGTGTGAACTATAACGGCCGCACGGAACGCATCTCAGGTGAGTTTGTCTCGGGTAATTACTTTCCAGTGATGGGCGTGAGTGCGAGCATCGGCCGCCTGTTCACCGCTTCGGACGATCGATTCCAGGGCGCGCATCCCATCGCCGTCTTGAGCTATGGATATTGGCAGAGCCGTTTCGCTGGTAATCCTGGCGTGATCGGACGCAAGCTCATCATCAACGGCTATCCGTTCACCATCGTCGGAGTGAGCCAACGGGGATTTTCGGGAACAGATCCGGGCTACGCGCCGCAAGTGCGCGTCCCGATAATGATGGCGTCAAAGCTCACCAACTTTCTCGATCTCAACGATCGGCGCTCGCGTTGGGTGACGGCGTTCGGCCGGCTCAAACCGGGAGTTTCCATCCAGCAAGCGAAAGCGAGTATTCAACCTTTTTTCCATCAGATCCTGCGAATGGAAGTTCAGCAAAAAGCGTTCGCCAAAGCCTCTCCCTACATGAAGAAGGCCTTTCTTCAAATGTCGATGGATGTCCTTCCGGCATCCAAGGGACGTTCCCAGCTTCGCCGCCAATTTTCGAAGCCATTGCTGGTGCTAATGGCAACCGTCGCGCTGGTCCTCCTGATCGCGTGTGCAAACGTCGCCAATCTACTGCTCGCGCGAGCCACTTCGCGCCAGAAGGAGATCGCTGTTCGACTGGCTCTCGGCTCCGGCCGCCGCCGAATCATCAGTCAACTTTTAGTTGAAAGCTTGCTGCTATCTTTGACGGCGGGCGCCGCCGGTCTCGTGCTCGCCGTCTGGGCCGATAAAGCTTTGATCAATTTCCTTCCGCCCAGCACCGTGCCTCTGAGCATCTCGGCTGTACCCGACTGGCGGATTCTCGGCTTTACTATCGCCATTTCCGTGCTGACGGGCCTCATATTCGGCCTGGTACCCGCTCTTCAATCGACTCGCCCCGACGTAGCCGGGACGCTGAAAGATCAGGGAGGAGCGGTGAGTGGCGGAGTATCTACTCTCACGCGGAAGCTGCTGGTCGTCTCACAGATCGCGCTCTCGCTACTGCTGCTGATCGGCGCAGGCCTCTTCATTCGCAGCCTGCAGAAGCTGAAGGAATTGGATCCCGGATTTCGCACCTCCAATCTGCTCGCGTTCAAGGTGGACCCGACTTTGAACGGATACAAGCCCGAACGGACAAAGGCTTTCTATCAGCAACTGAAGGAAAATCTGGAGACGTTGCCTGGTGTTGATTTCGCCGCGCTTGCCGTTGTTCCCGTGATGGAAGGCGATGAATGGGATCAGTGGGTGACCATCGATTCCTATTCACCCAAAACGGGCGAGCTTCCGGACCCCCACATGAACTTCGTCTCGCCGGATTATTTCAGGACCATGGAAATCACTCTCTTAGCCGGACGCGATTTTCGTAGGACCGACATTCTGACCGCTCCGAAAGTCTGCATCGTCAATGAGACCTTCGCTAAGAAATATTTCGGCACCATTAACGCGGTAGGGCACAAGATCGGCATGGGCATTGACCCCGGCACCAAGACCGACATAACCATCATCGGCGTAGCGCGAAGCACTAAGTATGAAAGCATGCGCGATGAAATACCGACCGAAGTGTTCCGCCCTTATCAGCAGCTTGAATTCGCGACGGGCATAACCGGATACGTACGCACCGCGCAAAATCCGGAGCAAATCTTCACGGCCATCCGGAAGCGGGTCCACGATCTCGATTCGAATCTTCCCGTGTTTGACATGGACACCCTCGAAAGGGAAATGGAAGATTCACTTGTGACGGAGCGGCTGGTCGCCTTGCTGTCGAGCGGCTTCGGGCTCTTGGCCACCCTGTTGGCTTCGATCGGGCTCTACGGAGTAATGGCGTACACCGTCGCGCGCCGCACTCGCGAGATAGGCATCCGGCTGGCGATCGGCGCAGCCAAAAACGATGTGCTTTGGCTGGTGATGCGCGAAGTCCTGGTACTCCTCGGAATCGGTATCGCCATTGCGCTTCCCGCATCCTGGATTCTCACCCAGTCCGTACGCTCGCAACTGTACGGAATCCAGCCAGCCGACCCCGCGTCTATCGCCAGCGCCACTCTCGCAATCGCCGCCGTTGCAGTTCTGGCTGGGTATCTTCCAGCCCGCCGCGCCACTCGCGTCGACCCGATGCGCGCTCTCCGGTATGAATAAACCCAGCGCCAAATATCTCAGGTGCCGATACCGGACCCGGTTGACTGAGCCGTTCTTTCATTACCCTCATGGTCTAAAGTGTGGTCATGAGAGCGGCCCAGGTTCTTCTGGCCTTGAGTCTCGTTGTCCCGGACTTCCTGCGAGCGGAGAGTACTCCCCGCGAAGCTTTGTTAGCGCTATCGAAAAACGACCACACGCTTGCCATCGTCGATCCCTCGAATCTGAAAGTCATCGCTCGCGCCCCTGTTGGCAACGACCCGCACGAAGTGATCGCTTCCAGCGATGGAAAGTTTGCGTATGCGTCCAATTATGGAGGCGGGGCCTACAACACGCTCGCTGTTATCGATTTGATAGCGCAGAAAGCACTGCCCTCGATCGATCTGGGCCCCTTGCGAGGTCCACACGGCCTGGCATTCGTGGGAGGAAAAACGTGGTTTACCGCGGAAGCGGCTAAAGCCATTGGCCGCTACGATCCCGCAACGAATAAAGTCGACTGGATCATGGGAACCGGCCAGAACCGAACTCACATGATTTTTGTTTTCGAAGACATGAAGCGGATCGTTACTACCAACGTGAGTTCCGGCACTGTGAGCATCATCGAAAAGAGCACTCGAACTGGACCTCCCGGCGGTCCACCTCCCGGACTGGGTCCCGGCGGTCCGCCACGCCCTCCCGGTGCCCGTCGCCCTACGGGTCCTCCCGGTGGCGATTGGGATGAAACCGTGATCCCCGTCGGCCGCGGCGCTGAAGGATTCGACGTCTCTCCCGATGGCAAGGAAATCTGGACGGGCAATGCACAGGATGGCACCGTGTCCATCATTGACGTTGCCGCCAAGAAGGTTACCGAGACGCTACCTGCGAACGTCAGGGGCGCGAATCGCCTGAAATTTACACCGAACGGAAAACTGGTGTTTATCTCTTCCTTGAGTGGTGCGGAATTGACCATTTTGGATGCCGCAACCCGAAAGGAAGTAAAACGCTTGAACATCGGGCATGGCGCCGCCGGCATTCAGATGCAGCCGGACGGCTCCCGCGTTTTCGTAGCTTGCTCGCCTGACAACTACATAGCGGTCATCGATCTCACCACCCTCGAAGTCACCGGCCACATCGACGTTGGCGGCCAGCCCGACGGCCTCGCTTGGGCGGTTCAGCACTAGCTAATTCACCGCAGGGCCTCGCCCCGTGCCACGCGTCTTTATTATTATTTCGGCGGCTTCTTCTTTTCGAACTGCTTGAGCAAGGAGCCTACCGGGTTCTGTTGCTGGTTTTTCTGTTGCTGATTGGTTTGCTGTGCGGCAGGATTGCCGAGAAATTGGCCCAAAATCCCTCCAGCTCCCTTGTTGCCCAATGCAGATCCAATAAGACCGGTGGTTAGTTTGGACGGATCGCCGGAAGTCGGCAGCAGATTGCTCAACCTCATCTTCGCCAGCGCTTGGACATCCGGAGTAAATACAGGATGGGCCATCGTGCCCGTTACCTGAACTGGTAGGACTAGCTCGCCTTGTTTATTGGCAAGTGCGGTATTGAGAAAACCGCCTATACCCGTGCCGCCTACGGACTGACTAGCTCCACTGGCGAGTACGGCCGTCATGTGCATATCAATTCCTTCGTTCACCAAGTTGAGAGACCCTTTTGCGGCGAGAGAACCAGCGTCTAATGTCGCGATCAAATTGTTTGTCGTCGCGACCCCATTGACTATGTCGAAAGTGCCTGAAAAGCGTTTGAGCGCCGTTCCCGAGCCGGATGCCGCGGGCGCGCTGTTGAGAAATTTCCCAATTCGCGAGAGCTCGCTCAGAATATTAACGTTCTTCAATTGCCCGTTCGTCACGTTAAAATTCATGCTGCCGTTTAGGCTGTGCGCGAGATCGGCGTTTGATTGAATTGTGGAACTCAGGACCGCATCCGCCTCCAAGCTCCCATACAATGTGTCCTTCAAGGAGCTTAAGGCTGAAAGCAGGGCGTTGGTATCAACTCCCGAGAGCTTCGCTTTGGCAGAGACTTGCATTGCAGTGACTGGGCCCTTAACATCGAGAACTGCGCTGACAATTCCCTTTACCGGGTAAGTAGGATTAGAGCCTCCGCTAAAGGCCCCCGCAACTTGCGCCAGTTCGGTGATTGAAGAGTTGGTGGTACTGAGTTGCACATTGAGAGCGGTTGGGTTCCTGGCCGCATCAATGTTGCCCGACATTGAGAACGGTGTCGAGCCGAGCTTAACCGTGCCGGATCTGATCTGAACCGTGTCCTGCTTCGGGTCCTCAATCACATCGTATTGAGCATCGACAGGATAGCTAATCTTCGTGCCATGGATGACAGTGTTCTCTAATTTCAAATTACCTTTGCACGCCAGGGCCTCGCCTTCGGGAGCTACAGTCGCGTCCGCTGACACTACGCTGTCCGTGTTCGGAGGGACTGCGCCAGGCGAGAAATGATTCACGGCGGAAAGGGAAACCTGTTGAACGGACAAGTGACCGCTAACCGGTATAGCAGTGGCGTTTCCGGCTGGCAGCGGGCCAGCCTCTCCGTTGAAGGTGAGCAACTCTTTGCCCTGACCCGGGAAGTGTATCGCCAAGTCGAGTCCGAACTGTTTATTAGGCTCAAAATGTGTCAGTCGCAAATCGATGTGGTCGTATACCGCACGCGCTTCTTTTTTGAGTTGATCCGTAAGCGCCACTTGCCCGTCGGTGATCTTTAACTCATCCAGACTGAACTGCTCGGATTGGGCTCCGCTCGTGCTTGTAACGCTTTGAGGTTGCGTTCCGCTCGTGGCTTTGGCTCCTTGGGGTTGCGTTCCGCTGGCACCTTTCGTGCCTAGGGTGGAGAAGTTCCAGACGCCGGCCGAATTTCGAATTAGGTCAACCTGCGGACGATCGAGATCCACCACCTTGACATCGGGATTACCTCGGATGAGTGACATCAAACTCACACTGACGAAGACTTCCTTGGCTGTGGCAAACGGTTGGGCCGCAGGGAACTCAGGCGACTCCGCTATCGTCAAACCATCCACCCGGATCGAGAGCGGAAATAGCCGCAGACCCAGATGTCCCAATGTGACCTGACGGTCTAGCTTCTGCTGCAATTCGGCCTGGACACGCGGCCGGAATCGGTCCACACGCCCCAGGACCACGGCGATCGCTATCACTACAACGATAACGATAAGAATCGGTATGAATATTAGCGTACGGCGGCGCATTTCAATGAGTTAGACACGTCCCGGGAGGCAAAAAGTTCTCTATTTTCTCGCGAGTAGTCTGATCCACGAGCACGCAGGTGCAAGTCGGGGCCAACCGGAGGAGGCCTTCGTGATAATCTACTCCCATTATCGGCGCAGTTAACTGGTCGTGACACCGCCGAAATACAGTTCCAGGGGTGATACACATGCCAAGTTGCAAGACAGCTCTTGCAGTTTTTTTGGGCCTTGCACTCTTCTGTTTTTCGCTTACGGCACAGGAGGCCACCGGCAAAGTCGCCGGAAACGTCACCGATCCGTCCGGTGCGGCCGTCGCAAATGCCAAGGTGACGGTGATACAGGTGGCGACCGGCACCGGTCACCAAACCCAGACTGATCAATCGGGTTTCTATCAGGTTCTGCAACTGCCGATCGGTCAATATCGCGTAACCGCGGAAGCTGCCCGGGTTTAAGCAGGTGACAGTAAATTCGGAAACGCCGCTCGAGATAAATGGAACGCTGCGCATAGACGTGCAGCTTCAAATAGGTCAGGTCAGCAACACGGTGGAAGTGCAAAGCAATGCGTCGATGGTGGAGACCGAGAATCAAACCGTCGGCTCAACCGTCACCGGCGAAGCGATTTTTGAGCTGCCTCTGAACGGACGCAATACTCTCGATCTGCTGAAAACCCAGCCGGGAGTTACGCCGACTAATCCCGATTCCTCGGCAGCGGGGGCTTACAGCATTGGTGGCCAGCGCACGGATTCCGTTACGTATTTGCTGGATGGCGGTATGAATAACGACCTTCTCAGCAACGGTGTTGTCGCGAATCCCAATCCGGATGCAGTGGCTGAATTCCGTGTGCTGGAGAGCGATTACAGTGCCGAGTACGGCCGGAACGCGGGCGGAATCGTGAGCGTGGTGACCAAGAGCGGTACGAATGCGTTTCACGGAACGGCCTACGATTACCTCCGCAACAACTACTTCGACGCGAATCCGTTCTTCAACAATGAGCAAAATCTGCCGGTGCCCGTGTTGAAGCGCAACCAATACGGCGGCACCATCGGCGGCCCGATCAAAAAAGACAAGCTGTTCTTCTTTTTCTCTTACGAAGGCCAGAAGCAGACGGCGCTCGATACCAGCCCCGGTAAGGTGACCACGTTTACACCTGCGGAAGCGGCCGGGGATTTCTCGGGCTCGGATCAGGCGTCAACAGTGGCCGCGTTTCTGCTGAACAATTCGTATTATCAAGCGAATCCAGCGCTGGCCGCCCAAGGGATTATCGATCCAACAAAGATCGATCCTGTGGCCCAGGCGTACTTCACGAACCACCTGATTCCGACCTCTCCTTCAGGCTTCCTTTTTCCGCAGGCGCCCGCAACGGACAATTACAACGAGTATCTCGGGAGATTCGATTACAACATCACGTCCAAAGACGCGCTAACGGGAACTTTTTCGACCAAAGACGAGCCGACGCTTCGTCCCTTCCAGTACTCGAGTGTCACCGGTTTTCCCGATCTTTACGCTGATACCGACTGGTTTGGCTCAGTCGCCTATACCCACACCTTTACGCCGAGCCTTCTGAATGAGTTTCGTGCCACCGCGCAACGTTTGAATCACCAGCAGGCGATTCCGGCCACAAAGCTTCCTACTGCATCCCAGTTAGGCGCAAACATTCCGTCGGATGATCCAACCGGGCCGCCCCTTTTGGACCTGGAAGGCTCCGCCACGACTGTCGGCTTCAGCTATCAAGGCCCTACGCACGAGGTTGACAACTCATATGCGTTCTATGACAACGTATCGTGGGTTGCGGGCCATCACGACTGGAAATTTGGGTTCTACTTCTCGCCCTATCAGAACAATACGGTCTATGACTTCTACGTGAATGGCGAGTACTTTTTTTATGGGCCGAGCACAGGCGTGGGCTCCAAACTCGATCTCGCCGATTTTCTAATGGGCTTGCCGGATGAGTTCCTGCAATTCGGACGAGCGCCGTCAAATATTCGGTCGCACAATTACGCCGGTTTCGCGCAGGATGCCTGGCACTTAAGCAAGCGGCTAAGCCTGAATCTCGGGATGCGCTACGAATACTCGGAGCCGAAATTCGATACGCAAGGACGCTCGTTCTCCTTCATCCCGGGCCTGCAGTCGCAACGGTTCGTGAATGCTCCTTCCGGGCTGGTGTTCCCGGGAGATCCTGGCGCGCCGAAAGGAGCGAACTTTCCGGATAGGAACGATTGGGCGCCGCGATTCGGCTTCGCCTGGGATGTCTTTGGGAACGCAAAGACCAGCGTTCGGGGAGGATTCGGCGTTTTCTACGACATTCTGAAAGGCGAGGACAATTTGCAGTTCAACGGGCAAGCTCCCTTCGCAGGCTTCGCCGATATTTATCCATCCGGGCCAACGGGTGGAACGGGACCGAGCGGCCTACAGGATCCGTACGCATCGGCGGGAGCGGTGGACCCGTTTCCATCGAAACCTCCGTCGCAGAATCTGGATTTCGGCGCTGCCGGTTATCTTCCGGTTGGGGGAGGCGGCGTGTACTTCGTCGATCCGCATCTGCGCACGCCGTATGTCTACCAATACAATTTGTCGGTACAGCAGCAGCTTCCGGGCAACATGCTGCTGGAACTGACCTATCTTGGCTACTCGGCGCACAAGCTCACCGGATTAGTCGATGAGAACCCGTTCATTCTGGGCACCAATCAGCGGATCTACAATCTGGATCCGAACAACCCGACTTACAGCTATTTGTCGGAGTTTCAGAACATCGGGAAGGCAAACTATAATGCGGGCGAAGCGAAGCTGCGGCGCAACGCGAGTTTGGGCTCGTGGGGCAGCGCATTTTTCACGTTGGGATATACCTGGTCGCACGAGATCGACAACTCGTCCGGTTTTCGCGAGCGAAATTCCAACGTTCCTGCTTACGAACACGACGCCTTTTACGCTTCCGGCGATACTGATGTCCGGCAAGTTCTGACGTTTTCGGGCGGATGGGAATTGCCCTTCGACCATCTTTGGGAGCGCGGTCCCAAACTACTGACCCGTGGCTGGAGCCTGTATCCGATCTTCATCGTGCGCACAGGCTTTCCAATCGACGTGTTTGCCAATTTGAACACATCGGGGAGCAATCCCGGACCATCCGGGGAAGGCGATGCGGGCGCCGTGCGAGCGGATCTGGTCGGCAATATGGTGACAATTCTGAATCCGAAGGACTTCCCCACGCTGACGAATCCGAATTCGGGAACCAGTGCGGCGGGAAATTACTACTTCAATCCGGCTAACTTCGACGTCAGCAACTTGCTCAGTTTGAATGCGATTGCGAAGAGTGATGCATCCATGCTCCCCTACTATACTTACGGCACATTCCCGCGCAATGGGCTACGCGGGCCAGGTCAAACAAACCTTGATCTGACAATCGCCAAACACTTCCGCGTGGGCGAGCGATACGACGTAGAGCTCCGAGGGGACGCATTCGACGTTCTGAACCATGCGGAATTCGCCAATCCCGATGTAACTCCAACCGACAGCACGTTTGGCCAAATCTCTAATACCATTGTCCAGGGACGCATTCTGCAACTCGCGCTACATCTTAGTTTCTGAGGCGTGGCTTCGACCGGTATCGAACAGCGGCGTCCCGGAATTGCAACAATGCCGGACAATTGAGGCGAAATTGCCACAGTCCGAGCGTGCTGCGTCCGGAAAAGGAATTGCACTGTGAATGTGGTGAACAGTCTGATTCGCGATATTCGTTATGCGGTCCGCATTCTGCTGAAGAGCCCGGTGGCGACTTCGGTAGCTGTCCTCGCGCTCGCGCTCGGCATCGGCGTTAACTCGTCGATTTTCATAACCGTCAGTTCACTAATCCTGCACCCGCTACCATACCCGCATCTCGAGCGAATAGTCACAATCTGGGAGACTCCCCCTAAACTTCACGACCAGAAGAGCGGTTTTGCGCCCGCCAATCTCATCGACCTGAAAAACGGCGCTCGTTCGTTTCAGAAACTCGCCGATTATCGCGAGTGGGACGCCAGCCTCACGAGTGTCGGGACACCCGAGCGCCTGCGAGCCTTGCTCGTGTCTCCGAGTTTTTTTTCCGTGCTGGGCACCGGCGCTGAACTTGGGCGCGTAATTGCAACCGGCGAGGATCATTCCGCTCACTCCAGAGTTGCGGTCGTCAGCGAGGGTTTCTGGAAGGGCCATCTGGGCGGTTCGCCGGGCGCTATCGGCAAGTCCATCTCTCTCGATGGGCGCACTTATACCGTGATCGGTGTAATGCCCGACAGTTTCGATTATCCGCTCGGAACTCAACTCTGGTCTCCTCTGACTTTGGACCCTGCCGAGGAGCACGAACGCAGCTCTCACAATCTGATGGTTCTGGGTCTTTTGAAACCCGGTGTGTCCGCGGCCGAAGCCGGCGCGGAAGCCTCGACCATCGCTTCGCGGCTGGAGCACGAATATCCGAAAACGAACCAGGATCGAAGCATGCTCGTGTTGCCTCTTCGCGACCTGACCGACCAAGTGACTGATCGCTTCGTAATCACGCTGCTCGGCGCAGCCGGATTCGTGCTGCTGCTGGCGTGCGCCAATATCGGCAACCTGCAACTGGCGCGAGCCACCAACCGCGAGCGAGAGATTGCGGTCCGTGCGGCTCTCGGCGCCAGCCGGTTTGAAATTGCCCGTCAACTGTTCACGGAGAGCATTTTGATTTCGGCTGCCGCGGGTGTAGTCGGATTGCTGCTGGCGAGCTGGAATAACGACTTAATGAAATCGAGCATTTCGCCTCTCGCGATGAGGCTCGTTCCCGGCCTTCGCACGATGCATGTGGATTCGACGGTTGTTCTCCTCACCATGATCGCCTCGCTCGTCGCGGGGATTCTCTGCGGGTTACCGGCGATTTCTCAAGTCGTAAATCGAAAAATGCGCGCCGACCTGAACGATGTGCTGCGCGGTCGCGGAGGCAGCGCCAGCGCCACTCCCGCTCGCAATCGGGTTCGAACGTCACTTGTCGTTTTTGAATTGACGCTCGCGCTCGTGTTGTTGGTCGGAGCGGGGCTGATGGTGAAGACCTTCGAACGCTTCCTATATTTAAACCAGGGCTTCGATCCGAGGAACCTGTTGACCATGCAGGTCTCGCTTCCGGCGACGCAGTATCAGGGAACCTGCGCAGATCAGATCGTTCTACGATCGCGCACTGCAAGGCCTCGGAACACTTCACGGAATCGAGGCCGCGGCCCTCTCCTCCAGTCGTGGCTCCGCCGACCACCTCTCCATCGAAGGCCGGCCCGAACCGCGCCCCGCCGAGCCACATCCGGAAGTGATCGCAATCAGCCCTCAATATTTCACAGCAATGCGCATCCCGCTGGTACAGGGGCGTTCTATCTCCGATTCGGACCGCCCGGGGTCGCGACCCGTGGTTGTTATCAGCGAGAACGTAGCCCGCCACTATTGGCCCGATTCCAATCCTATTGGTCGCAAGATGAAGGTCGACGCTCAATCGGACTGGCTCACCATTGTAGGTGTCGCCGGAAATGTAATAGAAGATTGGTTTACGAATCAGCCCGCGCCCGCGGCGTACATCTCGTACGCTCAATTTCCGGCCTCGCAGTCAGGATTTTTGCTACGGACTGACGGCGATCCGATGCAGGCCGCGAAACCCGCGCGCTTAGCAATTCGCGGCATCGATAAAGAGCTGCCCGTTTATGAGCTCAAGACCATGGAGCAGAGTATGGCTGAGGAGCGCGGTGGCGTCCGGGCGGCGGCGCGCACCATGACCACTTACGCGATCATCGCATTGCTCTTGGCTGTTAGCGGCATCTACGCCGTGATTTCGTACTTCGTTGCGGCCCGCACTCACGATATTGGCGTGCGTATGGCATTGGGTGCGAGTCGAAGTGACGTGCTCAGGATGACTATGGGCCAAAGCCTACGCCTCACCGCTACTGGCCTCGCGTTCGGAATCCCGCTTGCTCTCCTGCTCGCGCGTGTCATGTCGAGTGCGCTTTACAACGTCGTCAACATTGATGCGGCCACCTTCGCCCTTTTCGCCGGGGTGCTTTTTCTCTCCGCGCTGCTTGCCAGCTATCTGCCCTCGCTTCGCGCTACGCACATCGATCCCATGACCGCGCTGCGCGATGAATGACGATAGGTCAGCCCTTTTAGCTCCTGGAAGAAAATAGCTGGCAAGACTCTGTAAGGACAGCCGGGCCAGCGTCGACTACCTCAAATGTGGGGGAGAATGAGCGCGCAGCGCCCGCGAACCGGGTTTTCCTGGTGGGCTTTGCACAAGCGTTTCCGGAACTCGCGCTCTTTATAAAGATGGATGCAATTGCGTTCATAGTGATGGGGGCGATAGCGGTGCCGCTGAATCTACGGTTGGCGCGTAATTATCAGCGCCGAATCGACGCTCTTGATACAGTTCTCATGGACAATCGAGAAGCTGATAAGAAAGATCAGGAAGGAGTTTCATGATGTGTTTTCGCTGGTTGTCTGCGCTTATTTGTCTGGGGACGGCGATCGCTCAGACACCGAAGCTCGGCGGAGATTACGCGGGCGTGTTGGGTCCGCTTCATCTCAAGCTGCACTTGAAAGCCGGCGCGGGCGGCGCGATAGAAGGCTCGCTCGACAGCCTGGATCAGGGAGCGATGGGTCTCCCGTGCGCGAACATCCGGCTGGAGGAGAAGGCCTTAAGCTTCGACGTTCCGAGTGTAGGCGGCAAGTGGCACGGCACGGTATCCGCCGATGGAGCGACGCTAAGTGGAAGCTGGTCGCAGGGCTCCGAAATGCCGCTGGTGTTTCAGCGGGAAGAGCCGTTCGCAGCGGCCGAGAAGCCCTCCGCTGTGGATGGCATTTGGCTGGGAACCATCGAGGCGGGCGGAGCCAAACTGCGCGCCCAGGTTCAGGTGAAGAGCGATCGCGCAGGTAAGGAATACTGTTCGTTCGACAGCCTGGATCAAGGAGTAACGGGGCTGCCCTGCGACAAAGTCAACTTCGAGGCAAATCGTTTCTCGTTCGAGGTGCCGGCAGTACATGGGCATTGGGCGGGAACGCTGAGCGAGAACGGTAATGAGCTGACCGGGTTGTGGTCGCAGGGTGGGAACAACTTGCCTCTCCGATTGACACGACAGACGGTTGCGATTGCTCCCAAAAAGCCTGAGCCGCCGACGTATGAAAAGGCGATGCCTCCCGTCCCAGTAAATGAATTGAAAGAGGTACTTGACCGGGATTTGGCCGGAGCGTTAAAACAAGGCGCACTGGCGCCGGAGACAGGCGGCGGCGTAGTGATCGGAGTAGTGCAGCACGGAACCCGCCGGATTTTTGCTTATGGCGCGGTGAAGGAGGATTCGATTTTCGAGATCGGGTCGATTTCGAAAACCTTCACAGGATTGATACTCGCGCAGATGGTTGAGCAGCACAAAGTGAAGCTGGACGAGCCGGTGCGAGAGCTGCTGCCCAGCGGGACCGTGGCCAAGCCCGAAGGTCCCGAGATTACGCTTCTGGATCTGGCAACGCAGCATTCGGGGCTGCCCCGTATGCCGGACAACTTTCATCCTGCAAATCCGCAGGACCCGTACGCGGATTACCATCCGGCGAATCTATACGAGTTCATCGCCAAACACGGTGTGGCGAAGCCGGCCAACACAGGCTTCAATTACAGCAACCTCGGCCTCGGACTGCTTGGCCAGGCATTGGCGAATCGGGCCGGAATGACCTATCCGGAATTGCTGAAGACGGAGATTACCGAACCGTTGGAACTCAAAGATACCGTCGTTAAGCTTTCGCCCGAGCAAGAGAAGCGATTCGCGCAGGGCCATGGCGCACAGCACCAACCGGCGCACGCTTGGGCGCTGGATGCCCTCGCAGGGGCGGGCGCTATTCGATCCACAGCCAGCGACATGCTGACGTACCTCGAGGCGCAACTCCATCCGGACAAAGTGAAGCACGCGGCTGGATCGGCAGCGGCCGATTCGCCCCCGGGTACGCTGGCGAGCGCGTTGCAGATGTCGCATGAACCTCGCGCGGACGCAATGGCGGGGATGAAGGTCGGGCTCGCATGGCTCTACGTGCCGGATACCGGCAGCTATTGGCACAATGGCGCCACAGGCGGATACAGCAGCTACGCGCTGTTCAACCCGAAAGAAGACTACGCCCTGGTTGTGCTGTTCAACACCACCATCAGCGAGAGCGGAAGTTTCGCGGATCGTTTAGGAGAGCATGTGATGGAGCGACTCAGCGGTAAACCGGCGATTTCGTTGGATCGATAGATTCGACACGGCCGGACGCGCGGAGTAGCGTATCCGCCGCCCGATGAAGTCGCGATCTTTCCGTTGAGATTGGCTTCGGGCATCTCCGCTTCTCCAGGAGATGAGCATCACAGAGTGCCAGCTTACCGGGTCCTATAATCTGGAGAGAGCAATATGTGGAGCGATCGTAAACAACAGGAAGATCCAACCAGAACAACTCCAGCTTCTAGCAGGCCGGAGGCGGCAGTGAAGGACGCGCCGCTTGGAAGCGGCGGACGCACCCCGGCCGCGGAATCGCGGGGCGTTGCCGTCATCGGCAAAGGCATGGTCATCAAAGGCCAAATCAAGAGCGGTGAGCATATGCACATTGCCGGAGAGATCGACGGATCACTGTATCTGGCCGGCTACGATCTCACGGTGACCGCGGAATCCAAAGTGCGTGCCGATGTAACTGCCCGCGAAGTCGACATTTCAGGCAGCATCCAGGGGAATCTCGATGCAACGCGCAAGATCACCGTGCGGAAAGGCGGAAAGCTAATCGGAGATCTGCGTACACCCGGTATCGTGATTGAAGATGGTGCCTACTTCAAAGGCAACATCGAAATCGTGACTCGCGAAGCTCGCCAAAATGGAGATGAGGTTGCCCCGGCGGCCAACCGAACCGCCACCGCGAAGGCGTAACTGGTAAGTCGAGCATCGCTCGACACCTC
>CAVXKZ010000009.1:0-242710 GCA_963762495.1 uncultured Acidobacteriaceae bacterium
TAACCGAGAGCGTTCCCGCAGGCCGCGTCATGCGCGCCACGAGAAATCGCCCCATCGGCAACGCTAAGCGTCGTGCGCGTTTGCTTCAGGGATACCCTCAAGTTTCAGAGGCGCAGAGCGCACCGTGGTGTCCATCTTGATAGTCCTAGTAACACATCCTTGCAACGTCCGTGTTTTTTAACGCTTTTACGAAGCTCGTCCGTTCTTGTTCAGTTCGCTATACAAGCCTAAATCTTCGCCGCTTAGCATCTTGGCGACGTAGAGAATCTGCCCGTAGTGCATTCCGAAGTGCTCCACGACTTGGTACACGGCCTCTAAACCACTCACTCTGTAACCCTGAATCTCAAAAAGCGTGAGCAAATCGATCTCGGCGAGACGCGAAAGAACCTCTGACGCCTCTTGCATGGTTGCCCCGAGTTGCTCGAGGAGCGAAAAAGCTGGAATTGGTTCACGTCGGTCAAATTCGGCGGGCCGGTCGCGCGCGTCCTCCAGATGCGTAAACGATGCGATCAGCCACTGCCGCACATTGCCGTTCAGATGCAGGAGCAAGTTTCCAACGCTGTTGCTGGCGCCGTTAGGACGCCACCACACTTGCTCGTCGGTTAGAGATTGGACAGAGTGACGCAGCCTTGGCCAATATTGCTCCAGCAGCTTGCGGCGAGAAAACTCCAGGAAGAGAGTGGCGGTGTTCGCTTCAGTGTTGGTCATCAGTATGGAGAGGCGTTCCCTTAACCATTCTGCCCCGCACCGCTTCAAACCGCTAGAGCTTCAAGGTGAACGCCGGCAGAATCCGCGTTGCGGTTAAGCTTCCGCTGGAAGGCACGGATGCTGAGTGGGCGCAGAAAAAAAGCGCACGTCCAGAGTGTCCGATTGGCGACTGGAGAAGAGCACACTTAGCGACCGCTTTGTGGAGGCCAGCCGCAAGAAGCTGGAGCATTAATGACGCGCTCCTTGCGGCACCTGCAGATCTGCGCGCTGCTGGTGGAGGACACCATTTTCAAGGGCCAGCATCTGATTGTCGCGATGGGCATTGATGCGTTCGGCAACAAGCTGGTACTGGGTTGGTGCAAGGAGCCACCGAGAACGCGAAGGTGGTGAGCGGCTTGTTTGAGCATCTGTCCGAGCGGGGACTGGATTTCAGTCAGCCGCGTTTCTATCTGATTGACGGAAGCCGTGCCTTGCGCGCCGCCATTGAGCGGCATGCCGGCGAAGCCGCTTTCATCCAGCGCTGCCAGGTGCATAAGATCCGCAACATCCTGGCCTACGTGCCGGACACGCATCAACACTGGTTCAAGTACAAGCTGCGGCTGGCCTACGCTCAGGCTGATATCAGTGATGCTCGGCAGGCGCTGTATCGCTTGCACGATGAGTTGAACGAGCTGAACCCGAGTGCGGCAGCCAGCTTAATGGAGGGCTTAGAGGAGACCCTTACGCTACATGATCTGCAGGTGCATGCCCGCTTGCGGCGATCCCTCAGCAGTACCAATGGATCGAATCCAGCTTTCCAGTTGTCGAGACCATCTGCCGGCGTGTCATGCGCTGGCAGGGCAACGATCACCGCTTGCGCTGGTGGCATCAGCCCTGCTGTATGCCGAAACACGCTGGAATCGTCTTCACGGCTACCGCCATTTGCCGCTGCTGATTCATAATCTGCAGCGTGCTTATGACATGCGTTGTAACCTAAATGCGATCACCATCGCTGCCCATTCGGCGGCTTAGATCGTGTTTCGAGCCGTTCTTTTTTCAACGGAAAAACGGACATCCTCCATACAATCACCGCCCCACCAAATTTTTCTTCTTCAATGCCCACAGCTTGTTACGTGGCGCAGTCGGCTCCCGCAGAACGCCCGGCGATGTAGTTTCGTGCGTAAGGAGAAGCCCTCTATGTCCCCTCGATCCATCCGCCGCGCGCAGGAACACAAAGCGCGAAAACTCGCTCGCAAAGCCGAAAAGACACTCGAACGGAACCGCGCCTCTGAAGAAGGAACGAAGACGCACTCTGCTGATCTAATCGGCGAGCCGAGTCCGGAAATTTACGACGAATTCTCCCCCGAACTCATCGCCGAGGCGAACGCCGCCCGCGAACGCGTCCACCGTAGAGCCGGTCTTCTCCCGCCGTCGCGAGCCGCCGCACTCCCATCCCGCACACAACTTGACACCGAGCCGGAAGCGTCAGCGACCCATACCATTTCTCCCGCCCAACTCCGCGCCAACCGCGCCAATTCCCAGCACAGCACCGGCGCGAAAACTTCGGAAGGCAAGCAAACCGTCTCGCTCAACGCTTTCCGCCACGGACTCGCCGGCCGCTTCCTCATCCTGCCGCACGAAAGCGAGAATGAATTCAAAGAACTCTTCCACGGTCTTCAGCACGAGCACCGTCCTTCGACTCCCACTGAACATTTACTGATCGAGGGCATGGCTCAGCACTACTGGCTGGCCCAGCGCGCCCTCAATCTCCAGCAGCTTTGCTTCGATGAATCGGGGGTTGACGAAAAACAGTTGGCGCTCTACCTCCGCTACCAAACCACCCACGACCGCGGTTTCCACAAATGCTTGAATGACCTGCTAAAGCTAAGAGCGCAAAAGCGCAAAGAGGAAATTGGCTTTGTTTCGCAGCAGCACAAACAAGCCGATCAAACCCGCCGCGAGGCCCGCGAAAACAGGCAGGAGGAGCGGCACAAATGGGCCGTTCTGCTCGCCCAAGCCAAAGTCGACCATCAACATTTGCAGAATATGGCCTTCAAAGGAGCCGAAAAGGCCGCCGCCTAGCCCCGCATTCTGTCTTCTGGCTTCTGCCGTCCGCGTACACTGGAATACTTGCCTATGCACGCCACCACTACGGCCGAGCAACAGCGTTTAGCGGAAGCGGAATCGCGGAAAAAGCACTGGAAGCGCTGGGGACCCTACTTGGCCGAGCGCGCCTGGGGCACCGTCCGTGAAGATTACAGCCCGAACGGCACCGCGTGGGAATACTTTCCCCACGATCACGCCCGCTCTCGTGTCTATCGCTGGACCGAAGACGGTATTCTCGGCCTCTGCGATAACCATCAGTATCTTTGCTTCGCGCTCGCTATGTGGAATGGCAACGATCCCATTCTCAAGGAGCGGCTCTATGGCTTAACCGGTAATCAGGGTAACCACGGCGAGGATGTCAAGGAGCTCTATTACTACCTCGACGCAACGCCTACTAACTCATATTTGAAAGGTCTGTATAAGTATCCGCAGGCGGCTTACCCATACAGTAACTTGGACGCAGTCAACAGCCGTCGGACCCGCCAAGATCCGGAGTTTGAGATTGAGGACACGGGCGTCTTCAATGACGGTCGTTACTTTGATGTATTCGCCGAGTACGCGAAGGTTGACTTCGAAGATATCCTGATCCGCATAACAGTCGCCAATCGCGGCCCCGATTTCGCTCAGCTAACCCTTCTTCCAACTCTCTGGTTCCGCAACATCTGGAGCTGGGATCGCGCCTATAATCCTGACCAGAAACCGTGGCTGCATCAATCGGAAGTCGCGGAGATCGAAGCCGAGCATCCGTCGCTCGGTCGCTTCGATCTTGCTCTGGACGGAACTCCCGAGATTCTCTTCACCGAAAACGAAACCAACACCGAGCGAATCTGGAATTGGAAGGGCCGGAACACCTTTTATAAGGATGCCTTTCACGAATACTTCATTCGCGGCCGGCACGAGGCGGTGAACCCGGAGCGCCTCGGCACTAAGGCCTGTGCGGTTTATCCGCTTTCGCTCGGCCCCGGCGACCAAAAGGTTCTGTATTTTCGTTTATCACGTGACGGCTCGCCAGAAATCGGCCGCGAACGTTGGGACAAGATCTTCGACGATCGAATCCGCGAAGCTTCCGAGTTCTACGCCCACCTTTCGCAAGGCCTGACCGAAGAAGCCGCCAAGGTGCAGCGCCAGGCCTTTGCCGGCATGTTCTGGAGTAAGCAGTATTACCACTTCGTCATCGAAGACTGGCTGAAGGGCGACAACACCATGCCGAAGCCTCCCGAACAGCGCAACCATGGCCGCAATCACAAATGGCGTCATCTCTTCAATGAAGACGTCATTTCCATGCCCGACAAATGGGAGTACCCGTGGTATGCGGCCTGGGATCTTGCGTTTCACGCTCTCGCGATCGCGCCCGCCGATCCCGATTTCGCCAAAGCTCAGCTCTCCCTTTTCCTTCGCGAATGGTACATGCATCCGAACGGGCAGATCCCCGCCTACGAGTGGGCCTTCGGCGATGTGAATCCGCCGGTTCACGCCTGGGCCGCCTGGCGCGTCTTCAAAATTGATCAGCGCATCAAAGGCCGGCCGGATTACGAGTTCCTCGAGCGCGTCTTTCATAAGCTGTTGATGAACTTCACCTGGTGGGTGAATCGCAAAGACTCTTCCGACGCCAACATCTTTGAAGGCGGCTTCCTGGGGCTGGATAATATCGGCATTTTCGATCGCAATACTGTTTTGCCCCACGGCTGGCTGCTCGAACAATCCGACGGTACCAGTTGGATGGCGATGTATTGTCTCAACATGCTCAAAATCGCGCTGGAGCTAGCTCCTCACGATGTGACCTACGAGGATATCGCCAGTAAGTTCTTCGAGCACTTCCTTTATATCTCCTACGCGGTCAACCACTCTCATGGCACCGGGCTTTGGGATGAACAGGACGGATTCTACTATGATCGGCTGCGGCTGGGAGATAACAGTTACGAACTGCTGCGCGTACGTTCGGTGGTCGGCCTTGTTCCGCTCCTCGCGATGGACACTCTCGAATCCTATACCGTCGATCGGCATCCGGGTTTCAAAAAACGTGTGCAGTGGTTCGTCGACAATCGGCCTGACTTAACCGCTGGTCTCGCTTCCATGACTCAGGGTGGAATCGAGCAGCGCCGTCTGCTCTCGGTTGTTAACCGCCCGCGTCTCGAGCGCATATTGCAGCGCGTCTTCGACGAATCGGAGTTCTTGTCGCCCTTTGGCGTTCGCTCCGTTTCTCGTTTTCACAAAGATCATCCATACACCCTGCGTATCGACAACAGCACTCTACAGGTGGCTTATGATCCCGGTGAATCCACCACCGGCGCTTTCGGCGGCAACTCCAATTGGCGCGGTCCGATTTGGTTCCCGATAAATTTCCTGCTGATTGAAGCTTTGCAGCGGCTCAACCACTACTACGGCGAATCTCTTACCTTGGAGTTTCCCACTGGCTCCGGCCGGCGCATCACACTGCACCAGGCGGCGCGCCAGCTCTCGCGTCGTCTGTCGTCGCTCTTCTTGCCCGACGCGAATGGTCATCGCCCCGAATACAGCGGCAATAAGTTGCTCCAGGAAGACGCCAACTTCCGCTGTTACGCGCTCTTTTACGAATACTTTCACGGCGACACCGGCAAGGGCCTCGGCGCAAGCCATCAAACCGGCTGGACCGGTCTCGCCGCAAAACTACTCCAACAAAGCGGCGGCGCCTACTAGACTGCCTTGTTTCTCCTGTATTCTTTATGCAAAGAGGACTTATGATCCGCCTGAAAATCAACGGAACCGCCAGGCAATTTACCGGCGATCCGGAGATGCCATTGCTGTGGTATCTCCGCGATATCCTGCAACTTACTGGTTCGAAATTCGGCTGTGGCATGGGCCTGTGCGGCGCATGTACCGTGCACGTGAATGGGGAGGCCGCTCGCAGTTGCCTCACCCCGATGCAGGCAGCCGCGGGCAAGGAGATCGTCACTATCGAAGGTTTGAGCCCGCACGGCGATCATCCGCTGCAACTTGCCTGGGCGGAAGCGAACGTTCCGCAGTGCGGCTACTGCCAGGCCGGGCAGATCATGCAGGCTGCCGCTCTGCTCAAGGCGCATCCTAAGCCCACCGATCACGACATCGACGAAGGCGATGCAGGGCAACATCTGCCGCTGTGGAACCTACCAACGCATCCGTCAGGCCATCAAGTCCGCTGCGGAGGTGAAAGCATGAGCCGCACAGGCCAAATTGAAATCGCCAGCCGCCGCGATTTTCTCAAAGGCGTTTTTTCCGCCGGCGCGTTGATCCTCGTGGCCGACGTCCCCGTCGCGCGCGCCGCCCGTTTCACGTCTCCGGACGCCTCAAAAGCCGCCTGGAACCCCAGCGTCTTCCTTGGTCTCGATACCGATGGATCGGTCATTATCGTTGCGCACCGCTCCGAAATGGGCACCGGCATTCGAACCTCGCTGCCGATGGTCGTTGCAGACGAGCTCGATGCCGATTGGAACCGGGTTCGCGTCCAGCAGGCGATTGGCAGCAAGCTGTATGGATCGCAGGATACCGACGGCTCGATGTCCATTCGCGACTTTTACATCGTCATGCGGGAAGCCGGCGCAACGGCTCGCCTTATGCTCGAACGTGCCGCTGCCGAGAAGTGGAACGTCTCTCCGGGTGAGTGCCGCGCCGAAAACCATCAGATCGTTCACACGCCCAGTGGTCGCAAGCTCGGTTTTGGCGAACTCGCCAGCGCAGCCGCTAAGCAGCCGCTGCCGCCTAAGGAGCAAATCCGATTGAAAGCGCCCGCCGAGTTCAAGTACATCGGCAAAGGCGTTCCCATCGTCGATCTGAAAGATATCTGCACGGGCCGTGCTGTGTACGGCTTCGATGCTTACTTGCCTGGTATGGTCTACGCCTCAATTGAGCGTCCTCCGGTTCTGGGGGCCAAGATGAAAGGCTTCGACGATTCTGAGGCGCGCAAAGTCGCCGGCGTGCAGCAGACCATCGTCATTGAGGAAGCACAACCGCCGTATGGTTTTCAGGCGCTTGGCGGCGTCGCGGTAATTGCCGATAACACCTGGGCCGCTTCGCAAGGACGCAAGAAACTCAAAATCGATTGGGAGTATGGTCCGCACGCCATCTACGACTCGGATTCGTACCGGAAGTACCTGATCGAAACCGCTGGCAAGCCTCAGAAAGTCTGCCGCAATCTCGGCGATGTGGACGCCGCTTTCGCTAGCGCTGCCAAAACTGTCGAAGCTACCTATTACACGCCGCTTCTGGCCCACGCCTCCATGGAACCGCCAGCCGCTCTTGCCGAGTATCGCGACGGCAAAGTCGAAACCTGGACGGCGACACAAGACCCGCAGCAGGTCCAGGAAACCGTTTCGAAAGCTCTCGGCCTCAAACCCGATGATGTTACCTGCCACGTCACTCTTCTCGGCGGCGCGTTTGGACGAAAGTCCAAACCGGATTACGTCGCCGAGGCGGCGATCCTTTCGAAGAAGATCGGCAAGCCTGTCAAGATCTCGTGGACCCGCGAAGAGGATATTCGTTTCGACTACTATCACTCCACTTCAGGCATGTATTTCAAAGCTGCTCTCGATTCATCGGGCAAGCCAAATGCGTTCCTGATGCGAACCGTGTTCCCGCCCATCGGGTCAACCTTCGATGACAAAGAACGCTACGGTGGGGAAGGCGAGCTTTCCATGGGCGTCGTCGATCTGCCGTTCGACATTCCTAACATCCGCACTGAGAACGGTCCGGCCGAGGCGCACCTTCGCATCGGCTGGCTGCGCTCGGTCGCCAATATTTATCACGCCTTTGGAGTTCAATCCTTCATGGACGAGCTGGCGCACGCTGCCCGGCAGGATCCAATCGAGTACTGGCTGGCGGCGCTTGGTTCGCCTCGAAAGCTCGATTTCGAAGGCGAAAACGCTAAGTACTCCAACTACGGAAAACCACTTGCCACTTATCCGATCGATACCGGCCGCCTCCGGCGCGTCGTTGAAACTGTCGCCGAGCGGTCCGGCTGGGCGAACAAGAAATCCGGGCCCGGCCACGGCTGGGGCTTCGCCGCCCATCGCAGCTTCCTGACCTATGTCGCAACTGTCGTCGAAGTGGAAGTGGACCCTCAAGGGAAACTCCGGATTCCGCAAGTCCATATGGCTCTCGATTGTGGTGGTGCGATCAATCCCGATCGCGTCAAGTCGCAATTTGAAGGCGCTGCCGTCTTCGGCACGAGCATCGCTTTGATGGGTGAAATCACCGCTGCCGATGGGCGCGTCCAGCAGGGCAACTTCAATAACTATCCGGTCGCGCGAATCGATGAATCGCCTTACGAAACACACGTCCACATCATCGACGCGGAAGGTCCGCCCACCGGCGCCGGAGAACCCGGCGTGCCACCCATGGCTCCCGCACTCTGCAACGCCGTTTTCGCGGCGACCGGCAAGCGGGTTCGCGAGCTGCCGTTACGCAAGCAGAAGCTGGTTTGACGGCTAAATGAAACCGCTTAGCGCCGGGCGTGCTCCTATTTTCTGAGCATGCTTGACGAACAGCAAGACTCCGAAGTAGTCGCGCCTGAGTTAACTGAGCGGCAACAGCAGGAAGCCGAAGACCGTACCTCGGTCAGCGCCCTGGTCGTCCACGAGGCTATCCGTTATGACGGCGAGGAAGAGCTCATGCGTCCCGTGTCGGCGCTGGCCTGGTCCGGCTTGGCCGCGGGCATGTCGATGGGCTTTTCGCTGGTTGCGATGGCGCTCTTTAAGGCTTACCTGCCCGATCAGCCCTGGGCTAAGCTCGTCGTAAGCGCGGGCTACCCGCTTGGATTTCTCATCGTCATCATCGGGCGCCAGCAGCTCTTTACTGAAAACACGCTGACGGCCATCATCCCGCTGCTCGCAAGACGAAATTTCTCAACGCTGCTCTTGGTCGCAAGACTTTGGACCGTGGTCCTGATTGCGAACATGATCGGAGCGCATATCTTCGCCTGGGTGGTTGCCAACACTCCCATGTTCAAGCCGGATATCCAGCACGCCATGTTCGTGCTTAGCATGCGAGCGCTGGACGTGACTTTTGGTCAGGCCATTCTCCGTGGAATCTTTGCAGGTTGGCTGATCGCGATGGTTGTCTGGATGCTCGCGGCAGTCGATACCGGGCGCGTCGTAATCATCGTGATCCTGACTTATATCGTGGGCCTCGCCAATTTGACCCACATCATCGCCGGTGCCGTGGAAGTGCTTTTCGCAGTAATGGTCGGAGCCAAAACCTGGGGCGCCGTGGCTTGGGGTTACTTATTCCCAACCCTGATCGGCAACATTATAGGAGGCGTTTCGCTCACTGCGGCTATAAACCACGCACAGGTTGTCTCCGGCATGGCCACTAAAAAGCAGAACGAGGAGGAAAAGCAGCGGAAGCTACCGGGCCGGTGAGACCCTCACGAGCTGCGGTCCGTCACTAAATCGATGATCGCCTGCAGCGCTCGCTGCGCAGGGCTTTCCTCGAAAGTCGCGATGATGCTCCGCGATTTCTCCGTAAAAGCGTGAGCGCGATCATAGGCCCGGGCCACTGAGCCGTATCGTTCTAGAATCTGCAGAATGTACATAAACGGCACGTGCTCGTAGCTGCCGTCTCCGATTACCGTTTCTACGGCCGTGCGCTCTTCGCTCGTCACCTGCTCCAGCGCGTAGATCATCGGCAGCGTGACCTTACCTTCACGCAGATCGTTTCCGGCGGGCTTGCCGAGGATCTTTTCAGTCGAAGTGAAATCAAGGATGTCATCCACGAGCTGAAACGCCATTCCCAGATTCCAGGCAAATTCGCCAAGCCTCGATTCTGTCGCTTCGTCGGCTCCTCCGGCGGTAGCGCCCAGCGAAGAGCAAGCTGAAAACAGGCTGGCTGTTTTGCGGTCGACAAGTTCCATGTAATCGGCTTCGCTGATGTCTATCCGATGCAGCCGCTCCAACTGCAGTAACTCGCCTTCCACCATCATTTGTGTCAATGAAATCAACACATCCAGAATGTGCGAGTTCCGCTCGCGCAGCGCCACCTGAAACGCTTGCATGTAGAGCCAGTCGCCGGCCAGAACCGAAATATGGTTACCCCAGACAACGTTCGTCGAAGGGCGTCCGCGCCTGCTTTTTGCAACGTCAATTACGTCATCATGCACCAGCGTCGCCGTATGAAGCATTTCGACCACGGCAGCCAGTCGCCGCGCGCAGTCAGTCGAAGGTCCGAACAAACGCCCGCAAAGCAACAGCAGCGCGGGACGCAATCGTTTTCCACCGCCGGCTTGCAAATATTGGTTAATGGTCGTGATCGCGTCCACCGAAGCGACGGACTCCACGCTAATCTCTCGCTCCACTTCCCGCAGATCCGCCTCCACGAGCTCGAAAGCTTCGCGTGTTGTGATCGACTGCCGGATGTTGCTGAACATAAGTGGTTAGTCGAACGGCTTCCTCAGTGTAGCTGGTACGTGAACTTATTCAATCCTAAAGATGCGCTCAAAGTTGGCGGTTGTTTGACGGGCGAGTTCGTTGAATGGCACACCTCGTATTTCCGCGATGGCCCGCGCCGTATAGGCGATGAAGGCGGGTTCGTTCCGCTTGCCGCGATGCGGCACTGGCGCCAGATACGGGGCATCCGTCTCGATCAGCAGCCGGTCCCTTGGCGTGATGAGCGCTGCTTCGCGAATCTCCGCCGCTTTCGGAAACGTGGTCACACCGCCGAACGCCAGATGAAAACCGAGATCGAGACATTCGCGCGCTTGATCCGCGTTGCCAGTGAAGCAATGCATGATACACGGCAAATTTGCCGGCGCCCAGTGCGCGCGCAAAAGCTCAATTGTGTCGGTCCAGGCATCGCGCGTATGAATGATTACGGGTATGCGCTTCGCCGCCGCGATCTCGAGTTGCTGGATGAATATCGGAAACTGCGCCTCTTTCGGCACGCCCCAGTGATAATCCAGTCCGATTTCGCCGACAGCTCTAACTTTCGGATGTTGAAGCAGCCGCTCCAGATCGGTGAAAGTGTTGCCGTCGATCTTAAGGCAGTCGTTCGGATGAACTCCGGCGGTGGCGTAAACAAACGAATACTGATCGGCCAGCCGGGCGGCGCATTCCAGATCGGGCGGCCCTTCGCCGGTGCCGATCGTAAGCATGTATTTCAGTCCGGCTTCACGCGCGCTCTCGATGACGGCACCGCGATCGGCCTCAAACTGCCCGTCGTCCAGATGGCAATGCGAGTCGGCAAGCTCCACGGCGGCTCATTTCAGGCGAGAGCCGACCGGAATGTCTTCATGGAATCCTGCCAGAACCGGCAACCCGCCGTCCGTGCTGGCCGCAACGATCATGCCCTGCGATGTCAGCCCGCGCAGCTTCCGTGGCTGCAGATTGGCCACAATGACCACCTTGCGTCCGATAAGCTGCTCCGGCTTGTACGCCAGAGCGATTCCGGCGACAATCGTCCGCGGTTCCGCTTCTCCGATATCGACTTTGAGGTGCAGCAATTTGTCCGCCCCCTTTACGTTCTCGGCGGATTTCACTTCCCCCACCCGCAGGTCGACCTTCGAGAAATCGTCAATGGAGATCAGATCCCCGATGTTCGTCCGATTCCGCGGATATCTTGCCAAGCAACGCCGCCTGACGGTTCTTTTCCACTCCTTCGAGATCTTGCATTTTCCGAATGGCTGTCTTATCTATTCGCGGGAACACTGCTGCGATCTCGCCAATCTTTTGGCCGGCCTTCAGACCGCCCCAATTCAACGCATCGCTTCGTACGGCGGCCACCGGTTCCGAAAAACCAAGCTGTTTCCAGATCGCTTCGGCCGAGTGCGGCAGAATCGGACTCACCAGCGCGCAAATGATCCGCAACGCTTCGGCCGCTGTATAAAGAGTTTCGTCCAGCCGTTCTCTCGCGCTTTCATCCTTGGCGAGCTTCCATGGCGCTCGTTCCACGATGAATTTATCGACCGCCGAGACGATGCTCCAGATCTGTTCGAGAGCGCGAGAAAACTCGAAGGCCTCATACATCTGAATCGCGGCTTCGGCGGCGTGGCGTGCAATAGCCGCAATTGCGTCATCCCCGCGCGACGCTGGAATCACGCCCTCGCGATACTGCTGAATCATGGTCAGCGTCCGGCTCGCCAGATTTCCAAGCCCGTTCGCCAGATCCGAATTGTAGCGTCCGACCAGCGCGTCATAACTAAAGCTGCCGTCCTGCCCGAATACAATCTCGCGCAGCAGAAAGTAACGCAGCGCGTCTACGCCCATCGTCTGCGAAATGGGTCCCGGGCGCACGATGTTGCCCCGGGATTTACTCATCTTGTCGTTTTCAAACAGCAGCCAGCCATGGGCAAAGATCTTTTTCGGAAGCGGCCAGTCCGCCGCCATCAGAAAAGCCGGCCAATAGACCGCATGAAAGCGGAGAATCTCCTTGCCGATCAGGTGCAGATCCGCCGGCCAGCAGTCCGTGCCTTCAACCGCGCTGATGTAGGTCGTCAGGGCGTCGAACCAAACATAGAAGACGTGTGCCGGATCGGCTTCCACGGGAATGCCCCATTTGATGCTGGTCCTCGTAATGGAGAGATCCGCCAGCCCCTGCCGCACAAACGACAAGACTTCGTTGCGGCGGATCTCCGGTTGAATGAAATCCGGGTTCGTCTCGTAGAACTCGAGCAGCCGCTCAGTGAATGCCGAAAGCTTGAAGAAGTAGTTCTCTTCAGTGACTTCCTCGTACGGCTTGCCCGTCTCGGGATCTACATCGCCCGGCTTGGCATCATTCACAAACGATTCGCTGACGACTGCGTACAGACCCGTATAGGTTCCTTTGTAGATATATCCGTTCTCTCGGCATGCGTTGAACAGCGCGTTAACCAGCTTGGCGTGATTCGGCGCGGTCGTGCGCTGGAATCGATCGATCTGAAGATTGAGCCGCTTCCACTCATTGCGGAACTCATTCGAAATAACATCTACGAACTCTTCCGGCGTCTTACCCTGTGCTTTCGCCGCACGCTCTACTTTTGTTCCGTGCTCGTCCGTCCCTGTCGTCAGCACCACGTCATAGCCCTGCATCCGCTTGAAACGGGCAATCGTTTCCGCCGCAATCGTCGTATACGCATGCCCGATGTGCGGCGCCGCGTTGACGTAATAGATAGGTGTCGTGAGGTAATACTTGCCTGTTCTCATCTCTTGATTTACGATCGGCTCTTTCGAAACGCCAGCTCGGCTTCAGCGATCACAGTCCGCAGGGGAATGCCTTTCTCCCAGGCGATTCGGCGGCAATCCTCATACTCCGGAGCGAATGCGCCGGTAGGTGAATGTTTGATCCGAATGGTGCCGTACGAAGTCTCGATTTCCGCAACGCTGCGTTCCATTACGCGCCGCTCCGCCTGATACGTCCGCAATCCGAGCGTGGTGGTCTCGGCGAGCAGAACCGAGGCGAGCTGCTCCGTCGTCTCAGGCCGCGCAATGACGCTGATCAGCGTGCCGGGCCTGTTTTTCTTCATGAAAATTGGCGTGAGAGTGACATCCAGCGCCCCCGATTTAAAGAGCCGCTCCATAGCATATCCGAGAACCTGCGGCGTTGAGTCATCTATGTTCGCCTCAATCACCGAGACCGTCGTCGCTTCGGAGGCGCTCGTCCGTTCGCCAATCAGCGCTCGCAGGACGTTCGCTTGCGAGGGGAAATCCTTCTCACCCGCGCCGAATCCCTGCCCCACGATTCGCAGTGGCGGAAGCGAACCAAAGTCAGCGGCCAGCGTGGAAAGCAAGGCCGCACCCGTCGGCGTAGTCAGTTCCGCTTCCGGCCCGGCAGAGTACACCGGACGACCCTTCAATAACTCCGCTGTTGCGGGCGCCGGAACAGGAAGAACACCGTGTTCAGTGTTCACCGTTCCACTCCCGACATTCACCCGCGAGCTGCGCACTTCATCGACGCCGAGCAGATCAAGCGCAACGCAAGCTCCGACGATGTCGCAGATGGAATCCGCCGCGCCGACTTCATGGAAATGAACCTTCTCGATCGGTACATCGTGCGATTTGGCTTCGGCTTCGCCCAGTTTCCGAAACACTGCCAGCGCGTTCTTTTGCGCGCGATTCGAGAGTTGGCCCGCAAGAATAATCTTCTCGATGTGCGGGAGGTGCCGGTGCTTTTTCTGCTCGGTGTACTCGACCGAAAACTTGGACGCGGCGAGCCCTTTACGTTTGGTCTTTTCGATTCGAAATGTTGCACCGAGATCGAGGCTGGCGAGCGCCGCTTCCAGCGCATTCCAATCGGCTCCGGCATCCACCAGCGCGCCGACGGTCATGTCGCCGCTTATCCCGGAGAATGCGTCGAAGTAGCAGATTTTCATGGACGGGCCCGCCGGTGTCATGCCTTCAGCGTTTCCAAAAGATGCTCCGAACTCCGCAGCGAAAACGCCAGGATGGATAGCGTCGTGGTCTTGTCCGTGCAGTTCGGGAATACGCTCGCATCGCAGATATACAAGTTTTTCACGTCGTGCGTTTGCCCGAAGCCGTTCGTGACGGAACTCTTCGGATCGCTTCCCATGCGGCAGGTGCCGGTTTCATGCAGGCTGTAGCCCGGCATTTCCGGTTCCCCGTGACCCTGGTACTCGGCTCCAGCTGCTCGCATGACTTCCTCGGTGACGTGCTTGGCGTGCTCCCACATCAACTTCGTGTTGTTATCCCATTCGAAGTGGATGCGCACCGCCGGGATGCCGTAAGCGTCTTTTACTTTCGGATCGATGTCTACATAATTAGAATCGCTCCGCTGGCTGGGAGCCTGTAAATAAAAGCTCACCGGCGTCGGATAGCGGCGTTTGATCTCGCGTTTGAAACTGCTTCCAAAACCCTCGATCTGATCGAAATAGCCGGGAAATCCCGCACATCCTCCGTCAGGGTAAATTGAATACCCACGGATGAATTTCTCCTCGCGCGCGTTTTTCAAATTCTGCCAACGAGGCATCCAGGCAATTGTGCTGGCCGAAACATTATCGGGAGAACTCGGTTGGCCCAGCAATTGAGGCAGATATCCGCGTCCAGTCGTTCCGTACATGTGGTCGCACAGGTTGCGCCCCACCTGACCGCCTGAATTGGCAATTCCGGTAGGCCAATGCCGCGACTTGGAATTCAGCAGAATTTTCGCCGATTCGACGCACGAGGCGGCCACCACAACCGCTCGCGCATGGACCTCGATCTCCTGCTTTGTCTCGCGGTCAATATAAGCAACTCCCAATGCACGCCCGTTTTCATCCACCAGGATGTTCTTCGCAAGCGCGTTAATCCGCACCTCTAAATTGCCGCTCTTCTCGGCATCCGGCAGAAAAAACCAGGGCGTTGAAAAGAATGATCCTGTATCGCAGCCCTCGGTACAATTAGCACAAAAGTGGCAGGCGGGATGGCCATGGAGTGGCTTCGTAAGCTGCGCGATCCGGTCCGGCAAGTAGGGCACGTCCACTTTTCGGGCGGCGGATTGCAAGATGTGGTCGAGGCAGCGGAAGTTCATGGGCGGAAGATACTCGCCATCCGGATTGCTAGGCCGGTTCTGAATCGTACTTGCCACGCCAATCATCCGTTCCGCTCGCGTATAGTAAGGGGCGATCTCTTCGTAGCTGACGGGCCAGTCGGCGTCGTATCCGTCGCGGCTCGCGGCTCGAAAATCGATTTGGCTGAAACGTGCTGAAGATCTGCCCCAGAAGTTAGTCTTACCTCCCACCGCGAAACAACGCGGCCACATCCATTGGGTCCCGGGCGCAGTGGTATAGACGATTTCGTGTTCCCAGATGCCCTTTGTATACTCGTTATCCATGTAGCCGTATGAGTGCGCGCGAAGCTGAGGGTCGCCGAATCCGCGAAACTTCATGTCGTAGGGCATACGGTGATTGCGAAAATCTTTCTTCGGATTCAGCCGTCGGCCCGCGTTGATCGCGCACACCTTTGCCCCGGCGTTGCACAGCGTGCGGATGGTCATACCACCGCCCGCGCCCGTGCCGATCACTATAACGTCAAACTTTTGCTGCTGCATCTCACTGCCTCGGAGTCAAATGGCGATGCTCCGGGTCGTTCGGGTGCGGGCAGGCCGGAGAAGACGAGTACATGCGAAGTCCTGGATAGTCGAGCTGCTCCAAACCGGCACGGCTCGTGTAGTAACCCATGACCGTGTACCTTCGGAGCAAAAAAAAGAACTGTTGACCTTCTATATCCTCGTTTGATTGCTCGGATTTATAGGCCAACCGCCGCAAGATAGCATCCTGATCTGCCGAGGGCAAGTTCAGATAGGGCTGGCCATATAGCTTGTGCGCCTTCGCGTTGAGCCAGTGCAAGCCCGCCCGAAACGGCTGCTGAATCTCATCATCATTCGCGGTCATGAAATCAATAAATTCGGGAACGCCAGTCTCTTGTGCTCCCGGTGTATCATCCTTCGGAATGATGACTTCGCTTAAGTGATTGATCATGCCGTACTCTTGAGGCGTGAAAAACTGCAGTTGGTAAGCAGACTTAGATTGCGGGCTTGCCTGTGCTTGATCCTGCGCCGCATAACACCACCGACTGAAACCCGGGAACTGACTGGCCGCCGCAGCTATTGCCAGCATGTGCAAAATCTCCCGCCTATCCGGTGCTTGATTCGCCACTTTTGTCCTTGCGATTCGAACCCATATGGTATCCCCGCAGCAGATCGCGCGCGCGCTTTACATCCGCCAAGGCCTCTTCTGTAGACCGTGCCAGCGCGGTTAAATGCCCCATTTTCCGTCCCGGACGCGGGGTCAATTTCCCATATAGGTGCAGCTTCACGTCCGGAATACCGGCAGCCGCGTCCCAATCAGGGTCGCCGCCGTTCCAGATATCGCCCAACAGGTTCGCCATTGCCGCGGGTATCAGCTGCTGAGTAGACCCGAGTGGTAGTGCGCACACCGCGCGCAACTGCTGTTCGAACTGGCTGGTCACATTAGCGTCGAAGCTGAAGTGTCCCGAATTATGCGGACGGGGAGCCAACTCGTTGATCAGCAGACCGCCGTCTTTGCGCACGAAGAACTCCACGCAAAGCACGCCCACCACGGCGAGTTTTTTTAGGACCTCACGCGCGATCTCGACTGCCTCAGCCGCGATTTTAGGCAGAACCCGAGCCGGCGCGATCGAGATGTCTAGAATGCCGTTTTGATGCTGGTTTTCTATTGCCCCGTAGTGGACGAAATCACCCCTTATGGTTCGAGCCGCCACAACAGAAATCTCACAGTCGAAATCGACGAAAGCCTCTAAAACGGCCTCGCGCTCTCCCACTGCACGCCACGCCTCGTCGAGATCGGCCTCCGTTCGGATCCGGTATTGACCTTTGCCATCATATCCGAAATCGGCCGTCTTCAGAATTGCGGGGAGCCCGATTTCCCGGGCAGCGCGTCTCAAATCTTCACACGAACCCACGCTTCGAAAAGCCGTAACAGGCAGACCGGCTTGCGAAAGGAATGTCTTCTCACGGAGCCGATGCTGGGTGGTGT
The DNA here is from genome assembly GCA_963762495.1 of uncultured Acidobacteriaceae bacterium. Classification (GTDB taxonomy): domain Bacteria; phylum Acidobacteriota; class Terriglobia; order Bryobacterales; family Bryobacteraceae; genus Bog-105. The sequence goes on from CAVXKZ010000009.1 coordinate 17,225, forward strand.
GCAGAATGTGCCCGCTCGGTCTAACCGGCGCGCATCGTTCCGCCGCCGCGGCGGTTTCCGCCGGAACGTTTTCAAATTCGAAGGTCACCACGGAAACGCCGCTGGCGAATTTGCAGATCGCATCGAGATCTTCGTAGGGCGCCTGAATCTCCAGGTCCGCAACTTGGCCCGTCGGCGTGTCTTCATCGGGAGAGAGCGTGTGAACGCGATAGCCCATACGCCGCGCAGCGATGGCAAACATGCGCCCAAGCTGGCCGCTTCCCAAAACGCCTATCGCACTGCCGGGAAGAATCGGTTCCGCGGATCGGACGTGGCTCATGGCACGCGATTTTCAAGTACGGCTTGCGTCTGCTGCTTGCGCCATGTCTCCAGACGTCGGCGAATCTCCGGGTGTTTGCAGCCGAGAATCGCCGCTGCCAGGAGCGCGGCATTCGTCGCGCCGGCATTACCTATTGCAAGTGTTCCCACCGGAACGCCGGCAGGCATTTGCACAATCGAGAGCAGGGAATCGATCCCGTTCAGGATGCTGCTTTTAATCGGCACACCGAGAACCGGCAGAACGGTGTGCGCTGCCACCATGCCCGGAAGATGCGCCGCCCCCCCGGCGGCGGCGATGATCACTTCAAGCCCGCGATCCGCAGCCGTCTTCGCGTACTCCGCCATCCATTCAGGTGTGCGATGCGCGGAAACAATGCGGCATTCGTGCGGAACGTCCAGTGCGTTTAACGTTTCGCTCGTGCTCCGCATCGTCTCCCAATCAGACTTGCTGCCCATGATCACGCCGACCAGCGGTTTGTCGGAAACGGGCAGTGGCTCGGCCATGGATGTTTGCTATTCGCCTTGTGAGGCTACGAAGCCCTTTTGTCCATCGAACGTGTAGAGGTTTTCGATTTTGATGAAGTCGAGACCGTCTTTCTGCATCCGGTCGAGAAGGTTGACAATCTGCTGGTGAGTAACCGTCCCACTTTCCTGCTCAGAGAAGAAACCGGCGCGCCAGTGATCTGTGCAGAATGTCTCCTCAAACGATTCCGGATAGACCGACACGCCGCGATTGCTGACCGACTTCAGTCTGACCCCATCGCCATTGAACTTTTCGAGTCGTTTACCAAAATCGACCGGATTTCGCTCGTTCCACTGCAGGAAGACATCGACGCCAATAAGCTGTTTATTCGCGCGTTTGGTGACACCGATCACGTGATTGGCAGTCTGTTTCGGCGCCTTCGAATACGAGGCTGCCTTTAGATGCTGAGGCTTCTGCCCCAGGCGAGCGACGACCGCCTCGGCGAACTCTTTCGTGCCGACCTTTTGCTTGCTCGTACCCTCCTTATAGATGTCATAGGTGTGAGTGCCATCCTCAATCGTGCGAAGCCACGCATTGTGGACGTGCTCCGCCACGTCGGGCTGGCCGATATGCACCAGCATCAGTATGCCGCCGTGCAGCAGCCCCGATGGATTCGCCAGATTCTGTCCGGCGCGGCGCGGCGCGGACCCGTGAATTGCTTCAAACATCGCGCACCGGTCACCGATGTTGGCTGAGCCCGCAAGACCCACCGAGCCGGCGATCTGCGCGGCAACGTCCGACAAAATATCTCCGTAAAGATTCGGCATCACGATTACGTCGAATGCCTCAGGTGTATCGGCGAGCTTCGCCGCGCCGATGTCAACAATCCAATGTTCTTTCTCAAACTCGGGGTATTCGGCGCCGACCTCATCAAAGACCTTATGAAAAAGGCCATCGGTGAACTTCATGATGTTGTCTTTGGTGAAACAAGTGACCTTTTTCCGGTTATTCCGGCGAGCGTACTCGAATGCATAGCGCACGATCTTCTCTGAACCGGGCCTGCTGATCAGCTTCAGGCATTGGTAAACTTCGTCGGTTTGGCGATGCTCGATCCCTGCATATAGATCCTCTTCGTTTTCGCGAACGATCACGACATCCATACCCGGGTGTTTAGTTTGCACGTAGGGCGAGTAAGATACGCACGGCCGCACGTTCGCATACAAGCCCAGCGTCTTGCGCGTCGTCACGTTCAGCGACTTAAATCCGCCACCCTGGGGCGTCGTGATAGGAGCTTTGAAAAATACCTTCGTCCGGCGCAGCGATTCCCAGGCACTTGGCTCGATGCCGGAACTGATGCCCCGCAAATAAACTTTTTCCCCGATCTCGATCGTTTCCGGCTCAATCCGCGCGCCAGCCTCTTTCATGATGTGAAGCGACGCAGCCATGATTTCGGGTCCGATACCATCGCCATGAGCGACGGTGATGGGTACAAGATTCGATGCCATAGTTAAAGAATCATTAGACCAAAGCGATCGAAGTTCATTCGTTGGCTGTCTCTTTCCGCCAATCGTTTTCTCGTCAAACAAGAAGGAGTACACTGAAACTGTCGGTCGCGGGCCCCAGAAATTGTACTTTGAAGCATTGAGGATCGTTCCGGCCTCTCTTTTCCAGAGTTGCATCGAGTGAAGCACTACATCGAGCTCACCAAACCCCGGGTCACGTGGCTCATTGTGATGAGCGCCGCGATCGGATACTATTTCGGACACAGCGGGGCGTGGTCGGCGTGGTCCGTAATACATACTCTGATCGGTACTGGGCTGGTTGCTTCAGGAACGGCCGCTTTAAACCAGTGGTACGAGCGCGAAGCGGACAGAAAAATGAAGCGGACTCAAATGCGCCCGCTACCTTCCGGCCGGCTGACGCCAAACGAGGCGCTGTGGTTCGGCATTGCGTTGGCCGTTGCCGGCGGTCTCGAACTTGGGTTCGGGGTCAACTGGCTGACCTCCGGGCTTTGCCTGGCCACGTTGGCGATGTACCTTTTTTTCTACACGCCGCTGAAGCAGAAGACCTGGTGGTCCACAACGGTAGGCGCTTTTCCGGGCGCCATGCCGCCGCTGATCGGTTTCGCCGGGGCTGCTGACAAGCTCACCGCTGACGCCTGGGTGCTCGCCGCTATTCTCTTCCTTTGGCAGTTTCCGCATTTCTATGCGATTGCGTGGATGTACCGCGAAGACTACTCGCGTGCCGGGATTCAAATGTTGCCGGTAGTCGAGCCTGACGGCCAGTCAACGGCGCGGCAGATTCTGTTGTATTCCGTTCTGCTCATCCCCATCAGCCTGCTACCTAAATGGATGGGCATGACAGGGAGCCTATACTTAATCGGCGCGCTGGCAATGGGGCTGCTGTTCCTGTACTCCGGGATTCGCGTGTCGCTGGACCGGACGAGGGTGCGCGCGAGAAAAGTGCTGCTGACGTCGGTTGTCTACTTGCCTGTCCTGTACGCGTTGATGGTGCTCGATCCCGTTCGGCTGTGAACGTTCGGACAACACTCATCACCTCTCTCTTCCTCGCGGCGGCTATTTTTTCGGTTGCGTGCTCGGAGCCTGCCAGTAAGTTGCCCAACTACGGCGCGGTTCCGCACTTCACCATGACCGACTCACAGGGCCATGCGTTTGACAGCGGGGAACTCCGTGGGAAGGTTTGGATCGTAGATTTCATTTACACCAATTGCCCGGCGGCTTGTCCGATGATGACCGCCCGTATGCACTCGGTTTCGAAGGAAGTGGCTGGGGAAAGCAACGTGCGGATGGTCTCGATCTCAGTGGATCCTGACCGCGATACGCCGCCGGTGCTGAACGACTTCGCACACCGCTTTGGCGGACCGACGCAGCAATGGGTTTTCTTGACCGGCACTCCCCAGACAGTGCATTTGTTGGCCTATCAAACATTCCATGTGGGAGATGTACTCGGCAAAATCGAGCACAGCACCAAGTTCATTTTGGTTGACAAGGATGGCGCGATTCGCGGGTATTATTCCAGCCTCGGTCAGGACGACATTACAGCCATGCTGAAAGATGTCTCCGCATTGCGAGCATCCCGATCCTGATGCCATTCGCCACGCTCAGCATCCATGACTTGCCGGTCGTGAACGCAACATTGAACGGTATTGCTGCGATTCTTTTGATCATTGGATACGCTTTGATCCGGCGCAGGCAAGTAAATGCTCATCACAAGGTGATGTGGACTGCGTTCGTGGTTTCCTGCGCTTTCCTCGTTTCATATCTCGCCTATCACTACAATGTCGGCTCGGTCCGGTTCGATAAACCGGGTTGGGTGCGAACCGTTTATCTCTGGATTCTCGGGACTCACACTATATTGGCTGCAGCCGTCCCTTTTCTTGCGGTGATCACGCTCGTCAGGGCGCAGAAAGGCAATTTTGCTAAGCATCGCGCGATTGCTAAGTGGACTTTGCCCATCTGGCTTTACGTGAGTGTCACCGGTGTCATCGTATATATCTTGCTGTACCAAGTTCGGCCGAGACTCTGAATGCATGTGTTATAAACAGGTCGAAGCCACGTTGCGGCGGAATGCCTCTGCTTTGTTCAAAATGCGGTGGGGACCTGCGCCGGTCCCGGCGAAAGATCTTTGAGCGATTCCTCTATGCCGAGGCGTACCGCTGCGCAGAGTGCCGCCATCGCGTACGCGTTTCACTCTGGACGACGATTTTTCGCGCGCGACACGTTACCTGTCCGCGCTGTAGCTCTCACGAGCTGAGCATTCAATCGCGGCGCAACCGGACAGAGCGTTTTCATCGCCATCCGTTCCGTTCACTGCAGGGATTGCTTGGGGCTCGCCTCTACTACTGCGGAATATGCCGCCTGCAGTTCTATGATTTTCGAAAGCGATCGCGCGATTACAAACTCCAGGAGAACGTCTGTGCATAGGCGCAAGTTTTTGTCTTCCTCTCTTGCCGCTTCCGCGCTGGCTCTCAACACGCCAGTGATCAATGCGGCAATTCAAGACTCCGAAAGGCAAACGGGGTGCCAATATTACGAACTACGCCGCTACCACCTGGTCTCGGGACCGCAGCAGAAGCTGACGAACAGCTTTCTGGAGCACGCCTTGATACCCGCGCTTAACCGGCTTGGCATGCAGCCGGTTGGAGTCTTCGATCTGTACCTCGGTCCCGAGACACCAGCGTTGTACGTGTTAATTCCGAGTACGTCTGTCGAAGCGCTGGTGACGGTCGAGTCGCGGCTGATACAGGATGAGGAGTACATGAAGACCGGAGCGCCCTTCTTAAGTGCTCCCGCCAAAGAGCCGCCTTACGAGCGCGTAGACAGCTCGTTGATGATCGCGTTTGAAGGTCATCCGCAGCTCACGGTGCCGCCCGTTACTGCTCAGAAAGGATCTCGCGTTTTTCAATTACGAACATACGAGAGCCCCACAAATGCGGATCATCGACTCAAAGTCGAGATGTTCCACAGTGGCGAATTCGAGATTTTCCGAAAAGCGGGGTTCTGGGACGTGTTTTACGGTGACACCCTGGTTGGTCCCCGGCTGCCGAAGCTCACTTATATGTTGAGCTTTCCCGATCTAGCGGAGCTGAATGCGAAGTGGAAGGCGTTTGGGTCCGATCCGGACTGGAAAAAGCTCAGCAGCTCGCCAAAATTTAGCTATGAGGCGATTGTTTCGAATATCGAGAACTTGATTCTGAACCCGGCTTCGTACTCGCAGATCTAGGCCCCAGAAGGCTCAAGAGCTATGCTGCGACTGTCGATAACCCTGGCACTTTCGCTCCTTGCCATTACCGGCATGACCACGGCACAAGCGCCGATTCATCTGTGGCCCAAAGGCGTATCCGGCGGCTCGGGGGCGGCTGGACCCGAACAAGACACGACAACCACGAAAGACCCTCTGGTTGCGGGTCGGCCAGTGGTGCGCCTCGGGAACGTGTCAGACCCGACGATTACCTTCTATCCCGCTGCGGCCAATCGGAACAGTAGGACAACTGTTCTGGTTTTTCCTGGCGGAGGTTACCGCATCCTAGCTCTGGATCTGGAGGGAACGGAAGCCTGCAGGTGGTTGAACTCCATCGGAGTGAATGCTGTGCTGTTGAAATATCGAGTTCCAGAGCGCCCGGACGTGCCGCGCTATGAGGCGCCTTTACAAGACGCGCAGCGAGCGCTCGGGATCGTGAGACACCAGGCGAATGAATGGAAATTCGATCCGAACCGCATCGGAGTGCTTGGATTCTCCGCCGGGGGAGATCTGGCCGCGTTGATCAGCAATACCGAAGACAAGCGGACTTATCCGCAAGTGGACGCGGCCGACGAGGTGAGCGCAAAGCCTGATTTCACCATCCTGGTTTATCCCGCTTACCTGACACCCGAGAACGACAGAACCAGGCTGGCCTCAGAGCTTACGGTGGGCACAAACACGCCGCCCACCTTTCTTGTGCAAACGGAGGATGACCCGGTGCACGTCGAAAATAGCTTGGTGTACTACAGGGCCTTACTCGATGCGAAGGTTCCGGCGGAACTGCTCATCTTTCCGTCGGGTGGCCATGGGTATGGACTACGGCCAACTGAAAAGATTGTGACCACCTGGCCGAAGTTGGCAGAGCAGTGGCTGCGTTCGCGCGGACTTCTCGCGCCACAACAACGGACTAGCGCAGAAAACTCACGATCATTGCGATAGCGGCCGCAGTGATCACGGCGAGGACGAACCAACCGCACCAGTTCATCCAGCGGTTTATTTACTCGATCGCCCATGACGGTGGGGTTCCGCGTGAGCAGAATCACAAGAGCAACGCTTGGTGGCGCAAGCAGTCCATTGAAAACGGATGCCCAGAAGAGCATTTGAATCGGATTGAGACCGAAGTACAGCAGTCCCAGCCCGATCAACGCGGAGATTACCAATACGGCGTAAAACTTCGGTGCGATGGTGACCTTCGCTTCGAGCGATGCTCGCCAGCGAAACGCTTCGGATGTGGCATAGGCGGCCGAGCCCGCAAGCGTTGGAATCGCGAGCAAACCAGTTCCGACTATACCGATTGCGAAGAGCAAGGATGCTGCGGGTCCGGCGATGGGCGCGAGCGCGCTGGCCGCCTGTTCCGCGGTCCCAATATTGGTTTTCCCGTGGGCAAAAAGGGTAGCCGCGGTCGTTAGCGTGATGAAGTAGGTGATCACCTTTGAAATGAGCGAACCCGTAAAGACATCTGCTTTCGAGCGCTCGAGACGCGCGCGCGAGGGCCGATCGGGAACATTCATGATCCGTTTTCTCCGGCAGTATTCGTTTTCGATTTCTTGCGAGACCTGCCAGAACAAAAAATAGGGCGACATCGTTGCCCCGATAATGGCAACGAGAATGGAAAGGTAGTGAGCCGACCACTCGAACGAGGGAACCAGCGTTCGGAACGCGACTGTCTTCCAGTCTGGATGCGCTATTAGCCCGCTTGCGATGTACACGAACAGAACGAGACAAAGCCATTTGAAGATCCGTTCGAGCACGCGGTAGGGAAACGAGAGTAGAAGGCTGATGATGGCAGCCGCATAGACAGCATCCCAGACGTAAGAGGAGACGCCAGTAATCATCTGCGTGACCTCGGCCATTCCTCCGAGATCGGCGCCGATGGTAACTGTATTGGCGACGAGCAACAGCCCACACATGGGAAACAGAACCCATTTGGGATAGTTCTGGCGGACATCGCGCGCGAGACCTCGTTTGGTTACCAGGCCCAAGCGCGAGCACATCAACTGCACGGCCGCGAGCAACGGCAAGGCGAAGAGCGAAGTCCATAGCGTCAGGTATCCGAATGCAGCGCCGGCAATCGAGTACGTGACGATACAAGATGGATCATCGTTCGCGGCTCCGCTGATCACGCCCGGTCCACACTTGCGATACAAGGTAGCGAGTGAAAATAGGGAGCTTTTTAGTTGCGGCTCTCGCTTTGGCGCGGCAGCAGTGCCCATGAAGATCGGACTGAGTAAGGTAGAGAACTGTTACGGTAGGCTTTTTTCCATGCCGCTCATACACTGTCGGTCAGGCGCGGCCGTTGCGCTCGCCGCGTGTGAGGATCTCGATGAGACCCTGCAGCTTCTGCTCGGTCGCGGCCTGAGCCAACGATAGCTCTTTGAGCACGGACGTCACGTTCTCGAGGTTCTCTTCGATGCGGTCCAGACGCGAGCCGACAACGGTAAAAGATCGGTCATGGGCCTCCTGATGCGAGCGCATCAGAGGCTGCATCTCGCGCAAGTGCGCCAGCTCTTTTTCGGCGAGCTGAATGTGGAATTCGTAATCCATAGCTATGCAGCCATTCGAAGGCGCATTACTATCTTTAGTATACAGCTTCCAGGCGCAAATGCAGGGCACCTTTGAACGGCCCACATGCCACGGGCCAACACTGCCCGGAGGGGTGGACGCTTTATGCCACACCTGGACCAAACTTCGGTGACGTGAAGGGTTCAGGGAGCGCCGACTCGCACTACTACGATTGGGTAGATCAGTTCGACACGCTGGGGGTAGGAAAGAACACGCCGATTATTACCGGCAACTCCTCCGATTCTCTACTTGCGCTAGTGAACGGGAAATTCGTAATTATGCGTGTTTCTTATCCGCTTGGATTTTTCGCTAAAGGAATGGATGGCCGAATCGACGATCCGAATGCGGGGTGGAAAGGAAAAGGGGTCTGGACGACCTGGGGCACTCGCACGCCCTTCCATATTGAAACCGGCAAGGGCACAACTAGCAAAGTGGTTCATTTCCAGATCCGCCCAAATCCGCTTGCCGATTAAGGCATAACGGGGAGACGGAGGTTTGGTCGTCCGGCGGGAACGAATATTTGCCCCGAAGGGAAGCTCCTATTAAAGGCGATGTTCGCTTCCAAACGCGAGATCGTGGATCGCTGCGAAGAACAAGTGAGTGTATGTGCAGACGTCAGGTTTCAGAAGTTGCCAGCATGGAAAAAAGAAGCGAGCCTTTACTGCTGGGTAGTCGTGAGATCAACCGCCGCATAGGTTTTTAGTTCTGGAACCGTAAATTCGGTCGCGTCCTGTCCGGGCTCATAGTCCATCAAACGACTGTTACCGCTATCGAACGCATGCAGGTTTCCCTTGCCATAGCGGCCGATCATATGAATCCGGAATGCGCCAACTCGGGTGCCGTGCGCAGCCCCATAATTCAGGAGATGAATGCAAAGCTTGCGAGATTTGCCATCAACCGCGACCCGAGCAACCACTACGCTCGTACCGTAAATTCGAATCAGCCGCCGCTCATCATTTAGATTCGCTCGAATCCGATGCTCAAGCACATCCGCATTGTTTGACGAATATTCCTTTGAACCGAGCTGAACCGTCAATTTCAATTGAGGATCGGGCGATCGAACAATTTTGAACAACAAATTGTCACGCACCAGAAGGTTCATCACTTCGGCATCGAGCGCTGAACCGTCATCAATAAATCCAAGATCCGCCAGTGCGGGCGCTTGTGGCACATCAAGGCTGCCAAGGAACTTCAGCATACTGGCGAGCGGAGCCAGCCCGGTTGCGTCCGTTTGTATAAGCGCCCTAGCGCCGAAAGAGAACGCCTCCGCGGCTGCCAGCCCCGCCGTCACCCCTTTCACCTCGTAGCAAAACAGCGCTTTCGGCTGTCGCAGGAAACGCCAGCCATTCGAACTCACCCAAGGAACGCGGGATGCGGACGCGTCATTCATGCGATAGTTGACTCCCGGCGCAGGTACTCTAACTGCCTTGTTGAGATCGACCGGCTCGACTTTGATGCCGGTCACGGTCTTCCAAGCTGCCGCTTGCGCGGCGGGAACGGCTACGTGAGTTATCCCTGCCTGCTGCAATAAAGGTGCATCAATGTTGGTACCTGGCCAAAACAGAACGGGCAGAATGCCGGCCAATACGGACAAGATCACAGGTCAATCGCCTTGATCTTGATCTGCTGGCGAATCGTATATCCCTAATCCCAAACGCGACGCATACTCAACATGCCCCGGTTCGCGAATGAAGTGATTGAAATGGGGATCGCTGTTATCTTCGCCTAGATGCGACGATGAACGATCGAACAGCGACGGGACGCCTTGGGCTTTTCGCTTCGCTTCAATCGTGTCAATGACCACATGATCTATCGCGACGGGGTCGGTTCCAAACAGGATCTGCTTTGGATAGAACCGAAACTGTGGATATTCACTGAACGGACCAGCATGCCAGACACTGCTCAATCCATCCAGAATGTTCAAAACGGTCTTCGTCCGCAGCGGCTCGACGGATGCGAGCGTGCCGATAAAAGAGTATGTATTCGTCTTCGCGAACCGGTGCGAGCGATCCACATTCGAAAAATTGCCGTAAGATATATTCTTCAAGCAGCCCGTGACGCCTGCAGCCTGATGTTCTTTCATCTTCGGTACGTTGATGATCTTCGTGAAGGTATTTGCGGCGGGTCGCACCATAAAAGACCGGGTATCTTCCTCACCAAAAAAATTAACCTCGACATATGTGTTTGGATCGTAGCCGAGAAGTGAGCCACTCGGTGTTCCTTCGGGCTCCGCGGTCCAGATGTGCACATCAGGGGGAACGTACTTGTCGTAATGAACGCTGTTTACCTGCCCGCCGAACCGCTCATAAATCCAGATCTGTCGGGCCGGAACTCCGATGCCTACCAAATTCTCCAGGATGCCGGCAACTAGCTCAGGACTCGACATGATGTGCGGAGCTCCAGAACAGTTCACCTTGATCCCGATCACGTCCTGCGGACCAAAAAACTGCAGCCAGGAACCTCTATCGCTGTTCTGGCCGGTCAACGATCGCATGCCCGCCGAAAGCATCTGTTTGACCACGTCTCTATCTACTCGAGCGGAAGCGCTGTCGATCGACTTTTCAGAAAACACCCGAACTACCTGGCCGCTGTAAGCCCCCGGCATGCCGGATTTCGGGGCGGGAGAGAATTGACTGCAGATGCGATATTTCGGTATTGGTTCCTCAGCCGCAGCAGCAAACAGAGGAGATGTGGCGGCGACGTATAGGAACGAGCGTCTATTCACGCAGATCATCAACAGTTTACGTCATTCAATTGATCCAACTGCAAGGTGCGGCGGCCTGGTCTTCGCATAGAAAAACGCGGAATTTCTTGTCCTTGTGCTGGGCGGTCCATTGCCGCCCAAGAATGTAGTACGGCTTGGCCCAAACTTCACTGTCGAGTGTCTTAGGCGCGATAACCGATACCGACAGGACGCCCCGTGACGGATAACCGGTACGCGGGTCCATAATGTGACTCCAAAGCTTGCCATCAGCGTAGAAAAACTTTTCGCAACTGCCAGAAGTGGACAAGGATTCATCGTGCAAAGTGACCGTGTCCAGAGACTCAGATGAGTTTCTCGGGTTCGTCAGGTGGATATCCCAGCCATGCTTGCCGGGCGGAGTACCGAGTGCATAAATACTGCTGCCACCTGCTGAGACGAGCGCGGACCCCACCCCGTCCTTTCTCAATAGCTCGACCATACGATCGACGGCGTAACCTTTGCCGACCCCGCCCGGGTCCAGTTCCACGCCTTGTTTCGCAAAACGAACTGTCCGAAATTGCGCATCGAGGATGATGTTTTGGTAACCTACCGATCTCAGGGCCGCGGATACAGCATTCGCATCTGCGAGCCGGCCCGTACCCTTATAGAATCCCCAGACCTTCATCAACGGTCCAACGGAGATGTCAAACGTGCCTTGGCTTTTTCGACTGTAATCGACACAGGCAGCCAAAAGGTCGAACAGTTCCTCAGAAGCATGAAAGGGCTGGCGCGAGGCCGAACGGTTCATCTCGCTCCACTCACTATGCGGCTTGTAGTTCGAAAGCATTTCGTCGAGTCGCCGCATTTCATCTAGTGCATCGGCGATGGCAGCTTGCAAACGGCGCGAATTATGGCCATAGGCAACGACTGTCGTAACCGAACCCATGGCATCAATGCTGCCTTCCTCGCGAACTACTCCTAGATGCTCGGAAGTTGCACTCCACCCGATGATCGGTATCAGAACGGCCAGCAGCAACGCTTGTGCTAAATATTTCATTGCTGTAGAAGGAAGCTCTAGCGAGAACTGTATCAGCCGTGAAGATAACGCCCCTGTCGCGTAGTTTCTTAGATCTTTCCCACACCACGAGAGCAGGATCTAATCGGATAAACTTCACAAGTGACGGCTTATGCAAACTAGCGACCAGCGCACTCTCAAACTGGCTGCGGTAGTTACGGTCTACCGAAAGTATTCCCACGCGCAGCATATAGTGGACCGTCTGCTCGATGGCTATGGCTGGCGTGGAACGTATCACCATCCGGCTATGGAGTTGGTGGCATTGTACGTAGACCAAGTTGGGGCCGACGACTTGAGCCGCGAGCGTGCTGCGCGCCATCCGGAGATGAAGATCTATCCCACCATAGCGGAGGCGCTCACGCAGGGAGGGAGCAAGCTGGCCGTTGATGGCGTGGTGCTTGTGGGTGAGCACGGCAACTACCCGAAGAACGAAAAGGGGCAGACCGAATATCCGCGGTACCAGTTCTTCGAACAGATTGTGGGTGTGTTCCGATCGAGCAATCGCGCGGTTCCGCTGTTCAACGATAAACATCTTTCGTGGAACTGGGATTGGGCCAAGCAGATGTTCGACACTTCGCGAGCTATGAACTTTCCGTTTCAGGCGGGCTCGAGTTTGCCTGTGACGTGGCGTATTCCATGTGTCGAAATGCCTTTGGGCTCAGAGATTGAGGAAGCGCTTTGCATTTGCTACGGCGGGGTAGACAGTTATGACTTTCACGGATTAGAAACCATCCAGTGCATGGTTGAGCGGCGGCGTGGCGGCGAAGCGGGTGTGCGCGGGATACAAGCTTACAGGGGCGACCAGTTCTGGCAAGCTCTCGAAAATCGTGTCTGGCCCGAGGATCTCATGAACGCGGCCCTATGCCGTAGTCATACGCTGACACCGGCCAGAGCTGGTTTTAATGACATTTTTCCGACACGCGCTCAGATGCGGCAGCTGGTGAAAGACCCGGTGGCTTATAGGTATGAGCACGAGGACGGGTTGCGCTGCACGATGCTTCTGATGCACGGGCTGGTACGCGATTTCAATTTTGCCGCACGTCTCAAGAACCAGCCAAAAATCTTTTCGACCCAGATGTATCTACCCATGCCGGATGGCCGCACGACGCTCGCAGATTTTTTCAGTCCGCTGGTTTTCTATATGGAGCAGATGTTCTTGACGGGGAAGACGCAGTACCCGATTGAGAGGACATTGCTGACTACGGGATTGACGGCAGCGGGAGTGGAAAGTCTGTATCGAAAGCAGGCGCGCGTAGACACCCCGCAGCTTGCGATTCCCTATCAAGCGCGCACGCAATCGACGTTTGAGAGGAGCTAGATGCTTACACGACGCGAACTTTTAGGCGGAGCCGCGCTGCTGCCGTTTGCGGCTGCCGGTCAGGGCATCCAACCAGTCCGAGTCGCGGTTGTCACCACTATTTATCGCTATCTCTCGCATGGACAGCACATTGGAGACCGCTTCCTGGTGGGATACCCGTATGCTGGCGAGTGGCACAAGCCAAATGTGAGAGTGGTTTCGCTCTACGTCGATCAGACGCCAGAGGGCGATTTGAGTAAGGAGCGTGCGCGCGAGTTCGGGTTTACGTGTGTATCCAACGATAGCGGAGGCGCTTTGCTGCGGTGGGAGCAAGCTTGCGTGTGACGCGGTTCTGATTGTCGCCGAGCACGGCAATTATCCTCGAAATGAAAAGGGCCAGACGCTTTATCCGCGTTACGAATTCTTTCAGCACTGCTTGGCGGTGTTCAAGGACAGCGGCCGCGCAGTGCCTATCTACAACGATAAGCACCTTTCGTATAGTTTCGAGCGGGCGCAGGCCATGGTGGCGGCTTCCAAGGAGATGGGATTTCCCATGCTTGCCGGGTCGTCCGTGCCCGTGACGTGGCGTCTTCCGGATGTAGACATCCCTCTGGGCGCACAGATTGAAGATGCCGTAATGGTAGGCGTTGGCGGTTCTGACGCAATGGATTTTCATGCGTTCGAAGGTCTGCAATGCATGATGGAACGTCGCAAGGGTGGAGAGACTGGGGTCAAAGCTGTCCAACTCCTGGACGGCGATAAAGTCTGGGAAGCGGGTAAGAACGGACTCTGGTCCCAAGAATTGCTCAGCTCGGCGTTGTCGCGCAGCGATACGCCTCTTGGGCTGACGGTAAAGGATGGGCGTACGCAAGATCTGGTCGGCTCGGGCGTATTGCCATCGCTGGCGACGCATCCGGCAGCTTACCTGATCAATTACCGCGACGGTACGCGTGCAGCGATGCTAATGCTGGATGGGGCAGTGCAGGACTTCAATTTCGCCGCCCAAGTTCGGGGCGCGGGGCTGATCTCCACGCAATTCCTTCTATCCCCTGTTCCAAACGTGACGTATTCGGCATGCCTGGTTTCCAAGATTGAACAGATGTTCATGACGGGGCATGCGCCGTACCGGGTGGAACGGACTCTGTTGACGAGCGGGATGCTGGAGGCGTGTCTCACTTCGCGCGTTAAATCCAATCAACAGCTGGAGACGCCACATCTGGCCGTCACTTACACGCCGCCGGTTGCGTCACAGTATTGCCGCGTATGAGTGCTGCTTAGCTTGACCATGCAATGCCGGAATTACAGGCATGCAACTTTTAGAGATTCACGCCGCTTCATCATGGATGCTCTTGAGTCACTCGCCTGAAGAGCCTCAACACATTGCCGCCGAGAAACTTGTCGATACGTTCCTCAGAATACCCACGGCGGACCATAGCGTCCGTTATTAAAGGGAGGTCGCGGACGTCCCGGATACCGCGCGGCGGCAGTGGACCTCCGTCGAAATCAGTGCCAAGCGCGACGTGATCTTCGCCGACCAGTTGAATCGCGCGATCGACGACAGCTACCCATTCGTCAACGGACATCCTGAGCCTGTCGGGGAGCGCGAATGGAGCCATGGGAAACTGTGGCGCTATCCGTTGATCCACCTGTTCGATCGTCATGTGAGCTTCGCGCTCGCTAGTTTCAGAAGCGCTCCAAAACGGTTTTCCTGTATGAGAAGTCCGATATGCGAATGCTTTCGGGTTGTGAAAGTCATTGCCGATCTGAAAACCGATGACCCCGCCCTTTTGCGACAGCTTTTTCAATAACCAATCCGGCATGTTACGAGGAATATTGTTGACGCTTCTCAGGCCCCCATGAGTTGCCATGATGGGTGACGAACTGACGTCGATCGCCTGAGAAATTGCATCGTCAGAGGCGTGCGCGACATTGATCACCATTCCCAATCGGTTCATCTCGCGAATTACATTCCGTCCATGCGCGGACAGCCCATGTGAACGCGGTGGTGAGCAGCACGCGTCCGCGTACGATTGCGGCCAGTTATGCGCAGACAGTTGGGCTGATCGTAACCCTAGGCGATACAGATTCCGAAGTACGCCCAGATCGCCCTCGAGATCGTAGCTGCCTTCGATATCGAGAACTGCAGCTATCTTCCCTGCGCGATGAATACGCTCCACGTCGTCGGCGTTCAGCGCCAACTCGATCGCGCCGTGGTTCCTCTTGATCTGATCCAGGGCGCAATCTATCACTCGCAGCGCCTGCTTTGTCTCTAATCGCGCTGGATAGTAGTCCTCCGGGACGTAAACAGAGAAGAACATTGCTCCGAGGCCGCCTTCTCTAGCACGCGGAAGATCGAACTGTCCGTCCGGCTTTTCGGCGCCAATGTCTCCGCCATGGTAGAACTCGCGATCGATTGCGTGTACGTGCGCATCGAAGACCAGCGCGCGCGCATGGATTGCACGAGCCCGTTCCGATACCTGCGCGTGCGTCGAAACGGCGAACGCGGTTGCCAGAGCAACAGCGCACACCATATGGAATAGAAAACCAGCTCGTTGGGTGAGCACGAGGTCAAGCCGTCCCACGTGAAGAGTGCTATCCGGTCGTGTCGGCAAGCTTCGGAACTATAAATGGTGCGCGGTAATCGCGCGTGAACATGCGGTTTGCTTCATCGTCCCCGCTACACGTCATCGTATTCGCATCGAAGTGCAACGAGCGACCAAGGCGGTAGGAGATGTTTGCGAGATGAATTAGTACCACGGAGGGTACCGCTTCTTCAATGGGCGCATTGAGATCTGAGTGCTTACGGCTGCGCACGGCTTGAATAAAATTAGCCCAGTTGTTGCCACTTTCTTCCGCGACTTCCGCTTTCGGTCCTGGCTGCTGCTCCTTGCCGAGGAAGGTTTCAAAACCGTCAGCGCTGCTCAAATACCCCTTCGAACCATAAATCACGTTACCCACTGTCGCGTGTGAGCCCGCAGCAGGACCGGACATTTTATCGGCGACCGAGAGGATGTCGGCTTCGCTGTTTGTGATCCAGTGACGCACTTCAAACACCAGCATCTTGCGAGAGCCCTCATCAAATTCGAAGGTAGCGACCATTGTGTTCGGCGTTTCCTGATCGTCATCAAACATAAAGTGGCCGCCAGCAGCGGTGACCTTGGTCGGGTACTTGACATCCAGCAGCCAGCGAGCAGCATCCATCTGGTGAACTCCCTGGTTACCGATGTCTCCGTTGCCGTAATCCCAAAACCAGTGGAAGTTGTAGTGGAATCGGTTGCGGGTAAACGGCCGTTTGGGAGCGGGCCCGAGCCATAGATCGTAATGAACGCCGGCGGGAACGGGCTCCGCGGGGGTACGGCCGATCGTATCTCGCCACTTGTAGCAGAGGCCGCGCGACATATAGGGCGCGCCAATCACACCATCGCGCACTTTCTGAACGGCTTGCTGCATGGCTGGCGAAGAGCGTGCGTTCGTGCCGTGCTGAATCATGCGGTTGTAGCGGTTTGCCGCCGCAAGAAGCTGCTGCGCTTCGAAGATGTTATAGGCGCATGGCTTTTCGACATAAACATCCTTGCCCGCCTGACAGCCCCATATCGCTTGCAACGCGTGCCAGTGGTTCGGGGTGGCAATTGAAATCGCGTCGATCGATTTATCGTCGAGCAGCTTGCGCAAATCCACGAACGCGGCGGGCCGTTTGCCTGTAAGCCCTTCAGCATCCTTCAACCGCTGCTCGAGGATGTTTTCGTCGACATCACAGAGTGCCGCAATCTCGACGTTTTGCATTTTGGCGTACGCACGCATGTGGCTCTGGCCCTGTCCCCGAACCCCCACGCAGGCGACGCGAACTGTGTCGTTCGGGCTCGCCTGAGCGCCTTTGAAAGTGGCCAGCGCCCCGGCTGAACCCATGAGAAAGTGCCGTCGATTCACTGGATAATTCCTTTCTTCAGTGCAGGTGCGGATATCTGCCCGTACTTACTGGTTCAAGATGCGCCAGAGCGTTCCGCCGAAGATGTTCGCCTGTGATTCAGGCGGAATGTCGCAGGCATTTAGCATTTGGCGGTAGCGTTCGAGTTCGCGATCCAATTCGCTCAGATCGCCTTCAAACACGTCCGATCCAAATATCAGCTTCTCAAACGCGGGTGTGGTTGATTTCGGCGTATGAGGGCTGGCCACGCTCGTCCACCAGAAAACAGATTTGAAAAAAACATAGTCTTCCTGTTTTTTAATCAACGAACTGCCGGACAAGTCGAAGTACACGTTAGGATTCCAGCGAGCAATTTCGCCGGCCCAAGCGTAATCGGGGTTGCCGAGGTGTGCGCCGATGATTGTCAGTTGGGGGAACTCACGCGCGATCAGGTCAAGCGTTGAGACCCGCATTCGATCCGAGCTGGAATCAGAAGCTACACTCGGGTTGGTGCGATTCACAATCCCGGTATGAAATAGAACAAGCATTCTGTACTGTTCGGCTCGCCGATAGATGGGCCAGTACCGCCGGTCGTCATACGAGTATTGCGGTTTTGTGAACTCGCCCAAACCCCGGAATCCAGCATTATGAAATAGATCGATCGTGTGAAGGGCATCGGGCGAATCCAGATCGATCTGCCCCAAGCCGACCAGGCGTCCGGGATGAGCTTTCATGAATGCGCTCACCTGCTCCAGATCCTTCGGCATCGTGATGAGCAAGGCCATACCGTCCAGAGTCTCGAGCTTCACGACAAGCTTCTGGAGAAAGTCTTCGCTTCCGTTGTGATGGACGTGACAATCGAAGAGCTTGGGCGCTGCGGGCTGAGATGAACAGAGGCCCACGCAGCAGCTGAACAGAACCGTAGTTCTGGAAGCGGCTAACAGCCGGAGTTTAAGGGAGTGACGCATACTCCTTATAAGCTTTGTCAAGGTCGGCGGGTGAGAGATCGCCGTCATAGATCACGACCCGGTAACGAAACCGAAGCGAGCTGCCCTCGGGAATCGCCCAACTCCCATCCTGATTGGGATCGCCCGAAAACTCGCGCCAGCCGAAGGGATTTGCAGCGAGCAGACCATACGCTCGCGCGTGCCACGTAGTGGGATGCCGAAAGCTCTTTGGGTGTTCGAAGACGACAATACCAACGTGTTTTCCGGAGACTGTTCCGGAGTAATTTACCCAATCCGCGCGCTTCCCCCAGATCTCTTTTTCCCCTCGGCCGCCTTTCGAATTGATCATTTGCCCGAGTGGCGCACTCAGATCAGGACCAAGGCGAATGCCGAACGTGCCTTCTTTCGTATCGCCAACTGCAATTGGACCGTGGTCCGCTTTCAGCTCAAATTCGCAGTCGATGGTGCGCGTGCGGTCGTCCCCGCGAAAAGTATACGTCTGATTTTCGCGACCGATAATGCGGTGGTTCGGATCTTCGAGCGCGAAAGCTGCCTGAATCATGCCTGCATCAGAGCCTTGGAGCGATTCTTCCACTTCGGCATCGGCCAGATGCCCAAACGCCTCCTGAGAGTGCCCACCGTAATACTTTTCGAAGACGGGCTCTGCCCAAAAGTTCAAACCATCAATGTCGCCGTGACCGAAATACAGAGGTCGCTGGTGCGGCTCAAATGAAGACGCCTTCGCATCCCCCATAGAAACATCATTGCCGACGGGAAACGGCCGGCTAATGACGATCCCGCTTGCCGTCTTCAATGGCATCAGATACGGTTTGGCAATGTCCGGAGTGAAATAGTACGTAGTAAACGGCCTGGAGCCGATCAGAACGTCTATTTGACCGCCGCTCCGCTTCAGTTCTACCGAACCCGCCGCCAAAAGGAGCGGTAGAACGCAACCGCCCACAGCAACTCGAAACAGCATTTTCTTGTGGCTCAGCATGGATGCTAAAACACGAGCTTCAGCGCAAACTGCAGGATGCACCGCCGATGAGCAGCAAGCAAGTGACAAACGGGGGAATGAAGTGAGGATTCAAAGCTCACCAAGCACACCGCCTTTTTCCATCTGAAGCCTTGGTGAAACAAGGGGGCGAGAAATATTTCTCAACCAGCAAAACGATTGTGGCTGCCGCTGCCATTCCGCTTTAGACGACCTTTTTATCACCGTTGCTGAAGTATATGGGATCTTGAGGAATCTGGTCAAGAGCACAATGGAGCCATAGACAGCTTCGTTTTCTGAAAGCTTTTCTCATTCACAAGAAATACCTCCTATATCAGCCGATCATGGTAGACTTGCGGCTCAAGAGGCGCTCACTTCATGAACTCGAGACGCGAATTTCTGCAAGCAAGCCCGATGGCACTGGCAGCGTTCGCTGCTGACTCGCGGGGAGCATTAGTACAGCGGGAGAGCACTCCGGTGGCGCCGTCCACACGGCAACGAGACTATTGGAACGATTTGCCCGGCCGGATGATCACGCAGATGAACGCGGCGCGTGCGAAACGCAAATCGGACCTCGCAAAGTTAAACTCTACCGATGCAATGGAGGAGCGCATTAGGTTGGTCCGCGCGAGAGTTTGGGAACTCATTGGAGGCAGACCGGGCAACACTCCTTTGAATGCCAGGACAACCGGGACAATTGAACGAGACACATATCGCATCGAGAAGGTGATTTTCGAAAGTCAGCCCGAATTTTACGTCACAGCAAACCTGTACCTTCCGAAATCGGCTCACAACGCCTTGCCGGGGATCCTCGCTCCGCTCGGCCACACAGCGGAAGGCAAGGCTTACAAGAGTTATCAAATCGCTTTTCAGAATCTCGCACGCAAAGGATTTGTGGTTTTCGCTTGGGATCCCGTCGGGCAGGGCGAGCGACTGCAATACATTCAGCCGGGCACAAATGTTTCACTATATGGCCCGACCGGCGAACATGATCGATTCGGCTGGCCGGCGCTCCTGGTTGGTTCGTCTACAACTCAATTTGAGGTTTGGGACGGCATTCGAGCGCTTGATTATCTATTGAGTCGTCCGGAAGTGGACTCCCAGAGGATCGGTTGCTGCGGGCATTCTGGCGGCGGCACGCAGACCATGTTTCTGTGTGCGCTGGAGCCCCGCATCACAGCGGCAGTAGTAGTGGAAGGCCACACTGAGAACTTGGCCGGGGCCAATTATGAACCTCCGGGCGCATATGCCGACGCGGAACAGAATTTGATCGGAGGATTGAAAGAGCATCTTGATCGTGGGGACCTGCTCGGAGCCTTCACGCCAAAGCCCTTGTTGATCTGCTATACGCCGGTTGATAACGGCACAACGTACTCTGCGCATTACGTGCAGGGGACGGAAGAGATCGCAGACGAATTGCGATCTGTTTACACGCTATATAACGCGGAGCAGAAAATCGGCCTGACGAGTTCGCCGCTACCTCACGACTTCGACTATTTTCAGCGCCGCTCGGCCTATGCCTGGTTCAACAAATGGCTCCGCAATGATACCGGAGATGCAGAAGAAATTGCATTTGACAATGCTCCGGAATCGGCGCTCTGGTGCACCTCTACCGGTCAGGTGCTTACTTCGATCGGCGGCCGCGCGGCCTTTCAGGTGAACTATGACATGCTGCGAGCTATACGAGCGCAAAACGATTCGCCCCGCAGCAAAGATCAGATTCAAACAGCGCTTCGCAAAATACTGGATATTCCAGCCTCCGCAGCGTCCGTGCGTGGCACTTCTTTACCGGGGAAGACGTACGGCGATGTAATCGTCGAGGATGTCGAATACGAATCTGAGCCCGGTATCCGCGTTCCGGCCTGGTTTATAACGCCCTCCGCCACGGGGTCGGCCTTCCCGGTCGTTCTCATGACCGAAGATCGAGGCAAGGATGGTTTGTTCGAGCAATGGCCGCTCGTTCAACGATTCACAAGTGCCGGCTTCGCGATCTTCTCGATAGACCTGCGGACGAACGGTGCCACGCGGCCGCGATTTCCAAGCTCGGGACCGCTTTTTTACGGGCACGGTGTGGAGCTGGCTTACTCGCTTGTGAACCTCAGCCTCGGCTCGCCTATCATCGGCCAGCAGACCTGGGACTTACTGCGCGGACTCGCTTACCTCGAAGGCCGAAGGGACGTGGACCGGTCGCGTATCGGCGTGTTCGGGACGGGGACAAGCGGCTTGCCTTGTATTGCGGGAGCTGTCCTTGATCCGCGCATTCGATCTATGATGCTGAATCGAACGCTGCTTACTCTCGATTCGGTAGTTGCATCGAAGGACTACAATCTCCCACTTTCTAGCGTTGCGTTCGGCATGCTACGTGAATTCGACCTGCCGGAACTGTGCGGAGCGGTTGCGCCGCGCGCCCTCTGGGTTATCAATCCAGTCGGAGCGCAGGGCGAGGCAGTTCCGCTTAGTGACGTTCATCAGAACTACACGTCGGCAGTTCGCGCATACGGAAGTGCCAATCATCCAGATGAACTATGTTTCCGCGTCGAGCCGGACCCGATCGACACGGTTGTTCTGGAATGGGCTCGCAAGACGCTCGCATGAGCGCGTGGGTCGTAGATACGCGCTCGCCGTCCACTCAGTGTCACGCGGCCGCGGCCCACCCAGATCGCGAGTTGGCTCATACTCGGATATTCTTCGATTACCTTCTATGCCCAATTTTCAATGGCCCACAGCATCCTTGCTGCTACTTTTCGCCACTCTCGTACAAGCCGGGAGTATCACTGTCCGGCCGGCCGAAATCCCCGACGTTTTGATCAACCCGGGAATGGGGATCCAAACCTTTCAGCGTTACAACGGTGACGCTTTAAATCAAGGCATCGACTGGTCGGAAGAAGGACCGACACGGATTCTTGCTTCCCCGAGCAGTAGACCTGAGTTTCCGGAATCGACAGTCGCTTACTGCCGCTGGCACTGGGCAACGCTCGAGCCTACACAAGGCGAGGTTCAATGGAGCATCATCGATCTCGCGCTGCGCGAAGCAAGGCGGCACGGGCAACGTCTTGCCATCCGCCTGATGCCGTACGACCCTAAACACCCTTTGCCGGAATGGTATCGCCATTCTGGCGCACATCGAGCGAACAGCAATGCCTCAAAGGACAGTAATATCTGGCAGCCTGATTTCAGTGACCCGTTGTATTTCAAGTACTGGAGCGAGCTGATCGAGCAGTTAGCGAAGCGGTATGACGGACATCCCGATCTTGACAGCATCGACATCTCGACTGTCGGCTATTGGGGCGAGGGCTGGAGTGACTACATGCCCGATTTCGAGGTCCAACGCAAACTGATCGATATCTACCTGAAAGCCTTCCGGAAAACACCACTTCTGATGAATTTCGATGAACCTGAAGCTCTCATATATGGAACTTCACACGGATCAGGGTGGCGGTTCGACTGCTTAGGCGATTTGCGGAAATCATGGTCACATATGCTCGACTTTTATCCTGAACAAATTGCAAGGACCGGTATCGGCGACGTCTGGAGGAACGCCCCCGTATCTATGGAAACGTGCGGTGTCCCGGAATCCTGGTTTCGCCACGGATGGGACGTCAAGTATATTCTCAGCGAAGCACTCCGATGGCACGTGAGTACGCTCAACGTGAAGTCGAACGCTATCCCCAAAGCCTGGAAGAATGACTTCGATGATTTCCAGCGAAAAATGGGCTATCGCTTTGCCTTGCGACGCGCCGAATGGCAGGAGCAGGTCCCGGCCGGTGATTCCATAAGCGTGAAAACCTGGTGGGTAAACGAAGGAGTCGCTCCGATTTATCGTGCATTTGTGCTGGCATTTCGCTTCCGTTCGAGGGATCACTCGAGCGTCGTACGCACGGATGTGGATATCCGGAAATGGCTGCCTGGTGATGCGATTTTCGATGGTCCTCTCTTCATGCCTGAGAGTCTGCCGCCTGGTGATTATGAATTAAGCGTCGCAATGCTCGACCCGATCACCCTTCAGCCCGGCATTCGTCTTGCCATTCAAGGCCGAGGGGAGGATGGCTGGTACGGATTGGGGGCCATTCGGGTCAGCGATGCCGATGGGACCGCGAAGGTTAACGAGAGCTCAGCTAAACAGCCTTGAGCCAGCCTGCTGCACCGAATTCTGTCAAGCCGGTTCTCTAATTGGTCGACTCATCAGGCATGCGCTGGGAAGTACCAATGAAGAAAGTATCCTGCCAGTCGAAGGCTTGGCTGCGCTGGGGTAGTCTATTTTTCCTGGCATATCGGTTCCTAGCGTCTACCACTTTGTGCACCCAATCTCCTAGCGGATAAAGCAGTTCGCGATATACCAAATAGCGCATATCAACGGTGCGAACCGGCTGATGATCCTTCACGTCATCCACGGAGTTGAGATAGTGCCGGCCGTTTGCTTCGGGTACGCGAGGTAACCATGTCTTGTACCAGGTTTCGGTGGCATTTTGAAGAGCCTCGTTCCGCTGCTGGCGAATGTTCTCGGCAATATTGATTGCACCGTCTAGCGAGGCGATAGCCTTTTCCGGGTCAGCCTTTCCGGCCGCCTGCTCGGCGGCTTCCAGCGCATCGGAAATCCGGCCCAGATCCTGAAGCATCACCAGGTTTTGCCGGTAAAGTCCGGCGATTGAGAGATAGACTTCGAGATTGTAGCGATTGAATTGCACCTGTAAAAGGTTGGAATTCAATAGCTCGATTAAGTCGTCGTTTTGGGCAAGAAACTTGCCCGCTAGCTCCAGACGCTTCTGGTTGTCGCGATGCCAATCGAACCCCAGATGAAGGAGTTCCGGCGAGGGCACTGGAAGTTCAGGAAGAAATTGGTCGTAGGCCCGTTTCGGAGGATTGAAAATGCCATAAGAGTTACCCAAGATTGGGCTTCGCGCACTGGATGGCCCCGTCTCCCAACTATCCTCCCAAAATTGGGCTTGTTCGCTCATCATTTGATAGAGCCTGCCCATCCGGCTCGCTCCGGGGCCGTAGAACAAGCTGTAGAAAGTGCTTTCCAGTTCGGAGGGACTCGGCGCACCTTGACGCCATGCGGTTGCCAACCCGGTCACATACCCTAACCAGAATGTCTCCGGATGCAATCCCGCATCAGCCCAGCCCGCTAAGAATTCACCCATAACCTCTGCCTGTTTAGCTTGCGCGAAGTCAGGGCGCGCAGAGGATAAGTTAGCTAGCGAAGTGAATGAAGCGTGCTCAAACATCTCTTGCACGCGGCCTTCAGCATCGGGCTTGGGATGCAGACGATCGGAAGACGGCAAAATGTAATATTGCGGAAATAGCGGCTCTTCACCTTCCGTCGAGGTGTATATCATCTGCCGGATTCCGTGTGCACGGAATGCGGGGTCAAACTGCGGCCCATATAGTTCGCCGTTGATCAGGTAGGAGGGGAGAGAACCAATATCGTCCGGTTTAAGTGGATATTCGCCCCAGAAGATTACAGTTCGGCCGCGCTCATGCAAATACCCGGCCGTTTTGGTCACAAACTCAGCCAGCAGCTTACCTACGCTTCCCAGTTGTTTGGCCCGTTCGGCTTCGTGGCACTGCTGATTATTAGCCAGTCCTACATAGTAGGGCTCGTCGGTCGAGAGCACAAAATACTTGCTACCCCGATTCGCCTCTAGCAGATCCTGCATCATTCCTTCGAACACTTGATAGGTTTGCGGGTTGGTGGTGCAGAACTCGTAGTTATTGTTTGGATATTCGCGCAAGTCCGCGTATTCAGGATGCTTCAGAATGAAGGCATCGTGCGCAGGCCCATCCAGATATGGAATGACTTGCACGTGATATTTCAGCCCGTAATCTGTCAATTCCTGCAACTCGGCGGGCGTCAATGCATACGGCTCCACAATCGGCTTGGCATGCTGGTATTGAAAGTGACCCTCCAGTTTGATGGAAAAACCGTTAATCTTGTAAAACGCCGCTTGCCGCACGGCTGCCTCCAAAACATCCAGATGCTCTAAGTGATGGGCATCGTCCCAATAGACGATCCGTAACTCCAGGTCCGGCCAGTCCTCAATCCGGCCTTCGGGAAGCCAGAGCCTTCCGTTCTCCGGTTTCAGCAGTTGCACCAGCGTCTGCACGCCGTAGAACAGCCCCGTTGTCGTGTTGCCTGTAATGGTTATCCGATCCGCGCCTAAATCCAGCCGATAGGCTTGTTCCGCTAACGCTGTTTTGTCCGTATCCGCTGCACGCCTGACGGCTACCGCATTCGACGTGACTCCCAGACGAAGCACACCGGCCGTCCCGGAGCTGTCCAACTTCAGATGAAAGCGCTCCTGCAATTCCTGGTATAAACTGCTCACGGCAATATCCGTCGGCGCTATCCCTGGCCCAATCTCGACCCGCCACGCCCCCGTGAACTCGAAATCTCGCGGACCTAAATTCACCACCTGTGGCGACGGAAGCGCAGCGTAACCTCGACTGAACAGCGGCGACGTCGTTGCACCTGAAGCACCGGAGACAAGCACGATTAGCAATAGTCCGGTTAGTGAAGAGAGATCTCTACACAATCGTTTTGAGAATGGGCACATACCTCATTTTCTTCGTCATTAGATTTGCGTTTTCGCCTCTCGTATCGTAAGTCAATGCTTGTCTGACGCTCCCCAGCATTAACATCCCTTCTAGGCGCCGCCGGTAAGATGCGGCCTGCTTTGGCAAAGCTCGTGAAGCGCGCGGGAGACGAAGCTGGAGGGCGGAAACGCATCATTGCCGTTTCGCGATTTACATATCAGAAGACACGTGGAGCAAACTCTAGGTTGCTGGCAGACCCTCCCGTCCGACTCGCCGGGCGTTGGTGTCTCGATCCCAAAGAGGACCTTTCGCCTGGCCAGGTCGAGGATATAGATCGAGTATGCGCCAGTTATCCAGCTCTGCAAGACAATGAATTCGTCCAGAGCAATCTGGATCGGTGGCTCAATTAGCTGGTGTACTTCAGCGTCTATCCGGCAAAGCCCAGGCATACATAACACTATCGACGCCCGTTAAGATGAACTGGCGGCCATCTAATTCATAAGTCATCGGCGAACTGCCCATTGCGCCGCCTGCATAAACGTGCCACAGAGTTCGTCCGTTCTCCGGATCGAGGACGAGCAAATTGCCCGAAACATCTCCCGTGATCAGAAGATGTCCGGCAGTGGTCAAGATGCCTGGATGCGCGGCTCCTTCCTCCTCATCCAACTTCCAGCGAACTTTTCCCGTTTGAAAGTCGATTGCAACCAGACGCGCTTTAGACCACAGTGGACTCGTAGCGCCTCCTTGGTGGCCTTCTGGCTTTTGGTCAGCGCTCAGAGCGAGGTAATAGACCGTGAAACCCTGTTGGGCGTTCACATAGAAAAGCTTCGTTTCAGGATCGAAACTCGGAGCCATCCAGTTCGTGGCGCCCTCCTCGTATGCGTTGACCAGTGCGCCGTCAAGCTGTGGCTCCTTTGCTGGGTTTGGAATGGGCTGGCCCTTAGAGTCGAGACCCGCAGCCCAATCAGTCGGCACGAAAGGCGCAGTGAGAAGATGCTCACCAGTTGTGCGATCGAGCAGAAAGAAATAGCCGTTCCGGCTGGCTTGCGCGAGGAGTTTGCGAGTTCGGCCACGGAATTCGGCATCGAATAATACCGGTGTCTCCACCGCGTCCCAATCGTGTGTGTCGTGCGGTGATGGTTGGTAGTACCAGACCAATTTGCCGGTATCCGCGTTCAGCGCCACTATCGAGCATGTGTAGAGATTTGCGCCCGCTCGCCCAACCCCGGCAAGCACTGGATGCGGATTGCCGGTTCCCCAATAGAGGAGGTTCGAGTCAGGATCGTAGGTCCCAGTCATCCAGGTAGGGCCTCCGCCATGCGTCAGTGATTCCTCATTCGGCCATGTTTCGGACCCGGGAGCGCCGGGTTTCGGAAGACTGTCCCAGCGCCAGATCACCTTTCCGCTCTCGGGATCCAGTGCTTCGAGAAAATGCGGAACATCGGCTTGATCGCCGGATGTGCCGATGATCACGCGGCCTTTAACGATCAAAGGAGCAATGCTGATGTAGTAGCCGAATTGAACATCGGCGATTTCGATATCCCAGATCTGTTTTCCGTCACGCGCATTCAGGCAAATCAAGTGCGCATCCGGTGTCCCGAAATAAAGGCGCTCTTTGAACATCGCTACGCCGCGTTGGCCGACGTGGTCGCCTTGCGATGGACGATTATAGTGCCAGATCGGACGGCCTGTACGTGCGTCGATAGCCCAAACGTTATCCGGGGTCGTGAAGTACAGGATTCCATTCACTTCGAGCGGCGTCGATTTGAGGGTCGTCGAATGAGTTTGAAAGGCCCACGCCAATCCGAGCGATTGAACATTGCCTCTGTTGATCTGCGTGAGCGTACTGTACCGGCGGCCGGAATAGTCGCCATTATAGGAGGGCCAGGTATTGACGGTCGGCTTCAGTAGCGCGGCCGGATCCAGACCTTGCGCATAAACAGAGGATGCGCCGATCAGGGCAAGGGCGAACCATCTCATTTCAACGTCTCCAGAAAGGCAAACACGTTATGCACATCGGCTTCGCTGTACTTGGATAGCAACCGCAGATGAGCCGCGAGCGGATCGTGAATTTCAAGCTCCACTTGAGAACGGGGCCAGGAGTGATACCAGCCAAGGTCGTCCTTGATCGCGATATTGAACTGATCTTGGTAGAAGAGCGTTCCGGTAACATGCGTTCCTGAAGTTGTCCTTATCTTCGCTGTCTTCTTAACATCCGAGGGATATAGAAACTGAGCCTGAAGATCGGCAGGCGCGTACTTCTTCGCGATACCGGCGAGATCGCCCGATGGCGAGTGGCAGTGGAAACATTCACCGCCTCCATAGAAAAACGTTCTTCCTGCCGCCGCATCTCCGGTAAACAGAGTGAGTTCGTATTCACGTGGATTCGCCGGACTTCTGAGGTCTGACTCTTCAAGCCGCCGGTGAAGAAACGCGATGATGTCGGCGATTTGGCTATCGCTGAGAGGAACGGGCGGCATGCCCTTTTGCGGGCGGCCATCGCGGATTACCGGAGCGATCAAGTTTCCGTTCTCGTCGTGCCGAACAAGCGCTGAACGCATGAGATTAGGACCCTCAGAGCCGCCGTTTGCGTCCTGGCCGTGGCAAAAACCGCAGGTCTGAGCAAATTGACTCCGGCCACGCCTCGCGGAATCCGAAGCGGGGGCACTCTGCTGTGCGCACAAACTGGCCACCGAGGTCAGCGACGCACTGAGGACCAACGCGAGTTTATATCCGGGCATAGCTTTTTACCTCCGGAACCAGCGGTGAAACGTAATCCAGAAAAGATTGTGTGACGTCGTTCCCTTCAGGCGCAATAAAATCGTGCGGCAGCAGGCGCTCGGATCGCCCGACGTCCTCTAGACGGGCAAGAAACGTGGTGCTACGGTATGGCGTACTCGATTCCCGTCGAATGGCGACCATCACCCCCGAATGATTTTCTGCCGCTGCGCTGTGCGGCGGAGCGCCCGCATTCCCATGCTTCTGCGCGATCGAGTTCGCTGGAAAGAGGTCCGCAGCAACGGCCAAACAACCCGGGTCTTTCCGCTCGTGCGCGCAAGCCGAGTTTGGCGGAAACCAATCGTGCGAGCGTATGGCCCAGATTCGAGGCTAGCTGGTGAACAGCGCTGCCGGCGCGATCGATGTCCGCGCCAAATGCGTTACCGCTTTCATCGCGTTGACCCTCACAGACAGCGATTACTGCGCGGCCCAACCGCTTGTACACACGATCCACATTGTCGGCAATCTGGTCGAGACTCACAGGCTTCTCCGGGAAATAGATCAGATGCGGAGCATCGTCCGTGCGCTTCCGTGCGAGGGCCGTAGCAGCAGCAATCCATCCTGCATTTCGCCCCAGCACTTCGAGTACGCAGATGGGCGCAGGAAGTGAACGGTTGTCTTCACCGACATCCCGTGCGGCGATCGCGAAAAAGTGTGCGGTTGACGCATAGCCCGGCGTGTGATCGGTGACGCAGAGATCATTGTCGATCGTCTTTGGAATTCCGATCACTCGCAAGTCGTAACCCGAGTCTCGCGCGGCGCGCGCAATCTGGAGAGCGGTGTCCATAGAGCCGTTGCCGCCGGTGTAAAAGAGACACCGAATTTTCCTGTGATCGAAGATCTGCAGCATGCGGCCATAATCGCCATCCTGCAGTTTCTGACGGCTGGAACCGAGGGCCGAACCGGCCGATTGACCGATCTGCTGGACAAGTTGCGCATTCAGGCCGAGCAAATCGACCCACTGTTCATCCAACAATCCGCGTATACCGAAACGCGCGCCATACAGGGCCGCGAAAGACGCTTGTTCTCTGCATGTTTCGATGAGACCAGCGAGGCTGGCGTTGATCACCGACGTGGGGCCGCCACCGTGAGCCACGATTGCGTTCATCACACTCTCTTACGCCAGCTACGATCGACTTCGGATTTGAGATTCATGGTGATTGAGCCATCTGGATAAGGGGCTGTTCGCACGCCCAGGTGATAGCTTTGAAAATACCAAGACGAATCTCCAGTTCGCGGAGAGCCGGCAGGGACGGCAGTTTCTTAGAGATTAGACAAAAGAAGATTATCGAAAAGAGAAGCAAGGAATCAAATGATTTCGCAAATCCGATACTTTGCTGCCCTCTTCCTTTTTTGCTTGGCCTGCTTTGCTGCGCGTCCCGGCAATTTCCAGGTGACCGGTCCCGGTGGCGGAGGTGCGCAGTACAATCCAACCATCAGCCCGCACGATCCGAACACGGTGTTGGTTTCATGCGATATGACGGGCGCGTACATAACCCATGATGGCGGTAAATCCTGGCGCATGTTCAATCTTCGAGGTACGGTGAAGTTCTTCGCCTTCGACCCGAAAGACCCGCAGCGTGATCTATGCGGACGCAACTGCTCTTTGGCGAAGCATTGATGGCGGAGAAACGTGGAAGCTACTCTATCCCAAAGCGTCACAGGTCAAGGCTATCCAGATGGCTTCTGACCACGCCGACGAGACCATCGTGGCCGAACCGGACCCGTTGGGTTCGATTACCGCATTCGCGGTCGATCCCCGCGATTCGCGCACGCTGTATGTAGGCGCTTCGAAGGGAGCGGATGCTGCTCTGTTCGTCTCCTACGATTCCGGAGATCATTGGGAACGGAAACGACGTCTCGAAGAGCCGGTGCGCCATATCTGGGTGAATCCCAGTCCTGAGCGCACTGGAGAAGAAATCCTTTTGGGCGGGAAGCATTCAATCTTTTGGCAAAGTGCTTCCGGTATCCGAAGATTGCCAGCTCCGGCATCGATCACCTTTACGAGCCTTTCCGCCGGCTTTGATGGTCCCAGCAACACGGTTCTATATGCAGTTTCGGACCAGGGGGCGTTTGTCTCTCGGAATGGCGGCGCTACCTGGCAGAAATGCGTCTTGCCGGGTCGTGGCGCGCACGTACAAGCGGTTGCAACTAGCCTGCGCCACGCGGGAACAGCATATTTGTCGTTCAGCCAGCTCGTGCTGGATGGCGGGAACTGGCAGGGCGTCGCCAAAACAACCGATTACGGCCATAGCTGGAGTCTAGTGTGGAAAGAGGATCGCAATCCCGCCGGGAACATACACGACGCGTGGATCACTGAACGTTTTGGTCCGGGCTGGGGCGATAATCCGCTTATGCTCGGCGTTGCTGCCGATGATCCGAATCTCTGCTATGCCACCGATCTTGGAAGGACAATGAAAACCGCCGATGGCGGACTCACCTGGACGGCAGTTTATTCGCGCAAAGTACCGGTGAACAGTTGGACCAGCACCGGTCTCGACGTAACCACGAGCTATGGAATTCACTTCGATCCGTTCGATCGCAGGCGTAAATTCATCACCTACACCGATATTGGGCTCTTCCGTAGCGAAGATGGCGGGAAGTCCTGGATCAGCTCTACTGCCGGCGTACCTAAACGCTGGGTCAACACGACATATTGGGTCGTGTTTGATCCCGTCGTTCGCGGCAGAATGTGGAGCGTAAACAGCGGCACACATGATCTGCCGCGTCCCAAGATGTGGCGTCACAGGTCGGTCCTTACTTACCAGGGCGGCGTCTGCCGGAGTGATGATGGCGGCAAGGCCTGGAAGACTTCGAATTCCGGAATGGAAGAAACTGCCCCCACGCACATTCTGCTTGACCCGAGAAGCTCACCGAATGCCCGGACCCTCTATGCCGCGGCGTTCGGACGCGGTGTTTACAAGAGCACGGATGATGGGCGAAACTGGACGCTGACGAATCACGGCATCACTCAGCAACAACCCTTCGCCTGGCGGTTGGCGCAGGCGCCGGATGGAACTCTGTATGTCCTTTTAGCGCGGCGGTCGGAGAACGGCAGCATTGGCAATGACGGACGATGGAGCAATCTATCGGTCGACAGATGGCGCGCGGAACTGGACCCCTGTGCGCATGCCGGAAGGCGTGAACGCGCCGAACGGGTTGGCAATCGATCCAAATTCTCCGCGGCGCCTGTACTTGGCCGCGTGGGCGCGAGCGGTTGGCCTGCATGGCGAAGGCGGGGGTATTTACTTGTCGGATGATGGCGGCAATAGTTGGAGGCAGGTACTCGGCCGGGATCAGCATGTCTATGACGTGACGATTGACCCTCGCAATCCGAATTCGCTTTACGCAGCAGGCTTCGAATCCTCTGCGTGGCGCTCCACGGATCGCGGCGAACACTGGACCCGCATTCCGGGCTTCAATTTCAAATGGGGTCACCGTGTGATTCCGGATCCTGCCGCCGAAAGCAGCATCTATGTGACGACGTTTGGCGGAAGTGTTTGGCACGGCTCTGTGAACGGTACGGATCGGCCACTTGATATCTCCTCTCCGGTGCTCGAGCCCGGACATGTCCAGTGATTAGTAACCCTGTGATGATGAGCTTGGGAGAATTGCTTGCAAAGCCCGAATCTGAGCAGCGGCGCTCGGGCTATTTCGATACTCTCCGAGAAATTTGTCAGCAGCCCGCGACATTGACCGCAACGTGTGAATGCATGCTGCGCTCCCGCGACGCTGTGAAACAGGCGCTCACGAGCATCCGTTCGCTGCTGCTCACCGGCTCCGGCAGTTCCGAATACGTCGCAGTCTGCGTTCGCCTCCCGCTTCAAAATGAACTGGGCATTTCAACTCAAACTGTTGGAAGTGGAGCGATACTGACCCACGGCGGCAAGGCTCTGGCGCCCGAGCGGCCGGCGCTCTTGGTCTCATTCGCGCGTTCCGGTGATAGTCCTGAAAGTGCGGCCGCTGTGTCCTTGTTGCTCGAATCTGAACCGGCTATCCGCCACCTGATCGTCACATGCAATCCAAGCGGTAAGGTGGCTGAAGCGTTCCGCTCGAATCCGCGAGTTCATGTGATCGTTTTGGACGAAAGAACAAACGACCGCAGCCTGGTAATGACAAGCAGTTTCACCAGCTTGGTAACAGCCGCTCGTTTTCTGGGGCTGGTCGATGCGCCGCAGGCTTATCACGCATTATGCGAACGGCTGAGTCGTATGGTCGAAGCTCTTATAGAGCATCATTTCGGCACGTTTGGCGCGAGTGGCCGCCACGGAGTTCCGCCGGGCGGTATTCTTGGCGAGCGGTGCAAGATTGGGTGCGGCGCGTGAGGCCTCGCTCAAAATGCTGGAGATGACGGCCGGGCGCGTGACCACCCTTTGCGAAAGCTACCTGGGCCTTCGGCACGGGCCTATGAGCTACGTTCACAACGACGCACTCGTCGTATGCTTTCTGTCTTCCAGTTCGACAGTCCGCGCATATGAAACCGATCTGATCCGCGATCTGAATCGTAAACGTCTGGGTATGTCGAAGCTCATTGTGGGTGAAGACATTCCGCCCGATCTGCTGGGGACCGGGGATGTCGCCATCGAATGTGTCGGATTACGGGAGCTTGGGGATGAGAATAGCGCTGTCGTCGATGTGGTAGTGGGTCAGATCCTCGGTTTCTTTCGCTGCCTCAAAGAAGGGCTTCATCCTGATTCACCGTCCGAAGGCGGAGTTATTAGCCGTGTGGTCGAGAGCTTCAAGTTATATCGGCCGGAAGGTAAGCTAGCGTGAAGGTTTTAATCGCGGGGGAGCTGAACGTCGACCTGGTTCTCCAGAACTATTCTTCATTCCCTACACTAGGTCGCGAAGTGCTGGTCGAAGATATCTCGCTTACGCTCGGCAGTGCGTCAGCCATTTGCGCATCGGCACTCGCAAAGCTAGGGGCCGGCGTGAGCTTCATCGGCAAAGTAGGCCAGGACGCTTGGGGCGATCTATGTTTGAACTCACTGGCCGCTGCCGGCGTTGACTGTTCCTTAGTCGCCCGGCTCTCAACGCTCAAGACCGGTATCACAGTCTCCATCACCTCATCGAAGGATCGCGCCCTGGTCACGTATCTTGGCTCCAGTGCGGAGCTTCACGCCAGCGACATTCAAATTGAAGATCTGAAGCGTTTCGATCATCTGCATGTTTCATCGTTCTTTCTTCAACGCGGACTTCGCCCTGGGCTGAAGGCGCTACTAGAGCGAGCACACGAACATGGCCTCACGACATCGCTCGATCCCGGCTTCGATCCCGAAAACGCCTGGGGGCAAGACCTGATCGGCATCTTAGACGAAGTGGACGTTTTTCTCCCCAACGAGGTTGAGTTGCAGGCTCTGAGTCAAAAGCGCACTCCCGCTGAAGGGTTGCACGCCCTAAAGAACGGGCGGACATTGATCGTGGCAAAACTGGGCGCGCAAGGCTGTATGGCTCTCCAGGAGGAACAGAGCTTCGCCGTACCCGCGTTTCCTGTAAAGGCGGTGGACACCACCGGAGCAGGGGATACTTTCAATGCAGGATTTCTTCGCGCCTGGCTCGCCGGAGAGGGGCTATGCGAAGCTATGCGCTTTGCTGCCGCTTGCGGCGCTCTCTCTACACTGGCATCAGGCGGATCGGCCGGCCAGCCATCCGCAGCCCAAGCACTTGAATTCATGGCGTCGCATACTACCGTACAGAAGCAGAGTGGAGCGATGGCTTGATGACCAGCCGACGTGAGGTGCTGCACGGACTCGGATCGACTTTACTCTGCGCCAGCGCCGCGCAATCGTCGGACGGTGACACAATTTCGGACGCCGGAACACAAGAAGCGTCATTACCGCTTAGCGAATACGAGCCCCGAAGCATGCTGCACGTATCAGAGACTCATATTCCGCGTGCGCGTTACCCGGTCATCGATATTCACACCCATCTCTCGTGGTCTTTGGAATCCGAAAATGGAGTGTCACTCGCCGATGAGCGAACCTTCCTGGCATCTCCTTCCGAATTGCTGCCCGTTATGGAGAGGAAGAATCTTCGTGCTCTCGTCAACCTCACAGGAGGAGCTGGCGAGGGCCTAGAAGATGCGATCGCGAAGTACGACAAAATTCACCCCGGCCGGTTTTATACTTTTACTGAACCTTCCTACAACCGCTTTTTGGAACCAGCGTATCCGAAGTTGCAGGCGGACGCTATCGCTCACGCACATGCCGTCGGCGCTCGCGGTCTGAAAATCTTGAAAACTCTGGGCCTCTTTCTGCGGGCGAACATCACGTCGGGCCAACTCGTCCGGGTGGACGATCCGCGCTTCGATCCAATGTGGGAAGCGTGCGGGCAACTAAATATGCCGGTTGCCATGCACATCTCCGATCCGGTTGCATTTTTCCTCCCGACTGATCGCTTCAACGAGCGATATGAAGAGCTGCACAACCATCCCGACTGGTCATTTTATGGCAACGACTATCCCAGCAAAGCCGATCTGCTCGAGGCGCGAAATCGTGTGATCGGACGGCATCCGAACACGCAGTTCATCATTCTGCATGTCGGAAACTTTGCCGAGAATCTCGACAATGTATCGGAGGCCCTCGACCGTTTCGCGAATATGACCGTAGATATTGCGGCGCGTATAGGTGAATTGGGGCGCCAACCCCGAGCCACTCGCAAATTCTTCGATAAGTACCAGGATCGAATCCTGTTCGGCACGGACGCCACCCCGCATGGAAAAGATGTCCCCCAGCAGTACTTCGGCGACTTACTCTACGAGATCTATTTTCGTTTTCTTGAAAGCGAAGACGAATACTTTGATTACGCACCGGCGAAAACACCTCCGCAAGGGCGCTGGCGCATCTACGGGCTGGGATTGCCGGATGGGATTCTTCGCAAAATGTATTCAGAAAATGCCGCTCGTCTGCTTCGCATAGCTGTCTAATGCCAAAGCGTTTTGAGTTTCTCCTTCTTTCGCCTGCAATCTCGGCGGCAGACTCGCGGAGCTCGAGATTTCAGCATCGGGTGGATCAAAACACGAAGGCGCTTTTGCCGATCGCCAGCATCAATTCGAATTCTGACTTTCCATGGCTCATCAACAGCTTTTCCCCAGGAAGGAAGCGACAGTCGGAGGTCGATCCGACTGCGGTTACGGATCACCTCTTAACGCCTAGGGCCTTAATCGTTCTGATGCTTGCTATTAGTACGCTGGGCGCAAGCGATACTTTCAACGCGTTTGGACATAAGTGGACGGTTCCGAACGTTTCAGACTGGCGGGTAGAGCAGGTCCACAATGTAACCGTACTGCATCTGCTTGCGCCAAGAGGTCCGCTGCCCGGACCCAGACGGCCAATTCAATTTGCGCTTGCTGACACACCGGAATTCGAACACGTCACCATGGATCTTGATGCAAAGCCGCTTGAAAGCTCACTGATCTTGGTGTTTGCTTACCGTGACGCCGCGCATTTTGACTACGCCCATCTCTCAACTGATCGCGCTAGCTATGAACCGCATCATAATGGCATCTTTCATGTGTATGGCGGCGAGCGGGTTCGAATTAGCTCGGAAGAAGGACCTCCGGCATTTTCGGCGACGAAACGCTGGTACCACGTTCGGTTGATATATGACGGCCAAGCCGGGACTGTTCAGGTAATGGTCAACGGACAACCGGTACCAGCCCTTCACGCGATTGATCTGAGCCTCCGGGCGGGGAAGGTTGGAGTGGGTTCATTCGATGAGACCGGAGATTTCAAGAGCATCAAAATCCAGTAACTGACACGGCCATGCTACAGTTGACCGCCGGCTCTGCGGCTACTTCGAGCTTCAGAGACGTAGACGATGAAAGAGACTGAAGCGGTCGCCTCGCAAATAAAGAGAGCCGCTGGGTAGCTATCGGCTGCACGCAACGATAGACGACAATAGGGGTTATTGTAGGGTCGGAGGCGGCTCCTTCGGCAGCAAGCCGCTGGACGGTCCTCGCGTTCGCATTGCCCGCGCATCAGTCAGTCGAGTCAAACCAGAAAGGTAGTACTTTCATTAGTGACTTTGGAACGGCCCACGAATAACTACATTCTTGTCGTTTTCGATAGCTGCCGGCACGATTCCTTCACGCGAGCGCAGCCCAAAACCATACGTAGGCTGGGAATGCTGGAGCGGCGCTGGTCTTATGCCTCATGGACTGCACCGTCCCACTACAATCTCCTGATGGGATTGATGCCTCATAGCAGTCCACGCGATGTCTTTGCCTCGGACTACTATCAACGTGACTTTCTGAAGTTTAATGAACGGCTCGGTTCCGAGCGATTGGAGTTCAAGCGATTCGTACCCCGGCTATACCTTCCGGTACTCCTACAGAGTCTCGGATATCGCACGAACGCATTGGTGTCGTTGCCGGTCCTGAATCCCCTCACAGTTCTCAACAGTGGCTTCGATACATACAAGTTGATGGACCGGCACAACGATATGCGTGCCATGCTTACCAACATGACATTTCCCGAAGAACAGCCGTCCTTCTATCTCCTGAATGTCGGCGAGACACACTATCCTTACGCGCTGCCCAGTGAGCCCGAAGAGAATTGGCCGCGAATCCATGGCGTCCATGGTGTTTTCAAACATCTGGACGATCAGCTTGTTGGCGGCAAACTTCGCCGGACCCGCAAGAGAATATTCGACGATTCCAAACTTCGCATGCTCCGGCAACGCCAGATTGACGCGGTAAAGTATCTCGACAACGTGGTGGAAGAACTGTTCGACTTAGTTCCGAGAAACACGTACATCACGATCACATCCGATCACGGCGAGCTGTTTGGCGAAGACGGTTACTTCGGACATGGCCCGATACAACATCCGAAGGTGTTCGAGGTGCCTTTTCTGGAAGGGAAACTGAGATGACCGCAATGGCCCGCGCCGGTATGGGGCCCTCGTGATCGCACTGGCGATAGTCGTTGTTCTGCTGGCCAGTTTCCACGCTGGCCGGCATTCGCAAATGCAGCTCGCCTATATCGGCCCGGGCGCCGGATTCGCCTTTCTGGGCTCGTTCTTGACCGTTCTTCTGTCTTTGTTGGCGAGCTTCGTCTCGTTTCTCGTCTGGCCGTTCCGAATGCTTTGGCTGCTGATTCGGCGCCAGCGCAGATTCGGCAAAGCGCGGCTGAAGAAAGCCATCTTCCTTGGCCTCGATGGCCTCGATCCTGGGCTCACAGAGAAATTTATGTCCGAAGGGAAGCTGCCCAATCTGAAGCACCTGAAGGAAACAGGTTCTTACCACCGCCTCCGGACCACGTTTCCCGCCCTTTCGCCTGTTGCTTGGTCCACCTTTGCTACCGGTGTAAACCCGGCGAAGCACAACATTTTTGACTTTCTGAATCGCGATCTTAGATCCTATGCGCCCGAGATCTCTTCCGCGGCCGTGAAACCATCTCGCCGCCTCTTGCGTATCGGCAGATATCGTATTCCGTTATCTCGGCCATCCGTAGAGTTGCGTCGGAAGAGTGAGCCTTTCTGGAAGATTCTGAGCCGGCATGCCATATCCAGCACGATTCTCCGCGTACCGGTTACGTTTCCGCCGGACCAGTTCAAGGGTCGCCTGCTCTCGGCCATGTCTACGCCTGACCTTCGCGGAACGCAAGGCACGTTCTCCTGGTTTTCAACTGCGGTAGAGAACGGGTCGCCCGAAGGTGGAACGCGGTATCCCTTGCTGCCCATGGGAGACTGTTTTCAAGGTTCGTTGCTCGGCCCGGATAATGAGCTCGTTCAAGGCGCAGGCCCAATGCGCATTCCCTTCGAAATTCGGTACGTCTCCAGCAGTGCGCGAGCTCTTGAATATTCAAGGAGACTCTTATCCGCTCTCGATGGGCGAATATACGCCTTGGATCCGTCTGCGCTTCTACGCGAAAGGCGGATCTTGCGTGCACGGTATCGCACGTTTTCTGCTCACCAGTACTGAACCAGAACTATCGCTGTATGTAACGCCCATCGAGATCGACCCAGAGAACCCTGCGCTCCCCATCAGCCATCCCCGTTTTTACGCGATTTACCTGGCGAAGGCTCTCGGATCTTTCGCCACGCTCGGGATGGCGGAAGATACCTGGGCACTCAATGAAGGAGCTATCGACGAAGAAGCTTTTCTAAAGCAGGTGAAGCTAATCCAGCGCGAGCGGGAATCGATGTTTTTCGGAGCGCTGGAGCGTACTCGACACGGCGTGCTCGCGTGTGTGTTTGATACCAGCGACCGCGTGCAGCACATGTTCTATCGGCATCTCGATTCCGCCATTGGTGACGGATATGCGAGCCGGTACGGCGGAGTTATCGAACAGCTGTACCGCGATATGGACCGCTTAGTTGGCGAGACGCTGCGGCACGTTGACGACCGGACAGCGCTGTTCGTTCTTTCCGATCACGGCTTCTGCTCATTCCGCCGCGGAGTAAACCTGAACTCGTGGTTCCTTCAGCACGGATATCTGGCGCTCCAAAGCGAAAGAGCGGAGGGCGCGGAGTACTTCGACGGAGTGGACTGGAGCCGCACTCGGGCTTACACTTTCGGCCTCGGGGGTGTTTACCTGAATCTTAAGGGTCGCGAAGCGCATGGCATTGTAGACCCGGAAGAAGCTCCCGGCTTGAAGCAGGAGCTGATCGCTAAGATAACGAGCTTACGCGACGACACAGGAGAAATCGGCATCCGCGCGCTCTATGATTCCTCGGCAATTTATAAAGGACCATATATAGGCGCTGCCCCAGATCTGGTGGTTGGTTATGCCGCCGGTTATCGTGCGAGCTGGGATGCGGCCGTCGGCAGAGTCACCCAACGAATCTTCGAAGACAATCTAAAAGCGTGGAGCGGAG
This sequence comes from uncultured Acidobacteriaceae bacterium, assembly GCA_963762495.1. GTDB lineage: Bacteria > Acidobacteriota > Terriglobia > Bryobacterales > Bryobacteraceae > Bog-105. Next base: position 56,359 of record CAVXKZ010000009.1, read on the forward strand.
ATCATTGCGTTGATCCGGTGCTGGTTCCAGGAGTGCTCTTCTCGAACTGGAAGCTCGACGCGATTGATCCTGGCATTGAGGACATGGCGCCCACAGCTTTGGATCTTTTTGGAATTCCGCGGCCATCTTGGATGGAAGGGAAATCGCTGGTTCGCTTTGCGTGACTGATCGTGCTAGGCGTTGACTGATTGACCATGGGCTCGAAGACCACGGTAAAGCTCAGCAAATCGCTCTGTGATCGCGCGCGAATGCTTGTGGAGAAGGCCGGCTACAGTTCGCTCGAGGAATTCATTGAGCACGCCATGGAAAAGGACCTTGCTGGGCTCGAAGAGGCGGATTCGAAGGAGGACCTCATCAAGAAACTAAAAGGACTCGGCTATCTGGAATGAATCAGGTCGATCTCGGCGGGGAAGCACTCTGGAGTTTGGCTATTGTCAGTATTCTTGCTGCTTTTGGGACCATATTCGTCTTCCGCCGCTGGTTAGACCGGCAGGCCCTTCAGGCCACCATGAACCGCATGCTGGCGCACATGATGGAGTTCCGGCTTTTCATCGACGAACCGGTTCTCATACTTCAGGCCCAGCGCGATCTGTTCGTGGAAAACTGGCATCTTTTGCTGCTTTTGACCCGCCCGTCGCTGATTCTCATAGTTCCCTTTGCCGTGCTTCTGGCGCAAATGGACGCTTGTTATGGCCGGGCGCCGCTCAGAGTTGGCCATGCGGCAGTTCTGACGGTTCAATTTAGGACCGCTGGTGCAACTCTTCGCTCCGGAGTTGTTCTGAAGACGCCCGAGTCGATCAAGGTCGAAACTGCTGGACTGCGGGTCGTGCGCTCGAATCAAATGAGCTGGCGGGTTCGACCCACAGCTCCCCTATCCGGCCATGTGCAACTGATCGGAGCGGAGCAGACTGTCACAAAGAGCATCACTGCGGGCGAAGGTCTCCACTATTTATCGGAACGGCGCGTAAGTTCGCTGCCCGCGTTCTTTCTGCACCTCAATGAGCTTCCACTCGCGGATTCATCCATTGCCTGGATCGAGGTGCTGTATCCCTCCGCCTCCATTCTGCATGTGCATTGGCTGATCTGGTTTGTGGTCATCTCCACCGCGACCACAGTTCTAATCCATTGTTTGCCCGGTATCGCCAGACGGATAATGGCGTGAGATGAGCAGAGCACGTACGCCTATCGTCGCGATGCTGCTCGCAAGCGCAAATTCATTCATTTGCTGCGTCCAGTCGGATGCACAAACGGCGAAGAGCTTCACAGAACTCTTCTCGCCGAGTCGCGCTTCAACGCTCTGGGCGCGCAGTCATTGCGATCTAAAGGCATCGAGCAGCGGAGTCTTAAATGTCACATTTTGGAAAGGCTATCAGACTACTGGATTCGAAACGTCACGGCTGCCGTTCGGTGATTGGGGCTCATGGCGATCGTTTCGTTTTGAGGTCGAGAATCGGTACCGCGAACCGATATCTGTTTACGTCCGTCTGTCAAGTCACGCCGATCATCCCAAGGAGGACACATATACCGGAGGGACCTTTGACGGCTTTGTGATTGGTCCCGGTCACAATACGGTTGAGATTAGCCTGGAACACATGCAGTCCCCGGAAGCCCACACGATCGATCCCAGACACATTGCCTGGCTGGGCATTTTCGTACAGCCGTTGTTTCTCCGCGATGGAATGGATCTCAAATTTTCGGAAGACAGAACACTCGAATTTTCCAATCCACAGCTCAGTGTGGAACCCGCAAGACTGCAGAAACAGCCTTACGCCGATCTCCTGTTCCACACCACGGAAGCGGCTCTGCAATCGCAACGACTTCAGGTGGAGCAAGCACTGAGGAACCTGCAAAACACGATCGCCCGGGCCAAGACTCAAGGAATGGAAACTGCGTACGCGGAGATTAATCCATTTCTGGCAGAAATCGCATTTCATTCGCGGCTGATCGCTTTTTGGCAGAATCGTAGTGAAGAGCAGCATCGCGTTCTGAGTTTTCTCCTCGAGAGCACACGACAGGCCGACTCAAGATTAAAAGCCGCACTAGCAGGCGTTGCACCTCAGCTAAGAGTGCCGGCCATGCCCGACTACTCGAAGCTCGCGATCAATAACGGATATTTCAGGCTTGATGGACGGCCCGTGCTGCCCTTCGGTATGCTCTACAACCACGCGGGACCGCTCCTGCGCTGGTTCGCCAATAGTCAGACCGATTACGGCACCGAACTGGTTGCCGGCGCTACCCGCCATGATGTTGAGCGACAGCCCATCTGGGAAGCGTACCGGAAGTTTCCCGATACGCATCGCGTCGGCTGGCCACACGCCGACCACATCGTTCGCGATGCCGAATCGTGGGAAGTGTTGGGTCCGCCTGTGAGCGTCTGTCTTGAGAGCCCTCACAGCCGCGAAGCTGTGGCGGCTATGATCGAGAAATTCGAGCAACAGAAGGCAAGCAGCAGTGATTACCTCGTGCAAAACATGGGTTTTGAGTATACCTACGTTTGCTACTGCGACTACACACGACACATGTGGGCAGACTGGCTGCGCCGGAAATATGGAAATATCGCGTCAGCCAATCGAATTTGGGGCACTCAATTTGGGGATTTCGGAGACGTATCCATGCCGCGCCCGGGCAATGCAGCGGCGAATCGCGCGATTTGGTTTGACTGGTCGAGCTTTAATCTTTACCGGTTTCTGGAACAAATCCGCTGGACACGCGATCAGATTCGTCGTTGGCGGCCGAATGAACCGCTTACGGTCGGCTCGCCCTACTTTGCATTCGATCCGGCTTTCTGGACGGGTGTGGATGAAGAGGAACTCGCGGATTCAGGAATTACAAACGTTGCGCTGGAAGAGAACTATGCAGTCGACACATTGATGCCCGAATACATGCACGCGCTAGCTAACGGAAAGCCCGTGGCCGATTTCGAATACCACGGTGTCATTCATCAGATTCTGCCCAGCTTTCTTCACGGCGACGCCGCGATCTCAATGTGGTGGTGGAACGATGAGAAGCGCTGGACGCCCAATGAACCGATCAACGAATGGACGACATCGTTTCCTCAAAGCTATACCATCCCATTCAGCGATTTGGCCAAAGCCATGCGCGATGCTCTGGACCTCCGCCGGCTAGGCCGAGAGGTCGCGGCACTAGGTAGCGCACCGCGCCCGGTGGTGTTGTTGTATTCGAAAACGTCGATGCTGCAGCAGTTGCCGGGTGACTCCAGTGCCATGGACAGTACGCCATACCTGTCTGAGCTTCGTCGCACATACAACGCGTCTCAATCTGCTGGTCTTTACGTCGGGATAACGACTGAGAAAAAGATACTCGCGCGCGATTTGCAGGAACGAAAGATTCTCGTTTTGCCCAGTGTCGAATATTTGCCAATGGATGTGATCAAGGAGATCATGGGATGGGTGGACGGCGGCGGGACTCTTGTGGTCTCTCCGGACTCTCTGATCGGCGACGAGTACGCACGGCCATTACAAACAAGCCCACTCGCGGGTTTACGCATCGTTCGTAGAGAGCCTCCCCGCCTCAAGCGCGGGGAAAAGTTTGTTACCGACTATAATCTCGCTGACCTGCCGCGAATGCTCTTACTCAACCGCAGCGGAGGACCGTTTATAACTGGTGGTGTCGCGCTTGAGGCGGCCGGAATGCGGCAGATCATCGAATGCGATCCGGCAATCATTATGGCTCATTTCAGCGACGGTGCACCCGCGCTGCTCAAGCTTAGCCGTGGCCGGGGAAATGTTTATTGGTTGACTGCTCCGCTGCTCCCAGAGAGCTGGGGGCGATTTCTGTCATTCGTCGCGGAAAACTCCGGGCTGAGGCCGGCTTTACTGGTCACTCGCGAGGAGGGCAGCCCGGCATCGGAAATTGAATATCGCGTCACGCCGTTCGAGGGAAGCCATCTGGCCTACTTCTATAACAACTCCGACCAGGATCTGCACGTTATTTTACAGCCCCGATTCTCCTTCAAACAGATTCTGGATCGCCGCACGGAAATGCCTTTGTCTGGGACCCGACTGCTGCTTCCCGGTCGCGAAACCGCGGTTGTCCAGTTTCGATAAGCCGCCCGACATGGAAGTATTCGGGTGTCTAAAAGGATCGCGCTGCACCGCTGCGATGGCGCTGTTTGCGATTATTGCCCCGCAGTGCTGGGCAGCGCACCAATGCGCCGGGTGCCATCCGAAGGAAGTTGCCGGATTTGCAGCAACCGCCATGGCGCACTCGCTGGGACCGCCGCGGGAGCTTCCATCTGGCAATTTCTTGCACTCGGCATCGCAAACCCGGTTCTCCGCTCGATGGAACGGCTCTCGAATGGTTCAAAAAATCGAACGGAACGGTGTGACTGCGGAATACGACATTGCATACACCATCGGCTCTGGGAATCACGCCACCGGATTTCTCATTGAGAGCGGTGACCATCTCTTCCAGTCTCCGATTTCGTGGTACACGAAACATGAAATTTGGGACGTGGCGCCGGGATATGAGCAAGTCCAAGCGCTCGATTTCAACAGGCCCGTCACACCGGAATGCGTCTTTTGTCACGCGGGTCAGGCGAGACCTGTTCGCGGTACCTTGAACCGCTACGAGACGCCGCCATTCCAAGTCGAAGCCATTACCTGCGAGCGGTGCCACGGTCCCACGGAAGCCCATTTGCGCAATCCCGTTCGCGGCTCAATCATCAATCCCAGCAAACTTTCGCTTCGAGCGCGCGACAGTATCTGCGAACAGTGCCATCTCAGCGGGCTGGCACGCATCCCAAATTCTGGCAAGCAAATTTCTGACTTCCGCCCGGGGGAGGAACTTGAAGATGTATTCTCGGTTTATCTGTTCGAAAGCTCGCGAGATCCCCTCCGGGCAAACCCGCTGAAAGTCATTAGCCAGGCTCAGCAGCTCGCTTTAAGCACCTGCGCGCGGCAGAGTCACGGGAAGCTGTGGTGCGGTTCGTGTCATGATCCGCATGAGAAGCCTGCCAACTCGCGTGCATATTTCAAGGCTCGGTGCTTGGCCTGCCACGCTACGGAGTTGGCCGGTCATTCGAAGCCGGCCGACGACTGCATCGGATGTCATATGCCGCGCCGCATTGCGCGCGACGGCAGCCACACTGCATTCACAGACCACCACATTTCACGCTGGCCCCAATCCGAAAGCGGTTCTGATGATAAGCCGGAGCGGTTGGTGGCGTGGCGGGATCCGCCGGCCGTCTTTGTAAAACGCAATCTTGGCTTGGCGGATATCGAGGTGGGCCGCCAGTACAAATCCGCCGCGCACATGCTGGAAGGGCTCCGGCTGCTGACCGCCTGTAGGCATGACTTTCCGTACGACCCTGCCGTGTCGACGGGTATCGGCATGGTGCTTCTGGGTATGAATCGCGGTTCGGAAGCGGCAGCGAGTTTCGCGCAGGCGGCGCAAGTAGAACCCGGGGTCGCATCGCACTACCTCGATGAGGGCTTTGCTTGGAGAGCCGCGAAGGAGCCAGGTAAAGCCATCGAGAATCTGGAAAAAACTCTTCAGCTCGATCCGTTGTTGGAGCCAGCTTATCGCGAACTCGTGACCCTCTACTCTGAGGCTCACAACCCACCGAAGGTCCGCGATACCTGGGAGCGCTATCTGCGAGCCTTTCCCGGCAGCCTCCAAGCGCAAACGGGCGTTCGCGCGATTCGCTCAAGAGTTCCATAGCCGGGTTAACGTGGTTTTACCGGAACTTTGGCCTGCACTTCGACGAACTTTCTGCGGGCTTCCGCAGATTTCTGCTCCTGTCCCAGCTTGTGATAAATGCGCGCCAGCAGGTAAAGGGGTGAGGGGTAGTTCGCATCGAGCGCAACGGAGCGCTGTAGCCAATTCAGAGACAGCTCCATTTTTCCAAGCTGCTCGAGCGCCTTCCCGCCCAAATAGAAGTTGCGGGCAGATGTTGGATTGCGATTCGCGGCGATCGCAGCAGCATCAAACGCCTTCTTGTTATCTCCTGTCTTGAGGAGCAGTTCCGAGAGATCGGCATACGCGGCATCATATTCCGGGTGATCCTTTCCGACGAGCTTAACTGCCGTCAAGAAGTACCGGATCGCCTTGTCGTTGTCCCCCTTCGCTTCGTAACACAGACCGAGGTTGTCATAGGCCTTGTATGAATAGGCGTCAAGTCGCAATACTCGCTCGAACTGCCCGATCGCCTGGTCGATTGTGCCTTCCTGATAATAGATGCGGCCAAGCATGTAGGCCGCCCGCTCGTTTTCAGGGTGCCGCTCCAACAGATCGATAAAGGTGCTGATCGCGGCGCTAGATTCGCCCAAGAGATACTCGGAGTTTGCTTTAATCTCGAGCGCTACCGCGTTTCCGGGGTCAACGCGCAGAACTTGCAGGGCTACGTCCTCCGCCTGACGAAAATGCTGTCCCATGAAGTACGCGTTGCCCAGCTCGAGCAAAATCGCGCGCTGCGCAGGGCAGGCGGAATAGGCTGCCTGAAAGCCTTGTACCGCAAGACCAAATTCGCGTTTCTGCATTGCATCGCGGGCACTCTGTTCGAGTCGGGATGCGTTGTCCGCCGCATAGCACTCAGGGCCAGCCTGCTTTTGGGCGGAGAGCCGTGCCGCGGCAAGAAAGAACGCTATGACGCAGCGAGACATGTCTACTGCAGAGTGACGAGTTCTTGCTTCACCTTCGGGATAATGTTTGCGTACTGCGTGCGGGAGGCTTTCGCCAGAAACGCCTCGAAGCAGGCTCGCGCACGGGCTTTATCGCCCGCCATTTCATAAATCAGACCCAGGTTCATCTGCGCCTCCACTAGATCCGAGTCCATCTTAATGGCCTTTTCAAACTCCGCCTGCGCGCTGGGCATGTCGCGCTTTTGGATCGCAATTAGACCAAGGCCGTTGTGCGCGGCCGCGGAATTGGAATCATTCGCTATCACAAACTTGAACACACGATCGGCATCTGCAACCCTGCCCTTCTCCAGATATGCTGTGGCGAGATTGGTCTGGCTTTCCAGATCTGACGGATTGAATTGAGCCGCTTTTTCATACTCGGCAATGGCCCGGTCCTTATTTCCCCTGCGCAGAGAGAGGTCGGCGATCCGGGAATGCAGTCTCCCGTTCTCAACTCCGTGCCGTAGAGCGGTTTCGTACAGGCGCAGAGCTTCATCGTAGCGTCCCGTCCTCTCCAGTTCCCCGCCGACCTGATGATAGAGCGAGGGGTTCGTAGGATCCTCCTGCAGCGCCTGCTGAAGCAGCGCAATCCGGCGGGCTTCGGGCAGGTGCGTTGCCGGGTTCTCCGCTTCATAGAGAATCTTCAGAATCCCGACACGGTCCTTGGGGTCAGAGCCTTGGCCGTTCAACTCGTACTGTTGAGGCGAAAACCCCGACAGGTACCCGAGCGACCTCAACTGTGCCATTTGCCGCTCGTCCAGCATACTCGTCTGGACCTTTTCCGAACCGCCATTTCCAACCACATGATTCAACTGTGCCTCAAGCTTTTCCACCTCTGCCGGATGCTCCAAGATGATGTTAGTCGTTTCGTTAGGATCGTGAGTGAGATCGTAGAGTTCAGGTTTCGGCGCACGAATATATTTCCAACGGTTGGTTCGTATCCCTCGAAGTTCTGCCCAGCCGAGAGCCAGTTTCGGATAGAGCGTCTCTTCGTAGGAGATTTCAGTGCCCACCGCCTTGCCCGAAAATGACGGAACCAGGTTTACACCCTGGACATTGTCCGGTGCTTTCCGACCAAGTATGGCGAGCAGGGTTGGCAAGAAGTCAATGCTTCTCACCTGCTGTTTGACGCGAATGCCCGCGGGAATCCCCGGTCCGGCCATCAGAAAAGCGATGCGTAGCGTTGCGTCATAAAGAAAGACTCCATGTGTGAACTCGCCGTGCTCGGAGAGGCTCTCGCCGTGATCCGACAGTACGGCGACGATGGTTTTGCCGATCGGCATTTTCTTCCCAACGGCTTCCAGGAGTCGTCCCAGTTGCTGATCCGTGTATGCTATTTCGCCATCGTATGGGCGGTCTTTGTACTTCTCTCTAAACGGGCTCGGCGGATCGTACGGCAAATGGGGGTCGTACAAGTGGACCCAGAGGAAGTATGGCTTGCCCGATTGCGTACTCAGCCACTGAAGCGCCCGATCGACCGTATCTCCGCCACGGCGTTCCGCATCCTCGCCGAATTCTTCTTTGTTTCCTTGACGGGGCATTTGGTCGTCATAGACAGCGAAGCCATTATTGAAACCGATCGACTTTCTTTAGCACGGCGGAACTGACGAAGGCGGCGGTGTCCCACCCCTGCGCCTGAAGAATTCTCGCCAGCGGCCACGAGGAACGGGGCAGCACGAACCCACCCGTATTCCGAACGTGATGAACAGTCGGATACTGACCGGTGAAGATGCTGGCGTGTGAAGGAGGTGTCAGCGGTGCCTGTGCGACGGCGTTTTCAAAGAGAACCCCGCGCCGCGCTAATCCGTCGAGGACAGGCGTTTCAATATTCGCATCACCATAGCAGTGCAGGTGATCCGGACGGAGCGTGTCTATTGTGATTACAACGACGTTTAGAGGCTCGAGGTGGGCGGCTTCGGAGGCCTGCACATCCTTGTGCGACGTACAGGATCCAGCCAGCGCCAGAATCAGGACGGAGAAACACGTCAAGCCGAGGCGAAGAACACTGCGCGCCATGTATGCGTTACTTACTTTAACAAGCGAGCCGGCCGCCGATCGGGATTAGAACTGAATGCGCGCGGATAATTGCAGAACTCGGTCACCGCCGCCCTGAAGCAAAGTGCCAAACCCTTCATCTCCAACCGTGTTGTCGTTAATGGTCGCGACAGTCCTCTTCAGCGGATTGGTCATCACGGCTCCGATCTCGAAATACTGTTCTTCTTTATGTAAGGGGAAGCGTTTTGCTATTCGGAACGATTCGCTCAAACCAGCGGGCCCGCGAAGAGTTGGAAAGAACCTCGGCGCAGTTCCCACTCGTAAAGGCGTGCCGGATGATGTCTGCGGACTGGGCGCGAAGGCGGCAGGATTCAGCCACTGTGTGGGATCCTGGACGTCAACCTTTTGTGAGGCGCTACCAACGGTAAGCGGTACTCCGGTTTCCACGTCAGGCCGAATACCAATCGCGAAGCCCGGCGGAATATTCAAACCCGACTCGCTGACCGCAACCGGCATTCCCGACTGATAATTGTGAATCGCCGAAAGCTGCCAACCGCCGAGAACCGGATTCAGCCAATGGAGGTCCCACCGCCTGCCTTTGCCAAATGGAGTGTCATAGACCCAAGTCAGCTTGAAACTCTGGGGCAGATTGAATGACGTTACGGAGCGTTCGAGTCCGCGATTATAGTAATCCTGCGCCACGGTGTAATACGATGCAGCTCCGTTCTGGTCTACATAGCCAATGGCCTTGGACCAGGTATAGCCAGCAAGGAACCCCAAGCCTTTCGTAAGGTGGCGCGTTACTGTAACCTGGAACGCGTTGTAGTTCGAGTTGGTGTTGTAGGGGAATGCTTCCTCGACACCCGTGTACTGTGGGTACGGCAGCAGCGCCTGAGAAACCGTATTGCTCGTATCGAAGTTTGGATACGGAATGAATTGCGGATGCGCACTGACTGGGTCGTTCAGGATGTCTCCTAAAGCAAGCATGCTGGATGGCAGAGCATCCAATTCGGTGAATCCCCCGGATCCTGGCGCGCCGCCCCATAGGCGAGTACCTTTATTGCCGATGTACGCGACTTCAAGAACGGTCGCACTAGGTAATTCATATTGAATCGTAAAGTTATAGTTCTGCACGTAACCGGGGCGGTTCGCGTCGCGGGCAGTTGTGAATACCTGATTGCCTTCTGCTGACGAAGCATCCGTATTCGGCAGCGGACTGCTGAGACTGGGGAACGGCTGGCTCAGGTAGATCGCCGGGTTGTGTGGATTCCCAAGCGCCTTCACGGGCACGGTTGCGCTATATCCGAAATTAAAGCTATATCCGAAGCTGTTTGCGATGGGAGGCGTATTGGTCATGGCATACCCGGCGCGAACGACCATATGGTTTGACACCTTATATGCAATCCCAAAGCGCGGACCCAACTCTTTCCAGTACGTGTCATTAAACGGGCCGCCAAAGATCAGGGCGCCTGGCCGGTTGCCGGCATTCGGATCCGGAACGCTGAGAGAAACTTCCGACATGCGATTTGTGACTTCATACAACGGCGGAATAATTTCCCAACGCAATCCAATGTTCATGGTCAGACGCGGCGTAATCTTCCAGTCATCCGTAACATAAAGGCCGTGTTCCGGCTGTCGAAAACCGCTGCTATAGCCGACTATGTTTTGGCTCGCGCTATTCGTAGCGCCGAGCAGGAAACTCGCGAAAGCGTCGCCGGTTTCTGTGTTGAAACCGGGGAGCGCCGTCTGGAGAGGGCTGAAATTGAACGTTCCGGGGCTGTTCGAACTCCGATCGTTATAAACGTACCGGCGATAGTCATAGCCGAACCGAATCGTGTGCTTGCCGTGTATCCAGGTCACATCGTCCTGGAAAATATAGCTTCCGTTGGGACTATAGTCTTCGGCTCCAAAGCCAAACTGATCGATGGTTCCGCCCTGATAATTGTTGCCGGAGAATTTGATGATCGGGAACGCTGCCGACGGTGCCAGCCCGGTCAATCCGACCTTGGCATCAAAACCGCCCTCGACAGAGTGAGTGGGAACACCGTTTTCATTCAGGAACCGGTTAACTCCGGCGGCGAAACGATTGACAATAGATGGCGTGATGGTGGACGTCACGGAAAGGCGTCCCATGTTTCCGGGCGTGATCTGATACTTCGAGCAAGTAGTCGCGAGCCCGGGAATGGGCAGATAGGGGCCGTGGACGCCATTACCGCAGCTGTTGTTGTCCCGAAAGCGGTAGCTTTGGTTGTAATAGCCCGAGATCTGATTCCGCGAATTGATCTGATGATCGATTTTCAGGCCAACGGTGTGTAGACGGAAGTACGCACAGCACGCACCGAGCTTCTGCTGGTTATTGATCAATGTGTTAAATTGCGGATCCTTAATGCCAATATTCTGGACAATATTTTTCGCCACGGGATCCCACGCCGATTGAGGAATAATATTCCCGACGAACGGATTTCGAACGTAAGTGCCGTCCGGTGCCTGAGTCGTGGAGTGCGGATCATAAATCTGGCCGAAAACGATGGGCCGGCCGAGAGCGTCCGTTCCGATTACCGACCCGGATTGGTCGTTTCCCGTACAAGCCGGATTCAGCAAGCATGAGAAATCCCCATTTTTCTGTGCGACTGTCGGAAGAGTGACAAAGCCGCTGGACGGCAGGTAGACCGTATTCGTCTTTTCGAAGTTTGTGAAGAAAAACGTTCGGTTTCGGCCGTTATAAACTTTTGGAATGTAGACGGGTCCGCCAAGCGAGTATCCCCAGTTGTTGATTCGATTCTCCGGGTTGGTTCCACCGAAAGTCTTATCTTGTACAGGGATGGAATCGAAGTCCTCATTGCCGAGGTAATAGAATCCCGATCCATGCAGATTATTGGTGCCCGATTTGATCTCGAAATTTGCAACTGCCGTTTGGCCACCGTTGTATTGGGCCGAGATGGCGCCGGTCTGCAATTTGAACTCTCCGACAGCTTCGGCTGAAGGACTGAACTCGTCGTTGTTGCCGCCTGAAAGATCCGAACGGCCCACTGGAATTCCTTCGATCAAAATCTCGTGCGAATACTGCTGGCCGCCGTTGATGGAACCAGCGAACGTGTTGCCGGTCGTCCCGGGCAAGCTGGAAAAAATGAACGACTGGAGCTGGCGCTGCCCGTCATCCACTGTGAGCGGCCAGTCTTTGTACTCTTCCGCAGTAATGTACTGCCCAATTTCCGCCGAGTCCGACTCCAGTAATTCTGGAGTGGCACTAACCACCACCTGCTGGTTCATCGTGCCGACCTTAAGATCAAGGTCGATTGTCATGACCTGCGCGACGCGGAGAATCACGTTTTCGGCCGTCGAGGTAGCAAAGCCCGGAGCGGTCGCGCGGATCGTGTAGGTCCCCGCAGGAAGATACGGTAGCGTGTAAGTGCCGCTCGACGTGGACGTTGTTTTCGATTCAACACCTGTCGAGTTGTGTGTTGCGACTACCGTAGCGCCGGGCACCACCGCCCCAGCCGGATCGGTGATTGTTCCGTTCAGTGTTCCCACCGGTCCCTGCGCATAAAGAGCGGGGGCGATGGCACCACAAAGCAACACTGTTACCGCGATGATTAGGAAATTTCGCACGTAACCTCCCCAGAAATGATCCCTATATGGCCCCGACTACTTTTTGGCCAAGTTACACCGATTAAAAGCGAAAGTCGAGCCCCTGTCAAGAAAAAATGATCGGAGACGGATAAAAGGAAATGAGAGAGCATCGCGGCCCCAGCGGTTTTGGCCGTGACAACTCTCGGCGTGCCCTTGTACTTGATGGGATTGCGGAAGAAGCGTTTCGCGCGTGGCAACATTCGTCGCTTACTCAGGAGGGAATTGAGCTTGCGACGCCGTTTATCCACCGCTCGGCGAAGATACATCCAATTATGAAGGTTGCACCAGAGCCGTTCACAGGCTCTATTGACAGGTTCTCTTAAGTTTGATAGGTTATGACCCATTTAAGTTCCTCAGCGAGGAAGGCGGGGCCAATGACCAATTACTTGCCAAGTCTCAGAAATTTTCTGTTGACTCTCGTCGTGTTGTCGCTTCCGCTGGCGGCGCAGACCGGACTCGGAATCGTGACCGGAACGGTCACGGACCCATCCAAAGCCACCATTGCGAAAGCGACCGTCACGTTGACCAATACGGCCACCGGCGTCGTCCACACATCCGCCTCCAATGATGCAGGACTGTACTATTTCGGCAGCGTACCTATCGGGTCTTACCACCTCGCGATCGAGGCGACCGGCTTCCAGCGCTGGGAGACGGACTTCCAGGTTCAGGCCGGGCAAACGGTCACAGTCGATGCTACGGTTCCCGTTGGTACCGTGCAATCGAAGGTGGAGGTCAGCGGCGCAGCTTCGCAGATATCGACAGAGGGCTCACAGCTCAGTGACGTGAAGACCGCGCAAACCATTCACGACCTTCCTCTGAACGGCCGCCAGGTCAGCCTTCTGTTTACCCTGACTCCGGGCGTCGAGGGCGGCCAGAATACGCAAGATGGGGGAAATCCCCGTACCAACGGCATGATGGTGGGCTCGACGGAAATGCTGCTGGATGGCGTTTCCTATGTGGACCGGTTCGGCGGCGGTATTTCCCGCGTGGAACCGGGGCTGGATACCATTCAGGAGTACCGGATTGAAACCGCCGGCTCGAGCGCGGAATTCGATCGGCCCGCCACCATCGAGCTGGTTACCAGGAGTGGAACGAACCAGTTCCATGGCGCAGCCTATGAAACATTGCGCGACAATTACGGCGGCCTGGTGGCGCGGGCGGTGCAGGACGGCAACACCCCGGCCAAGCTGATCCGCAACGAGTTTGGCGGCTGGGTTGGGCGGCCCGATCAAAAAGAACAAGACCTTCTTTTTCTACGACCAGGAGCTTTTGAAACAGCGGCAGGAGGTTTTCGCGCAGACGGCGGTTCCTACCGCGGCGATGTGGAACGGTGATTTCAGCAATGCCACCGATACCAGCGGAAACAAAATCACTATCTACAATCCCTATACCACCAACGCGCAGGGGGTACGGCAGCCATTCGCCGGGAACATCATTCCAACGACCCTGCTGAACACCCAGGTCATCAATGTTTTCAAAAGCGTTTCGCCGGTGCCGACCGGTCCCAATGCAAGCGCGAATCCCTGGACCGGCCTGAACTTCCAGACCTTCTATCCCAATAACACGGATACGAACACCATTACCGGCCGTGTGGATCAGGTCTTTTCCGAGAAAGACACTCTGTCAGTCAGCTACACACAGGCTTTCCAGAACGCGCTGCAAGCAGGCGGGCGTTATGGCTATCCGCCGCCCGGAGTAACCACTGGCACCGGCAGCTATGCCCAGAAGGCTAATGTGTTTTCCATCGCCACGCATTGGACGCATACCTTCAGCCCGACTGTTCTGAACGAGCTACGGCTTTCCGCGCATCGCTCTTCGGATACCAGCGGCACGAACGGTTTGAACGTAAACTGGGACACTAAACTTGGGTTGCCGAATCCGTTCGGCGCAACTGGCTGGCCGACCGTCTATACCGACGCGTACAACATGTTCTATGGCGGCGGGTGGGATGGCGATAACCGGAAAGACCAGCAGTTGACGCAATATCAGATCGACGATAGCGTCACCTGGGTCAAGGGAAAGCACACCTTCAAATTCGGATTCAAGGGACGGCAGGAGTACAACAACGTCCAGGAGCTGCAGCAGGCCCAAGGATCGGAAACCTTTGACAGCCCCTGGACCGGACAGTACGATGCCTCGGCGCAGGGCATCACTCCGTTTACCGGGTCGGGACTTGCCAGTCTGGAGCTCGGATTACCCGGCTATCTTTCCAATCAGTACAACCGCGGATACTTCTATTTCCGGCAGAAGGAAGTCGGATTTTACGGAGAGGATAGCTGGAAGCTGAGCCCGAAGCTGACCCTCAGCCTCGGTCTGCGCTGGGAGTTCTGGACGCCGTACAAAGAGCAGCAGAACCGGCTTCTGAATCTCGACCTGAGTACGGTGTTGACCGATCCGACCTCGATGCAGGTGATACTTCCCGGCAATACGACTCTGAACAGCATCCCCAATCTTCCCGCGCCAGTCATTAGCGCGTGGGCGGCGCGCGGACTGACGGCCGTTTCCGCGAATTCAATTGGCTTTCCCAGCGCTCTGACTCCCAATGTCTGGGACGACATCTCGCCCCATATCGCCGTAGCGTACCGGCTCACCGATAAATGGGTGCTTCGCGGTGGATATGGAACTTACTACTACCCCATGCCACTGTCCCAAATTCTGCAGGCGTCGCGCGTTAATCCTCCGCTCAATCTGCGCTATCAAAACAGCGTCGACGATTTAAATGGCACCAATGGCGTGTACGCGCTCACCGTCGTACCCTCTTCAAGCGACAAGATAGGCGCAGGCGGTACCGCCACGGTCAGCCCCTCGGCAGTAAGTCCCGGCGCGCAGGGCTTTGTCGCCATGGATCCCAACAATTGGGCCGATGACCGGTACCAGGAATGGACGTTCACGATCGAGCGTGAGCTTGCGTCCAACCTGGTCCTGAAGTTGGCTTATACCGGCAACCACGGCAGCAACCTGCAGCAGAACTGGGATTACAACGCCCCCTTGTCCGTATTTAATTATCAGGCTACAACCGGTCAGCTTTCTCCCACTCTGTCCTACCTGCGCCAGGTGAACCCCAACTGGTCTATGCTGGGTGGCGATGGCGTGCTGCGGCACAACGGCTATTCAAACAGCAACTCGATTCAAGCCGTTGTTGATAAGCGTTTTTCCAATGGTCTTTCCTTCCAGGCGTTCTACGTATACACTCATGCGATGGCCACCAACGATGCCGGCGGATTTACGTCCGGCGGCGGAAGCGGGATCAATGCGAACACCACAGGCACCGGTGGTGGCGCTTCAGGTTCAGTTCCGGCGAATACCGAGATCGTCGGCGACCCGAACCTGAGCGCCAGTCAGCGCCTCCGGTTTCTCTATACCAACTCCAGCCAGGTTCCTCCCCAGCGAGTTACCTGGAATGGGATCTATCAACTGCCGTTCGGAAGAGGCAAGAAATTCCTCGGCAACAGCGGCCGTGCCATGGATGCGCTCGTCGGAGGCTGGCAGATCGCATTTATCGGCAGTTGGGATGGCGGATTCTGGATGGGGAATAGCTCGAGCGAGTACCAGTTCCACAATCCCTCTCTAAGCTCCGGCCAGCATCTGACGATGAACATCTTCAGCGCAAACCAAATGCTCTGGTTCGCCGGCGATTTCGATCCCACGCAGGCGACTGGCGTCAATCTTTCCTCTCTCGAACAGCTCGTTCCCGTTAACCGCGGCGGGCGCAATATCCGTCCGCTGGGGTCCAATTTCGACAATCGCATACCACAGACGCTGGCGAATGGAACCGTCGTCCAGACGCTCATGACCGACAACCTGAGCTGGAACGCGCGCAACTACATGCTCGGACCTAGCGCGTGGGATCAGGACGTATCAGCTTTCAAGTACTTCAACTTCACCGAACGCGATCAAACTTCGGATGAGCGGCGACTTCTTTAATGTGTTCAATCATCCGAACCTGAACAATCCCAATCGCAACCACCGGGCTCATCAATCTGAGCTCTCAGCCGAATCCCCCGCGCATCATCCAGGTCGGCGCAAGATTGGAGTTTTGAACCAGCTAGGATGTTCGTTTGAGCTTCGTTCGAGCTTTGCTCCTGGGCGCCCTATGCGCGGGGATCTGGCACTCAATTGCGTTTGGTCAGGTAATTCGCCTGGATGACCGACTGTCCACGGCGAAGGTCAACGCCTCAACAGCTGCCAGTACGGCCACGGCTGCAGAGGCAGTCGCGTGGCAAAACTTCTTTTCAACATCCGATATAACCTGGCAACTCATCCGCGGTCGCATCGGAGTTCGCAATGGCGACCTCATGCTGAAAGGCGATGGTTCGACGCCGGTCATCTTAGCCCCTAAGCAGCCGGCCATCGATTGGGCACTTTATCAGGCCGTAGAAATCAGGATGTCCGCCCAGAGCGGCCACGAGATCAAGATAAAAATTGGTGATTTCGAGGCGAAACAAAAGTTAGGCCCCGCAGGCCAGTACAACGTTTACCGGTTCGATTTAAACATGGATGCTCCCAAGGGCAGCCGTTTGCTTGAGATCATGCCAACGGACAGCCTTGAGGATCCGATCGCGATTCACTCCATCAAGCTCATTCCTAAACCGGCGAACTTCGCTAAACCGATCGGACTTGAAGCCCTGGGCAAGCGTGACGAATATCGCAACGCCATGTACGTCCACTCGCCCTCAACTGTCGTCTTCCCGCTTTCGGTTCCGGCAAATGCCCATTTGCATTTCGGTATGGGAATTACTGCCAAGGATAGTCCCGTGAAGTTCCGGGTATCAGTCGAGGGGGCGTCCTCCGAGATGTTCTCGAAAACTCTCGATGATCCGGATCAATGGGAGGATTCTGACGTCGATTTCTCCCGCTGGGGCGGACGCACCGTCAAGCTCCAATTCCGGACCGAATCGGGGCGCGCAGGCGACGTCGCTCTCTGGGCCAATCCGTTGCTAACTACTCCAGTCAAGAAGACTCGCCCGAACATTCTGATCTATACCATCGATACCTTGCGCGCAGATCATTCAAGCCTCTACGGCTACGCCCGAAACACAACTCCGTTCCTGAAAAAGCTAGGCGCGTCCGGTGTTGTCTTCGAAGATTGCCAAGCCCAGGCAACCTGGACCAAGTCATCCATTGCATCGTTAATGACGTCCCTGTATTCCTTTACGCACGGAATAGTATCGGACGCGGACACAATCCCCAGCGGCGCGAGCACACTCGCAGAGCAATTGCGGGCGGCCGGATACGTCACGGCGAGCATCGTTTCCTCTCCCTTCGTCGGCAGAGCGACAGGGCTGCAGCGCGGCTTTGATTATCTGCTCGAGTATCCAGTCGTTTTAAGGCAAGTCAACCCGCAGACCGATCGCGGTACCGATTCGGCAGCGTTGAACAAAGTGGTGTTCCCGTGGCTCGACAGGCACCACGACGAACCCTTTTTCCTATACGCGCATGCCACCGACCCGCACGCGCCTTACGAACCTCCGCCGCCCTTCGAAGCCATGTTTGCGAATCCCGCCGACACTGCCACTTTCAACCGCGAGTACTCCAGCTTCCGGACGAGTCACGAGTACGGAGGAGGTGTGGTCATCAGCCCGGCGATCTGCCGAAAAGCAGGAATTGATCCTGATAGCTTTATTCGGCAGGCGGTGGACCGCTACGATGGCGAGATCTCGCATAACGATCACAGCCTGGAACTGCTGGTGAACAAGCTAAAGCAACTTGGGGTACTCGAGAACACATTGATCATCGTGGTCTCCGATCATGGCGAGGAGTTCTGGGATCATGGCTGGACGGCACATGGACACACCGTATACCAGGAACTCACCCATACTCTGCTCCTGATGTGGAATCCTGCACTATTTCCAACTCCACGCCAGGTCAGCGAACCTGTTCAACTCATCGATGTCATGCCGACCGTTCTTGACCTGCTTGGACTCAAGATTCCGCCCGTAGTGGAGGGCCAGAGCCTCGCGCCATTGACTCGGGGGCAGGCATTCAAACGGCGAGGCCTCGTCGTGGCATCGCGTTTCGCAGCCGTTCGGAAGGAAGGACTCGTACCGGAAAACGCGGTGGACGATTTCGCGATCATGGATGCGCGATGGAAATTCATTTACCACAACAAAGCCGCGAAGGCCGGTATCAAGAAGGTGGAGCTTTATGACCGTGTCGCCGATCGAAGCGAGAGGCACGATATTTCCGCCCAGCATCCACGTGAAGTGGAAGCGATGATCGCGACACTGGCAGAGTGGATCGAAGCTCAGAACAAGGTCAGAAGTATCGTCGGCCATGCAGGGCAATCGCAGCTCGATCAACAAACGATCGAGCAACTGCGCAGTCTTGGATATCTGGGGGGATCGTCTCAATAAAAGGCCGCCGCTTTAGCCATTCCCGGTGTCGTGCGTCTACGGCGGCGATCGTGCTGAGCGTTTCTCTTACCGCGTGCAGCTTCCTGCACCGTGCTCGTCAAAGCCCTGAATTGATTGTGCTCGGTGTGGATGGGATGGACCCCGGCTTCGTGGAGCGCCACTGGAACTCCCTTCCCAACCTTGCAAGCCTTCGTGATCAAGGGCATTTCAGTAGGCTCGGCACAACGACACCACCACAAAGCCCGGTTGCCTGGTCCACTTTCATTACAGGACTCGAACCGGCGGAGCACGGGATCTTCGATTTTGTACATCGCGATCCTCAAACCCTACAGCCGTTCTCGTCTATGTCTCGGACGGTAGATCCACGATGGACATTGCCGCTCGGGCCATATCTCTTACCGCTGTCGCGCTCCCGCGTGATCTCGCTACGCCATGGAACACCATTCTGGCAGTTGCTGTCCGAACATGGCATACCAGTCAGCGTCTTGCGGATGCCCACCAATTACCCGCCCGTAGCAGCCGGACACGCGCTTGCCGGTATGGGCACGCCGGATCTGCGCGGCACACTCGGCACCTTCAGCTTCTACACGGACGATCCTGAGGAGCTTTCGCGCTCAGTTCCGGGTGGACGCATCATCAAGATCAGCCTCGAGGATGGGCATGGTGTGCTGGAGGTGGAAGGTCCTCCCAATACGCTGCGCAAAGATCATGCGTTCACTTCCGCCAATTTGCTCGTCGATGTGGACCGGGATCATCCAGTTGCGCGTTTACAGATGGGTGACGAAATGGCAATCCTCCGTGAAGGCGAGTGGTCCGAGTGGATGGTAGCCGATTTTCCGCTTATTCCGCATCTCTCCTCAGTGCATGGCATTTTCCGTGTGTTTGCGAAGCAGCTGCATCCTCGCTTTGAGCTGTACGTCTCGGCCGTTAATATCGATCCGATCTCACCGGCTCTTCCCATAGCCGCTCCCCCAAACTGGTGCCGTACGGTCGCCCGCGCGACCGGCCGGTTCTTCACGATGGGCATTCCGGAGGACACTTCGGCTTTGCGCCAGCAAATCTTTACCCTACCCGAGTTTAGGGCACAGGCACGGCTCGTCTTCGAAGACGAACGTCGTCTTCTCAGGTACTCACTACGACATTTTTCCGGGGGACTGCTGTTCTTTTATTTTTCCTCGATCGACCAGAACTCTCACATGCTTTGGAAGCAGCATGAATCGGAACTGCTCGACGTCTACCGTGCAATCGATGACTGTATCGGCGAGGTAAGGAGAGCTTTTCCGACGGTCGAACTGATTGTGCTCTCGGATCACGGGTTTACGACCTTCGAGCGATCTGTAAATCTGAACACGTGGTTGATGCATCGGGGATTTCTCACTCTGAACGGTCCACGCGGCGATGACACGAGTCTAGGCAGCGTGAGTTTAACCAGCGTGGATTGGTCATCCACCGAAGCATATGCGCTTGGCCTAAACGGGTTATATCTGAATCGCAAGGGCAGAGAAGCGCATGGTCTTGTCGCCTCCGGCGAACAAAGCCGTGCGACCGAGGAGAATCTTCGCGAGCAACTCTTGGCGTGGCGTGATCCGGTGAACGGCCGGCGTGTCGTCGGGGCTGTATACAAAGTAAATGCGACATCGCAGAATGCAGCGGTGGCGCCGGATTTAATAGTCGGATACAGTCCGGGTTATCGTGCCTCATGGCAGACCGGGCTCGGTGAAACGCCGGTAGAAGAGATCGAAGACAATCATGACGCGTGGATTGGTGACCACTGTGTCAATCCGGCGGATGTTCCCGGCGTTCTATTCACCAGCAGCAGGATAAATGCGCGCAATCCGAAAATTCTGGACGTGACCGCGTCAATTTTGAAATTCTTCCGTGTGCCGCGGCCGTCATCGGCAACCGGACATAGCTTCTACTAACGTCGCTACGCGTCAGACTTGTCTCCGATCAGGTGACCGCCGGACAAGATCTTTCTTCTCCCCTGTCCTCACCAACTTACCCGCAAAATCGCCGCCGTCCGAACACTCCCTCCGTCAAACTCGCAGGCGAGAGGGCATCGCATGGTCTCACAACACAAAGCAAACGCGGGCGACGTCGCCCCTTGGAAAATTGCGCCGCAGCCGCGACGCGCGGCGGCTAACCCCATCCATTCTGTTTCGTAAAATACGCCCTTTCTTCGCCGTATAAAATCACTGATACGCAATTTTCCGCTCAGAGGGCCACCGATTTCAAGGACCCGATATAATCTTTACCCGTACATGCGCGCAATTTCCGCGGTTTTTGTCGCTTCTTTCTCGCTTCTTGTCTCCTCCATGACGGTGGCGTTCGGAGCGGAGCTGATTCTTCCCTCTGCGGCTCTGGAACGGGACGGGCCAGTTCGCGCTATTTTTCGAACCACCCCTCTCGTTACCGGTCGCGGCGAGCTTTCAATCGAATGGACGGATTCCTACGGGCGAGTCGTGGACCGCCGCACGATACCCGTAGCGCTGAACGATGAGACGGACATCGGATTCAATCTCGACCTGCGTCGTGCCGAGGCGATGCAGAACGAGGTGCGCGGGCATCTGGTGCTCGATGGCCGGGACAAGAATGGCAAGGTCGATCACCGCGATCAGGAAGCGCAGCTCGCCTTTGTCGCCAAACCGCCCATCCACGCCTGGTGGGATTACGACATCATCATGTGGCAGGACTACAGCCCGGAGCTGGTCGCAAAACTCACCGCACTTGGCGTCAATGGCGGCGAGTGGGGCGGACGCCAACGTGCCGTGCCCGAATTCCTCCTAAAGAACAACCTGCGCTGGTACTCCGAGAACATTGCCACGGATTTCTACTCCGCGTACCATCACTACTACGGTGATCGCGACAATGGCTACGAATTCATTCAGGCAAAGCTGTCGCACCAGAAAGATCCGGCGAGCCTGGAACCATTCAAGCGGCATCCCAGTTTGACTGACCAGGAATGGCTGAAGAAGATTCATGACCGCTTGGTGGAGTCGGCGAAGCTCTTTTCGCCCTATCGGCCGTTCTTCTATAGCCTGGGTGATGAGACCGGTATCGCGGAGCTGGAAGCGCAATGGGATTTCGATTTTTCTGACCAATCCCTTGTGCCTATGCGCGAGTGGCTTCGACAGCAGTACGGCACATTGACGGCGCTGAACCAGCAGTGGGGCACGAGCTTTCCCAAGTGGGATTCAGTGATGCCGCTTACGACCGATCAGGCGATCAACAAGAGTGACGACAACTTTTCCGCGTGGAGCGATTTCAAGGAATGGATGGACATCTGTTATGCGAACGCGCTGAAGATGGGTACTGACGCGATTCATTCGGTCGATCCGGAAGCGTACGTGGGCGTGGGGGGAGGACAAATGCCCGGTTGGGGAGGCTACGATTACTCGCGGATCACACAGGCGTTGACGGCGATCGAGCCATACGATATCGGCAACAACATCGAAATCATCCGGTCCTTAAACCCGCGCATGGCGGTATTGACGACGGCATTTGCACACGGGCCATGGGAGCGGCACAGGGTATGGTACGAGCTGCTGCACGGAAACCGCGGATTGATCCTATGGGACGACAAGAGCGAATACGTGGACAAAGGCGGCAACGTGGAGGAGCGGGGCCGCGAGGCGGAGAGCTATTACAACGAGATTCGGAACGGACTCGGCGCGCTGCTGATCAGCAGCAGCCGTCAGACCGATCCGATCGCTATCCACTACTCGCAGCCGAGCCTCCGGGTGGAGTGGCTGCTCGAAACCAAGCGCCGTGGTGGCGACTGGATACGCAGCCCCAAGGCGGAAAGAACGGAAAACGAATTCATGCGGCTGCGCGAATCGTGGTGCCGCCTGATTGAGGACACAGGTCTCCAGTACAACTTCGTCTCCTACGGCCAGGTGGAGCAGAATGAACTGCTGCGAGGAGGATATCGCATGCTGATTCTGCCGCGTTCGAGCGCGCTGTCAGGGGCGGAAGCAAAAGCCATTCACGAGTTCGTCCTGCAGGGCGGCGTGGTGATCGTGGACGGTGAGCCCGGAAAGTTCGATGAGCATGACCGCAGGCTGCCGCAATCACAACTCGCCGATCTGTTAGCCGGCGTGCGGGAAGACCAGGAGGCCGGGCATGCCTTCGGCAAAGGAAGGGTAATTTACCTGAGCACAGACGTGCTCGGTTATCAGCAGCAGCGTATTGTGGGAAAAGGCAGCGAAACACGGGAGCTCGCGGCGCGTTTGTTCGGTTCCGCCGGCGTGCGGCCAGAGTTTACGGTAACCGATGAGCAGAGCCGGCCCGTATCCGGCGTGGAGACGCACGTATTTCGCGATGGGGATGTCACCATCGTGGCCCTGCTCAATAATCCGTCACTGCGTGTTGACGAACTCGGCCCTCCGGATTTCCGTTCCAACGAACATTTTGCTCAGCGACGTGTGCTGAAGCTCACTTTGCCCGAGACACTTTCGGTCTATGATTTGAGAACTGGAAAGATGCTGGGGAGGCAACGCGAGCTGCGCGTTGACCTCGATCCCTATGAGCCGGTCATCTATGCGGTTTCAGCAGAACCTCTGCCGGCGCTCACGGTGTCAGCCCCCAAGCAAATAGCACGCGGCGAAACCGCCCATCTCGGCATCAGCTTCGAGGGCCCGACGCCCGCGGCAGTGCATGTTCTGCACGTGGACGTTACTGATTCGGCCGGGCGTGCCCTCTCCAGCTACTCAGGAAATGTTCGCGCTCCGCAGGGCCGGGCTGTATGGTCCATTCCGGTGGCGTACAGCGATGCTGCCGGAACGTGGCATGTGCAGGTTAAAGATCTGCTGAGCGGAGTCACACGCACCTCCGCGGTAGAGGTGTTTTAATGATCCACGCGATTTTGACTCTGCTTTGTCTGTCCATGCTCTCACTGAGCGCCTTCGCTGCGGAAAAGTCTCCTCTGACACCCGTCATATCGCCGATTCAATCCGCCGTGGAACCCGAACGCGCCATGGACACCATGCGCTCGATCTATTCCACCGATCGTTGGTTCACTTTCCCTAAATTCGAGCAAACTGCGCAATATCTCAGCCGGCGATTATCGGAGGGAGGACTTTCAAAGGTCGAGATCCTCGGCGCGCCGGCCGACGGCAAGAGCCAGTTCGGCTTTTGGACCATGCCTCTTGCCTGGGATGTAAAGAGCGCCCGGCTGGAGGTATTGGAGCCCGAGCACATGATTCTGGCGGATCGTCAATCCGTTCCGGCGTCAGTCGGAATGTGGTGCGGACCGACGCCCCCGGAAGGCATCGTAGCGGAAGTTGTGGATCTTCCTTCCACTCCCTGGACGGCGGTCAAGGGCAAGCTGGTGCTTACGGAAAAAAACTCGGCGGGGTTGAAATGGCAGCTCGTTCATTATGGCGCTCTCGGCGCCATCAACGGCTTCAGTGAAAATCCCGATCTGCAGGACGATCGGCAGTGGATCAATGCCTGGGGAGATAACGGATGGGGTTTTACCAAGACCAGCACTCCGCTCCTATCGTTTTCCATCACGCCTCGCCAAGCGGAGCAATTGCGGAAGTGGCTTGGTGAAGGGCGGCCCGTGAAAGTTCGCGCGCAAGTGGACAGCCGCTATTACGTAGGCCGTTATCCCTACGTCACCGCCGTGCTGCCGGGAACCGATCCACAGGAAGAAGTACTTGTACTGGGCCACAGCTCGGAACAGGGTGCGAACGATAACGCCACAGGCGTGTCCGCCATGATTGAGGCCGTCACCACACTACGGTCGCTCATCGATGCCGGCAAGCTGCCACGGCCCAAACGCAGTATACGCATCCTCACCATGCCGGAACTCTACGGCTCGATGCACTATGTTGTCACGCATCCGGAGCGGATGCGGCACACGGTAGCGGCGATGGCGGTGGACGCGCCGGCTGCTCTATATAATTTGGCGGGCACCGAATATACTTTTCATCTAAATCCGCACGTTGCTACCTCCTTCACCGACGCTTTGGTTCTCCGCATCGCGGATGCTTATCTTTCTACCGTTGCACCCGGTTCCGATCTTCTCGCGGGTCGGCCCTGGCATTGGGAGCCCTACGCGCCAGGCACCGATTCCTATCTGAGTGATCCAACGATTGGTGTCCCCACTGTTTGGCCCTATAGCGGAACAGGAGTAATATCCCATCACAATACGGCAGACCGGCCGAATACCGTAGATCCGCGATCGCTGCGTGATTTGAGCTCCATCATCGCTACTTACATTTATTTCATCGCTGCTGCCGATGAGCACCAGATCCCGTGGCTGGCAAGCATCACGCTGGAGCGGGCCATGGAGGAAGTCAGTGCGGCTGTGTCTCACTCACTCGATCTCGCATTTTCCCGCCAGGATGCGAGCAATGGATTCGAGCGCATCGACTACGAAGTGGAACGTGGGCAACGAGCCATTCAGACCGTAATCCGGTTGGCACCGGAGGAGCGTCGCATTGCTCTTCTGAACTCGCTACGTCCATTGGGCCAACGGCTGGAGGCTTTCGGAAAGCTTCAAAAGGAACGCCTCCAGTCCGCCGGGATACAGCCCCAGCAGCCCGCTACCGGCCCGCAGCAAAGAGAGGCTGCCCACATCATCGTGAAACGAAAGCGTCCCGGCACCATCCCGCTCGACGATCTGCCTCAGGATCAATGGGAGGGCTATCCCTCAGGAGCCTGGGCCACGGTACCAACTCTGGCGCTTTACTGGTGCGACGGCAAGCGCAACCTTGCGGAAGTGATCCGCCTCACCAGGCTGGAAGCCGGCCCGACGACGTTCGATTTCGTCGGCTATTTTCGTTTCTTGGAACGCCACGGCTATGTTGAATTCGTGAAATAGCCGGTTGGCGAGCACTTCGCGTGATCATTCGTTCGCAAAAATTATAGCTTCGTTCCGGACATTCGCTCCGGCTCTCACGACGAACTGGTGTCCTCTCGATACCGCATCAATTTGCTCAACGTGCTGTTTGCGAAGGTTTCCCTCACGCCATAGTTGAGTAATCTTGAGACGCCCACGCGGAGGAGCAGCATCGGCGTAAACAGCCAAACGGATATTATCGATGGCCGGTCCCGAGCTGCTCAGTTTGACATACACGCGCTTGGTGTCTGTCGGGCAGATCGCGGATCTGCCGGAAGACCTCCGGCCATAGCAGAAGCCTGTCGATCGGATCGCCGTCTCGCCACTCCAACTCCGCCGGATACCTCCAGAGCTCATGGAATGGACCGCCCGGAAGGGTCGACCACGAAACCGATGCCCGGCCATTGCTGCTTGTTACCGCGGTATGGCGCGTCTCAGCGGTAAGCTTGTCGGGAGCCAAACCGCCGCGTAGATTGAGGAATCGCGCACCCACGTCAAAACCAACCAGCGGGTCGCCCCCGGCCTCAAGCGCATAGACGGCCTCACCGGTCTTTCCAGCAGATGGGCGAAGGAACTCCTGGCCGGCCTCGTCGACAAGGTCGAGATCGTGCGCGGGCGCATCCGCAAGTCGTACAGGGATCGCCACTCTCCGAACCGCCGGTCCGGCTGAGTAGACGAAGTGGTTGTCACCCGCCTGGATCGAAGGAAGCGTACGCGGGTTGAGCTGAATTCGCGAGGTCAGGTGCAGCGAGCGCAGGCATGCGGGCGTAGCGCCGGAGATTGTGATCTGCACTTTATATCCGTAAGAGCCACTCACGGCTGTAAGCCGCCCGTGGCTACTCTTCACTAAGACCTGTGGCTCAGTCTCCCAGTCGCCTTGATGCGGCCCCTTCAGCTCTCCGGCAAGCGCCCACGTCCGGCCATCGTCGATCGACGTCTTAACGCGAACCGAGGAACTCCCTGATGTCAGGTCGGCATACATAGTGAATCGCGCGTCTATGATCACGTAAGGACTCGGCATGTCGATGACCATGACCGCCCGTTTCGTCAAAGGCGGCGTGTATTCGATGCGGCCAGTTGCCCAAAGCCGGTTATCCTTCTGGCTGCGCGGTCCATCCGCTGTGCGGATGTGATACTCGGGTACATCCTGCGGAAACTCGCTCCATTGCTTCCCGTCGAATTTGTACGGCAGATAAAAGAGCCCGGGTTCCTCGGGCGTGAAGAAGCGGATCAGCTTTTCACCAGGCCGAAGCACAAAATCCATGCTGTGCCCGAGTGCGTAGCGTGTAAACGGGTAGAGATAATTGTCGGCGCGCGTAGTGAAAAGGCTGGCGAGGCCGTCCATTGCCCCCGCTCGAACATCAGCCGGGTACCATGGGCTGTCGACAACACCGGGCTTAACTTGCGTAGGTGTTTGAAGCTTTTTGAGAATGATGGTGTTGTCGCGCTCCAGGTCGCGCACGCTCGCGACGGGTTTGCCGCGATACGAACCATCGCCGGCAACGTTGTAGCCCATCATGTCCGAATCGAAGTAGTGATACGCGCCATCATAGAAGACCTCGGTGACGGTGTGGCCGGTCAGAAACCAGCAGCGCGCATCTGCAAAGCCGCCCGCTTCAAACACAGCTTCGAGCAAGGGTGCAATGTGATAACAGAGACCGAAGCCATAGCTGTTCAGGAGCTTCATCGGATCAAGCACTTCACCCGTGGGCTCTTCGTAGGTCCAACCGGCGATGTGATACCAGAATCCTGGTTTGACGAAGCGCCCATCCGTAAGGAAAAAACGCCAGATCGCTTCGGCTTTCTCGCGAGAGGTATGCGCACCTGCATGAGCATAGATGGCTTCCGTGAATTTCTTCAGGTCCGTAGAATCAGGTTGCCCTTCCCGCAATAGCTTTGGAGAGTAAACCTGAGCGTTTAGCGTTACGACGAGAGCCAGCAAGGCGAGAACTCGACTCAGCTTGATCGTCATCGATACTGCAGTGAGATCATGATACATCTTGCGAAAGGGAATGTTGATGAATCATGATCGTTTCGCTTCGCGTCGCGCTTTTCTTCGGATTGCTCTTGCGACCCCGATGTTGGGTACAGTCGGCAAAGAGTTGAACGCAGCCGCTCAAGCTGTCCCGGCAAACTCCGAGAGTTCTATAGTTTCGCGAGTTAAGTTGGATCGCGAGCTCTACGATTCCGATGGCAGGCTCAGTGGCGAAATCGCATTTCGGGTACCCGCGTCAAAGTCGGTTGTGGTTCGCTGGGTGGACAGCTTCGGCCGAATCGCGGACGAAGGAGAATTTCAACCTTCCGCTTCCGGAGTCGCGCCCCTGCATTTCTCCTTCGAGATGGCTCGAGGCTTGACTTACCGGAACTGGGTTCGAGTTTGGGTCGATAAGGCTGAGCAAACCGAAGGAGCGCAATTCCTCATCTCGCCCTCGCCCGAGTCGTGGGACGACTTTCAAGTGATCAGTTGGGCGCATTATCCCGACGGATTTTACGACATGTTGCGCAAGGCAGGAGTGAATGGAACCATCGCTTACCGCGACGAAGATTTCAGCGCCGTACTGAATAACGACTTCAATTTTTACGTAGAGCAAATGGCTTGGGAAGTGTTCTCGATATACCACAAGAATCAACCCCTCTGGAGACGGTTGCTGGCTCAAATCGAATTTGACCGGAACAAGCTAGAGCTCTGGGTTCGGAAACCCTGCATCAACGATCCTAAAACCGATGAGTATGTTCGTGAGCACCTGACGCGTTTCGTGCGCCTTCATCGGGCTTTCCGGCCGCTCTTCTACAACATCGCTGACGAACTAGGGCAAGGGGACCAGATCCGTCCCAATGACTTCTGCCACTCCGACTACTGCGTCATCGGCTTCGCCGAGTATCTGCGCAAGCTTTATGGCTCGCCTGGGGGTGTGGGCGAGCAATGGTCCGTGGGAGAGTTGACCCGGTGGGATGACGATAGCCTTCGTAACGGCTCCGAATGGGCGCGGCGAGACCTCATGGCCAGCTATACCACCACCGATCGCGCCTTCGATGCTGTCGCAATCGCCGCACTGCGCGCCCGCTATGGCTCCCTCGCCCGCCTGAATAAGGAGTGGGGCACCGATTTCCCTGCTGGCACTGGCTCCGAGGATCGCGAAATATGGGAGCCGCTGCTCGCGGTGGTGCGGGACACAAGGTCGGTTCCCGAGTTCACCGCTGCGGCCTTGGAACAACATCTGGGCTCACTTCAGAAAGCCAACGAACTTTGGGGCAGCCAAACTGGGTGGGGAGCTCCCGATCGTCCCACAAAATTCACGTCCTGGTCACAAGTGGCTACATTTCTCAAGCGCTTTTATCATGAGCTCTCGCATGTTCGCTCGACAGAGGGATGGAATGTCTCCCCTTGGTGTGATTTTCGGAACTACATGGATGCAACGTTTGCGGACGCCATTGCGCGGGCTCGCGCTGTCTGCAAAGCGGAGGACCCGCACGCGCGCTGCTCGACCGAAGGCGGTCAAGCGCCCTTTGCTTTTGGCTGGTACAACTACGAAAATGTGGTCAAAGCCATCGACGTAATCGAGCCGTACAACATCGGCAACAATGTGGAAGTCATCCGCTCTCTCAATCCCACCGTCATCATGGTTTCCACGCACGGTTTCGAGCATCAGCCCGAAAAGCCTCTGACAGACACGGATCGCGTAGTCCAAAAACGCGCCGTAAGGCCCATCTGGTGGGGATTATTTCACGGCCATAGGGGGGCGTTGATCTGGGACGATCTTCTGCCTGAATATCGATTTGTCGACGAGCACACCCGGCAACTGACGCCTTCGGCCGAGACGTTTTCCGATCTTTTCAACGAACTTCATGACGGTATTGGAAAGCTCTTTCTCAACAGCCGTCGTCTGCACGATGGCATTGCGATCCACTATTCGCAGGCCTCTATGCAAGTTCATTGGCTGCTCGATAACGTTCAAAACGCGCGGGAATGGATGCTTCAAAGCGGCGGCGATCGCCACAGCCATTTCACGGGGCTGAGAAACAGTTGGACGAAGCTCATCGAAGACCTCGGGTTGCAGTACGAATTTGTGGGCCGCGGCCATATCGAAGAGGGAAAACTGAGCACAGGCCAATATCGCGTCCTCATCATGCCGCAGTCGCTGGCCGTGAGCGCAGCCGAGGCAAGTGCGATCCGGGAATTTGTTCGCGCGGGAGGGCTCTTAATTGCCGATTACCGCGCGGCCTCCATGAACGAGCACGGCCGCGACCTGGGCCAGGGTCAATTGAATGATGTCTTTGGTATTCGCCACGTCACGCCCCAGGGGAATGGGCAAACTGTCATGGGGAGTGCTGATTATGAGTCGCTCCATCTTACTGGAAAGCAGCTTCACGTCATCGCCGGGGATGAAACAGTTGCAATGACGAGCGGCAGACCGCTTGCACAAACCGGCAGCGTGCCGCTCGTGATTGTGAACGACTTCGGTCAGGGTAAGGGTGTCTTCCTCAACCTGGAGATTTCAGGTTACGCCTATGAGCGGCTGCAGCCCCATTCCGCTACGAGCCTACCGGATCTGCTGGAGGAGATCTTGAGCCTTGCGCAGATTGAGCCTCGGGTTCGCGTGATTGGACCCGATGGGAAGCGTTTACCGGGAACAGAGATTGTTCGCTTTGCGAATGGGCCCTACGAACACGTTGCGATCTTCCGGAATCCGCAATTCGATGACGGCGGATGGGGGGACTATCCGACCGAGAAAGCAGGTGAATGGGCAGGACCGATTAATAACTCGTTTCTAGAAGAACCTGCGCAGATCACGATCTCCTGGTCCGGTTCGATGCATGCCTATGACATTCGCGGTCGCCAGGATATCGGGAAAGCGGTCAGTTATAAGGCGACGCTGCAACCCTGGAGTCCTTTGACCCTCACCCGCGCTCCTGAGCCCATTCCTCAATTCCGCATTGACGTGCCGGAACAGGTTCAGGCAGGCACTCCGCTAACTATTACGCTGACAGACGAGGCTTCCTTGCCCGAAGGGACGTTCCGGGTTGTGCGGCTGGAATTTCTTACACCTGCGGGTCAGCCCTATAAGCTTTACGCGCGCAACGTGCTGATCAAATCCACACCTCATACTTCGACTGTCGCCTTCGCTCACAACGATGCGCCAGGGCTATGGCTGTTGAAGGCTCGCGACGTAATGACAGGCCGCGCCGTCGAACGGGCGTTCACGGTTGGCAGTTGACGGGTGCGTTGAGTCGGCACTGTAACGCGCTAGCAATTGTGGTGACTTTAGGTGGAGACGGCGTTCTAGGGTGGATCCGACTAGGAGAAAAGGATTCCAACTGTATGGAACAAGAATTCCGTAGACATTTGCGGCTTGGGTGAGAGGTATCGGACAGGCTATTTATACGAGATCTTAGCGGTGATGACGAGAAAGCTCCCTTGGCTTGCAGTAGAAAATCAAGCCCGAGGCGGCGGTCCAGGACGTCTATGCCGCTCTCGACGATAATGCCTCGCGCAATGAGATGACCGCAACGATATGCATTCCAAAGAATCGGGACGTTGCCCGCTCCTTCTAGCTGCCCGAGGGAACATCTCCGACTTTGGCGGCGAGACTCGCGGGGACGGCTAGCACATCTTCGTTTTGAAGGGCGGTATGGGTAAGAAGCAGCGCCGTTTGACAGAGCGGAAGCGGCGGTCAAATCCATAACAGGCAGTCCGATCGGATACACGAACCAGTCACCGAGAGAGACGGAAGCCATGGTCTGGAGCATCTCCCGGCGACCTTTACTCGTGTCGCCAACTGCCGGTCTTACTGTCGCCGCTTGCTGCAACGTCAGGTCGATGTCCACCGTTGATCGGGAGCCTTGAAACGTAGCTCCAGAGCGTAAGGGCCCTTTAGAGCCCAGGCTGCCGACTCTTCCCGAAAAAGCCTGCCCAGTGATCGAGTGATACCTGTCGCTGATTGCGGTTGAGATCGATCTGATCAGTCAGCGATATCCTGTTCAGGCGTTCTTCAAGGGCCCTTCGGAACGCGCCCACCGTTGTAAATGTCTTGGGCGATGGTACTATGCAGCTCCCTGCAGCGTTTCCTCGACGATCTTGCCTGCGGGTTCGCTCATTCGTGTTTTACGAATCTGTTGGCGAGTGATTAGACCACGGTCGACGGCCTGCCTTAGCTTGGGCGGATGAAGTTCCGCTCGACCGTGCCAGCTTCGATCAGCTCAAGAAGGGTTCGCAGAGGGTGAGTAGCTTTGAAGCCCTGAGCCGTCTGTACATTCTCTCAGCAGGTCGGCGTAGTGAAGTACGAGGATGCCGGGAATATCGTTATTGCGCCGGAAACTCGTTGGGACGGTCATATGAAGCGTCGCCGGATTAAGATCCGACAGATCGAAAAGGCTAAGCGCCGTATGGTCGCTGTAGACCCCCAACGGCTTCCTCGTTCCGGTTTCGAGACCAACGTGCCCAAAGCACGAGGTCGCGCCGATCCGCCGTTGTAAGCAAAGCTAGCCAGTAGATGCCACGGTGCTCCCGGATGCAGTTCAACCTGTATGCCATAGGAATGTGTGCTTCAGCGAATCCGGCCGCCTTGGCTTGCTTCGTAGTGAAGAAAACCTGCTGCTGTTCGGCGAACACGAACAGCCGCCGCGGCGCTTCACGGTGAGACTTGGCCATACACAATACTCAATTTTATTGATCCTCCATCAAGCCCAATTCAAACGTCCGTTGCGGGCTTCTTTGTTATGGAAATGGTCGAGAAATGCGCCTGCTGCGACAAAGCCGACAAGGCAGATCCCAAACCCCAGGGGCCAGCGCAGCACCGCCGCGAGGCTTCGGCGACGGTAGATGTACCGTTGTAGCCAGATAGTAAATGCACGCGGTTTCAGACCAGCCGGGGTACGCGCACGGAGCCACTTGGATATTCGAACAGTTGTTCATTCGCGAGATAGGAACCGATAAAAAACTACATCGAAAGTGCTTCCACCGTCATGTTCGGATGGCAAGGCGGGTAGGTCTGCGAATAGGGTTGTGCGGACGTACGTCGGGAAGTAAAACTGTTCGAGCGGCGGAGCGGACGTGGCCCAGAGCCGAATCAATAAAAAACCACAGACCAGAGCTGCCCCGAGCCCCACAAATCGGAAGACTGGAAACCGATGTGGCCATCGCGGAGAAACATCGTTTGTCATTACGCCGATACCTAATCCATATCGCTACCCGTTAAGGAAAATGCCAGCTGCGAGCGGCCCGATTGGAGACGTTGCTCAGCCAAGGTGTGCTTCGTCGCATCGGCACGTTCGAGAATCTCTTCCACACGTTCTTTTGTGGGTTGATCGCCCTCGATTAAATCGAGGTGAAGACGCAAAACAATCATCCGCAAGGCCAGCACTTCAGAGAGGAGAAGCCGGATTTCCTGAGAACCACAAACGCCATCGAGAAGGACTTGCCTGGACCGTTCGCTGAGCGTTACGCCATCCGCATTCGCGCGCTGTTTCAGCACAGATTCCTCTTCTGGAGTGACCTTGGCAGTAACGCTTCGCGTTCGCAATTTGGTTCGTTTCGAGGCGTACATCAGGACCCTTTTCTGGCTAATTTGACAGGTTGCCCCCTAGCAGCCAAAAGGCAGAATTGCCAATGAAAACGCTAGGTAGCTGGACAGCAACCTGGAAGGGGTGGCCTTTCCTGAAAATTAAGCCGGTGCGCAGCACCGTTACCGCCAGAGGCCGGGACTGCCAATTCGCGGAGCGACGCCTTGCTTGATTCTTGATGCGCATTCTGACTCGAAACTGATGACGGTTCTGCATCGGAACTGCCTATGACTTCGCCTCAGACTTGCGCCGCGGTCTGCCACTGGAACGACTCGCCGAATCACTGGCGCTCGGATGTTCTTGCTTGAAACTTTGAAAACCTTTATCGGCGGCAAAGAGCGGTTTTAGGGCAGACGAGACAACATGGCTGGCGGAGCTGTCGCTCAAATATCGTCCGTAGGCCCTGAGCTCTCGTGCGGTTTCAGGCCGGAGCCGAATCGTGACTTGTTCTTCAAGCTGCTTGTCTTCAGGTTGAATTAGAGGTGCTGGCATGGTGTTCCTTTCAATCAGTTGAACGCTTGGTCTTCGTGACCTGATGGTATGGACCCGGCCCGGTGATTGACTGGGCGGAGGAGGTTCGACGAGATGTCAGTGAAAGTAATTGGATTGGACATCGCGAAGCACGTCTTCCAAGTGCATGGAGCGGACGCGAGTGGGAAGGCCGTTCTTAAGAAGAGGCTCCGACGCGAACAGGTAACTGATTTCTTTGGAAGTGTTGCACCGTGTGTAGTGGCGATGGAGGCAACGAGAGGCGCTCATTATTGGGCTCGAGTGATTAGAACATTCGGCCACGAAGTAAGACTCATTGCTCCGCAGTTCGTGAAGCCGTATGTTCGAGGGCAGAAAAACGATATGCAAGAGCGGCGGCAATCTGCGAGGCGGCTAGCCGGCCGGAGATGCGTTTTGTTCCGCAGAAGTCGATTTCGCAGCAAGACATGCAGATGCTGCATCGGATCCGAAGCCGACTGGTGGGTAACCGCACGCAATTGGGCAATCAGATTCGTGGGTTACTTTGCTGAATACGGCATCATCGTCCCGTTGCATCTTCATCAACTGCGAAGAAAACTCATCGAACTCACAAGCGAGCCGCAGCCTGAGTTAACCACTTTTGCTCAGGAGCTCTTTGCATTTTTGTATGGAGAGTTTTGCAGCATGGATGAGCGGATCACCGCAGTGGAACGGCATGTCGAACAAGCCTTTCAAAGAGAGCAAGCCTGTCAGAAGATTGCAGAGGTGGAAGGCGTCGGTCCCGTGATCGCAACCGCGATCGTCGCGGCGATCGCAGATGGCAAAGCATTTCGCAATTGCCGGCAGTTGGCGGCCTGGCTGGGGCTGGTGCCACGTCAACATTCGAGCGGAGACAAGCAACGGCTGCTCGGCATTTCCAAGCGTGGCGATCCATACCTGCGCATGTTGCTCATTCACGGCGCTCGCTCCGTTGTATATCGGTGCGTTACCAAGGCGGACAGCCGCAGTCGCTGGATTGCAGATAAACAGAGGAGATTAGGGACGACGAAAGCATGTGTGGCGATAGCAAACAAGAACGCGCGGATTATCTGGGCTCTACTGGCCAAGGATGAACCGTACCGCCGCGCTGCTTGAAAAGCTTCCCTAGAGATTGCACGGACGCAGTGATGGCGTAACTGGTAGGACCGGCTCTTCTTGAACCTGTCATTGGGGGCGGGGCCGAACGTCGCCTCCGGCGATGAGGCCGATGACCTGATTCAGCGAGAGAGCGCAAATTCCATCAGGGCCCGAGGGTAACGACCCTCACTTCGAGGCCGGATATATGCACGCAGTCTTATTCACTCGCAACCACGGCAGTCTTGCAATCCGGGCCGGGCCCATATATGCTCCTTCTACTGGTCCAGTTAGAAATCTGAAGTTAGCATGTAAGCACTCCATCGTGTGAGCCCTTGCCCTCTTCTCAGGGGGCGTTTTGCAGCCGGGTTCGTCTGTCAAGGCCGCGCGTGAGCGCGCCGTCAGGGTAGCCTTGACGGGCGGTTCCGGCGGCGGTATCGAAGTGAAGGAGGATGAACGGCGCTGCCACTGTGCTGCAAAATCGTTCGGTGTTCGATAAGCCGGGCTGCTGTGCGGCCGGGCGCTGTTGTAATCATCACGCCAGCTTGCGATTCGACCCCGTGCATCGAATAAATTGCGGAACCAGCTCGCAGTCAGACATTCGTCTCGCAACCGGCCGTTGAGGCTTTCAATGTGCCCGTTCTGCATCGGCCTTCCGGGCTGAATGTAGTTAGTTGCGATCTTCTGTTCGACACACCAGGCCAGGAAATGTCGCGAGGTGAGCCCCGGGCCGCCGTTGTCCATGCGCAACGCTTTCGGCGCGCCCCGTTGCGCGATGACGCTGTCGAGGACCCGCGTGACCCGGTCGAAGGCGCGTCGTCCCTATTCTTGATGAAGCGATTCTACTCACAGATTGCGGCGGGCGACTCTCCAGAGCTTGCTCTTACCAAAGCCAAGCGAGAGATGTTGAAGAGTTCTGGAAATAGAGCGGTGCCGTACCTCTGGGCCGGATTCACGTTTGAAGGTGTTTCCGGATCAGGATTGCATTCATAACGGAAAATTAAATCGATCTTAAAACAGCGGAAGCAAATTCTCAACAACGTTTAAAAACGTATTCTGAAGAGCCACTTCAATGTGGCCGGAGTGAATTGGGACAATTGGGCAAAATTGTGGGACGGTTGTTCCTCAGATTTGCTCAACGCGGAAGTGAATGGTTTCGAAAACGGTATTCAGGATCTGCTAAAAGAGCTGCATAGTAGTCACACGGGTTTTTATCATAAGGCCCGAGTAGGTTGTTGCCGCAACACACATAAACGCGACCATGCACAATTTTCACCAAGGCGAAACCGAACGGTGGTTTTTCTCGATGTGTTCGGAGGAGGTCCGGCAGACGCGCGGGAATCCGACCCGGAGACATTCTGTCCCAAGCTGACGGAATCTAGTATGCACCGCCGAACATGCCGGCGTTTAAGACGGGGGTTCAAGCACGTCCTTTCGATTTGCTCAGCCACCGGAAGGGATAACTGGGAAATCTCGATCGAGGTTCCCGCACAAAAGGGAAACAAGAACCTACCTCCGATCCTGCCGCCGAAGAGCATTTCGAGTTCAGTTGTTGCGCCGGGCGTCGGCCTGTTGCGGACTACGTGGGTTTCCAGGTTCGATGGGCCTTGCCTTTGCAAAATCGCTGGATGGGGCGATCGTATGGCTGAAGCAGCACGGGTGTGATCGCCTAATCATCGATCTGCGGGGCAACGTTGGTGGTGGGTTAGGTTTCGCTCGTCTGGCGAGCTATTTGTGCGCTGATAAGGTGCCCATCGGCTACAGCGTGACCCCAAAACGTCAACGTAAGAGCTATAAACCTGAAGAATTCGAACGTGTTGTCTATCCCGACAGCAGACTCGGGTTCGCGGCGACATTGACGCGCTTCGCTCTTCGAGACAAATCGATTTTCTTAATGACTCAGGGACTCGTTCCGCAACCGTTCCACGGACACATCGCAATTCTGGTGAATGAATGGACCAACAGTGCGGCCGAGGTGGTCACGAGCTTTGCCAAAGAGAACCGGTTGGCGACAATTATCGGCATCAAAACAGCAGGCAATGTGCTTGGCGCCGTGAACGCGAAGGTCGGCGCCGGTTACTGGGTACGTTTACCGGTCGTTGGGTGGTACACTGCTCACGGCGACTCCATCGAAGGAAACGGCATCGTTCCGGATGTAGAGATTGATCCCGGCGAACTAAACCAACGAACTGATCGACAACTTGCCGCGGCTATAAGGGTCCTTACCTCCGCAGATCAAGACGCTCCCCCAGCGGCGTTGGCCAGCTCGGCAACGGGCCACTAATACTCGTTCGACTTTTTCACATTCTCTGTCGGATTTGCTCGCGAATTTCCCTCGCTGTAATTGAGGGGAACAACCGGACCTCATCTGGAACAGGTACAATCGCCGAACTCTGCGATTCCCGCCGGGATAGCTTCCCCTCCGTCTTTTTTATTGGAGAGTGTCAATGGACACGAAATTTCTGCAACGGGTCTTGTCGACCGTCAAAGCTCATTTAGAATCGAGGCCATCGCCGAGCGATTTCGAACTCGCCTATCAGGCGCGCGCGGCATGCGATCGCATTCGATTCGCAATCAAGAACACTGAGGCGTGTGTCGCGCACTCACCACAGGTCCGTGAGGCAAGTGTTCAGGTGCTCGATGCTCTCGATCGGCTAGAATCAGCCGAGCGCCATTTCCAGGACCGCTTTCGACCGAAATCGCTGCTGACTGAAGCGGAGCAGCGCCGTTCAGTAACGGCAATGGAGCAAGCCGCAGCAAACACGGCGAGGGCGGGTAGGCGAGAATGATCGAGAGAACGTACAGCGCTGAACGGTATCAGGCGCGGATGGATTCTACTTTCGAGGTCCACTATTCGATCGCTGATCTCGCAAAGCAGTGGCGTTTGGGCCGCGAACCGTGCGGCTTCTTGTGAAAAACGAGCCTGGAGTTCTCAAGATACGGATGGGCCGACGTAAAGTAATGACGCGGTACAGCGTGCCCGAATCCGTCGCACGTCGTGTACATGTGAAACTGTTCAATCCAGCTGCGTAAGCTGATCGACGAGTTTGACTCTTCAAGTAAAGCCAGCGCTTTAGACGTCCAGGTGGATCAGACGATGGAAATCATCCAGTCGGCGCCAAAAACGCAGAGCGGCCGGAGCCTGGACGTCGGCCAAGTCGCAAGGAAGGCAGATTTGGATTACTTCTGCCGCTTTTTGACCTTGTGCCAAATGTTTGGCTTGCCGCGCCTTTCAAGTGCGACCGAACTGGCCTTTGGCGTTATCCGCTGTTCATTTTCGCTGGCATTGAAGTACGCTTTCTTGGTCCCTCGGTCAGCCTTTTCGCCAGTTGGCGCTCTCACAGGGCATCAGATATCGCTTCAAAATCACTCACATAGTGCGCGGGTCCATCGCAGTCGCCGCGAGTTCCTCGCTGTGGAATGCCGACGCGGTCACAAGGGCGGTCCGGCTTCGGCTTGTCCTCGAAAGCTTCCCTGAGGATTTTGGTCAATCTTGCCTGACGCTCCGGAACAAATTTCGCGTAATGTTTGCGGATAACTTCATCGGTGTCGCCTGCGAGCTCGGCGATATCTGGGATCGGCACGCCCTTCTCGAAAAGGATACGGACAAATGTATGTCTAAAACGGTGCGGCGTGGGTTTCTCCTCAAACGGTCCGGCTATTTCGAAGACCTTCTTCAGCCTCTTGTTGCGCCAGATATCCGTTAGCTGCTTCATGTTGAGGGTTACTCCGCAACGGAAGATAAGCGACCCGTTTTGCTTCTGGCGTCTCTGGAGACGGGCAACCAGCCAATCGGGAATCCACGTATAGAGAGGCTTGCGCGTCTTGTGCATGCGCAGGAAAACGTCATTGCCATGCAGACGCTTGGTTATGTCGAAAGTGGCAACGTCCGAAATACGCAAACCGGTATAGATCGAAAGAAAGATGAAGTCCTTGGCGTCCTCGCCGGACCAGTTGCGCCGTCCGCGTCCCTGTGCAGGCCCAATTGCATCGCAGCCGGCAAAGAGGCGGTTCAACTCATCATCCGTAAACGGAGACTTGGCAACCGTGACCGATGAGCCTTCCGGGGCATCCAGGTCCTCTGCAATATTCTTATTAATCCACTCGCGCTTTTGGCAGAATTTCACGAAGCTCTTCAGGCGCTCCAGCTTTTTGGCCTTCGCGCGTATGCCGTCCTTCCATGAGGCGTAGAAACGGTCCATGTCGGCCACCGTGAGCTGGTCCAGATAGAGATAACCGCAATCCGCGGCGTAAGCACAGAGCTGGTTAACGAAGGTCCTGTATTTGGCGAGCGTGGTCGGCTGGATGCTGCGGTTCTTACACTTCGCCAAATAGCCTTCCGTGGCGTCGAGGATCGTGGTACGTTCCGGGGGAGTCTCGCTCGTCGGGGCCGCTTCCGGTTCAGGTTCGATCTTGTCCCAAGTCCCGGCAGCTTCCCATTGTCCCGCTATGGCACGCGCAGGGGTCCATTCCCATTCTCCGGTGGTCTGGGGCCTGAAGTATTTTTGAAGGGTGCCGGAGGCAATGATGGGGCGTTCGCACCGCTTCCAGCCCTTCTTGCGCTCGTCGTATTCGGATGTGCGGAGTTCTTCCTTGTGGTCGGCCTTGCAGTCACGCCGGTGTCGCCGGTACAGGGCGAGGGACATACCCCGTTTCAGGGGCTGCTTGTCCGATATTGCAGGACAAAATGACCCGAAGCAGCAAAAGTGGTGTATTGATAGGAGAATTACTTTGGGGCGGCTGGTGGGATTTGAACCCACGACATCCAGAACCACAATCTGGCGCTACTACCAACTGAGCTACAGCCGCCGCAACGGGACTATACCCTCACTTTAACATCCAACTCACATCAAGCTGATGGGGTCAACATCGATCATCAGGGCCGTTGCTTTCCATTTTTCTTTCTCGGCAAAGCGGCGCAAATTCTGCAACAAGCTCCGCAATGTCGATCGTTTCGTGGCTTTCAGAAGAATTTGATAGCGAAACTCGTTCTTGAGACGCGCGACAGGCGCTTCCGCGGGTCCCATCACGCGAACGCCTTCTGGAGCGGGGTTCACAAGATAGCCGAGCTGAGTCGCCATACGAAGCGCCTCCTCTTGCTTCTCGGCCCGCACGAGCACATTTGCGAATGCAGCGAATGGGGGATAGCGGAGCCATTTTCGAAACTCGATTTCTTTTTTGTAAAAGCCTTCATAGTCCTGTTCGGCGGCGAAACGAATCGCATAGTGCTCGGGATTGAGCGTTTGAATGACGACGCGCCCGGGCGAGCTCCCGCGGCCGGCGCGTCCAGCCGCTTGTGTAAGCAACTGGAAGGTTCGCTCGGCGGCTCGAAAATCCGGCATGCCTAACCCGATATCGGCGAGAACCACACCGACGAGCGTCACGTTGGGAATATCGTGCCCTTTCGCGATCATCTGCGTCCCGACAAGAATATCGATGCTGCCGTCGCGAAAACTTTGCAGGATGTGCGCGAAGGCGCCCTTCCCGGTGGTCGTGTCGCGGTCCAGCCGAGCGATTCGCGCGGCCGGGAAATGTTGGTGCAGTTCCTCTTCAACACGCTCCGATCCGGTCCCAAGAAACTGGATGTAATCGCTGCCGCACTTCGGGCATTCGGATGGAACTCTTTCGGCATACGCGCAATAGTGGCAGAGCATGCGCTTATCTCGGCGATGATGCGTGAGCACAACGGAGCAGTTGCTGCACAATAACCGCTCTCCGCAGGAGCGGCAGACCATGAAACTCGAAAAGCCGCGGCGGTTGAGCAGCAGCATGGTCTGTTCGCGCTGCTCGATTCGTGGCTGCATTTCCTCCAGCAACTTCCGCGAGAAAACCGCCTGCTTTCTTGTTTCGAGGAACTCCACGCGCATGTCGACAATCTCGACTTGCGGCAATGCGACGTTGCGCGATGCGTTCGGGCAGCGTGAGCAGTGTGTACTTGCCTTGTTCCGCGTTGTAGCGCGTTTCGACGCTCGGTGTCGCAGATCCCAGAATGGCCACCGCTCCCGCATTTCTGGCGCGCACGATAGCTACATCGCGGCCGTGGTAGCGGGGCGTCTCCTGCTGCTTGTAACTGCCATCGTGTTCTTCATCGACTACTACAAGGCCCAGGTTTTGAATGGGAGCGAACACGCCCGACCGCGTCCCGACAACTACCCGGGCTCTCCCGTCGCGAATTCGTCGCCACTGATCGGCTCTCTCTGCATCGCCGAAGGCGGAGTGAAGGATGGCGACCTGCTTTCCAAAGCGATGGAAAAACTGACCCGCTACCGCCGGTGTGAGGCCGATCTCGGGAACCAGCAGCAGAGCGTTCCTGCCGGTGTTCAAGGTTGCTTCGATCGCTCGCAAGTAAACTTCGGTTTTCCCGGATCCCGTGACGCCGTGAAGCAGAAAACCTCGGTACTCTTTCGCATCCAGCGCGCTTGCTATGGCGCGGAACGCTTGCTCTTGTTCGGAGTTCAGAATGGGAATCGCGCGGTCGTAGGCAGCACTCGGGCCCAGTCCCTCTATCTCCAGGCTGACGAGTTCAAGACGGGCGAGTGCCCGGGAAGCGGGGCTGGCATTCTTTACCGCTCCGCGGAGTTCGGCGACATTGTGAGGTCCGGGATGTAACTCAAGGAACGCCAGCAACTCCCGTTCACTCTTCTTCAAGTTCAGATCCTGGGGCGCGCGCCGTATGAATTCCGCTTGTAATCGCTCCGCTGGTGCGCGGCGTGGGTCGCGGTTGTCCTCCTTGTCCTCCGCTGCGACCCAGCCCCGTTTCACTAGCGCGCGCACTGCCGTTCGCGCCCGGTCGATCTTGGAGCCAAGATACTCACCAGATCGGGGGCGTTCTTCGAGCAGGGCGAGGACTTTGCTCGCCGGATCGCTTTCCGATCCGATGACCAGCTGACGCGCAACATCGCGGCCACGATCGGTAAGCGAGTACTCTGTACTTCGCCGCGTTTCACCGCTCAGAGGAAGCATGCTTTTGAGCACCTCGCCGATGGGAGCGCAGTAGTACTCAGCAATCCAGCGCGCCAGTTGTAGCAGCTCCTCGTTAAGGACCGGCTCTTCGTCACGAAGGCTTAGTACTTCCCGCAATTCATGGCCGGACACATCGCTGTGAGTGCGCAAAACGACGCCGGTCAGCTTGCGAGTTCCGAACGGAGCGATTACTCTGCACCCGATCTGAACCCGATGACGAAGTGTGGGGCTCAGCTCATACGTGAAGAGCCGATCTACCGGGACGGGCAAAGCGACATCGCAATAGCACGGGCCAGCGTCATGCATCCAGATTGCCGATAGCTTGAAACGCCGATTTCAGGGCGGGATAAAGAGTTCGGAACACTTCGTATCGCTCCTGATACGACCGCGCGGACGCTTTGTCCGGATCTTTCACTTCCACTTCATGGAGCGCTGTGCGACAGACCTCCGCGGCGCTTCCGTACTCGCCTGTTCCGACCGTGGCCAGCAGCGCGGCCCCATAGGCTGAACCTTCCTGCGTCGCGAGCGTCGCGACGCGCATATCGAAAATGTCCGCGAACAGTTGATGCCAGAACGGGCTCTTCGCGCCTCCACCAGACAGCCTGACCCGTGATGGCCTTGCGCCCAGGCCGGCGATAATCTCCATTCCGTCCTTCTGGCTGTAGCAGACGCCTTCGAGAATGGCGCGTACCAAGTCCGACTGCTGATGCTTCGCTGTCAATCCGATCCAGGCTCCGCGAGCGTTCGCGTCCAGATGTGGCGTGCGCTCTCCCATCAAATAGGGCAACCAGAAGAGGCCCTGTGCGCCAGCAGGCGAGCGCGTCGCATCCGCCGTCAGTTCATCGTACTCGAGACCAGGAGCGAAGCGATTCCTGAACCACTGCAAGCTGAGCCCGGCGCCTTGCGTAACACCCATGACGTGCCAGGTATCCGGAATGGCGTGACAAAACGTATGCACGCGCCCAGCCGGATCATAGGCAGGTTTTTCCAGAAAAGCGAACACCACACCGGAAGTGCCGATGGTGCAAGAAACCGTTCCCGGCTCAACGATTCCGTTACCGATCGCGCTGGCGGCCTGGTCTCCGGCTCCGGCCACAACAGGGGTTCCGGGCGCCAATCCGGTACTTGCTGCCGCCGCGGGCGAGATATGGCCAGTAATCTCAGACGACTCGAATGCAGCGGGCAGAAGACTTTGGTCCAGCCCCAAGCCGCTGGCCATTTCGGCGGACCAGCGGCGATGAACCACATCGAACAATGCCGTTCCGCTCGCGTCCGATACGTCGGTTGCGAATTCACCCGTCAACTTAAACCGCAGGTAATCCTTCGGCAGCAAAATCTTCCGCAGCGCATCGAAGCTCCGTGGCTCGTGATCGCGGATCCAGAGCAGCTTCGGCAAAGTAAAGCCCGTGAGTACAGGGTTGGCGATGCTGGCGACGACCGTTTTGGGCCCGAGCTTTGCGTTAATAGCATTCACTTGCGGCTGGCTGCGCTGGTCGCACCAGATCAGCGCCGGCCGTATCACCTGATTTTGGGCGTCGAGCATGACCAGGCCATGCATCTGCCCGGAAAGGCCGACACCGCGAACGGCTGTTCCGTCCACGCCGGCTTGTGTCAGGACTCCGCGCATCGCAAGCTGCGATGCGCGCCACCAGTCCTCAGGGTCCTGCTCGGCCCACAACGGCCGCAGCATGCGCATTTCTTGATGAGGGGCGATAAACGAGTGGAGAACGCGGCCCCTCGCATCCACCAGCAACGCACGAGAGCCGCCTGTTCCGACATCGATTCCGAGCCAGTACATGTTTTCTTTGCGAGGTGAGGGAAGCCTCAGGTTAACGCGAGCACTCGCGCCGTCCGCTCCTGTTGGAAAGGTAGGTAAGCGGCGCCGTATAATCCGGCATCGGCACCCAGCAACGCCTTCTCAATTCGCGTTCCCGTCGGCACGAATGTAAAGGATCGCCTTTTTACTTCGGCCAGCATCGATGGCTCAAAGAAATCCCATGCCGGAAGCGGTCCACCGCTGATGAGATAAAGCGGAAAGTTGAAAACGTTAATGAGATTGGCGATTGCGATACCAAGCGCCCGGCCCATCGCCTCGAACACCATTTTTGCCCGAGCATTGCCCTGCAAAGCCAAGTCGAAGACCTTCGCTGAAGTCGTATCTCTGCCGAAGTGCATCATGCGGCCCATTGCGGCGATAGCGGTCGCGGAGGCATGCTTCTCCAGGCATCCATAATTGCCGCAGCCGCACGGATTGCCATCCGGGAAGACCGTCATATGTCCGAACTCACCCGCCATTCCGCGGAATCCATGCAGAATCTTGCCGTCAAAAACAATCCCGCCTCCGATTCCAGTGCCCAACGTCAGCAGGATCAGATCTTTTACATCCCTTCCCGCTCCCATCCACATCTCGCCGAGAGCTGCTGCGTTCGCGTCGTTCTCCAGAATGATCTGCGTACC
Organism: uncultured Acidobacteriaceae bacterium; assembly: GCA_963762495.1. Taxonomy (GTDB): domain Bacteria; phylum Acidobacteriota; class Terriglobia; order Bryobacterales; family Bryobacteraceae; genus Bog-105. The sequence continues at coordinate 100,386 of CAVXKZ010000009.1, forward strand.
GAGATGTTCCTGGATCTGATCTCGAACCGGCAACCCTCCGAATCCTGGAAGATTCGCCGAACCCAAAATGACACCGGATTCCATATCGATGAACCCAGGCACCCCAATTCCGACGCCCCGCAACCCTTCTGTTCCGATCCGCTCACGCACATTCTTGATGACTTTACAGATGTCGCTGATGACGCGCTCGGGGCCCGTGTCATAGACTGCCGGCTCGGAGACACGATCGATAATGGTCCCATTTTGATCGATCGCCGCGACGCGAAGATTGGTGCCGCCGAGATCAACACCAATCGAGTACGCGCTCATGCGCCTGAATCATAACAGATGATCCGGCACAGCCCGTGTGCGACGACCGGCCGCCTACGGAGATTCGGCGATATCGAGCCAGAATCGCGCCGCAGCCTGAATTGTTCCGAGAAATCGCTCTAAATCGGGCGGCTTTCGCAGATAGCAGTTGGCGCGAAGTTCATAGGCTTGCTGGATGTCGCGGTCGACATCCGAAGTGGTCAGAACGGCAACCGGAATAAGCTTGAGAGATTCGTCATCTTTGATGTGTTTGAGCAAATCTCGCGAGCTGGAGCGGGGGAGATGAAAGTCGAGGAAGATCAAGCTTGGTTTCGGAACAGCCTGGCACGTCCCTTGCCCCCGCAAAAGCTGGAGGGCTTCATCCCCGTCACTTGCGACGTGGATGTTGACGCCGGGTTCCAACCCGTTCAGTGCTTCCCGTATGAGCCGCACGTCGGCTGGGTTGTCCTCAACGATCAGAATTTCGCGGTTGGTCACGCGCGGCATAACTCCCTTTTAAGAGCAGATCGGATTGAATAGCCCAGTGTAGAGTTTTGGCTCAAGTTTTGGAACTAGAAACTAAACCTGAGAAAATGACAGACCAGTGTCTAAACGAACACTTTCGTCTAATCCTCGCGGCGACTGCCTGCTTCGCCCAATCTTCCCAGACGAACTCTGAGCCCCAAACGCTTACAGCGAAAATCGGCAGTTTGCAAAAAATAGACGGCTACCTGCCTTTGTATTGGGACCAGCGTACAGGCAAGATGTGGCTGGAGATCGATCGATTCAATCAGGAGTTCCTGTATGTGACGGCGCTCTCGGCGGGTATCGGTTACAACGATGGCAGCGTGAGCGGATTGGGTCCCGATCGCGGAAAGATGAATGAACCGCAGGTGGTGCAGTTCATACGATCTGGTCCGCGAGTGCTGCTGGTCGAGTCGAATTACCGATTCCGGGCCAGCAGTCCGGACGAGCCGGAGCAGCGCGCTGTGCGCGATTCGTTCGCCCGATCCACTTTGTGGGGCTTCGAAGTGGCCGCTGAAGAAAACGGACGCGTGCTGGTGGACGCCACAAATTTCCTGTTACGCGATGCCGCGCACGTCGCGGAAGAACTGCAAGCTCAGAAACAGGGGGCCTATAAGCTTGATCCCACTCGCTGCGCTTTCGAACTCTCGCTCACGAGGGGGTTTCCGCGTAATACAGAGGTGGAGACCACCATCACATTCACTGGCGAGCCCGCCGGCCGCTTCATTCGCTTGGTAACTCCATCGCCTGAAGCGGTGACTGTGCGGGAGCATCAAGGGTTTGCCGCGCTTCCTGGGCCCGGTTTCAAAGTTCGCATGCAGGACCCGCGAGCCGGATACTTCGCGGTAGATTTCATGGATTTTTCATCTCCTGTGGACGAGCCAGTGATGCGTCGCTACGCCGTTCGTCATCGGCTGGAGAAAAAAGACCCGTCGGCGGCGATCAGCGATCCCGTGGAGCCCATTGTGTATTACATCGATTCCGGAGCACCCGAGGCGGTGCGTACGGCGCTGATGGAAGGAGCGAGCTGGTGGAATCAGGCGTTTGAAGCCGCGGGTTACCGCAACGCTTTTCAGGTAAAAGTTCTGCCGCCTGATGTGGACCCAATGGACGTTCGCTACAACGTCGTGCAATGGGTGGACCGGTCGTCGCGCGGCTGGTCATATGGCAACTCCCTTACCGATCCCAGAACCGGCGAAATCATTAAGGGCATTGTTACCCTGGGCTCTCTGCGTATGCATCAGGATTACGTAATTTTCGAAGGTCTGATGGCGCCCTACGCTCCCGGCCACGACCTTACGGACATGTTGAAAGACGCGGTGTATGCGCGGTTGCGTCAATTGGCGGCTCACGAGATAGGTCACACGCTCGGTCTCGAACACAATTACATTGCTAGTACCCAAGGGCGCGCTTCGGTAATGGATTATCCGGCTCCGCTGATCAATCTTCGGGCCGACAATACGCTCGATCTTTCGAATGCCTATGCAGCCGGTATCGGTGATTGGGACAAGGTCACGATCCGTTGGGGCTACTCAGAGTTTCCGCCAGGAACCGACGAGCACGCCGAGCTGGGCAAAATCCTGATGGACGCGGCTCATCGGGGGTTGACCTTCATCACTGACGCCGACAGCCGCCCACCCGGAAGCGCGCATCCGAAATCGCATCTTTGGGATAACGGCCCGAATGCGGTGGATGAGTTGAACCGCATGATGAAGATCCGATCGATTGCGCTATCGCGTTTCGGCGAAAACAACATTCGAATCGGGGCGCCCATGGCAACGCTTGATGAAGTACTGGTGCCCTTGTATTTTCTGCACCGGTATCAAACGGAAGCCGCCAGCAAAGTGCTGGGCGGAAATGAGTACTCTTTTGCCTTGCGCGGGGATGGGCAGCCAATCACGCATATCGTTGCAGCGGCAGAGCAGAGGCGCGCGTTGAAGGCCCTTCTCGCGACCATCGATCCGGCAAACCTCACCATTCCCGAGCGCATCTTGAATCTGATTCCACCGCGTCCATCCGGGTATCCGCGCAGCCGCGAAACGTTTCCAAATCGCACGGGCGTAACTTTTGACCCCCTTAGCGGGGCCGAAGCCGCGGCCGATTTGACGGTGAGCCTGATTCTGAATCCGGAACGGGCCGCACGACTTGTCGAATACCACGCGCGCAACGCACAGAATCCCGGTTTGGAGGAAGTAATCGACACGATGGCAACCGCCACGTTGCGTGTAAAGCCGGGAACAGGCCTCGAAGCGCCGGTTGCCGCTGCCGTGAATCATGTGGTGCTTGTCCGCTTGCTGGGACTTGCGGTAGATCCATCCGCATCGCCGGAAGTACGTGATATTACAGCGCGTGAAGTCCGAAAGTTAAAGAGCTACTTGACATCGCCTTACGATTTGCAACTGATCGCGCAGTTCGAGCGCGATCCGAAACAATTGGAGCTTCCGAAGCCGGTTGAAATGCCGCCCGGGCAACCGATTGGCCAGGAGGGCGAGCGGTTGCCGTGGTGACATGCCAATCGGGCGAGTTGAAATAATGTAGAAATAGATGAGTTTCAAGGCAGGTCTGGTTGTACTGGCAATGGCAGTTCTGTTGGCCAGTTGCACCGTTGGGCCGAAGTACAGCAAGCCGGCGGTCCCCGCCGCACCCGCATACAGTGAGCAGCCGCCAACCGCCTATAAAGAAGCGAATGGCTGGAAAACGGCCCAGCCGGGCGATTCGGTTATTCGCGGCCAATGGTGGGATTTGTTCGGCGATGCCCGGTTGAATGCTCTGGAGGAGCAGGTCGGTCCCGCCAATCAGACGTTGCAGGCCGCGGAAGCGAACTTCCGCCAAGCCCGTGCGGCCATCAAATACAACCATTCTTTTCTGTTCCCGACAATCACCGCGGGGGCTGGTATCAGTCAGAATCGCCTCTCCACGAACAGTCCGACCGGCATTGCCGGGAATCAATATGGAAATTTCGTTCTTCCGATCAGTGTCTCGTACGACGCGGATCTCTGGGGCCGTGTTCGCGAGAGCATTGCCGCTGCCCGCGAGCAGTTTCAAGCTTCCGCGGCAACTCTGGAGAACGTAAAGCTCGAACTTCAAACCGACCTCGCAGTGGACTACTTTGAAGCGCGCAGCCTGGATTCAGAGAAGAGACTGCTGGACGACACAGTGGTTGCGTATCAAAAAGCCCTTCAATTGACCCAAAATCGTTTTAACGGTGGCGTGGCCTCAAAGGCGGAAGTAGCGCAGGCGCAAACGCAGCTTGATCAGACCCAAGCCCAGGATATCGACCTCGGGGTGGCCCGCGCCGAGTATGAGCATGCAATCGCGGTGTTGACCGGCAAGATTCCGGAAGGTTTTGGCCTGCCGCTGTCGCCTTTACCGGAGCAGCCTCCCACGATTCCGGTTGGCGTTCCGTCCCAACTTCTCGAACGTAGACCGGACATCGCTGCGGCAGAGAGACAAGTGGCCGCGGCAAATGAGCAGATCGGGATCGCGCGAACGGCCTTTTTCCCCGATCTGATGATCAGCGTAACGGGCGGGCTTCAATCCGGCAGTCTAGTGGATTGGTTTACTTGGCCGAGCCGCTATTGGGCAGTAGGGCCGCAGATCTTGCAGACCGTTTTCGATGCAGGCCGGCGGCGCGCTCAGTTAGAATCCGCGGTCGCAGGATACGACGTTACCGTGGCCAATTATCGGCAGACCGCGCTGACGGCTTTTCAGGAGGTGGAGGACAATCTCTCGACTCTACGCATTCTCGAGCAGGAAGCGGCCAAGCAGCATGAAGCCACTGTTGCCGCGGAGAACTCGCTGCAACTCTCGCTAAATCGTTACAAGGGCGGGTTAATTACGTATCTCGACGTCATCACATCGCAAAGTATTGCGCTCAGCAACGAACGGACCGAAGTGGACCTGCTTCGCCGGCGGATGGATGCCAGTGTCCTCTTAATCAAGGCCTTGGGCGGCGGTTGGGATGTCAGCAAGTTGCCGCAAGGCTAATCACTGCGGCCGAACTGAAATATTTGTCAGTCGCTCGCTCGGAGCCGATGAGATAACATTTCTCCCAAGGCGCCATAAGTCGCCTCATTAAGAACTATTGATCTTTAATCCCTGTTCGTAACGGGTTGAAACGCCGTGAACCAGTTCACGTCAGAAGGGGAAAGAGGAAGGAGCGCGGGGTTGGCGCACCCCAAGAACGTTCTCAGAGACGCGAAGCTGAACGGGAATATCGTAATCGGCGAGATTCTTCGGAACATGGAGCTGGGCCGCTTCGAGATGGCCTATACCGTTCTCTTGCCGTGCGTTTTTACCGTTTATCTCAACCCAGCCGATCACGCCGTTCTTTCCGGGGTATTCCAATTTGTGGTGGAAGACGCCCGGAAGGCCCTCCGGGCTCGCGTTGCGGAACTGAATTCCGGGCCTGCGGTGTTCGGCCTTGCAAGGCGCGCCAAAGGTGCCAAAGAGCACAAGATTGCGTGTCGCGATTGGGATATCGAGTTCCTGCCCGACTCGGAGGTCGCGCCCGGCGATGTCGAGATTCACTCAGAGCTGAACGAAGTGGCTCAACCCGGCTATCGAGGCACTAAGACGACCTTGATGGGGCGCGAACCGTCCGTAACAGCGCAGCGGAGCACCAGTGAGCGCGTCGAGCCGCCCCGCGCGCCCGACCCGGTTTACGCCGAAATTCATTATCAGGACGATTCCGGCCCGCAAGTTTACCTGGTAATGCAAAATCGCATCCGCGTTGGACGCGGTGGCGACGACCAGCCGATGGATCTGGCGCTGTACACCACGGATGAAGTTTCCCGCGAGCATCTGGTGATCCGCCGCGAGCCCGGCACGGGAAAATTCTTCATTGTGGACGCAAGCACGAACGGTACCTGGGTGAATGGCAAGCGCTTGCGAAGAGGGGCTGAAGACGTCTTGCCGAACAGTGCGCAAATCGGCGTAGGTGAAGTGCTCGTGCTCTCTTTTGAAGTACGAAAATGAAGTTCCTGTATTTCGCTCACATCCCGTTTGTCGTCATTTTCCTGGCATTCGTCATCGGCTTTGTGTGCGCGAGCTGGCGCGGAAAAAAGCGCTTGTAATTGCCCGCGCGTCCGCCGTGGCAGCGGCTGCGATCTTTTGCGGCCTGAGATATCAATTCTAAGTCCAAGTGTCGCGGTAGGGATGACCATTACTGATCCCCCACAGATCCGTACGTGCGCGTTTTACTCAGGTATGCATAGCTGCGAACGCCGTTTCGACTTTCGGGCCGTCGAAGTTGCACTCTTAAGGCGCGTTTGGACAAGTCTGCGGAGGGTCGCCGCTCGCGATTTGACGCCATTGCTCCGGCGCAATCTTGTGCTGCTGCAAACGGGTGCACGCTTCTTCAATCAGGTCTTTGGGGCGCCACAGACGCCGCATTACTCGCAGATTGCCGGCTGTGGATGCGCCCAAGACATACTTGCCATCATCCGTGAAGCCGATCGGGAAGAAATTGAGCGATCGCAAGGGAATGCTCGCGGCTAATCTGCCGGTGCCGGTTTCAAAAATTCGTCCCGTGATATCGCGGCTCGAGGTAGCCAAATCCTGATCGTCGCGGCTGAATGCGACTGCCACAATGTCGCTCGTGTGCGGATACCTCTTGATCTCGCGAGATTCCTTGATACTGTACCGACGGACCGTGAGATCGTTGCTTCCCGTCGCCAGCCATTTCTCATTGAAGCTGAACGCCAGTGAGCTAACCCGGCACGGATCGAACCGGCGTTCCCGGCAAGCCTGCTCAAATTTGTGAGGAAGTTCCCGGTTGACCAGTTCTCCCGATGAAGCGCGGAAAATGCTGATGGATTCTTCCTTGCCGGCCATCGCCAGCAAGTTGCCACTGGGACTAAACGCCACGGCCGCCAGCTCGTCTTTCGAAGGTTTACTCCAAGCCAACTTTCCGGTGCCAGCATCAATTACCTGTAGAGTGTTGTCCCCTCTCGCGACAGCCACATACTTTCCATCCGGCCTAATGTCAATAGCCTTGACTTCGCCGTGATCTCCTACCCGGAGCCAAGTTCGCTTGCCGGTATCGTACACCGCAAAACCGCCGTCCCCGCCGAGCGCTACGAAAGCTCCACCGTTGCCCAGAGCAATATCGGAAAAACCTACCCGGCCGAGGAAATCGCAAATCCTTTTTCCCGTAACAGCATTAAAGACACGGGTTGTGCCGTCTGAACTGAGGGTCGCAAGGAAATGGCCGTCCGCGCTCGCGCTCATCTGCAAAAAGGTCTCGCCAGGCTTTACCGCCAGGGCTACGATTTCTGAAGGATCATGCGTGTTTGAAATGGCCACCGAGCCATCTACACCGCCGGTCGCGATATATTGGCCATCGTTGCTGAAAGCAATCGCGATCGCTCCCCCTGTGTGCGCGTGTCTCGTGACCTCACGGGAAGTGATCGCGTCAAAGAGTCGAGCGGTGGTATCGTCGCTGGCCGTTAGAACGTAACGCCCATCCGGGCTGAATGCCACTGTGTTGACGGCGTCGCCATGGGTTAAATGCGCAATTTCGGGTGGATGCCGGCGCTGCTCTTGACGCTTCGCCGAGGTCGCAGGCGCCTGCTCAACAGCTTCAAGCCCGCCTATGCTTTCGCCACCAATGTCGAACACGCGGGCTGTCCGGTCTTCGCCTCCCGTTGCCAGCAAACGCCCATCGGGGCTGAATGCCACTGACCTGACGCCTCTCTCCTCTCTCACGGCGCAAATCTCGTCACCATTCTTCGCATCAAAAACCCGGGCTGTCTTGTCGTCACTGGCCGCCGCCAGAAAGCCGCCGTCGCGGCTGAATGCCACTGTTCGCACGGCGCCTCCCAAACCCTCCTTCCAGATTTGTTTACCTTCAAAATCGAACAAGCGCACCGTTCCGTCCACGCTTCCCGTTGCGAGGTGTACTCCATCGGGACTGAACACGACACTCTGAACCGCGCCCTCGTGCGGAAGAGAGATTTGCTCCGCCTTGTTATCTCTCCAATCCGTGAGGGAGGCGTTGTAAGCCTCACTCGCACCGCCCACATAGCGCCCGTCTGGACTGAAAGCCACCGCCCAGAGAACCCCCTGATGCTGCCGGCGCCAAATCTCCTTCCTGCTTTCGACCGCGAAAATGCGAATGAACCCATCATCGCTGCCTGAGGCGAGATAGCGTCCGTCGTGTGTGAAGGCTATGGACCGTACTACGTTGCCAATATTCAGATGCCAAGCTTCGCTTCCATCCCTCCTGGAGAAATGGATCATCCGGTCCCAACCACCGGCAGCTATGTATTGGCCATCGGGACTAAAGGCCACGGTCATGATGGGATCTTTCGTCTGCAGACGCGCGACTGGATTCTGCAATACCGACAGGCCCCGCTCGAGCGCATACGTGTTTAGCTCGTTCGGTTCATATTCGGCCGATTGGACCGCCAGCAGCATACTGTTTTCGAGTTTCGTGGGATTCGTGCCCTCATAAAGCGATTCCGCCAGCAACTGGCGGGCGATCGATCTCGTCTGTGCCTGTTGCATCTTGACCGTCATTCGAAGAAAAACCACCGCAATCGAAAGGGCCACGATGGTGCACGCCGCCAGCACTACCGTCCTTCGCCTGGCGCGCCTGCGCTCTCTCCGTGCTTCTTCATCGCGCGCCCGCCGGCTCTGCTCCAAAAATCTCTTTGCACTTTCGAAATCGTTCCCGGCCCTGACGCTATACCGCTGAGCCCATGCGGCATTGGGTTTCGAACTCTCCCACCATTTGAGAGCGATTTGCAATTCCGGATCGCGCCACAAATTTGCGTCCCCGCGCTCCCAGGAACGAGCGTCGTCCGCGATTCGCAAGTAGGTTGCCCGCGATTCCGATTCTTCATTCAGCCATTGCCGCAGCTTGCCCCATTCATGGATGAGACTCTCATGCGTGATGTCGAGATAATCGTTCGGACCCAGGTCCGGAACCTGTTCTGCCCGCGGTACGAGAAAAGTCGCGGACCCTCTCCGGAAATGGTCGATAACCAGGCAGACCTGCCGCTTTTCTTCGGCTGTGACGGCGCCGTTCACGGCCCATAATTCAGCCGCGGTCGCCGGATCTCTGCGTTCGCGATTGTCCACTCCGCGAATGGTCAGGCGTTTGAAGATGCGCTCCGCTATTTCTTCGTCCACGTCCTTCAGCAACTCATCCGCGTGGCGATCCAGCGCGTTTTCGAAACCACCAGCAGCCACGTAGTCCGCTAGCTCGACCCGCCGGGTGTGCTCCGGGTCGGCTTGCCGCCAGCATTCCCACGTCCGCATCAGTGCATGTTGCAGCACAGGCAGTTGATCCGGTTCGTCGCCGGCATCGTTTAGAATTTGCTGCAACAGACTGGGCGCAATCTCGATTCTTCCCAGCGGGCCCTCTATGCTCTCTTGCCGTTGTTCGCGTGTCAGGCGCGGAACCAGATATTGTGAATCGTTCAGTTTTTCCGGTAAATCCCGAAACTCGGCACAGTCGCCCAGATAATCCGAGCGCATGGTGAGCACAATGAAAATCGGCGGCAACTGCCGGCTGGCGGTCAGCAGGAGTTGAACAAATTCGGCAGTTTCCGAGGCCAGGTCGCCCCGCTTTCGCTTTCCCTCCTCCGTTACCGCTTCGTGCTCTTTGTAGCGGAACAGCTCTTCAAATTGATCGACGACCAGAAGCAGACTTTGGTCCGCCTCGAGTTGCTTCGTTACCTCAACCAAGCCGTGGCTGCTTTGGCGAAGCGCTTTCGAGTCAAACCCCTGCTCTTGAAGTTCATTCGCGAGACTTGCAAACGGCGCGCCTGCCGGACGCATCAGCACAATGCGCCAGCGCGCTTTCGCCTCTGTAATTGGTCCCCGCCGCAGGGCCGGTATTAAACCCGCCCGCACCAGAGACGATTTTCCGCAGCCAGAAAGACCGACTACGGCGACGAAGCGATGGCGGTCCAGCCGGCTGACCAGCTCCGCAATTTGCTGATCTCGCCCAAAAAACAGGTGAGCTTCGCTAGTGTCGAACGGCCGTAGCCCGGGGAAGGGATTTTCTAATCGCTGAAGCCGCGCTAAGACTGCAGTGAAGCTCATTGTGGCGTTGCCTGCCACCGCTGCCGGATAGGATCGAAGAACCCCTCCAGGCGGGCGGGATCGAACCTGCCGAACTCTTCGGCGATATTGAAATCCGTCAGGCTCGCACGGAGCTCCTGAATGATCTCCGTTTTGCCGGATTGCGGATCGAACAAACACAGACCTCGGCTCTTTGCGCGTGCCGTTTGAACCACGGCCTGAAACTCGTCCAGGCACCATTCCGAGTCAGCGTTTCCCCAGATCAACAGCACCCCATCGGAATCTCGGAGTCTGGCTGTGCGCTGACTCGGGTCTTCCGGGGTTGCGAAATGAAACTCCTTGTCATAGTGCAGCAAAATGGCGCCGGCATTGTCTTGTTCAACAGCATCCTTCAGATTGAAGATAAGGAAAACATTCGGCTTGTCCTGCGGTTTCGTCCGAGGGTTCGGACGCAGCAATGCGAATACCTCTTCTTTCAGCTTGCACGGCCTGATAGTTTCGTTTAGAAATATTTTCTGCGCCGAGTCGTTCTGCTCGACTTCCTTGCAGAATGCTCGCTGCTTCAAGTCGGTACTTTGCCTCGCTTCCGGGGCGCGCCAGACGACCCAGCGCTTCTGTTGCAGGCTCGCGACTTGTATCAATGTGCGGGCGGTCTCGTCGTAGTGTTCACCAAGCAGAAACACTGAAACAGCAGCTTCCCGCAACTGGCTCTCGATATTGGTCTTGCGCTCCGGCAGAATGCGATAGCCTTCAGCGCCCAGCTCGTTCGCGAGCGCATTGTATGCCTCCCCCAACTCGCCATCCGCGGCCGGGGGATAGAGAAACACCGGCGTGGCATGATGGCGCATTTTGCGAAGGAGCTCCACCGCTTCCCCTACGAGCAGGCTTAAGCTTTCCTCGAACTTCTTGCTACCCGCCTTAAACGTATCCTTTTCGTCGCAAAACGCGATGTCGGTCGCTCCAGGGAACAGTTCCCGATGCTCATTATTCTCGACGGCCAGAATCGGACAGCAAAGGGCAAACAGCGAATTCGCGAACTCCTTGGTGTTAAACCGCGCCCGACGCTTCTCGAGTGTCCTGCGAAAAGCCGCGCATTCCTCTTCGACACAGTATCTCGACCGTATATAGGTGGGTGAAGGAAGGAGCAGAAAGACCGCTGAGCTCTCGACGGAATCAGGAATTTCGAGCCGGAAATCCCGGTCCCTTCGGAGCTTGTCGTCATCTACCCAAATCACGGGCTCGATGCCTAGACGTGGTTTGATCTCGTTCTTCAGGCGATCGAGAAAGCGCTCTACCCACTGGCGGTTATCGCCGTGGGCGTAGCTGATGAAAATGTCTTGCTGAAACCCCGGAACGTACGCCATCCAGTATTCCCCAAATGATGAATTGCTTCTGCAATTCTATTGCAAATGCAAGGCCTCCTCTAGTGGGTGCCTCGGATTGGTCTATTTTGGCTGGAAAGCACATCTAAATTCTTCGAATTCGTTTAAATCGATCAATTCCCGATAAAGGAGAAAATGGCCTACATCAGCCAAGTAATTAACCTAAGGGTGAATCAAGAGACAGAGGAACGGCAGGCCGCACCGGCAGCCCCGCAGATATTACCGGAGTCCGCCTGATGCGAGCAAGGTCTCGCCGGTTAGCCACCCTGAGTCGGCCGAAGCCAAAAACACAGCGATCGGCGCGATGTCATCTGGCTGCGCAATGCGTCCGAGCGGAGTCTGCGCTTCAAGCTGCTTCTGGAAGTCGCTTCCGATGATTCCGCTCGCATGAGTTCCCTCGGTTACGACCATGCCTGGATTGATTGAGTTTACGCGAATTCTCTTCGGCCCCAGTTCCTTAGCGAGCACATGCGTAACTGCATCCACCGCGCCCTTAGTCGCTGTATAGACCGCTGTCGTGGGGGGCGTCAATTGGCTCGCGGTCGAGCCGATGTTGATGATAGCTCCACCTTCAGCGCCGAAGTGTTTTGCTGCTTCTTGGGTCGCCAGAATCAGTCCGAGCACATTGATGTTGAACTGCCGGTGAAAGTGCTCCTCCGTAATATCCTCGAGCGCCGCAAATTCGTAGACACCCGCGTTGTTCACAAGCAGATCCAGTCTTCCAAAGGCCTTCTTCGTCTCTCCGAAGATACGTTGCACGTCGGAAACGTTGGCGACGTCGCCCTTCACTGCGATCGCCGTCCCGCCTCGTGCCACGATCGCGGCGACGACGCGGTCCGCGTCCTCTTTGCTGGAAGCGTAGTTCACCACCACGGCAGCCCCCTCCGCCGCTAAACCTTTTGCAATGCTCGCGCCGATCCCTTTGGATGCGCCCGTAACCACTGCGACTTTGTTCGTTAGCTTGCTCATCTCTCTCCTTCGGCCGTAATCGTCATTGGTTCGACGTTTCGACAACCGTTTGAATGATGGCGACCCGGCGCCAGACGATTCAGCTTGGCGCTAAATTTCCGCCAGGTGATCCAGGTAGGCTTCGAGGACATCTCGCTGTAACGAGAGATTGGCGAACTTGCCCTCTCGGGCGATCGCGACCAGCCCCGCCCTCTCGAGCTCTTTTATGTGATGGGACAGCGTGGCTGGGCTAATGGACTGGCACTCGCGCACATCTGTGCAGGGCACAGGGCAGCTCTTTGCGCCAATTTGCTTCAGAATTTGGTAGCGACGCGGATCGGCGAGGGCCTTGGCAATCAGCCGCATGTGATTCTCTGAAAGCACTTTCCGTTTCGCCACTGTTATCCCCGATTACAACCGTCAATTGGGCAGTTCTTCAACCTGCAACCGAACCTAAACGCAGATCTGCGCAGCTTCTCTCAACACCGGCTTGCGCGTGCGAATAACTTCTTCAATAATGTCCGCTGCGTCCTCCGCGCCTGCGGTGCGGGCTATCGCGTCACGCATCCGGCACGCATTTTCACGGTAACTTGGCGTCTTCAGCACTCTGGTAATTGCGCGTTTCAGTTCTTCCGATCTAAGTCCGGAGGCCTTGACGAACTCTCCCGTTCCAGTCCAACGGATCCTGGCCGCTACCCCGAACTGATCGAAGTTTATGGGCGTTGCCACCATCGGGACGCCGGCGGCGAGACTCTCTAATGCGGTGTTTAGTCCGCCATGCGTGATGGTGAGGGATGCCCGTTGTAGCAGTTCGAGTTGTGGCGCAAATCCCACAAGGAGAGGCGAGCCGGGTGAACCTGTGAAGCCCGGAAGTTCTTCTCCTCCACCGAGTGACAGCACCAATTGTGCATCCAAACCTTGTGCCTTCAGGCCAGAGCAGCTTTCCGCGATGGCCCGGTAAACGCGCTGGTGGCGATTCACTGTGCCCAGAGATGCGTAAATCAACGGCCGTCCGTCCAAACGATCCCAAGGGAAGCCTACCGCCGGTCTGGATTTGGCGCGAATGGGACCTACATAATGAAAGCATTTAGGCAGTCGCCGGCGTGGGAAATCGAATTCGCGGTTCTGCTGGGTCATCTGAGCGAAAGGCGAGTAAGTCTGATTGTTTCGCCGCAACGGCGGCAGACCCCAACGGGTCCGGTAACGATTAATGAGACCCTTCGTCTTAATTCCGGCGAGCTCTAAACCGGTATACAGCAGGCGATTACGAGCTAGAGCAAAAGAATTTCCGCCATAGTTCCACGACGTGAACAAAGGAGGGACGCGCGGTTCCGCGTTGGTGCACAGGCCACTGGCAACAGTCACCCACGGCAAGCGCGCCGCTTCCGCGATGGAGCCACTGCAAGCCTCCGCTTGATCGACAATCATTCCATCAAGCTTGGCTTCTGTCAGTACGGCGGGGCTGGTCCGCAGGACGGCTTCATAGCGAAGCTCGTCGATTCGCCCTTGCAGGAGCATCGCCGAGAAGGGTCCGACTTCCCCGATCTTCTGTATCATCTGGCCCAGAGTGCCTGGCGGTAGATTATCGGGATCGGTGGATTGAAACTCGAATCCAGCCTGGCGGATCTTGTGCTTGTTTTCGGAAATCCCGAAAAACGTGATGCGGTGTCCACGGCTGGCGAGAGTTTCGCCAACCGCCAGAAATAGGTTCAAGTGGCTGGGCATGGGCAGGCAGAAGATGCCGATGTGCGCCATTAGTTCGTCTTCATTCCTCGCCTTCCAGGGCATACTTGCCGTCAAGCCTGAGGACGCGATGCCGGGTGTGAATCACTTCTTGCACAATGTCGGCGGCCTGCTCGGAGCCGCCTGTCTGCGCGATAGCCGCGCTCATGCGGAGGGCGGACTCGCGGTAACGCGCCTCCCCGAGCACTCTGACGATTGTCGCTCTGAGTCTTTCCTGCGTAACTTTCCTTAAGGTAACGAACTCTCCTGTTCCGGTCCACCGGATCCTTGCCGCTACGCCGGGCTGCTCGAAGGCGATCGGGATTGCCACCAGCGGAACTCCCGCGCCGAGGCATTCCAGCGTGGTGTTCAGTCCGCCGTGCGTGATGGCAAGCACGGCACGCGATAAGAGATCCATCTGGGGCGCAAATTCGACCAGCAAAGGGCGTCCGGGCAAGCCGGCCAATTCGGTTACGTCTGCGGGACCGCCGAGCGAAATCACCAATTGCGCATCAAGACCGGCACAACTCTCCGATAATGTTCGATACAGGTGTTTGTGCCGGTTCACTAGCGTGCCGAAGGAGGCGTAAATCAACGGGCGTTCGTCCAGGCGTTCCCATGGGAAAGCGACCGCGGGTCTGGAAACAGCACGAATCGGCCCCACATAATGGAAGCAGTTGGGCAATTCGCGGCGTGGAAAATCGAACTCGCGGTTCTGTTGAGCAATCTGGGCGAAGGGCGAGAATGTATCATCCAGGCGCGAGAAGGGCTTCAGTCCCCACCGCTTTCTATGGCGGTTAATTATGTTCGCAATCGATCTGGATGCCAATTGTATCCCCGCGTAAGCCAGCCGGTTCCGGGCAATGGCGAACCGATTTTCGCTGTAACTCCAGGACGTAAAGAAGGGCGGGACGCGTGGCTCCGCGTTCATGCACAACCCGTTGGCGACACTCACCCACGGTAAGCCGGTTGCGTCCGCAACTGAGCCGCTGCAAGCTTCCGCTTGATCGACAATCAATCCGTGGAGTTTAGCGCGCGTGACCAACTCCGGGCCCTTTTGCAAAATGGCTTCGTAGCGAAGCTCATCGAAACGTCCCTGCAGCCGCATGGCCTTAAACGGCCCCAGCGTGCCCATATCGCGCATCATGTTACCCAAAGTGCCACGCGGCAGATCGTCCGGTTCGGTCGAATGAAAATCGAACCCGGCATCGCGGATTTTCGCTTCGTTGCCGGAAATACCAAAAAACGTAATCCGGTGTCCGCGGCGGGCAAGCGTGTTCCCGAGCGCCAGGAAGAGATTCATGTGGCTGGGCATCGGAAGGCAGAAAACGCCGATGTGGGCCATGAATCGTCTTTATCTCACATCTGCAAGTTCCGGAGCCGGTTTGAACGTTATGCCGCCTCCCTTCATACTGGGAAATGCTCCCTTCGAACAGTCCACCACCGCTTTCGATTCGTGATCTCCACAAGGCGTACGACAACGTCAAGGCGATCGACGGCCTTGACCTGGAAGCCTATGTGGGCGAGTGTTTCGGGCTATTGGGCCCAAACGGGGCAGGGAAGACGACCACCATCGAAATCTGTGAGGGCTTAACAGAGCCGGACTCCGGAACCGTGGAACTGCTGGGGCTGACCTGGAGGAAGAATGCCATGGAGTTACGCGAACGCATCGGCATTCAATTGCAGGAGACGCAGTTTCCTGAAAAGCTGACAGTGGAAGAGATACTGCGGCTCTTCCACAGTTTCTATCGACGCAGCTTGCCGGTGTCGCAGGTAATCGAAACGGTTCAGCTTGGGGAAAAGAGATCGGCGCGCGCGGGTGGCTTGTCCGGCGGCCAAAAGCAGCGCCTCGCAATGGCATGCGCGCTGGTAGGAGATCCCGAACTTCTCTTCCTGGATGAGCCGACAACAGGCCTTGATCCCCAAGCCCGCCGACACCTGTGGGATTTAGTGGAGGAGTTGAAACGAGCAGGCCGAACCATTATTCTCACAACGCACTATATGGATGAGGCAGAGCGTCTATGCGACCGGGTCGCGGTCATGGATCATGGCCGGATTATCGCGCTCGGTACGCCGCATGAACTCATTCGCTCCATCGGCGCGGAACACATCGTCGAGTTTGCCGTCGAGCCAGGCGGCGACCATCGAGGGATAGAAGAGCTAGAAACGGCGGAGGGTGTCCGCTGTACGCGCTCCGTTAACGGCCGGTATCAGCTATCGGTCTCCGAGCTGCACAAATCCGTTCCGGAACTGTTTGATGAGCTCGCGCGCCGGGGCGTGAAGCTGACCGAGCTCCGAACACATTCGGCGACACTTGAAGACGTGTTCGTATCGCTTACCGGAAGGAACCTGCGCGATGAGTGAACAGGCGGTCCGCGCCCATACCAGCGGGATCGAGCCGGAGGCGCGGCGTTTCGCGGATCGCTCCCTGGTTCAGTTAACGCTCGCACGCTTTCGGCTGTTTTTCCGCGAGCCCGATGCCATTTTCTGGATATTCGTTTTTCCGATCGTGCTTGCTTTCGGATTGGGCATTGCGTTCCGAAACCGCCCTCCTGAGGTCTTGAGAATTGGCGCGGTCGGGGCGAATCTAGCGAAAGAGTTGAGGACCGATAAGAATCTGTCAGTGTCGAGTATGGACCGGGCCGCCGGCGAACTCGCGTTGAAGACCGGGCGGATACAATTGCTCGCCATAGCCGGTCCGGACGGCGTAATTTATCGTTACGACGATACCAATCCCGATGCGCGTACCGCCCGGCTCATCACTAATAATGCGCTTCAACATAGCGGCGGCCGATTGGACCCGTTCAAGACAAGCAACGATTTGGTACGTGAGCACGGCTCGCGGTATATCGATTTTGTCGTGCCTGGGCTTCTTGGAATGAACCTAATGGGCAGTTCGATCTGGAGCTTAGGATTGGCGATCGTCGATTTCCGGCAGAAGAGACTACTCAAGAGGTTGGTCGCCTCTCCAATGCGCCGATGGGAGTACCTGTCGTCCTTTGTCCTGTCTCGCCTGATGATGCTACCGGCTGAAGTTATCGTTTTCCTCGCCTTCGCGGTCATCGTTTTCGGCGTGCCTCTCCGCGGCTCGTTATTGGAATTAGCGGTTCTCTGCCTGGTCTCCTCCCTTTGCTTTAGCGCTTTGGGACTGCTGACCGCGTGCCGCGCCCGAACGATAGAAGCAGCCTCGGGGCTGATGAATATGGTGATGATGCCGATGTGGATTCTCTCTGGCATCTTCTTTTCGGCCGATCGATTTCCGGCTGCCGTTCAGCCTTTTATCCGTGCGCTCCCACTGACCGCCGCGATTGACGCCTTGCGCGAAAACATGCTGCAGGGGACGGGGTTTGCGGAATTGCATTGGCAGTTAGCGGTGATTGCGGCCTGGTGCGTTGTCCCGTTCTTCCTGGCTTTGCGTTTGTTCCGCTGGCGCTGAGGTGGCTTAATTCATGGAGACAGGTCTTCGCGATCGCGTTGCTCTTATCGCCGGGGCAAGCCAGGGGCTCGGGCGGGCCACCGCGCTCGCGTTCGCCGCAGAAGGGACTCACGTAGCGCTTTGTTCGAGAGATTTGGGAGCCCTGGAAGGACTCGCCCGGGAAATCCGCGCGCGTTTCGGCGTCGAAGTACAAGTGGGGAAAGTGGATGTTCGGGACAGCGCGGCTATCGAGCGGTTCGTAAGCGAGGCACATGGCCAGTTTGACCGCTTGGACATCTGCGTGGCGAATGCTGGCGGGCCTCCCGCGAAACAGTTTCTGGAGACTACCGACGACGAGTGGGACGACGCATTTCGGCTGAATCTCCGAAGTGCTGCTGCTCTGACGCGAGCGGCGATTCCATATATGCAACGAAGGCGGTGGGGCCGCATCATCACGATCAGTTCCATCACGGTTCGCCAGCCACAACCGCAACTCGTGCTTTCGAACGCCATACGAGCCGGCGTGATGGGCTTAGTGCGAACGCTGGCAACGGATTTCGGCAAAGACGGGATAACGGTGAACAACGTGGCACCGGGTTACACGGCAACGGAGCGGCTGAACGAACTCATCGCGCATCGCGCGGCAACATTGGGCGAGAGCCGGGAACAGATTGAACAAGCCTGGGCGGATCAGATTCCGGTCGGCCGGTTGGGGAAGCCGGAGGAGATTGCGGACGCCATCATCTGGTTGGCGTCGGAGCGGGCCTCGTTCATCACCGGCCAGACTGTTCTGGTGGATGGCGGCATGTATAAAGGTCTCTGAGAGGAGACACGCGTATGAGCGAATCAGCCAAAAAAATCCAGCAAAGCGAGGTGAGGCACGTTCGTTGGGAAGAGATTCCGCGGGAGACCCTAAACCCGCTGTTTGACCGCCAATTCGTGGTGGGCAATCAGATTATGGTGGCGCGCATCCTGATGAAGAAGGATTGCGCGGTTCCCACGCACAGCCATCACAACGAGCAGGTCAGCCACATCCAGACCGGGTCGATGCGATTCACACTTGAAGGCAGGGATATTACCGTAAAAGCGGGTGAGTTTCTCTGTATTCCTCCACATGTGCCGCACTCGGCGGTAGCGCTCGAGGACATGATCGGGATCGATATTTTCACGCCACCGCGCGAGGATTGGATCAATAAGACGGATCAATACCTCAGGCGCTAAACACGTTTGGGGTAGCCGGTACTGGGAAGCCGGCAATATTCGTACCCGGGACTACTCACCATTGCAGAATGCAGTGAGCTTCCGCATACTTTCGACAGTGTCTGTATTTCGGAGGGAAGATGCGGAAATTGGTCGATTTTTTGGTAGTAGGCGCATTGGCAAGTGCCAGCGCTTGGGCGGGTACACTGACGGGCGTGACGACGCTGAACGCGCTCGGTGCAAACGATTCGGTAGGTTGGGGCCAGCTCGGCGCGGCATTTACAACGATCAGTAGCCCGGCCAGTGTGACGTCGATACATGGGCTTTCGATGAGCCTTTCGGATGGCGGCACGATGGAAAGAACGGATGAAGGAATTGGAAACGGCTGGGATGGTAATTTCTCAATTGGCGACCCGTTGATCTGGAATCAAGGCAACGGGAACAACATAACACTTGACCTTGCCAGCCCAGTTGAAGCCGTCGGCGCACAGATCCAGTCGAACCAATACGATAGCTTTGTGGCGACGATCACCGCGTACAACGGAAATACGGTTTTAGGAACGTTCACCGAAAACGGCAATGCCACCGCTGAGGAAGACGGCAGCGCGATTTTTATCGGGCTGACGGACACAACACGCGAGATCACACGCGTTTCTTTTTCGGCGGTGGACAACACGCACTTCGCGAACGACTTCGCACTGGACACGCTGTATCTGAATGACAGCGGCACAACCGGTACTCCGGAACCGGCTTCATTGTTGCTGGCTGGCTCGGCTCTGGTGGGACTGGCGTTGGTCTCGCGAAAGCGGCGGAACAAATAAGATCTAGCTTTTTAAACTGTCAGGCTTGTCTATTATTCATGGCGGAGCGCTTGAAGCGGATCGATCGAGGTAGCGCGGTGGACCGGAATCCACGCGGCCACTAGGGCAGTCACCGCCAAGACGATGATCGAAAATAATAACAGCGGACCGTTAGAAGCGCTCACTCCATAGAGGAGCCCGGCCATGATTTTGCCGAGAGCGAGTGTAAGCACAAGGCCGGCGAGGCTTCCGGCTATAACCAAACGCACGATCTGCCGCACCACCAGCCACTGAATCTGCCTCCGTCTCGCTCCGAGCGCCATGCGGATGCCGATCTCAGCAGTGCGATTCGCTACCTGATAACTGAGTAGGCCAAACAGCCCGATGGCGGCCATGGCCAGGGCCAGCACGCCGAATACAGCCGAGAGGTACGCAAGGAAGCGGTTTTCAACGAGCGCGGTGTCGATTTCGCTGTCGATCGTGGTCATGCGGTCGACGTACTCGTACCCTCGTTGCCTAACGATGCGGCGTATGGCGGCCGAGGGGAGCGTGCCGCCCCGCGTTTTGATGAGCAACACGGGATGGCTTTGGAGATCGTGATGCTGCCAAAAATTGAGGTATAGGGTGAATGGCTTCTTATCGTCAAGATTTGCCAGATTCATGTCGATATCGGAAGCGATGCCGATTACTTTCAAGTGCTGGTACTCTGCCGGCCAGTTTCCAACGCACACATGATGTCCGATCAAGTCGCGCGGATTCCCAAAGTGCCGGGCTAGCGACTCGCTCAGAATCGCCGTCGGCTCGCCGGATTTGGAGTCATTGATGCGGAAGTCCTCTCCCGCAACGATCCTGGCGCCCAGCGTACCGAAGAACTTGTCGCTTGCGCTCATCGTCCGCGCCTGAACTGCGCCGCCGGGTTCAGTTTCAACGCCCGAATTTTCGACCATTCCAACCGAGTTTCGAACGTCATAGGTAAGAAAGGGCACTATGTCCGTAATGCTGGCCCAGCGCACATCCGACAACGATTCGATTTGCCGCAGGAGACCACGATAATAGGCGGTGGGGTCGAAATTGTTGGGCCTGTCGGCAAGCTCCGCTTCCCAGAGATTTCGCGTGTCGATTCCAAAATCGATGCTGTACATGTTCTTGACCGAAGCAGCAAATAACGCGCTGGCTGTCACAAAGGCCAGGGTAAGGGCGATCTGAACTCCGAGTAGTGTCTTCTGAGCAAAACTGTTCGCCGCGATTACGCCGCGCCCGCTTTCCTTCAATGCGTCCGAATTCGAGAGGCGATATGCAGCTTAAGGGAGTTGCCGAACATTCGGCCGCCCCGAGCCAGAATCGCCCGGGCTATTCCCAGTCCCGCAAGAATGCCGATGACCGTACCCACAAGAACCAAGATCGCGATCTCTAAGACAAACAGTCCGGCGATATGGGTTCGCTTTGCACCCAGCGCCAGCCGGACGGAAACCTCCCGCCTGCGATTCAAGCCGCGAGCCAGCAGTAGACTTGTCAGATTTAAGCAAGCAATCAGCAGCAGGGCGGCACAGATTCCGAAAATCGCGTACAGCGGTTGACCAAAACGTCTGCGCAGCCAATAATCGATTCCGCTTTTACCGGGCATGGCCGCCAGCTTTCGCGAAAGATAATCGTTGCGGAGACCGGCGGGATAGTGAGCCGGCACGCTCTGTTCCAAAATCTGCTTTCTTTGGGCAAGAACACTGGCTCTCGCCTGTGCCTCCGAGATTCCCGGCGCGCGGCGGGCCAGTACGCTCACCCAATACCAGGTCTGTTTCTTACCATCCCGCAGTACAGTCCGCCTCTGGAGCAGCGGGATCATCACATCCTGCGGAAAACCGAGTAGCAGACCGGTGAATCGTTTCTGAGCGACACCCACGATGGTGTACATCTGGGCGCCGATTTTGAGAGTCCTCCCGAGAACATCCGCTCATCCTCCGAACGTGCTGTGCCAGAGCGAATCCGTGATCACCGCGATTCCTTCGGCGCCAAGGTGATCATCGGCCGGCGTGATCGCGCGCCCCAGTTGGAGGTGAAGTCCGAGTGTCTCAAAACAATCGCCGGTAAGCCCGCGATCCCGATGGAGCGCATGTTGCCCGCGACCTCAATTCCGGACAGCGACATATCGAACCCGCACACACCCTGCAGGGCACGATTGTTTTTCAGGACTCGAGACCTGAATCGCAGAAAAGGCCGGGCTCTTGGCCAGTGAACGGAACGCGTGCTTCAGGTTGCGCACACTCGCGTCGATCCAGCGCCAGTGGTCGACTTCCCTGCATTCTTCGCGTATATTTTCAACTCCGCCGAACTCGACCCGCGCCCGTCTCCACGCTTCCTTCTGTGTCAGGCCTTCGGCGATATGCTTTCTAGCCTGCCGCTCAATGTGCTCGGCCAGTTCCTCCGCGAGGTCATGCTCCGCGGCGTGGCGAAAGAGGAGCGCCTGGAGGCGTTGCCGGAAACTGCTCCAGCGCATGTTATGCCATTTCGAGCACGCGCCCAATTGCGACTGAAAGGCGTGCCCACTCATCCGTTTCTTTCTCAAGCTGCTTGCGCCCCGCGGCAGTTAACCGATAGAAACGCGCGCGGCGTCCCAATTCCGAAGTAGCCCATTCGGCTTTGATCCAGCCTTGATGCTCCAAACGATGAAGCGCCGGATAAAGCGAGCCCTGGTTGACCTGCAACACATCTTGAGAGATCTGTTGGATTCTCTCCGAAATCGCCCATCCGTGCATGGAGCCGGTTTGGAGCGTGCGGAGGATGAGCAGATCGAGGGTACCTTGAAGAAGGTCAATGCGGGATGTGGCTGCCATAGTGTCGATCGCCTACAGTATGGGGTACCTGATGTCGGATGTCAACAAGATGGGGCGCGGCAGCGGGAAAACGTGAAAGCCTTAAAGCTTTAAAGAGGGCTTCGTCACCTGATCGATTACGAGAACCCTGACGGGACCTTTAGCCGGTTCGAGCTCCATCCCCAATTGTTGCTCTACAGCGGTAAAAATGGATGGGCTGTCCGGGTCAGCCGAGGGCGCGGGCTTGTTGGGATGGGTTCCGGCCGAGGTATCAGCGAGCGCTCTCACTGTGGCTGCCTCGTTCCATTCCAGGTGGGCATCAAACAACCCGTTCAGCCCAGTCTTGTCGATCACGGGGCGGTGCGTTTCAAGGGAAAGGAAAGCGGTCAGACTAGCTTTGGGCGGCCCAGTTATGCTCACCCCGAACGCATCAAGTGTATGATTCAGTCGAACGTTGAGCCCTGGCTTACCGATGCCACAGAACCGCCATGGCTTCTGGTCCGACCGACGCGGTCGCGGGTTGTTGCTCCAATCAACCGGAGTACAACTTCCGTCTTTCGACCTTTCCAGTCTGAGACCATTCTTCTCCACCGTGAGCACATAGATCGGGAGTTGCCTGGTTTCGTAATGAAACTTCAGCTCAAACCTGTCTTCCAAAAGTCTCTGAAGCATCGGCGTTATCGTATCTTCCCAATGCCGCATAGTTTGGTGGCCTGCCACTTTGGTGGTGACCTGGTAAACATGCGAATCGATCCACCCCGGGCCACCCACAATCTGGAAATCTCGAACGTGGTACGCCTGCTGGATCAGATTCCGCAAAGAAGCATACTTTACCGTGAAATTTTCGGGCGACAGACTTGTAGCTGGAATGTCATCAGCAAAGCCGGGGGCGGGTGTGGGGCTGGCGCTGAGTTTGATGGACGATTCGAATGAATAAGGCAATGGGTCAGCTTGCGGCGATCGGGTCTGCCTCGCAGGAGTATTGACGCCCAGCATAAGAGATGCGGTGACGGCCCAGCCGCATACGTCAAGCGCGATGTGGAAGATCTCGTGTGCGAATTTCACTGCTTCCATAGCTATAATATTCGCGAATATCATTACAGACCGTAATTCCTCTCTTATAAAGGAAGTACCGATGAGTACCGACGCCAGTCACATACCGCCCGGCGCACCGTTGGAACGCATTCAGTGCCAGTGGTGCCAAGGGATGAACGACAAGACCGCGCTGTCCTGCTGGACGTGTGGAGCTCCGCTGGACATCCGCAACGTTGTCAGCGAATCCGGCTGGCGTGAAGCCCCACGTTTGCGGGACATGACGGAAATTCACTTCAATTCCAGTACCTGTCAGGTGGAGGGTGAAATCGTGCCGACGGCGGAAATCAACCTAGGCATGGGCGACTCCATTTTTTTTGAGCATCACGTCATGCTCTGGAAGGATGAACCGCTGCCACTCAGCGTGATGTCTCTTTCCGGCGGGTTTAAGCGAGTCTTTGCGGGCATGCCATTTATCATTAGCGTGGCTACTGGTCCTGGGCGCATCGCCTTCTCGCGGGATGCCGCCGGTGAACTTGTCGTGCTTCCGCTACATCCAGGGATGGAGTTGGATGTTCGTGAACATGCTTTTTTACTGTGCTCGCACAATGTGAATTACTCCTTCGTCCGAGTCAAGGGATTGACGAACATTCTGTTCGGAGGCCAAGGCATGTATATGGACCGTTTCGTCACTTCGAATACGCCGGGGCTGGTGATCTTGCACGGCTACGGAAATGTCTTCGAACGTAGGCTCGCGGCTGGTGAAAGCATCATGGTTGAACCGGGAGCATTCCTCTATAAGGATTCCTCGGTCACGATGGACGTCGAGTTCCAGAAGCTTGGCACTGGATTTTTCGGCGGCACAAATATGAGTCTGGCTAAGATGACTGGCCCCGGCCGCATCGGCATACAGTCGATGTACGTGCATCACCACAACGAATAAAGGTCATCATGTTCTGCATAAACTGTGGATCACAAGTTCTGGAGGGCGCCAGCTTCTGTATGGCGTGCGGTAACCCGTTAAAACCGGCAGCACCGCGCGCGCAAGTTCCACAAGCACCGCCCGCACGTCCGGCAGCAGTGCAAGCTTCATCCGCACCGATCACCCCCGCGCAGGGCAAATGCGCCTGGTGCGGCGCAGAGGTAAACGCGTCCCTGCGAACTTGCCCCAGTTGCGGAGCAGCCCTTGACGTCCGATCTGTTATTTCGCGATCCGGCTGGCTGGAGTTACCACCACGCAAGGATATGGCGAAGCTGCAGTTCGGAAATTCGTCCTGCCAGATCGAGGGACTCTACGTGCCGGTGGCGGACATGAACCTCGCGTCTGAAGACAGCGTCTATTTCACACATCACGTCCTGCTGTGGATGGAGACGCGCGTGAACATCAGCACCATGCCGATGAGGGGCGGCTGGAAACGAATCTTTGCCGGGATGCCCTTGATCATGACGCAAGCGCAGGGTCCCGGCCACATCGCATTCTCAAAAGATCAGCCGGGCGAGTTGATTGCTCTGCCGCTCCAACCCGGCCAGACCGTCGACGTCCGCGAGCATATGTTCCTTGCAGCTACGTCCAACGTGGACTATGACTGGTTCCAAACTCAAATCTGGTACAGCGTTCGGAACGGCAACGATACGGAGACTCACTATCCGCTCGGAATGTTCATGGACCGCTTTTCCTCATCGGGACTCCCCGGTCTCTTGCTGCTTCATGCCGGTGGCAACGTGTTTGTGCGGAACCTCGCGGCGTCGCAAACGATTTTAGTCAAACCGACGGCGCTGATCTATAAAGATCCGTCCGTCCAGATGAATTTGCATTTGGAGCACCCCAACGCCGGGATGTTCACTTGGGGATCGTGGACCAACCGTTCGATCTGGCTGCGCTTATCGGGGCCTGGCCGTGTTGCTATCCAGTCCGTCTTCGAGCGCGTCGAGCAGGAAGGCGCAAATTTGGCTTCGCACTCCTACGCGACGATCCAGCGGTGGTGACCTACTGCTGTGCAGTGCCGCATTCGGGACAGAATTTCACTGCTCTCCCGATTGACTGTCCGCAGTTGGTGCAGAATTTCGTTGTTCCAGCGGCTGCGGGCGGCTTTGCTTGCGGAGCGGGCGGATTTGGGACGTTCATTGCATTTGCCATCTGCTGGCCCATGCTCAGACCCGCTCCTAAACCAACGCCAAGACCGGCTACCCCACCCTCATTCGCCGCTGCGATCGGTAAAGATTGCGCTGCCTGGAACTGCGTGTACCGGCCCATGTCTCCAAGCATGTTCATACCAATCCGCTGATCCAGCATTTTCTGCAACTCTTCAGGCAAAGAAATGTTCTCCACGACGAAGCTGGCCAGTTGCAATCCAAGCTCGGCAAATACCGGTTTCAATTCGGCGTTCATGAGATCCGCCAACCGCGACTGATTAGCGGCCATGTCGATAAAATCGACCGTGCTGCTGGCAAATGCGGTCGTCATCCGGCCTATGATGGTATTCCGCAATTGGCCATCCAGATCGCTCACGCCATAGATTGGGCGCGTGCCGCTGATCTTTTCATAGAACACCTTAGAATCGGCGATACGGTAGGAATAAATGCCATAGGCGCGCATTCGCACAGCACCGAACTCTTTATCTCGAATCGTGATCGGCGTGGGAGTGCCCCACCTTTGATCGATCTGAAGGCGGGTTGAGAAGAAGTAAACGTCGGATTTGAAAGGCGATTTGAAAGCCTTGTCCCAGTTCATCAAGTACGTGAGGATGGGCAGAGTGTTGGTACTGAGCGTATAAAGCCCCGGACCAAACACGTCGGCAATCCGCCCTTCATTGACAAACACTGCGGACTGCGAATCGCGGACCGTCAGCTTACCGCCATTTTGAATCTCCATGTCCTCCATGGGATAGCGATACGCGAGGGTGCCATCTCCACTCTCCGTCCATTGAATTACATCGATAAATTGCTTAGAAAAAAAACTCATTGGGATGGGGGTCCTCTGAGAAGTATAGGACAGCTTGGAGCGGGTTATTCCTGGCGGAGAGCATCGAGAGGCTCGATGCGGCAGGCGCGCCAGGCGGGAATGAAGCTGGCCGCCAGCGTAAGCGCGGCGAGTAAGACGAGCATTGTGATGTAAATCGCCGGATCGGAGGCCGAGACCTCAAAGAGCTGCGACTTCAATAGACGTCCCGCGGCCGCAGCTCCGATTGTCCCGAGTACCAGACCCATGGCGGTTAGGGTGGTGGCTTGGGAAAGCACGAGGCCGAGGATCCTGCGGCGGTCGGCCCCGAGCGCGATGCGCAGTCCGATCTCCGAAGTCCGCTGCACGACCGAATACGCCATCACGCCGTAGATTCCGATGGCGGCCAGCAGAATGGCGAGAGCCGCAAAAGCGGAGACAAGGGTGCTGCTAAAGCGCGGAGTCGATACTACGTCCGCCAAATGGTTTTCCATGGTGGTAAGTTTCAGCGATGCTTCGGGATCGAGGGCGCGAATGTCGCGGCGAAGCGGTCCGGCAAAGGCCATTGGATTGTTTCGGGCGTTCACAATCAGGGACAGTTCCGAGCGAGGATGCTGCAGGTAGGCCATATAGATCTCGGGGGTTGGCGCTATGGTTGGACCATCCATGCGGATATCGCCGACGACGCCGACGATTTGCATCCATTTCATGGATTCGAGATCCAGGCCGCAAAGGATCTTGTGACCGACAGCGTTTTGGCGAGGATAGGCGCGGCGGGCGAGGCTGGCGCTAATAATCGCGACTGGGGGCTCAGCGAGGCCATCGCGATCGGAGAAGTCGCGGCCGGCCAGAAGGGGAATATGGAGAGTCTGGAAATAAGCCCGGGACACGACGCTAAAGCCGGCTTGCGGGCTATTGACGGTGAAATCTTTCATCGTCTGCCCATCAATGATGTAGGCTCCGTCAGAGCGTGTGGCGGAATCGCCCGGCAAAGTGTGACTCAGAGCGGCTGAGGTCACGCCTGGAGTCTGCGAGAGCCGCGCGAGGAGCGGCTGATAGAAGAGGTGGTTCACACGTTCCCCTGACTCGGAAGGAACACTAAGTTCCGCTACCAGCAGCTTGTCCGGACGGAAGCCGAGATCGACGGAAACGGTAGCGGCGAAGCTCTTCAACAATAAGCCGGCCGAGACGAGAAGGACGACCGACAGAGCCACCTCCGCCACAACAAATGCCTGGCGCAATCTTCCGGTAGAGCCGCCAAGACTACCGCGCGAGCCACCGGCGCGAAGATCGACGTTGGGATCCGTACGGCGCGCTTGAAGAGCAGGAGCGAGGCCGAAGAGGAGGGTCGCGATGCAACCTGCTCCGATGGCGAACAGAAGAACGGCGGGATCGATGTGAATCTGATTAAGACGCGGAAGATAGGACGGCGCCAGGCGAACCAGCAGCGGAAGCAGCGCATAGGCAAGAAGAATTCCGAAACCGCAGCCGAATGCAGAGAGAATCGCGGCTTCCGTGAGTAACTGGCGGACCAAGCGAAATTGAGTGGCTCCGAGTGAGGTGCGAACGGCAAGTTCCCGAACACGGGCGCTGCCGCGGGCGAGAAGAAGATTGGCGACATTGGCGCAAGCGATCAGAAGTACAACGACGACGGCTGCGAGCAAGATATAGAGGCTTGTCTTCACGCGGCGCACCGTGAAATCGGTAAGGGTGGTGAGATAGGCGCTCGCGTCCTTGTTGCTTCCAGGATAGATTTGCTGAAGGCGCTGGCTGAGGGCACTAAGCTGCGACTGTGCCTGTTCGACGCTGATGCCCGGCTTGAGGCGGCCGATCACCCGGTAATTGTGGCCACCTCGATTGGTGTTCTCGAGTGCGTCCTGAAACGGGGCCCAAACATCTGTAGTCACGTCCTCGGGGAAGTGGAATCCGGCCGGGAGCATACCGACGATCTCGAAGGAAGTGTTTTCGAATTTCACGATTCGGCCGGGTGTGAACGGAACGTTGCCGAAATGCCGCTGCCAAAAGGCGGCGCTGACGACGGCGACGCTCGCTTTCTTTTTCCAGTCAGAGGCGACGAGGCCGCGGCCTGCAACTGGTTGAATGCCTAATGTACGAAAAAAATCAGAAGAGACCTCCGCTGCGCCAGCGAACTCCGACGTGCCATTGCCGACGATGCTCTCTATTCCGTCGTCATAAGCGGCCAGCGAGGTGAAGGCAGTGGATCGCGATTGATAATCGAGGAAATCGGGGCCTGAAACCTGGCCATAGAGCCCGCCGTTCTTCCAGGCAGTGGTGAGGGAGACGAGGCGGCCAGGATCGGGATAAGCGAGGGGACGGAGGAGGACGGCATCGACGACACTGAAAATCGCCGTGTTGGCACCGATGCCGAGCGCCAGGATAGCCACCGAGAGCGCCGTGAATCCGGGATTGCGGCGGAACGACCGGATGGCGAATTTCAGGTCCATAAGATTCTCTACGTAGATGGGGCGGATTGTGTTCCGCTACGTTGGCCTGATTAGGTAGTGTCCTAAAGGTGACCTTTAGGACACTACCCCTGATTAGAGGTCCAAACCGGCGGACATGTTATCGTGAGAATCGCACGCCTACGGGCCCTTAGCTCAGTTGGTTAGAGCGCCTCCCTGACACGGAGGAGGTCAGAGATTCGAGTTCTCTAGGGCCCACCATTTCTGCTCCGATGGAGTCCAAAGGCACGCGATTTTACTCGTCGCGCAACACGGTGGAGGGATCGACTCTCATGGCGCGCGCCGCTGGAAAATAGCAGGCCAGAAGACCCACGATGGCCAGCAAAGCCACGACAGCGGCTAGTGTCAACGGGTCGTCCGGCTTAATTTGAAACAGGAGAGCACGGAGGAACCGGGTCAGCACGGCAGCAGCGGTAGTCCCGATTGCAAGCCCTAGGGCAGTGAGGCGAAGCCCATCGCGCAGAATCATGTTGAAGATCGAGCGGCGCGCTGCTCCCAGAGCGACACGAATCCCGATTTCGCGAGTCCGCTGCGTGACTGAATACGCCAGCACGCCATAGATTCCTATGCAGGCGAGCAAAAGCGCGATGACGCCGAAGGCAGTCAAGAGCATAGTTTCGAGGCGAGGCCGGGCGACCGAATCGGCCACGAGCCGCCCCATGGATTTGATTTCGGCAATTC
Source organism: uncultured Acidobacteriaceae bacterium (assembly GCA_963762495.1). Classification (GTDB taxonomy): domain Bacteria; phylum Acidobacteriota; class Terriglobia; order Bryobacterales; family Bryobacteraceae; genus Bog-105. Next base: position 129,640 of record CAVXKZ010000009.1, read on the forward strand.
CCTGGTCGTCGTCCACCTCATGGATCTGGTGGCGGATGGAGGAAGCGAGTCGCATGGGATCGCCGGTCGTCCGCACGATCAGGGAGGAAAACGGAAAGGGCGATTGATCATTCGGCATGAAGAGGCAAGGATCAGGCGGCGTATTCAATTGGCTGTGACGGATGTCGGAGGCGACTCCTACAATTTCTGCGATTGGCGGCGGTTCATCCCACCAAACGCGCACACGTTTGCCGATTGGGCTCTCGCCGGGAAAGAGCATGCGGGCGGCGGTCTGGTTGATTATGGCGACACGCGCCGAGCCGGGGCGATCGCGGTTGTTGAAGTCGCGGCCACTCAACATTGGGATTCCGAGCGCTCGGAAGTAACCGGGAGTGATGATGGAAACATCGCCGGCCGGGCGATGACTCAATGGCGGCTCGGGACGATCGGCGGGATAGTACCAAGTACCGGAGTTGCCGCCGGTCATGGGCAAAATGCCGATCGAGCCGGCGGCAATTACTCCGGGAAGCCTTCGCACACGCTGCAAAATTTCGTCAACCATCTCGGCGTGAAATGCTTCTTTGCGTACCGGAAGCAGCAGCATAGAGGTAGTCAGGACATGTTCGGCATGGAAACCCGGATCGACGTGGATTAACCGGATGAAGCTACGCATCATCAGTCCAGAGGCGGTCACAAGCACGACAGCAAGAGCGACTTCCGAGACGACAAGCACTGCCCGAAGCTTGCCGCCTGAAGTAACCGTGCGGCTGGATTCATGAAGATCGCGAACCAAGTCGGCCTTCAGTCCCTGCAGCGCAGGCGCAAGACCGAAAAGGACGCCGGATAAGAGAGTAATGGAGATGCTGAAAACGAGCACCGGCGGATCGATCGCGATCTCATGCAGGCGCGGAATGGAGAGACTGGGCGGCAGATGAGCGACGGCTAGGCGAACGGCGGTGAAAGCAAAGCCCAGGCCCAGCACGCCGCCTAGTCCTGATAGCAGAAGGCTCTCGACGAGCAATTGCCGGAGAATCCGCCCGGCGCTCGCCCCGAGCGCAAGCCGGACGGCGATTTCCCGAGTTCGGTGGACCGAACGCATTAAAAGAAAATTGGCGACATTGGCGCACGCGATCAGGAGAATGAGGGCAACGGCCGCGAAGAGAACGAGCAAGACGGGCCGGATTGCGCCGACGGTTTGATCCAGCAAAGGAACCACAGTTGCACTCCAGCCGGCATTAAGCGAGGGATCCTCGGTTGCCGTGTGCGCCGCGATGGCTTTCATTTCTGCTTTAGCGGCTTCGAGGGTTACGCCATCTCGCAAACGGGCGACCACGGAGAAAACTCCGGCCCTCCAAGTTGGTGATTGCGAGAGGAACATATAACTCCGCTTGCACTGTGGGAAACCCGAAACCCGGCGGCATGACGCCGATAATTTCGTGGTGGCTCACGTCAATTGAGATGCGCCGGCCGATCACATCGGTCCGGCCACCAAAACGGTGCTTCCAGGCGCCATAACTGAGGACAACCTGGCGCGGCGCGTTACGGTCGTATTCGCCGGGGCGGAAGACGCGACCGAGCAACGGCGGAGTGCCAAGAACCTGAAAGAAATCCGCTGTCACCTTGAGGCCGGTAACCTGCTCGTTATCGCCTCCACCGGTTAAGTTCATCGGTACTTGGGAAAACGCAGCCATCGACTGAAATGACCCGCTCCGTTTTTTCCAAGCAGCGAAGTTCTGCAGCTCGACGAAGTTCGGTTTATGTGTATCAGGCGGAATTTCCCAAATCATGACGAGGCGGTTCGGGTCGGGAAACGGCAAAGGGCGGAGCACGATTCCGCGGACTACAGTGAAGATTGCAGTGGTGCTGCCGATTCCTAAAGCCATCGTCGCGACAATAACGGCTGTGAACAGGGGCGCTTTACGCAGGATTCGGAATCCGTATCCCACGTCCCTGAGCAACTGCTCGAGCCATACGAATCCCCACATGTCGCGAGTAACTTCGGCCACCAGGGCGGGATTTCCGAAGCCGCGCAGCGCCGCTTGCCGGGCGGATTGTGGCGATTCCCCGCGCTCGACGCGCATTCGAGTATCAAGCGTCAGATGAGATTGAATTTCGTCATTCAAATCGCTCTCCAAATGACGGCGGCGGAAAAAGCGGGACCAAACAAAGGACAGAACTCTGCGCGACACGATTGCACCTCACTTCGGTCATAGGCTGTAGGCAGTCTACTACGAAAGGATGTAGGCTGTCTACAGCCACTCGGGCTATCAGGCCGGTGACGGATTCGAGCGCGGCTGGAAGGCCTTGCGGAACCAACGAAAAATCCAATGAAAAACGGCAATGGATATAACGACAGCGGCCAGCACAATAACGAACAGGACAGCCGGATGAACAGTCATGAGGAGCGATCCCCCAAACGCGACGGCATCGCCGAGGAGGCTAAGCGCGATATTCGAGAACGGCTCCGGAGACGTGTTCGCAGCCAGGCGCGTCGCTGTTTTCGCGCCATGCGAGCTCAGCGCGATACCTCCGCCAACCAGCAGGGCGATAATACGAATTTTCGGGTCGAAATTGGCGAACGCACCGGCTGCCAGGATTGCGCCCGCTGGCACTCGAACGAATGTGTGGACCATATCCCAGACGGAATCGACGGCGGGAATCTTGTCCGCGATGAACTGAATTCCATAGAGTACGCCGGATACCGCGAGCACCCAGGTGTGGCCGAGATAGGCGAGTTCGCCGGGCAGATGGGCGAAATGGAAACGCTGGAGAAGCCCGAGCGTGAGAACCGTCGCGTAAAGATTAATGCCGGATAGCCATGCCGAACCCATAGCAAAGCCAAGCGTGCCGAGATCCATGGCTTTATTGTCTATTGAAGATGTTCACGCGAGCGGGACCTCCGCGCCTCCCGCTCGCGCTGCCTGAGTTTCCGTAGGCACTGTCTGCTGGTGTAGTGAACGGCAGATGGCGAGCGTTACAGTTATGGGCGGCATCAAACCGGAATATCCTGCGGGTGAGGAGGCGAATGGCGAATATTCCCTATTTGGCCTATCGCGCTGCCCGTGCCTGATTCCGCTCCTGCTGAGATAGTTACATGAATACCGTTGCTGTACATCCTCTTTATATTGGAGGCGAATGGGTAGACACGAAAATCCATGATGTGGTGCGCCTGCCGTATGACGGCAGCACCGTAGCGGAGGTTCCCCATGCCGACGCCGGAATCGTGGACCGCGCGGTGGAGGCCGCCCAGAAGGGCGGGAGGGAGATGGCATCCCTCGCCAACTACGAACGAGCGGATTTGCTGCTGAAGGTCGCCGAATTGATACGGCGCGATACGGCTGAATTCGTCCAGCTTGTCTGTTCCGAGACGGGGAAGCCGATTCGAGAGGCGCGGGTGGAGGTGGACCGCTGCCCCCAGACGCTTGTCGCGGCTGCGCACGAGGCACGGCAACTCCGGGGCGAAGTTGTACCGATGGATTTCTTACCCGGCGGGAAGGGCCGCATGGCGATGACCGTGCATGAACCGTTGGGCGTGATCGGGTCTATTACGCCATTCAACGTTCCGCTGAATCTCGCGCTGCACAAACTTGCGCCTGCCTTTGCGTCCGGTAACGCCATTATTCACAAGCCCGCGGAACGGACTCCTTTAAGCGCGTTGCGGCTGGCACACACGATTCATGAAGCGGGCGCTCCCAGAGGCGCTTACAACGTGATCACGGGCGATGGCCCCGAGCTGGCCGACGCCATGCTGCGACATCCCGGCATCGCCATGATGACGTTCACAGGCAGCGTAAAGATCGGAACCGAGGTTCGATCGAAGGCGGGACTGAAGCGCGTGCTGCTGGAGATGGGGAATAACTCGGCGGTGATCGTGGAACCGGATGCGGATATAAATACCGCCGCGAAGCGTACGGTACAAGGCTCGTTCGGACATAGCGGGCAGGTGTGCATTTCAGTTCAGCGGGCGTTCGTACACGAATCGATTGCCAACGAATTTATCGGCGGCCTAAAAGCTGAAACCTCCAAGCTGCGCATTGGACACCCGTATGAAGAGAGCACGGACATTTCTTCGCTCATAGATGAGAACGCGGCGATTCGAGTTGAGTCCTGGATTCGAGAAGCGGTGGATGCGGGTGGCCAGCTGGTGTGCGGAGGAAAACGCCGCTATGCGACGATCGAGCCCACGATTCTGACGAATGTTCCGGAGACCGTGCGAATCTCCTGCGAGGAAGTGTTCGGGCCGGTGGTGGCTGTTTATCGTTATGCGGACCTGAACGATGCCATCCGGCGAGTGAACAACACGCCCTACGGATTACAGGCAGGGATTTTTACGAACAGCATAGAACGGGCCTTCCGCAGTGCACGCCAGCTTCAGATGGGCGGCGTGCTAATCAATGATATTCCGATGTTCCGCATGGATCACATGCCGTACGGTGGAGCAAAGCACAGCGGCTTGGGGCGTGAGGGCCCACGCTACGCGATTGAGGAAATGACCGAGACCAAAATCATTTGCTGGAAAGTCTAGGGACTCGAGGCGGCCGGCAATCCCCAATGTGTCCGGCCTGAGTTGAGCATGTGGCGGGATATCGAATACGGCTTTCGCCAGATACGGCGAAAGAAGCTGTTCAGCGCTGTCGTTGTGCTGCTCCTCGGCATCGGCATCGGCGCGACTACGTTGGTTTTCAGCTTTGTCAATACGCTGCTGCTGAAGCCGCTCCCGGTGCGGGATCCGCAAAACCTCTATCTGCTCGAGAGAAATTATCCCCAACAGGTGTCGCCGGACACGTCGTTCGGCTATCGGCAGTATGAATACCTGCGCGGCCGGCGGGACATTTTTTCCAATGTAGTGGCCGAGGAATCGTTTAGCGAAAACAGCCTAGTACCGCTGGGCGAATCGAAAACCGTGCGGCTGGTCATGCAGGAGATCGTCTCACCGAACTATTTTTCGGATCTTGGAGTACACGCGCTGTTGGGGAGAGTGCTGACGGAAGCGGATACGACGGCGACGTCGGACATACCGGTGGTTCTCAGCGACCAGTTCTGGCAATCCGAGTTCAACCGCGATCCTAAAATAATTGGCCGGCGGTTGCGCTTGAAGAAGTTTCCGTTCCTGATCGTGGGCGTATTGCCGCGAGAGTTCCACAGCATCGATATCGAGCGCGCGCCGGATGTGCGGATGCCGATTTCGGCGTCGCTAATTTTGAACGGGCATGCCGTTACGGACGTGGACTATGTTTCACGGGGAGCTTTCGGGCTTGGGTTTGAATTGCTGGCCCGATTGAAACCGGGAGTTCCATCGGGTGTGGCAGCGAAAGCGATTCTGGGAGATTCACAAGACCTGGAAACCCGGGAAATGCTAGAAGAAAACCGGTACAGAACACCGCCTCTGCCGAAGGAAGTGCTTGACCGGTGGTTGCAGGACGTGCACGAAAGTTGGCTGGCACTGGAGCCGGCCGGCCAAGGAGTTTCCCAACTGCGCACACAATTTGCTCTGGCGTTGAAACTGCTGTTGGGAGCCGTCGCTTTGCTGTTTGCGGGCGTTTGCGCGAATGTGGCGGGTCTCCTCCTGGCGAAGTCGGAGGAGCGGCGGAAAGAGATTGCCGTGCGATTGTCTATTGGGGCAAGCCGTTGGCGCATATTGCGGCAGGGGATGGCAGAGAATGCTTTATTGGCCATACCGGGCGCGTTGGTCGGGATCGCGTTCGCGTACGTGCTCTCTCCGTTTTTGGTGAGACTCTTGCCGGCCGCTCGAGATGTCGGGCAATACGTTAGCCCGCTGCAGGGAAGCAGCCGTGGCGGGACAGCGCGTATTCCAGGAATCGGATTGATCGGTGCGCAGGTGACGATGAACGTGGTGCTGCTGGCGGCATCGGCGCTGATGCTCCGCACGTTTTGGAAACTCGAGCATTTGAATCCCGGGTTCGATCGAGCGCACATCGTCAGTTTTACAGTAGACCCGAGTCATGCGGGATATTGGGATGCGCAGGCTGGTGTGTTTTGCGGCGACTTGCAGAAGGTGTGGGCGTTCTGCCGGGCGTGCGGGCGCTGGCGTATAGCGGGCGTGGATTGATGCGAGGCGCGGGAATAAAAACGACTGTTGCGCCGCGGGGCGTGGTTCTGCCGCGGAGCACTTTCCTGAACACCAGCTTCAACGACGTTTCGCCGGCTTACTTTGAGGCAATGGGGACTCCTTTGTTGGAGGGCCGCAATTTGGGTTTCAGCGACCGCGGCCACAAGCCGGCTCCAGTATTGTCAACCGCGCTTTGGCGAACCTTCTGTATCCGGGACAGGACCCGATCGGCAAATTCATAATCGGGGGCAGGGATGGAACCAAACCGCCCGCGAGTATTATCGTGGGCGTGGCCGGCATGGCGAAGTACCGCTCCATGCGCGAGGACGCTCCGCCGACGTCCTACGAGTTTCTGCACGACGATAATAGCCAGTCGGTGACGCTGTACGTGCGAACGTATGGCGATCCGGCGCGGATTATCGGCTCAGTGAGCAATGTGCTGCGAAAACTGGACCCGACTGTTCCGATGATGGAAGCGGCGACGCTCGAGCAGGAGGTGCAGAATTCGCTGTGGCAGGAGAGATTGGTGGCGCTGCTGTCCGCATTTTTCGGAGTAACTGCCTTGGCCCTGTCGGGACTTGGGCTGTATGGCGCCCTGAGTTACTCGGTGGCGCGAAGGACGCGGGAACTCGGGATTCGCATCGCGGTGGGCGCGCACGTGCGGCATATTCTGCAAACGGTTTGCGAACGAACGCTATGGCCCGTGGGGATTGGTTTGGTCGCGGGACTCGCGATCTGCGCCTTGGTTCTGCGGGTGACAAAGCACCTGCTCTATGGGATTGAACCGCTGGATGCAGCATCGCTGAGCACGGCCACAATCATCGTGCTGCTGTGCGCGGTGTTGGCCGTAGCGGTCCCGAGTAGGCGGGCGATGAGCACGGATCCATCGAAAGCACTGCGCGAAGAGTGAGGCGTGCCGCGAGAGCGCTCGAATCCTGGATATGATTAAGGCCGCCATTAAATCCGGGAGTCAAGAGTAATGACCAACAGATACCGCCTACGCCTCACTGCCGCCATTACGTTTGCAATTTCCGCAACCGTCGCCACTGGCTTTGCCCAGCATCGGTTGCACAATCAGGCAGAGAATTCGGCTCAGAGCCATCCGTGGATGAATGCGAGCCTGTCGCCTGACGAGCGCGCGGACATGGTGCTGAAACAAATGACGCTTGATGAAAAGATCGATCTGCTGCATGGCAACGGCATGCCGGGATGGGGCAAGCCAAGGCCCAACGCGTATCTCGGAAACGGCGGCGCAGGGTTTGTGTTGGGCGTGGAGCGGCTGGGCATCCCAATGATCCAGATGAGCGATGCCGCCTACGGCGTACGGAGCAGCGGTGAGAACGGCCGGTACTCGACCGCCCTTCCGGCGAATATCGCGGCGGCGGCAAGCTGGGATCCGGAGGCGGCCTGCGAGTATGGCGCGCTGATCGGGCGGGAGCTGCGCGCGCAGGGCTACAACATGACATTAGGCGGCGGCGTGAACCTGACCCGCGAGCCGCGCAATGGAAGGACCTTTGAATATCAGGGCGAAGATCCGATTTTGGCCGGCACGCTGGTGGGCAACCGCATCAAATGCGAGCAGGGGCAAAATGTCATCGGCGATATCAAGCACTATGCCATAAACGATCAGGAAAGCGGCCGTAATGAAGTGGATTCGATCATTGGCAAACGCGCGATGCGCGAGAGCGACCTGCTGGCATTCGAGATCGGGATCGAGATCGGAAATCCTGCGGCGGTGATGTGCTCCTATAACGCGGTGAACGGCGACTTCGCTTGCGAGAACAAGTATCTGCTGACCGAGGTGCTAAAGAAAGATTGGAACTTCAAAGGATTCGTAGTGTCCGACTGGGGTGGGACACACAGCACGGTGAAAGCGTCGGCAGCCGGCCTGGACAACGAAGAACCGCTGGATGAGTTTTTTGGAGACAAGCTCAAAGAGGCAGTGCAGGCGGGCACGGTTCCCATGACTGAGCTGGACGATCATGTACACCGCATGCTTCGTTCCGAGTTTGCGAGTGGAATCGTCGATCACCCGGTCCAGAAGAGCGTGGTCGATGTCGAAGGGGGATTCGAAACATCGCGCCGGATTGCCGAGCAGAGCGCGGTCTTGCTCAAGAACGGCGGCGCGCTGCCAATCGCTCGCGGGAAAATACGGTCCATCGCAATTATCGGACCGCATGCGGATATAGGCATGATTTCGGGAGGAGGATCGGCGCAGGTAGACGCGCCTGGACGGCCACCCTCAAGATGGCAGGAGCACGTGTGGTTCCCCACCTCGCCTTTGAAGTCGATTAAAGCGAAAGCTCCGGGCGTCGATGTACAGTTCGACTCGGGCGCAAACCCGGCGTCCGCCGCCGCGCTGGCAAAACGGGCGGATATTGCGATCGTATTCGCCTATCAATGGATGAGCGAGGGCATGGACTTGCCCAGTTTGTCCTTGCCGGAGAACCAAGATGCGCTGATTGAGCAGGTGGCGGCGGCGAATCCAAGAACTGTCGTACTGCTGGAGACAGGCACTGCGGTAACGATGCCGTGGGTCGACAAAGTGAACGGCGTCGTAGAGGCTTGGTACGCGGGCAGCAAGGGCGCGGACGCGGTGGCGAATGTTCTTTTCGGAGACGTGAACCCCAGTGCGAAATTGCCGATTACCTTTCCGCGCAGCGAAGCCGATTTGCCCCACCCACACCTGGTGACACCCCCGCCGGGAGCGCAAGGGCGTGCCGCTGTCATGAGAACGGGGGAGGCCAAGCCGACCTTCAGCGTCGATTACGACGAAGGACTGAAGGTGGGCTACAAGTGGTACGACGCCGAGAACAAGCCGGTGCTGTTTCCATTCGGGTTCGGACTCTCGTATACGAAATATAGCTACTCCGATCTGGATGTTGAACCGGGCCAGGGAGCCACGCTCAGGTTCAAGGTGAAGAATACCGGCGGTCGCGCCGGAGCCGAAATTGCGGAAGTTTACGCTGAGCTGCCCGCTGGCACAGGCGAGCCGCCGAAGCGGTTAGTTGGCTGGAGCAAGGTCAACCTGAACGCAGGCGAAAGCAAAGAAGTCAAAATAACGATCGATCCGAAGTACTTGTCGATCTACGACGAGAGCCAAGACGCCTGGAAACTGGTACCGGGCACGTATACGTTCCTGGCCGGCGGCTCTTCGCAGGACCTGCCGTTGCGAAAAACAGTTACCCTGAAGTAGCTGATTGGAGGTCCGGATGGGCCGAACGTTTTCCGCGCTGTTTGTGGTGCTGGCGATCGCTCCAAGCATTGCGCGACCACAAAAAGGTCAATCCCAAAGTGAACGAATCGCATCGCCAAACAAAGCTACCATCATGAGCCTGCTGCAGCAGACTCATGAGACAAGCCTGGCGTTGCCGCTACACTTGCGTCTGGCCTTGCTGCTTCGACAGGCCCAGATAGCTGCGGATGTGCACGACGATCTGGGCCGCCAATGGGCCGACGAACTATTCAACCTATCATTTCAAGCAAAAGTGGATGAGCGCTCGCGAATGCAGAACAGTGCCGTGGACATTCTGGTTCGAATGGATCCGAACCGCGCGCTGGAACTACTGCGGAGCATGGATATGGAGGAACCGGACGTATACTCGGCCACGCCGCCCAAACTGCACTTAGCGAGCCTGGCTTTCGCGGCTGTAATTGAGCGCGATGGAATAGCCGCGCTGCCGAGGCTACGGCAAGAGGCGGAGCGCCTCGGACTGGAAGGGCACTATCCGTACGCCGCACTCGAGGGCGCCGCAATGGATTCAATCTCGCAAGACTGGGGTAAAGATAGCCAGCATGCCGTTCAGGTGCTGGAGTCGGTATTTGAGCCGATGTTTGCGATATACAGTCAAGGCGCCCACGGATACTTCGACGATTGCGAGTTTGGCACAATGCTGCAGAACATCGCCGGTGGTCTGCCATTCGATTCGATACGGCCCCCTTTGCATGTGTTGGTAAAGAACCTGCTCGCCACGGACACGCGCAAGTATCACTTTCAGGCGGCGGTGTACACAAATGACGGCCAGAAGGCGAAGGTGGATAATGCCATTGACGCGGCTCTGGTTCGCTTCGGGTCGTTGATCAATCGCGATCCGGAGCTGGCCCGACAGTTGGAATCGGCCAGGCCGGAGCTGCAAACCGCTTTGGAATACGCCAAGGATGGCCGGGCAGGCTCGACAATGTTCGGAAACCTGGACCCGGTACGGACTTTTCTCCCGCCGGACCCGAGCGCGGGCTCAAACGAGGAAATACGCAGCGATGCGATGATGCTTTCGCACGTCAGCGCCGACGCCGCGGTTGCGAAAGCAGAACAGTTGCCGAACGATGACGAGCGTGCCAGCGCCAAGCTGGATATCGCACGCAGTGTCGCCGGCGCTCACCCGGACCAAGCGGCGGAATTGATCGCGGAGACCGGACATGGAGACCGAGCTATGGACGAACAGGAGCAGATGAATTTAGTTTCGGCTCAAGTCTCGGTGGCCGCCGCCCAGGGAAAGAACGACGAACTGCGCAAACTGCTGCAGCGCGGATTCGAGCTGGGCGGAAATCTGATTGCGGAGCTGCAAAATCCCAGGATGCAGTTCGTTCCCGGCTTGGCGCCGCTGGTTCAGATCGGTATCCAAAACGATCCGGACTTAACGATCGCTTTCCTGCAAAGCCTCCCGGCTACGTATGAAAAGGCGCAGCTTCTGTTGGGAGCCGCCGACGCTTTGAGAATGCCGCCCCTGCCGTTTGGTTCGAGGCGATAAGCGGTAGAGTCGTAGCAAGGTTCGTTATGTATCATTACCAGCCTGGAATGGCTCTTGAAGAGCTCGAGGACGATGCTGTCCTTCCGAATCCGGTTCATGTTCGCGACATGATCATTCGAGCACACCTTTCACCGGATCACGCATTGGAATTGAATCACAAGTTCCAGGAATATCTTCAGATGTTCGGAGAGACGCAATCTAGCGCTCGCGGTATTTTGGAACAGCTTGTGGCGACGGCGCTGAAGACGCACTGAGCCTCACTTCGAGGCGATGTAGTCGATCAACGTGTCGATTTCGGGTTGGCTCAAATACTTTCCAAAGGCGGGCATGAGCGCACCGCCGAATTTGATTCGCACCACTACGTAGGGCCGGTTCGGCTTCCCGTGACTAAGCGGTAGTCTTGGATTTTGGAAGAGATGGTTCAGACTCGGTCCGAATTTTCGAGTGTGCTTTTGATCTTTATCGATGTCGTGGCAAACGGCGCAGTTCTCGCGAAAAAGATCGCGTCCGAGAATTAAGCGCGGTGTTTCCCATGGCGGCGTTTTGATATCGGCGGCTGAAAGGCTGCCAGCAAGGGCCAGGAGCAACATCCATTTCCGATTCAAGCCATCGCTCCAATTGTTTGGACGTTGTCCGCCCCCGAGGCTTCCAGGGAGCGGCGGGCAGTGTCCGCTTGATCGGCATCGCATCGGATGCGTAATGCGATCACTCCGGGTTCCACGGCCGGTGCGGGTGGCCCCTGGCGTCGCCGGCGCATCAGACCGCTTTCGCGCAGGAACCAGAAGAATGTGGTCACGATCGCGCCGAACATAGTTAGTTCGTAAAAGATCACGCCCGTCGCCCAGAACGAGAAAATCGGCATTCCTCCGGTGATGACCGGGTAATTGTATTGGGTGAAATAAACAAACCCGATGATGAGTAAGCAAAATGTGATTGCGCCTATGACAACCGCGAAAGACATATGACTGCGGCGGGTGAGGAGGCCTGCGGAGAACTCCAGCGGTTCATTCGAAAACACATCCAGGTCTTCGGGCGAGAAGCCGCTCGCCTTCAAATCCAGAATGGCTTGGGCCGTCGATTTCTGGTCTTGAAAGTCGCCGCTAAGATACACGTTCGCTAATCCTCATGCGATTCGAACTCCCAGACGGAGACAATCGGAAACAGTTTCGAGAAGACCAGATACAACGCGGCCATCGTGGCGAACGTCGCAGTGGTGATGGAGATTTCCACCCAGGTCGGCGCGTAATGGCCCCAAGTGGCGGGGAGCCGTCCAAAGCTTAGAGTGGGAACGATGATGAGGAACCGCTCCAGCCACATCCCAATCAAGACCGTTACCGACGCGATGGTCGCCGTGCGGATCGTGCGCAGCCGCCGAATACCGAGCAGCACGAACGGAACAACGAAATTGCAGAACACCATGATCCAGAAAAACGGCGCAAAGTTGCCCCGCGTGCGAGCTCCGAAAACATTCATCTCGCTCGGCTCGTTACCGTACCAGGCAGTCAGGTACTCGGCTATGGTGAAGTAAAGCCAGAGCAGACTCATCAGGAGCAGCAGCTTGGCCAGATTATTGAAGTGGTGGGGAGTCAGGTATCTCTCGAGATGCATTGTCTTCCGGATAATAGACATCGCGACAAGCAGGGCGGCGATTCCGCTGAAGATAGCACCAACCACAAAATAAGGACCGAAAATAGTGCTGTGCCACATCGGCGCGATCGCCATGGAGAAATCCCACGCCACGACGGTGTGAACCGACACGGCGACAGCCAGAATGATGGCGGCCATCAGTTTCATGGCGCGTTCCAGAGCCTGCCATTGCCGGTCGCTGCCCGTCCAGCCCAGCGAGAGCTTGCGGTAAAGTCCGCGACGCCAGCCAGTAGCATGTTGCGCCAGATGAGCGACGTCGGGAATCAGCGGCAGGAAAAGATAAATGGTGCTTCCGGTCAGATAAGTGCTTATCGCAGTTAGATCCCAAAGCAAAGGCGAGCGGAAATTCGGCCAGAGTAGCCTCGAGTTGGGATACGGGAACAGCCAGAAAAAGAGCCACGCGCGACCCAAGTGGACAATGGGAAACATCCCGCCGATCATCAGCGCAAAAACGGTGATCGCCTCAGCCGCGCGCGTGACGGGCTTACGCCAGTTCGCGTCAGTCAGACGAAGTATCGCGGAGATCAAAGTCCCGGCATGGGAGATTCCGATCCAAAAAACGAAGTTCACCAGATAGAAGCCCCAGAAGACAGGCCGGTGGATTCCCGCCACGCCGATGCCGCGGTGAAGCTGATAGCCCCACGCGAAGAGGCCCCACAAAGCTACCGCCGACAATACCCCAAGCGCGGTCGTGTAGCGCGGGCTCGTTCCCGCGAGCGGCCGCCACAAGTCGTTGCGGACTTCCTGGTGAGGAACAATTTCAGATGCGGCTGCCACGTCAGGTTGCTTTCTGCAGGTAGAAGACCTTCGGCTTCGTTCCCAGTTCTTCCAACAACCGAGTGGAGCGACCGCTTCCCGCCAGACGCGAAACCTTGCTCTCGGGATCGTTCAGGTCGCCGAAAACCATTGCTTCCGCCGGACAGGACTGCACACACGCCGGCTGAATTTCTCCATCCGCGAGCGGGCGCTTCTCCTCCTTCGCATCGCCTTCCGCTCTCTTGATCCGCTGAATGCAAAATGTGCATTTCTCCATCACGCCGCCTTCGCGAATGGAGACGTCCGGGTTGTGCTGGAGTTCGAGAGGCGAGGGCCACACCGGATCAAACCAGTTGAAGAACCGCACAGAATACGGGCAGTTGTTGGCGCAATAGCGCGTGCCCACGCAGCGGTTATAAACCTGAACGTTCAGCCCCTCCGGATTCTTATAAGTGGCGTAAACCGGACAAACCGGCTCGCAAGGCGCTTCGTCGCATTGCTGGCAGAGCACCGGCATGTACTTCACGCGGATATTCGGGAACTCGCCTTCGTAGTAACGATCAATGCGAATCCAATGGACGGCGCGGCCCTTCGCTGCGGACTCGGGATCGGAGAGCGGCAAATTATTTTCCGCGTGACACGCGGCCACGCAAGCCTGACATCCCGTGCATCGATCTAAATCGATAGCCATCCCCCAGCGGTGTTCCATCGGATTCTCCCCGCTCATCTGTATCCCCAAGGTCCTTGTTCCCGATCTTGCGGAGAGAACTGGATCAGCTCTCCGGGTCTTCGCTCCAAGCGCGCAAGGCGCACCCGGGTTGCGCCGAACGCGAGAGTGCCCGTGGAATTTTCCCAAATGGGCGCGAGTATCGAGAGCGGGTTGGCTCCCTTGCCGGAAGCGTATCGTCCATACTGGGCGTGCCCTTCGCCAATGGCCATCCCGACCACTCCTGGAAGCGCGGCAGGATGCACGTAAGCGAGCGCGTCCAAGCTTCCCTGGGCCGATTCCACTCGCACCCAATCGCCGGTAGTAAGATTCAGCTTCGCCGCCGTTTGCGGATCGATTTCGACTGGAAGATCCCACATTGAACTGGAAACGGGGTCCGGCAATTCCTGCATCCACGGTAAATTCGCGCCGCGGCCATCGTGATATTGGAGCGATGGATAAGGCTGGAACAGTAACGGAAACTGTTCAGGCGCTCCGGAAAAAACAGGGCTGCTCCATGCCAATGTTTCGCCGATCGGCTTTACTGGCTGCCCACTGCCATCGTCGTCACGCCAGAGACCGCCTTGGCGCGCGACGTCATCCCACATCTCACCGGGCGGCAACAGAGGATCGACGAAGCTCTTCGCGGTGACCGCTTCGAAAGCGACATTGATTTTTCGTGCGATGTCGCCGAGCGTCTGCTCTATCGGCCGAGTGGCGTAGAGGGGACGCACAAATGGCGTCGTCACATTGATCGCGATAGGCACCGGCGCGACAGCAGGCACAACTGCCGCTTCCGACTCGAGCGTGTGGTGATCCGGAAGAATGACATCGGCATAGGCCACGGAGTCGTCGATGAACATCCCGAAGCTCACAATCGTTTTGAGATCCGTTAACGCCTCGGTCACTCCGCTGGCCGATGGAAAGCCGTACACTGGGTTTTCGCCGTCCAACAGCAGGACTTGGGCGCGCTTTAACGCCTCGGACACATTGCTATTTTCCGGAGCACCAGCGAAGACTGTCTGCGGCGGCAAAACGCCTCCGGGCCGGCCAACATTACCGAGCAGCAGGTTCAGGTAATGGGAGGCGACAATCGCTTCGAGCGAATTGGTGTGTAGGACTGAAGCTCCAGCGATTACAACCGGAGCTTCCGATTCGCCCAGTTCACGCGCGATGCGGTGCAGACGCTTTTCTTCAATTCCGGAAGCGCGAATGAGATCTGCCAAGTTCGCCGCCAGAATGGATTCCTGGATTCCAGCAGGCAACTGTTCCGCATTCCGGGCAAGCTTCTCATCCAGCAGCAAACGCGCGATCGCGATAACGAAATGCGGCTCGGAGCCCGGCCGTAGCGGAAGCCATTCATCGGCACTCGCGGCAGTGAGCGACATTCTGGATTCGGCCTGAACGAGTTTTCCGCGAATGCCAGGGCGCCCCTGCCGGAACTGGCCGAACTGACGGGCATAGTAAACAGGAGAAGCCCAGCCTCCGAGGAAATCGGCACCCACTCCGAGCACATAACGCGCCTCGCCCAAATCGTAACGTGGCAAGCTTTTCCAGCCGAAGACCACCTCGGCCGCCTTCCTCTCCGCTGCCAGCGACGCAACGGAACAGCTAAGCGCGGGCGGAGCGCCGAGCGATTCGAGAAAACGTTGGATGGTAAGTGTTCGCGTGCCGGCTTGGGGCGGTGTCAGAAACAAGATTTTACTGCGATCGGCGGAGTGAGCCTTGGCCAGCTTCTCCGCGACGTTTGCAATCGCCTCATCCCAGGAGATTGCCGCAAATCCAGCTTTGCCGCGTGCCGCTGTTCTGCGCATCGGACCGCGCACTCGGTCAGGGTTATAGAGAGATTGAAGGGCGGCC
This sequence comes from uncultured Acidobacteriaceae bacterium, assembly GCA_963762495.1. Taxonomy (GTDB): domain Bacteria; phylum Acidobacteriota; class Terriglobia; order Bryobacterales; family Bryobacteraceae; genus Bog-105. The sequence goes on from CAVXKZ010000009.1 coordinate 145,406, forward strand.
TGTCCGCGCGCGCAAAGGCGACCTCCGCTCACGGGGTCCAGTGGATTGCCTTCAATTTTCTTCACGCAAGCGATTCGCTCGCGAAACTTCTCGCCGCTTCGCTCGATGGTGCGCTCGCCTTCCATGACGCGTACAATAACGCCGCAGCCCGCACCGCATTCACTACAGATGGAGGGGTGCCACTGCTCCTCTCCAGGAACGATTTCGTGGTCCGGAACCAGCAGCGGAATAAGGCCATCGCTCTTTTTCCCGCAGGCGGTGCTGGCAACGCCCGCGGAAACAGCCGAGACAATTTTGAAGAAATTACGACGATCCATGGCGCTAAAGCGCTTCGCCCCTTCGCGACTGGTGCCGAAAGCTCAGAGGCCTTAGAAGTGGCATGCGGCGCAATCCTCCGAGGCATGCTTTTGCCGATGGCAAGTGAGGCAAGTGCCCATCGTTTGAGTTACCGTGCGCTCCGCGACCGTTGCTTTGGTCATGTCTCCGTGACAGGTGGAACAGGAAATGCTTGCCTGATAGTGCGGCGCATGACGAAATTTTACATGAGCTTCCGAGGGGAAGCCGTAAACCCGCACCCACGGGATCTCGAGGTTCTTGTTAGCGTACGCAATAACTTTCTGAACCTCCGGTTTTTCTTTGGCCAGCTTGGCGTGACACAGCATGCATTTTCGAACTGATGGAATACCGGCGGCGGAGCGGATGTCAGCCCCAATATGACAGTCGATACAGGCAAGCCCAAGCTTCATGTGGGTGTTATGCGGAAACGCGATCGGCTGCTGCGCTAAACCGGCAAACGCGCAGAGCGTGAGAAGCCACGCGGCTTTGCAGCCGAGTTGGATAGATTGCCTCGTTCGCCAAGTGAGCAATACTGTATCTTCTCCTGTCCGCTTTCAAAGTCTTAAGGAACTCTATACAGTTTGCAACATGACTCCTGCGCACGCGGGTTCGTGTTATTCCTGGATGAGAATGTCTCGGCGCGGGATCCCAACATTTACTTTGGTCCTCATCGCCGCATTGCTACTCAACTCACAATGTTATGCGCGGTGCTTGGTTTGCGTTGACTCTTCTCCTCACGCCTCCGGGTGCCATCATTCTGAAAAGAACCATAGTTCCGGCAAAGCCTGCCCCCATCAACATTCGGATCTTTTCAGCCCGGCCGTCGGTATAGGGGCAGCCAAACTGGTCAATTCTCATGTGGCGCTAGCCATCGGGCCGGCCTCCTTTGGGCCGATTCGCACGATAGAGATTCAGCATCTCGGCGAGATCCTCAACATAGACCGGCGCCATTCGCTCCCGGGTACAAGTGTGTTCGCGCTCCTTTCCACCTTCCGCGTCTAGTTAATTCCTCTTTCTCGTTTAGTGATGGACAGGCGTCCGCCGGACGCTTGAGATACGTTCAGCTTGGTTTGAAAAGAGAGAGGTTATGAATCATCGCCGAAATTTTTTTCGAAATGCGTTTGGGATCGGGGCAGGGCTTGTTTCCGGGTCGAGCATGCGAGCACAGCAAGCGCCGCCGGTTCACGTGCAATCTCCCGATCTGAAGGATCTACCGTTCACGGTCGACAACGGAGTCAAGGTCTTTCATCTCGTACTAGAGCCAGTGAAACAGCGGATCGCGCCAAATAAAACTCTTGACCTTTGGGGCTTCAACGGAAGCGCGCCGGGCCCCACCATCCAAGTCATGCAAGGAGACCGCGTGAGGATGATTGTCGACAATCATCTCCCCGAGCCGACCTCGATGCACTGGCATGGATTCGAGATTCCGCATGACATGGACGGAGGACCGGGCATCAGTCAGGACCCCATTAAGCCCGGCGGCCGCTTTACTTACGAGTTCACGCTCCATCAGGAAGGAACGTATTTCTACCACTCGCACATGGCGATGCAGGAGATGATGGGCAGCCTGGGGGCCTTCATTATGCATCCGAAACAGGCCTACACGCCGAGGGTCGATAAGGATTTCGTCGTTCTCCTTCAGGAGTACGCCGTGCTACCGAACAACACGATTCCAAACACGATGAACATGGAGTTCAACTGGCTGGTCCTCAACGGGAAAACGGGTCCAGCCGCGACGCCTCTCATCGTGCGACTGGGAAACCGCGTGCGCATCCGCATGATCAATCTCGGCATGGATCATCACCCTATGCACTTGCACGGCCATACCTTCCATACGACCGGCACCGAGGGCGGGCGCATTCCTGAATCGGCCTGGATACCTGGAAACACGGTGCTGGTGGGCGTGGCGCAGGCACGCGATGTAGAATTTGTCGCCAATAATCCGGGGGCGTGGATGCTGCACTGCCACTTGCCGCACCACATGATGAACCAGATGTCGTCGACCGTTGGCCCCATGTCCCGAACGGGCCAAGGCATGCCCGCGGGCGTGAGCATGAATCAGGGCATGGGGATGTTGAACGGCGCGCCGGGCGCGCCCATGGGAGAGGATTATGGCCCCAGCGTGGGCCGCGGGTTGGGAGTGGGTTCGACCAACGATCAGACGGTCGCAAACACTTCCGCCTCCCCACAGAATGCCATGCCCGGCATGCAGCACCAGCACGCAACGATGAGCGGAGACATCGCTGCCGATGCGAATCGTGTTCCCGGATTCCCCCAAGACGCTTATATGGAAGGTCCGATGATGGCCATGGACGACATCGTGAAGAAGCCGCAGAATTACAATTTGCGCCCCGGCTGGAGCGGCTTCATGCAAGGCATGATGACTTTTGTTCGCGTCCTTCCTCCGGATGAATACGACCGGATCATGGAGGGGAAGTGAGATGAAACTCAGGACTACGGTTCTTCTCTTTGCCACTACTTCTTTACTCGCGCAAACACGCGCTCTCGATTTGTCGAAAAATGCAGCAGCGCGGCCTCCCATGCACTTGCAAGAATTCCAACAGTTCGCGCTAGCTGGGAATCCGAGCTTGAAAGAAGCGAATGCCCTTGTCAAACAATCGGCGGCGCAAGCGCGCCAAGCGGGGCTTTATCCGAATCCATCGATTGGTTATCAGGGCGAACAGATTCGAGGTGGAGATTTTGGAGGCGGCGAGCAAGGCGCCTTCGTAGAGCAGACTTTTATGATCGGCGGCAAACTCGGCTTACGGCGGAACGTCTATGAGCAGCAACGCCGCGAGGACGAGCTTGGAGCCTCGGAGCAGCGGTACAGGATCTTGAGCGATGTCGGTCAAGGTTTCTATTCCGCTTTAGCCAGACAAGAGATTGTCAACACACGCGGACGATTGCTTTCAATTGCGAGGGATGCGGCCGAAACCGCTCATCAACTCGCCAACGTCGGTCAAGCTGATGCGCCCGATGTGCTGCAGGCGGAGGTCGAAGCAGAGCAGGCAGAAATCGATTACACAACGGCACAACGCGAATACATGCAAGCGTTCCGTAGCCTTGCCGCGCTTGTCGGCAAACCGGACCTGGCCATGAGTTCCCTCGAAGGCGATTTCGAGCATCCGCCGCAAATTAATTCGGATGAAATCGTGGATCAAATCGTACGTGACAGTCCGTCCGTCAAACGGGCACAGCAAGATATTGTTCGGGCAGAGGCCCAGATCAGAAGCGCCAAACGGGAAAGTGTCCCGGACCTGCAGGTGCACGCCGGAATGCAACAGAATTTTGAGCCGATCGGCGAATTCAATAGAAGGGCGGTAGGTCTTCAGGGCTTCGTAACGGCAGGGATCAGTCTGCCGCTCTTTAACCGCAATCAGGGCAATGTCGCCGTCGCGGAAGCTGAGTTGGAACGCGCGCACGCGAACGTCGCCCGCATCCAGCTATCGCTGCGGCAAGGTACGCAACCTTTGTTGCAGGTGTACCTTTCCAGCCAGATGGAAGCGGCCCGCTACAAGGACGAAATGATTCCTCGCGCTACCCGCGCTTATCAACTCTATCGAACGAAATACCAGCAGATGGGCGCCGCTTATCCCCAGGTGCTCGTCTCTCAGCGGACGCTCTTTCAACTCCAGGTCGAATATATCCGCGCTCTCGAGAGAGTCTGGATCACGGTAATCGCCTTACAGAACTATACCGTTTCGTCAGGCTCGAACGGGGCTCTCAGTTACGAGGAATGATCGTGTACAATCTTCCAGCCGTCCTTCATATGCTTGCAAAGGACTGTAGTGAGCCCTTCTAATTTTCGGCTATCAGGCATGGCGAGATGCCAGCGCGCGGTGAAAAGGGCGGCATCGGGACCGAGCATCTCGATGTTTTGGTCGCTGAAGTAGAGCTGGCCCATTTGTTTGCCCTCGCCCTGGTACTTTTTGCGATAACGCTCAAGTGTAGGCTCCCACCCCCTTACGATCGTGTCGCCCGAAAAGAAAGTGACCTCCGGCGAGCGCCAATATCCGCGCATGAAACCGGCGAGGTCGCCGCGATTCCAGGCCGCAGTTTGGCCGTTGAGCATCTCCTGCAGCTCTTCGCGCGGGCTCTGCTGTGCATAGGCGATCGCAATCAGAAGCACTGAAAGTGTGGACAATCTTCTGAACATGGCGAGGAGTATACCGTTACGGTTCGAGTGATTTTGCGGCTTCGCGCACCGCTTCGACTGAGTTTGCGGATTCTCGCAATGCAAGACCTGACAGTTTCCTGTGCCGGGCCTCGGTCATGAGAAACAACAATCTATGAGCGGCGCCTTCATAGCTTAAACCTTCCGCGTGGATATTAGAGATACAGTTTCGATTCGCGTCAGTGAGACCGGGGTGTGGATTCCAGGTCAGATAGATACCCAGACTGTCCGGCGAACTCATGCCCGGCCGCTCACCGATGAATATGACTGAGAGTGACGCTCCCAGACAATGCGCCACTTCGTCAGCAATAGCCACCCGGCCCTGCTCGATGATCACCAGCGGAGCCAGCTTCCACTGGGGAGGGTGGATCTTCGCGAGAATGGTGGCGAGCATCTTCGGAGCGTGGTGCTCGATAGCTAGCGGCGAGAGCCCGTCAGCGATGATGAATGCCGCGTCGAACTCTCCACTTTTTTCACTTAGCAAGCGGCGAGAGTCTCCACTGAGTTGACGCCCCAAATCCGGACGCCGGAGATAGGTCAGACGATCGGGAGCCGCGCTGGACACAAAGACGCACTCACCGGTTGTGGACTGCAATTCCAGGGCGAGCGCTTGAGTATCGAGCTTGGCATGCACGGCATCTCGTGCCCGGGCGTGAGCCAACTGAAGCTCGAGGAGCTCGCGGGTTGGCAAGCTGCTGCCCGCCCGGCCCAAAGCGACGCGAGCCGGAGTGAAATCCCGGAGGCGCGCGAGATTCATGGCTCGAGAAGGGCGAGCATTTCCGGCAACTCCGGTTGGCGGCTTTCGAGCCATTTTTCGAATTCGGGAGCGGGGCGGAGATTCAGGATCCGTCTCAGGTAGAGCGCGTCGTGGAAGGACGTGCTTTGATAATTCAGCATGACATCGTCGCCTCCTGGTACGCCCATAATGTAATTGACTCCGGCCGCGCCCAGCATGGTCAGAACAGCGTCCATGTCGTCGCCGTCCGCCTCGGCATGGTTGGTGTAGCAGATATCGCAGCCCATCGGAAGGCCGAGAAGTTTGCCGCAGAAGTGATCCTCAAGCGCGGCTCGAAGGATCTGCTTCCCATCGTACAAGTACTCGGGACCAATGAAACCAACAACGGTGTTGACTAGCAGCGGCTGGAATTGACGAGCCACGGCATAGGCGCGAGCTTCGCAAGTTTGCTGATCAACGTCGCAATGAGCATTGGCGGAAAGAGCGCTGCCCTGGCCCGTTTCAAAATACATGACGTTATCGCCGACAGTGCCGCGCTTCAGCGCGAGAGCCTGCTGGCGGGCCTCTTCGAGCATGGCGAGATTGATGCCGAACGACGCATTGCCCGCTTCGGTCCCGGCGATGGACTGGAATACCAGATCCACGGGCGCTCCTCGGCGCATCGCCTCCATTTGTGTGGTGACATGCGACAGCACGCAGCTTTGCGTGGGAATCTCATACCGTTCCCGTATGCGATCGAGCATATCGAGCAGAATCTCGACGGATCGGAGATTATCCGAGACAGGATTGATGCCGATTACGGCATCACCACTGCCGTAGGTGAGTCCGTCGATGATGCTGGCGGCAATGCCCATAGGATCGTCGGCCGGATGATTGGGCTGGAGCCGTGTTGAGAGGCGGCCGGGCAGTCCGATCGTATTCCGAAAACGCGTTACGACGCGTATTTTGGCAGCAACAGTGACAAGATCCTGCAGCCGCATGATCTTGGCTACAGCGGCAGCCATTTCTGGCGTGATCCCCGGCGCGAGAGCAGTCAAGGCGGCGGGACTTGCATCATCACTGAGCAACCAGTCGCGAAAATCGCCGACGGTCATATGCGACACAGACATAAAAGCCGCTCTGTCGTGCTTATCTACAATCAAGCGCGAGATTTCATCTTTTTCGTAGGGAATAACCAGTTCCGACAAAAAGGCCGACAGCGGCAACTCGGACAATGCCATCTGAGCGGCAATGCGCTCTTCGGCGCTCTGCGCGGCGATGCCAGCCAGTGCGTCTCCGGATCGAGCTGGGGTGGCTTTGGCGAGCAGAGTTTTCAAATCAGCAAACCAGTAGACGGTTTGCCCTATAGCGTGGTGGTACGAGCCCATTCGGCAGAGCGCACCTCCTCGGCGAATTTCTCTTCGGGTGCCAGCACCAAGCCCTTGCGACCGTGCAACGCGAAATAGGCGATTCCGAGCAGGAACCAGATCGCCGCGCCAATTACTCCCGGCCTGTAATCACGATTTAGAAATAAAGTGAATAGCGTAAGGAGTGCTATCGCCATTGCGACTGCCGCTCCCACCGTACCTATGGGACTGCGATACGGTCTTGTTATGGAAGCGAAGGCGACCCGGAGGCGAATGAACGATACGATCTGGAAGACATATGCGATCACCGCGCCAAAGACAGCCATATTAAGAAGCACCGCGCCGACGGGACTTTTCTGGCCCGCGAAGTAGATGCCCAACGCCGCCAAATAACCCAGGATCGAACCGGCAATCAGGGCTCGGCCCGGAGTCTGCCGTGTCGGGTGAGTCACCGAAAGCCAGGTGGGAAGATAGCCGGCGCGCGATAGCGAATAGATCTGGCGGCCATAGGCGAAGATGATCGCATGAAAGCTGGCCGCAAGCCCGGCGCATCCGGCAAGCGCCAGAAGACGGGCGGTCGCTCCGTTCCCGAAGATGGTCCGAAAACCGAGGAACAGCGGTTCATCGGAACGGCCGACTTCATTCGTCCCGGGTGCGATACCGGCGTTCAGGATGATTGTTAAAAAGGCAAACAAGATCAGGGTCGCGAGACCGAGCAGCAATCCGCGGGGCATGTCGCGAACCGGGTCGTGAGCTTCCTCCGCGGCGAGAGGAAGCTGCTCGATACCTAAGTACACCCACAGCGCGAACGGCAATGCGCGCAATATGCCCCTCGGTCCGTGAGAGAGCCAACCGGAATCCTGTAGAGCCCATTCGTGGAGATCGAAGCGGGGAAGCGCTCCCGCGAAAAACACCGCCAGAACCGCGAGCGCGCATAACGTGATCACCAGAGACACCCGGAAGGACAACTCGACTCCGGCGAGATTGAAGGCGACGAACACCACGTAGCAGAGCAGCCACCAAAGCGGCGCCCAGGCCGGGGGCGTTCCAAAAACAGCTCCCAAATAGCCGCCAAGGCCTACCACAATCACGGCGGGAGTGAGTATATATTCCATGTTTTCGGCGAGACCCGTGAGGTATCCGGCCCATGGGCCCATAGCGGTTCGCGCGAACGAGTATGCGCCTCCGGTATGCGGAAGGGCCGGTGACATTTCCGCGATGCTGAAGCACAATCCGCCAAAAAGGATCGTCATGACGCCCAGCGCGATAAGCATCCCACCGAAGCCGCCTTCGATGAGCCCAAAATTCCAGCCGAAGAAGTCGCCCGAAATCACTGCTCCCACGCCGAGCGCCCATAATTGCAACACGCGGGCATGCGGGCGAAGCGCGCGCCGCTTGAAATAGGCGTCGCCTGGATGGGCGAATTGAAACCGCCGCATGATTACGATGAGTGTAGCCCAGATAGCGCGCGCAAGCTCGTTGAACATGGAACGGCTGGGTTGCGTATCAATGGTTGTGATCGAATACCTTGCGGAGATGGTGGAGGATTCACTTCGTGCGTGGCATGCCGCCGGTGCGGATTTCCCGCGACTGGAGCGCAGGTATCCAAGAGACGAACAGGAACGGCGTGAGAGGCTGCTGGATTTTCATCTGGCCGCGATCGATTCCGAATTGCTCAAAGCGTCTCGAACGCGAACGGATCCGGAAGCCACATTGGCGCGCATCACATCGGAATTTGTCGATCTCTCGTCCTATGCGCTCGAACTCGAGGATTCCTCTACCAAGCTTTTGTTGCGCGACGGGTTCTCGCGTATAGGCTTGGATTTGGCAAAATGGGCGCGCTCGTTAGACCCGGGCGTCAGCATGGTGGATATCTTGCAGGCCGCTCGAAATGCCTGGACTGCCTGCGGATTGCAGTTGTTGTTAGGAAAAAGCGTCCGGCTCACGCCCGGCATCTTCGCCTACAGCATGCTCTATCCGTACAGCGACAACTACCTGGATGACAAGACGATTTCGCGTGAGTCAAAGCTGCGGTTCAACGATCGTTTCGGCCGGCGTCTGCAAGGAGACGAACTGGCCGCGAGCGATGAGCGCGAGGAGCTCATCTGGCGGCTGGTCGGGCTAATTGAATCGGAATACCCGCGCTGGAGCTTTCCGCAAGTGTATGACTCGCTTCTGGCAATCCATCATGCACAGCAAGACAGCATACGGCAGATGCGGAGCCACCGGCGCGGAGAGGAGATCGACATTGCACGGCTGACGATGACCAAAGGCGGGACGTCCGTGCTGGCCGACGCTTATCTGGCCGCGGGCAATCTCACCGGCAGCGAAGCCCGCTTCGCTTTCAACTGGGGTATCGTGCTGCAATTGGGCGACGATCTCCAGGATCTTAGCGCCGATCGCGAACGCGGCTCGCTGACACTATTCACGCAGACGGCCGGGCAGGAGCCGCTCGACCGGATTACGAACCGAACGCTTCGTTTCTCGCAGGGAGTGATGCTTCAGATGGCGGCACTTGCTAACGGCACGGAAGTTTTGAAAGAAGTGCTTGCCACAAGTTCGCGCCTGCTCGTGATCCGGAGCGTCGCTAACGCGCCTGAACTCTACACGGACCAGTATTTGGTGGACCTCGAACGATATTCCCCATTTACGTTTGGATTCCTGCGTAGCCGGGAGAAGCGCTTCGCACGGCGGCGCCGATCCTATACCAGATTGTTTGAACAGGTAGCTCGCGTTGCTCCGGGTTGGCAGCCGTGCCAAACAGGAGCTTCCTGTCTACCCGAGCCAGTGCCCGGATGAGCTGCTCGATAAAATAAGCCCATATGTGGCGATGCCTGGCGCTCTTCCTATTAGCCTTTGCTGCTTTGGCGGATGAGCCGCATCCCACGCTCGCGATCGGTTCCTCTGCTCCTGATTTTTCCCTTCCGGGGATCGATGGCAAGACCCACACTCTGAGCGAGTATTCGGCGGCCAAGGTATTGGTCATCGTTTTTACCTGCAATCATTGCCCGACCGCGCAATTGTATGAAAGCCGCATCAAGAAACTAGCGGCTGATTATCAAGACAAAGGCGTTGCCCTGGTTGCCATCGAGCCGAATAATGCGAACGCGATTCGTCTCGATGAGCTCGGCTACACCGACGTGAGCGACAGCCTTGATGAAATGAAGATCCGCGCCGCGTACCGCCACTTCAACTTTCCGTATCTGTACGACGGCGACACGCAATCAGTCTCCAGGGCGTATGGCCCTCAAGCTACGCCGCATGTCTTTATCTTCGATCAGGAACGGAAGCTGCGCTATCAGGGGCACGTCGACAATAATCAACGCGAATCTCTGGTCACGCATCAAGATGCCCGCAACGCTATCGACGCTCTGCTGGCGGGCAAACCAGTTCCGGTAGATCACACTCGCGTATTCGGATGTTCAACCAAGTGGATGTCGAAGGAAGCGGACCGGCTTGCGGGATTGAAAAAGATTGAAGCGGAACCGGTAACGCTCGACCTCGCTTCCGCGGCGGACCTGACAAAACTTCGGTCGAACCCGACCGGGAAAGTGCTGTTGGTGAATTTCTGGGCTACCTGGTGCGGCCCATGCGTGCATGAATTTCCTGATTTAGAAACTACCTGGCGCATGTACCGGCTGCGCGATTTCGACATGGTGATGGTCTCGGCCAATATGCCTGATGAAAAAGCAGGCGTCATGAAGGTGCTCGAAAGGCTACATGCTTCGGGCCGCAATCTTCTCTTTGGATCGACTGACACAGACGCGATGCAAGCGGCGTTCGACCCGAAGTGGGAGGCCGGCGTGCCCTATACCGTGGTTCTCTCACCCAATGGCGCGATTCTCTATCAAGAGCAGGGCGAGGTCGACATTTTGAAACTGCGTCGGACGATTCTGGCCAATTTGCCCGATCCCGACTACATCGGCCAGCGCGCCTATTGGGCAAGCCGGTAAGGCCGGATCTTACGGCAGGGCGAAACAGAACACATCGCTGCCAGAAGCAATGGCAACGTATTGCTTTCCGAGGACCGCGAAACTCATCGGCGAAGCGTTCATGGACTGGCCGGTATTGAAATGCCAAAGCGACTTTCCAGTGCGGGCGTCCACCGCCTCAAACGCCTCTGAATCGTTTGCGAAGAATACCAGGCCACCGGCGGTCGTCATTGTGCCGCCCCACGACTCGCCCGATCCAATTTGCGGATAGTTCCAGGCAAGTTTGCCCGTTTGGGGATTATAGGCCATCAGTATCTTTTGGCCGCGTTCGCCAGGTGGGCTCTTGACGCCAGTGGCATAAAACTCGTGGCCCTCCGAATACTTCTCCGGTTTGACAAAAAAGAGCTGGCAGCTTTCCAGAGCCATGAAGTAGAAAAGATTTGTTGCTGGATTGTAAGACGGTGAAAACCAATTCGTAGCGCCGGTCATATCGGGACAAATCAAAGTTCCGTTCGGCGTGGGCTCGACAGCAGTGCGGACCGGCCGGCCTGTCGAATCAATACCCGAAGCCCAGTTCAGCTTTTTCACGAAAGGCGTGGCGGCCAGGAACCTCCCATCGGTGCGGTCCAGTACATAAAGGAAGCCGTTGCGATTCGCTTCAACGAGCAATTTTCGGCGCACACCAAGATACGGCGCATCGACCAATACGGCGGTTTCCGCGGCATCGTAGTCGAAAACGTCATGCGGGGTGAATTGAAAATACCACCGCAGCTTGCCTGTATCCGCATCTAAGGCCAACACGCAAGCAGTATAGAGATCGTCTCCGGGCCGCACGCTTCCATCGAAGTCAGGGGCCGCATTGCTGGTTCCCCAATAGACCGTGTTCAATTCCGGATCGTAAGTGCCGGGCATCCACGTGGTTGCACCGCCGCGCAGATACATATCTCCGGGCCAGCTTGACGAGCCGAACTCGCCTGGTCCTGGAATCGTCCAGAAGCGCCAGAGTTCTTTACCGGACGCGGCGTCGAAAGCCGCGACGAACCCCCGGACGCCGTCATCACCACCTGAAGTTCCCACGAGGACTTTATCTTTGACGACTAGTGGCGCGCTCGTCGCTCCATAGTTCTTGTTCCCCTCCGCATACGCGATGTCCCAGAGCAGGTGCCCGGACCTGATATCCAGGCACAGCAAGTGAGCATTGTCTGTCTCCATGTAGACGCGGGAATGCCACAGGCCGACGCCACGGTTGTGATGCGCCGATGCGTCATCGACCAGCCCCTCTGTCACAGGCCGCGAGTAGTGCCAGATGGAGCGGCCGGTCCTGGCATCCAACGCAAAAGCGTCGTTCGCCGAAGTGACCAACATCAATCCGTCTGCAACCATGGGCGTCCCTTCAAGGTGGGTAGAATTGGGCGAATGAAACACCCACTGCGCTTGCAGTTCATGGACGTTTTGAGTGGTTATTTGGGTCAGGCGAGAGTAGCGGCGTCCGGTGTAGTCGCCGTTGTAGGAGAGCCAATTGTCGCCAACCGGTGAAGCCAGAAGGTCGGCCGGGCTTATATCGACGGAGGCAGTAACCGACGTGGCGGCCGCACCCCAGGTGGAAGCTGGGGCAAGCAAGCAGCACCAAATTGCAATCGGGCGAAGATTCGGCACCTTAGGTATAGTAATCGCACTCGTTTTTTGTTATGCGGCTTCGTCCGTTCGCTTGAGCGCACAAGCGAAACCTGCGTCAGAAGTTTCGAGCGAAGTAGCGGCGGGCCAGCAGTTGTTCAGCTCCACCTGTGCCGCGTGTCATGGACTGGATGGCCGCGGGGGCGAACACGCCGTGAACATTGCGACGAATGCCAGGGCGCTACGTCTGGCGGATTCGGATTTAAAGCACATCATCCGGAATGGCATTCGCTCCGCGGGCATGCCGGCCTTCGGGCCTTCGCTTAACGAAGCTCAGATCAATGCTCTCGTAGAGTATGTGCGTGTTCTCCAGGGACAATCCGGAACGGTTCCTGTGCCCGGAGATCCCAGTCGCGGGCAGGACCCTGTTCTTTGGCGCCGCGCGTTGTTCGGGCTGCCACATAGTGAATGGCGAAGGAGGTTTTCTTGCGGCTGATCTGTCCAGCTATGGCGAAACGCATTCTGCGGCCGAGATTCGCGAGGCCATCGTTGATCCGAACAAGAACCTCGAGCCGCAGAAAGGAACCGTGGTGGTTACGACGCGCGCCGGGCGTAAGTACAGTGGCCTAGCTCGCAACGAAGACAACTTTTCACTTCAGATGCAGACGGCTGACGGGAGTTTTCATCTGTTCGACAAATCGGATCTGGCGCAGATTGTCCATCAGACGCGATCCATGATGCCGTCTGATTACGGATCTCGGCTCTCGAAGGCAGATCTGGACGATCTCGTCGGCTATCTGATCAAAACGCCCGAAAGCCATGCGACTGGACCGGACAAACCGCCGCGCGCATTCGAACTCGCCGCGCAATCGCCTCAATTTTGGGAGCTTTTTGATCGCGATGCAAAGCTCACGACCGTGGCAACCGGATTTGGCTTCACAGAGGGACCGGTGTGGGATCCCAGTGGTTTTTTATATGTCAGCGATGAGGAACAGAATAAGATCTATCGCGTTTACCTGGACGGCCGAAAGGAACCGCTGGTGGCGTTAGGAGACCCGGATGGCAATACCTTCGATCAACAGCAGCGGCTACTCGACTGCGCCAGTGTTCTGCGCGCCATCATTCGTGTGAGCCCCGACGGACATTACACCGTTTTGGCAGACCGCTTCGAGGGACACCGATTCAATAGCCCGAATGACGTGGTAATTGGTCCCGACGGCGCCATCTACTTCACCGATCCGACGCTGGATTTGCCGAAGGGAGAGAAACAGGAGATTCCATTCCAGGGCGTCTACAGGCTCGATGACAAAGGAAACGTGCGGCTGCTGGTGAAGGACATGTCGCAACCGAACGGTTTGGCATTCTCACCCGATGGCAAGCGCCTCTACGTGGATGACAGCGAACAGAAGAACATTCGCGTCTTCGACTTTTCCCCTGATGCAATCGCAAGCAATGGCCGGCTCTTCGGCAACGAACAGGAACCCGGCGGCGTGCCAGACGGCATGAAAGTGGATGAATCCGGAAATCTTTATGTTGTGGGACCGAAAGGCATCTGGGTGTGGGATCCGCAAGGGAACCACCTGGGAACCATCATCCTGCCGGAACAGCCCGCGAATCTCGCCTGGGGCGATGAAGATTACGGCACGCTCTACATCACCGCGACGACGTCCGTTTATCGCATTCGAACCAAGGTACGCGGTTTCATGCCGAATCTGCGAAAACGATCATCTCAGCATTAAGCTTCAGTGCGGCCGTTTGGGCGCAGGATTCAACCCATCCCAGCGAGAATCCCCAATATTCGTGTAATTCGGCGGAAGCGTCTCCCAATCCGGGCGGCTGATGCCATTCAGATCGTAGACAATCTTCCCGCCCTTCACTGTCATCTCGCACACAAATTTTCGATTTCCGCCCATCCGGGCGCCATACATGTCGGTAAATCCGAAATCGCCCTCCGCCACGCGAAGCACGCTCACGTCTGCCGGTGATCCGACCGAGAGATTCCCCAGTTCTTCGTGATGAATTTCGCGCGCAGGATTCCAGGTGGAGCGCGCAAGCACGTCATCCACGGAAAGGCCTAACGCTAAAAACTTACTCATGAGATTCAGCATGTCCTTCATGCCGGAGTTCATGCTGCCGATGTGCAGGTCTGTGGAGATGGAATCGGGCAGAAAACCCTGCCGGATCGCTGGAACCGCAATTCGCCATGCGAAGCTTCCGCCGCCGTGTCCCACGTCGAAAATGACACCGCGCTTTCGGCCTTCCCACATACCTGGATTGACCTTCCCGTCCGGCTCGAGTTCATTTCGCAAACCCGAATAGCAGTGCGTGTAAATGTCGCCCGGACGCAGCTTTTGGGTCAACAGTACGCTGATCGGTCGTTCAGGCCGGTTGGCGCCAAAGTCCACCATCACGGGAATGTTAGCCAGGGTGCCTGCCTGGACGGCGTGCTCAACCGGCGTCCATTCGGGGCCCGAATAGTGAGCCGTCTTTATACCCACAATAAGTCCCGGATACCGCTTCGCCATCTCGGCTGCCGGTTCCGGCTCCATATCGGCCAAGTTGTCTTCGTACTTCGGTCCGCGCATCCCCGCGCCGACAATATTCAGAAACGCCAGGACACGGGTCTTCGACCTGTCGATGATGTGCTGTTTGAAGTCTTCGAAATTGCGGTATCCGGAGCATCCGGCGTCCGCTACCGTCGTCACGCCAACCCTGAAAGTGAATCCATCCGGGAAGACGCTGTTATCTCCTGCGTAGGAATTGCGCTCGCCCGTGCTGGCGTAGACGTGCACGTGGATATCGATCAGGCCAGGACTGACGTAAAGACCCTTGACGTCCACCGTCTTAAGAGCCGTTGCGGGATCGATATGCTCTTCGACAGCGGCAATGCGGCCGTCGCGAATCGCAACATCGCGAATGGCGGAAATGTGATTTTTCGCGTCTACAACATGACCGCCACGCAGAAGCAGATCGTATTTGGGTTGAGCAAATGCGGGAAGCATAGTGAATGAGAGTGCCGTTACAGCAAGCGAGAAAAATATCCGAAAGTGAATTCTCATAAATCGGCCGGACAGCAGATCATGGTATCGCGGCGATAAACTGTTTGCAGTTCTTCGTTCACTCGTGGAGCAAAGGAAGGTAAATGCAGACCGATCGAAGACAGTTCATTGAAATGGCATTGGCGGGCGCCGCGACCGCTCTGGCGCAATCGAAAATCCGCGCCGCGGAGACCCAAAAGCTCGGCGCCAAATTTGGCATACCGGGTCCTTATCCAGGACGCGTGATCGCCGTCGAACACTCCGGATGCATTGTTTCCGGGACGTACCAGCCGCAACCGGTTCAACAAATGGTGCAACGGGGAATGACGCAGCTAACCGGAGCGCCAACATGGCAGGATGCCTGGCGTTCCATGTTCGAGAAGGGAGACGTCGTTGGCATCAAAGTAAGCCCGGTGGGTGGCGCCAAGCTTTGCTCCGATGCGTCGGTCCTGCACGCGATTCTCGATGGCCTGAATCAGGCCGGCGTCTCCGATAGCAACATCGTGGTCTTTAACCGTTACCGGGAGGAAGCGGTTCAGGCCGGCATCGACAAATGGCTTCGGCCTGGAGTTCGCTTCGAGACCGCATCACCCAGATACGACGATGTGCAGCTTGATATGCAGGGCTATGACGAGAACCACTTCATGGAATTGGCCATCGTCAAACCTGGCGACGACCCCAACGACCCGCACTGCCGGCGTTCTTATGTCGCGAAGATCGTTACCACCGAAGTAAACAAAGTCATCAATCTGCCGGTCTTAAAGCATCACCAGTCGGCTGGTGTAACCATCACTCTGAAAAATATGTCGCACGGGTTTTCCAATAATGTGAATCGCAGCCATATCACACCGACAGCGAATGCTTGTGGGATATTCATCCCGTCCGTTGTCAGCTTGCCAATTGTCCGTCAGAAGGTGGTGCTGCACATCGTGGACGCGGTGAAAGCGTCTTATCACGGAGGACCATCTGGAAGACCGCAGTTCATATGGGAGCCGAAGACGATGTACTTCGGAACCGATCCGGTAGCGCTGGACAAGACCGGCTGGAAAGTCATCGATGCCAAGCGCAAAGAGGTGGGAATGGCCTCGATAGCCTTGTCAAAGCCCGACAAAGCCAGCCATTACTTAAATTGCCAGGTGGAACATATCGAAATAGCCGGAATGATGGGTCTGGGGGAGTTCAGTGACGACAAGATCAACGTGAGCCGGGTGCGTTTGGCGTAGCTCAAGTCTCGGCAGTATTGCGATACGATGCGTCCCTGAGTTGTCAATCACGATGATGACAGTGTTACGTAGGAACTTTGTAGTTGGAATTGTCTGCGGGGCCGCTTTTCTGTTAGCGGCGCGACGACCTGGACAATCGCCCAGGTCGGAGCAAGGTCCGGAACAACGGATTTCGCTCGGCCAAGCGGACGCCGGTTCGCTTGCCGCCATTACCATTGCCGTCAAAGATCCCGCCCAATTGCAAGGGCAGGAATCCGTCCGGGTTTCTATCTCAGATGCGAGCGGCGTCGTGGCAGAGAAGCGGCTCCATGCCCAAGATCTCGATTTCTACCTGACGCTCCGCGCAAGAGCGCGCGGTTTTGTGACTGCGAGTTTGTACGCTGACCGCACCACGACTATCCCCGCAACCATTGCATTAATGCATCCAATTAAAGCGGGCACCGGAGCGAGCGTCATTTCGGCCATGCCGAATGATACCTGGCAAAAGGCGCAATCCGTCGAATTCGGCCAGACAATCTACGGCAGCGCAGACGAACGGCCGTACGCTCCCGCCCCTGGCGAAGATCGCTACCACGCGCTCGCGACCGGGTTCCAGTGGTTTAAATTCACGTTTCATCACGACAAGCCAAAACTCGCCTACTTCGTGCTAGATATCACCGACCGCGAGGTGCCGCTGGACGTTGATGTGTTCACGGCTACCAAAGGCGCTAAGGGCGGGGCCGACGTAAAAGCTTATACAAATGGAGCCTCCATTTATCAGATAGAGGCGACTCAGAACTACCCCGGGCTTTACAAGTTCCGAACCCGCATCCTGGAGCCTGGACAGACTTACTATCTTCGCGTTCATGCGAATCATCCGTCGTACCAGCTACGCACGTTTGCGTATCCCGTGCCGCCCTACACCGATCCACGGCAGGCGGTTCGCACAGGTATGGATTTTCTGATCAACATGGGTGATAGCTGGCTTTCGAATACTCCTCGCCGCGGCGCAATTGCGCTGCGCACAACCATGAACCATGGCGATACCAAGCAATGTATCGCCTGCCACCCGACTCAGTTCACGACGCGCGGCTATCTGACCGCGATATCGCACGGTTACGCTCCTACTCAGCGGCCCGCTCTCGAATTTCTCACTGATCGCATTTACAACAATCAACGCCCGCTCTATGGAGAGCCCGGCGCCAGTTGGGTACGGGTCATTTACTCGGCGCGCACCGTTGCCAGCCGCCTGCCTGTTATCGAGCACCTATACGAGACGAACGTAACCCACGATGCGCCTCGCATCAATACTTTTGAGATACCCTACGCGAATTATCTTGGGATCCATTACAAGGATCGAACCGAAATGCCGGGAAACGAAACCGACGGTTGCGAGCCCGATGTGAGTCCATTTGAAATCGCTTCGCAAAGCTGGGATAGCTTCAGCATCCTCGGCCAGCAGACCGGAGACAAAAAGTGGCTGGAGCAGCGGGATATGGTTGAACGCCTCGCCCTTCCTTACAAGCCGCAGAATATGATCGACCTCAACTGGAAGATTCACTTCCTGGCCACCGTCAACCGGAAAAAGTATGGGCGCGAACTGGACGACTTGATCCGTCAGCTCTATAGTTACGAACAGCCCAACGGCATGTGGCCCTACATGTTCGACAAGAGCGCGAAACCGGCGGACTTCATCTCGTATCATGCGGTACTCGCGCTTGCTCTGGCCGGCCGGCGTCCTGAGAGCGATCCCAATCTTGCCCGCGCCGTTCAAGCCATGCTCAAAGCGCAACGGCCGGAAGGAAGCTGGGAAGGCGATCCCGTTTATCAGGGTTTCAACACTCCCTTTCGCGCCACGCAGTTCGCGGTGATGGCTCTTTCGACGCTTTATCCGGGGCCCGATAGCAAGCCTGCTGCGAAGAAGGGCTGGAATGACGGCTTTCCCCGGGTTCCAACAACTCTTGCAACGAATGATCTTCCGCTTCTGCTAAGCCAGTTGGATCAGTTTTGGGAGCTTGCACCCGCTTCCACCCTGAACCAGATTCGCGAAGTGCTTGCGCACAGCGAGCAGCCTCTGGCGAGAGAAGCCGCGGCACGGGCCATCGGCCATATGGCTGATCCGGGATCGATCCAGCTCCTGGTGAGCGCTCTCGGAGATCCCAATAAAATGGTCCAACGAAGCGCCGCTTGGGCCTTGCGCACGATCCTGGAACGCCGGCCGGAGATTGCGGAAGAAGGGCGAGGTGAATTAGCCGAAGCGCTTAGATCCCCAAATTCCCGCGCCCGATGGGGAGCCACGCAACTCTTCAACCAGCATTTCAAGTATTTGAGCGACGATCCGCACCTTCTTGCTTCGTTGCTTCAAGATCTGAACGATGCAGCTCCCGCTGTGCGTTTGAACGCGGCCCGAGGCCTTTGGCAGTGGTACTACTGGACCGTCGACAATCGCGACGCGCGGAACGGCATCCTGGAGGCGCTAGCCACCCGGCTGAATACCGAGGCAGATCCCACTGTTAGGCGCGCGGTTCACGAGAGCATCTACGATGTGCTCGACGAAAACACCGGGTATCTGGAAGCCTGGGTGCGCGGGGCGTCGACAGATGAGGATCAGAACCGCATCCGCCAAGGCTATGAAGCGGTGGTGCGCGATCAGGCTCAGATCCTTGCTCGCATTTTGAGGTCAGCCACTCCGCTCGGCCGTCAGGGCATTCTCGAATCGTTGTGGGATTTTCACATTCGCCACTATTCCCTGCCGCAGTTGAAAGCGGGCCAGGTCTCGGTTGCTTTACCGGCGGTCTTTGCCAAATACGTGTCCGGTGTCCCCGATCTCCACGTTCCCGGTTACGAGTATCCGCCGTACCGCGATACGGCGGATTTTCATTACGACGTCCATAACGGCTTCTTTCAGACCCGAGTCGGGAATGATAGCGATCTGATTCACTTCTTCCACAGCTCGGGACCCGAGTTGGAGCAAGCGCTGATTGAGTGCCTCCAGGGCGCTGACAGCAACATGAAAATAAATGTTTTGAAGGCTGGCAGCACTCTCAGCGACGCAGGCGATGAGGAATTTGCCAAGGCGGCCTTGCAGCTCGCGCTCGATCCGGACAAAGCGGTCCGTGAAACCGTCAGTTACGTGTACGAGAACGGGCAGCGCGGCGTTCTCAACATTGATAGACCGGCTCAGCCCGATCCGGGGCTTGTTCGCACCATCACCCAAATCATTGAAAGCGGTGACGAAAGCGCGCAGGATACTGTGCTACCTCTGCTGGCGGCCCTTCCTGCAGCCTCGCCCTGGACGCATCAACCGGAAGTCATTTCGTCATTGCGCACGCTTCTGAATCAGGAGCCCCGGATTCAGAACTACGCGCACGTGCTGACCGCGGCTGCTTCGTTTCCGGACCTGATGAACGAACCCACGATCCGCAATCAGGTGGTCGCCGCGATCAACGACTCAGACCGCGAAGTCCAGCGGGCCGCAATTCAGATCGCACTAGAGCGTCTGGGAGATCCTCGGGAGAGCGCCCTAACAGCGCAGGTCTTCGCCCAGCTTGGCAGTTCGCAGCGGAGCGTCCTGATTGAAGAGGTAAGCGACCCGAAATTCCTGATCAATCATCTAGGCGTTTCTGGCGGAGCTTTGTCTCAGGATCAGAAGTACTTCCTTGGCAAAGGTGCGATCAACCGCCCTCCCGATCTTCTCGAACAGGCCATTGTGTTCAATGCCGTAATCGGCAGCCTCAATGATCCCGACGCCAACGTGCGTGCGGCGGCGCTCGACCTATTACGCAAATCGAAGGGAATCGAGCAGCGATCCGAGTTTCGCGCCGCCTTAGACCGGATGCAGAACGATCCGAATCCGAGATTGAAGCTCATTGCGAAAAATGTCCTCTCGGGCAAGAAGTTGAGTGAGGCCCTCGCGGATGTACAGCCCGGATCTGTGCTGGATTTCAATTATTTCGTTTCGAAAATCGAGCCAATCCTTGCTACGCCGGGAGCTGATGGAAAGGCCTGCGTGATGTGTCATGCTTCCCACGTCATATTCCGGCTGCATCCGCCCGATGCCGACGGAGCTTTCTCGCCGCAAGATAGCGAGGATAACTACAAATATGCGATGCGCGTAGTCGACATAAACGATCCGGTGCACAGCCTCATGCTGATCAAGCCGACGCGGCCCACTGACTCGGCCGGAAACGTAGCGGATTACTTGGCGACACACAACGGCGGCCAGCGCTGGCCAGGCAATGAGTCGAGCTGGCAATACAAAACGATATTGCAATGGATTCGTGGCGCCGGCTTACAGACCTCGAAGGCCCGCCCACGGTAAAGTTTGGGGAAAGCCCGATGCGAAAACCTCCTGGCCTTCTTACGCTCGCGGCCTGCCTCGCATTGGCGAATTCGCGACTTGAGATCATTCAGCGGTTTTTATTTCGGGATGCTTCACCAGCGGTTTGAGAATGTCGTCGAGCACCGCCGCCGTATTCGGCTGCCGCTCTAAATGCGGATATTTCTCCCCGCCGTGATATTCGACCTTCACCACTTTGTAATAGCCGGTGTTCTCGACGATCATTTCTATCCCTTGCGCGCCGTCGGCAGTGTCCCGAATGGCTTGCCTGAGCACGTCTTCGCTATTTTGACGGCCGTTCACCGCTACGATCTTCATCCCGGGTCCTAGGCCGGCCCGGTACGCCGGGGAGCCAATCAACACATCACTGATCGTTCCATCGGCTACTCGAAGGCCGATCGAATACCAGGCATTCACGGTTCGATCGCGCCCGTCCTCCGCGCGTGTAAATTCGTTTGGCTGATCGGTATATTGAATTCGATATCCGGCGGCCGCGATGCCGCCCAGCGGCGCGTGAGGCGACTTCGTGGTTAGCCTGTCGCGCAAAAAAGTCGCCCAATCGTACCGCTGAATTGCGTTCAGCTCATTCACCAGGTCGTCAAATGTATAGGGAACGACCTCCGGCGGCGTGTTTCCGCCCAAGCCTAGGAAGCGCGCGCAGAAATCGTTTAAGGATTTCTTTCCGCCGGAAGTCTTCCGAATGGTGGTCTCCACCTCCAGCCAAATCAGTTCGCCTTCGGCATAGTAGTCGACCGATCTGCGCCAGTTGTCCCACTGCTCCGTCGTCCCGTACAGGATCTGCGCGGAAATCGCAGTGTCTTCGAGATCTCTCCATGTGCGCCCCGGGCGATAATCCAGCAATGCGGCTGAATCCGCGAGATAGGCACGGTATTGCTCGGGCGTCCAGATCCCGCTTCGGGTTGCGAGAACGTCACCCAAGTACTGCGTCAGTCCTTCGTAGACCCACAGCAGGTCGCCTTTCATAGGCTGCTGATAATTGGCAGTCGCCAGCCCCGCGGGTCTCCTGTACTTGCCGTTCCATGAGTGGGTAAACTCATGCGGCAGAAGGTCGCCTTCAACCAGATTTAAATCTTCATCGAGGAACGTCCGCGCCTCGACTCGATCGTCGCTCGATTGGTGATGTTCTAGACCGAAGTGCGCGACGCTATCGCTTAACGTCAGGAGGAAATGGTAGCTGTCGTAGTGCCGCGATTTATAGAGAGCGCCGGTTTCGCGAATCAGGTTGCTAAACGCCTCCAGCTCCTCGGCGCCGGGTTTCAGGTCTTCCGGTCCATCAGCGGCCATATCCAGGAAGTGCTTCGGCGTGATCTCAGGTGCCAGCGCGATCTCTTTAAAGAAGCGTCCGGCCAGCACGGGCGAATCCACCAGCATGTCGAGCGCTACGGGTCGAAAGCGGATCGAATTTCCCTCGCGCGATGCTTGCTCCAGCGCAGTCCCAAACTTCCACTGCTCCGGTAACCGGATAGACGGCTCGAAAGTAACTTGAGCGGCCGCCGTTCCCGACGGGTAGAGCACAAACTCGTTCCAGCTCACAATGGCGAGATTCGCACTGGTGGACGCTCCCGCCGAAAATCCGGTGGGCGCGGCAGTCGCAAGAAAGTCGACCTTGGCTTCGATCTCCGAAACGCCTTGTGGCACCTCGACATGGAACAGGTACATGTTCACGTCGTCGCGCCGCCACGGAAGAGTCCGGCCATTAGCGATAAACGTGATTCCAGTGAAATTGTCGATTGGACCCGTCGGCCCGTGTTCGCCTGGAATCCACTCGGGAAAAACCAGACTCGTGGGCCCCGGAGTTACCGGAATGCGCAACTCAGCGCGCAGAATTTTGCGCGAAGCATCGGTCAGATCGAGACTGATTTGGATCGGGCGATTCGTTTGTGCCGACAACAAAACGGTCGCGACCCCAAACAGGAAAAGAAGATTCTTCAAAGAACCATGATAGAGGTCAGGACAGCGCCGCTACTCGGGCGGCGAGGCATTATCCATCAGGCAGACGCCCGACCACGGGCGTTCTCCCATGGCGACCGGGTCCTCGGGAAACGCAACGAACGGCTCGAGATAAGCAGGAATGCGCTTGATAGCCGCTCCGGTCTTTAGCATGGAGCGGACCTCCAACGCCTTCCATCCGTGCGGGATGAAGAAATCCGGTCCGTTCTCCGGAGCGAACTTCAACATCTCTACGCCCTCTGCGAACTGCGACGCCGTAGTTATCGAGCAACATCTTTAACAGACCCGGCGAGGCAATATCCAGAATCCAGTGTCGAAACGATTCCTGGTGCGCCAAATCGTCGGCCAAGCTCCCGGCTGCTTCGGCGGTCAGGTAGATTATCAAGCCTTCGCTCAGAATCAGCGCTCGCTTGGATCTGCCACTCAGATCGCTGAACAGTTCGCGACGCGCGCTAACGTCGCTCAGGTCCAGCCGTACGCGCTGTAGTTGGCAACGTGACGTCTCCCCGGCAAGGGTCTCCTCTTTATAGTCGAGAATTCCGGGCAAATCGACCTCTACCCAACTCAATTGTTGGGGCAAATCCATTCGATATGGCCTGGTGTCGAGACCAGCCGCGAGATTCACTACCATGTCCGCGCCTGCGCGAATTTCGTCTCGTGATCAATTCGTCGAAAATGCAGGTGCGCGCTACCCACGACCACGAATTCTCGTTATGAAACGGATTGGCAGCGGCAATTTCTTCACCGCGTTCGCCGGCCAGCTTACGGGCGAATGGATCTTTGAAGAGCGCATCGGCACGTTCACTCTCGCGCGCGCGAAAGACTGCTGCCCAACGGGCCGTGTCGGAGATGTGATGGATCGTCGGCTGAGCCATTCTTATCTGTTGTTCCAATCCCAGATCAAATACTGCGCATCACTGTCCAGCTTATTGCCGGTGAGCTTCAACGTCAGCAGAATGCTGCCGCGATGATGGCTATCATGAGCGATTAGATATCCGAAGGCAGCGAACAGACCGCGTCGGAATGCGCGAATCGTTCCACCTTGATCCAGCGAGCGCACCAGGAGACGGCAGATAGCCTCCGTGGACCTTTCCAATGCTGCCTTCAGTTCCTCTTTTCCCGGGCTGTAGCTTCCTTCGAACTTCGTCAAACCCTCCGACAGATCGCGAGGAGCGTGATGGATCAAGAAGTCGACGCGGTTGTTGTGTAGATGCGCGAACTGCCGCGCCACATTGCGTCCTCCGCGGGTAGATGTCGTACTCGCCATCCCCGCCTCGCTGATGCGATCGATCAGAAACAGGTTGATACGGTTGTTGATCCGCCAGGCTTCGATCAGGCCCTCCACCATCGAATTTCCAGGTTCACCTGGACTGGAAGTTTGTGATCTGTTCTCTTTCACGTCGGCACCGGCAATACAGATATCCTAACCGCCGGTCTACCGGAAGCAGAGGGAGCGGCAGCTTCGGAGCAATCGATTCTGGCTCCTGTGTTATGTACTCTGCCTCAATCCTCGCACCAAATCTCGCCCTTGCCCCACACTGTCTGCCTTCCCACACCGGTCCATTTCGCCGCCCGCAGGAAAGGAACGAACTCGGTCAACTCGCCTTCGTACTCGGCTTCTCCGATGAAACCGCCGATAGGATGCACTTGCCCGGTCCGGCTGCTGCGGCGGACCACCTCCACCTGTTCGATCTCGCAGCGAATCATGCGCACCAGCGCGGCGCGTTCCCCGAAAGCCCGGAAGCCAATCGTGAGCGGCCCCTCGCCGTATAGTTCGCGCAAGGTGCTCAGGCGGTCGCGGATGCGCGCGGCCAGAATGGCGAATTCGGGGCGCTCCGCTAAACGCTGTCCGCTTTTCAACTCCGTCGGCGTGACGAAACGGACCCGTAACCGCCCAATCGAACCCGGCGGAGGCTCGAGGTTTACAGCCAAGGGCTCCCCGCCTTCCTGCAATGCCAGCGACCCTCCATCGAAGATCCTCGTGGCCGGATTGCCCGTCTCATCTAGTTTCGAGACCCCGGTCAATTCCACCCGGCTGCGCCGCGGCCCCAGACCTTCGCGGGCCAGTTGCGCGAATGCGAGCACGAGATAGGCAACGGCCGGATTATGGAGATCGAACAGATTCAAATCGAAATGGAAGCAATTCACCGGCATCGAGCGTGCGGCCATCCAGATGAGTGGCGCGAAAAACGAACGGCCGCGGGCAGTCGGCAAGCCCGCTTGGGCCACAACCAAGACCTGCCGATGGCTCGAACATCCGAGCATAGGGGCAGCTATCTTGCCACTCGCATTCGCGGACGCCGGGGCATTGCGGTACACACGCTATTCGCCGAAAGATGACCCCAAACGCGCCTCGAAGAATGTTGGAAGATTTGCCTGGCGGAAAGTGAATCGCCTCCCGCGCGACAAACGAAAAGCGCAGCGGGTAAAGACGAAACAGCAAGGTTTCATTCTAGACGCAAGACCTACCGCGCAGAATTCCAGGACAGCCTCACGATGGATGTCACGCAAATCGGCTAACGCTTTACGGCAATTGCCGAGATTTCAATTTTCGCTCCGCCGATCAAGCCCGCAACCTGCACCGTGGCTCGCGCTGGTTTCGGATCCGGCATCAGCCTCTTGTAGACCTCATTCATCTTCGGGACGTCGTTCAGGTCGGTAATGTACACGGTCACTGAAACGATGTCCGTCATCTGAAAGCCTGCTTCCTGGACGACTTTTTCCACAGCGCCAATGGCATTTGTAGTTTGTAGGGTGATATCGGTATCGGTGACTTTGCCGTGCGAATCAGGTCCTTGCTGCCCTGCAACGTAAAGCGTGTTTCCCGCGATATACCCCTCGCTGAAAGGCATTCCCTTCGTAAAGCCGATGGCCTGATGTTGAGCAAACGCGCTGCCCGCGGTACACAGCACCAGCAGCCCGGGTAGCCAGAGGCCCCGCTTCATCATCCGCGAAAACTTTCTCTTCATGTTTGATCTCCTGTTCTTGTGTGGATAAGAGATTCTCTCATCTCGCTTTCGCGTCATTCTTGAAACGAGGGTCCGCTCAGCAGCGCCGCTTGCTTTCAATGAAGGCCTCAGGCTTCGGCTATGATGTCTGGTGCCACTTCCGGCCAAGGAGAACTCGTTTGAAATCACGCATCCCCCTTCTTCTCGTGCTAATCGCCCTGCCAACACTTTCGCTGTCTGCTCAGACTCAGCCACAGCCGGCTACATTACGGAGCCTCTTGCTGCACGAGTTGCGCACGACTCACAACAAGGCCGAATGGTTCGTCCCGATCAATACCGCCGTCGAGGGCCTAACGGCCGAGCAGGCCAACTGGCAGCCTCCCAACGGCGGCCATTCGGCAGGGCAACTCGCTTACCATTTGCTGTTCTGGAATCGGCGCAATCTGAATAATCTGAAAGGCATCAAAAATGACAAGTTTACCGGCGACAACAAGGAAACGTTTGACAAGTTCGACAGCAAGCAGTGGGCCGACATCGTCAATCAACTCGACCAAGTCATGACCGACCTTGAGAAACTTGTGGAAACGGCTGACGACCAGCAACTCGCCAAATGGGCGAACACCATTGGCAATCTCTGCGCCCACAACGCGTATCACATCGGCCAGATTGTGTACGTGCGCAAGCTGCAAGGTACCTGGAATCCGGACAACGGCGTGAAGAGTTGAGCCCCGTCGAGCCTTGTGCGACGAACCCCATAGGTACTGACGGGCAAGAATGTGCCTCTGCACAGACCAATAACCTGTGATACCCTAACCCCCATGTCAGCATCCGCACAGACAACACTTGGCCAGATTAGGGCCGCGATGGCAATAACGAACGAACTCTTCAATGCCCAGGTCTTCGGCAACCGAAATTACGACGCGCTGGACAAGATTTACACGGTGGATGCCCGCATTCTTCCACCGGGAGCACCGATGATTTCAGGGCGGACAGCCATTAAAGAGTTTTGGTCCAATCTGATCGAATCGGCGAATGCAAAATCGGCAGTGCTTACATCCGTAGATGTGATCCAGACAGGAGATGGTGTTGTCGAGCTTGGCCGTGCGGCACTTACTGTTCACCCCGCGGGAGGCGCGCCTGCTGAGATGGAGGTGAAATACCTTGTGTATTGGAAAGAGGAAGATGGCCTCTGGAAGTGGCACATCGATATTTGGAATCAAAACTCTTGACCCATTGGGGATCGATTGCGTATTAGGCGATACCGCGGCCGGGTCGGCACTGAATGCACGCGTGACCAGGTCTCGTGAGCTTCCGTCTGGCTGTGTTGACTTAGATTCTGCAGCGGCACCCGACTAAATTCGCCAGAACCACGATTTCTTATATAGGAAGTACGCCAAGAGATACATCAGCAGAGTGAAGCTAAGCGCCCAAAGCAGCGAAGCATTCTCGGTGGACCCTAGCGGTGCAAAAAACCGGCTGTAAATCAGCTCGTGCAGCGAAGCGCCACGCGAACCTGAATGGATGTTGTCCAGCACCTCAGCAAGTACCTCCGACGCCATATACACTGTTATGCTGTTCATACCCACAATTAAGAGCGGTTTCACAACCTTCTTGTATCCACGTTTATCTACAAACCACAACGCTACGGCGAGAACAATAAAGTCCAGTCCCGCCATCAATAGCGTGAACGAACCACTCCACAGTTTCTTGTTAATGGGCATCCATACGCTCCAAATCTCCCCACCGCAAAATAGAACGGCGCCAGCCAAAACCAGCCACCCAATTCGTTCCGTAAGAGTGAACTTGAGTCGCAGAATGTAGCCGGCCATCACGCCCAGAAGTGCAGTAGCGATTGCCGGAAGTGTGCTTACGATACCCTCCGGGTCCCACGTCCTGGTAGAGGCATAGTTGTGCGGACCGAGCAAGATGCTGTCCACGTAGTGCGCAAAGTTTCCCTCCACCGTCCAGTTCCCATGACCCTGCCCTGGAACCGGAGCCCACATCATCAACGACGTGTACAGAATCAGCAAGCCGGCGATGGCGATAATGTTGCCGCGAACTCCTGTGAACAGATACAAGAGCGACGCCACAAGGTAACAAATGGCAATTCTTTGCAGTACGCCCAGTATGCGCGAATGTGACAGGTCGAACTGCGGTGGCAGATAGAGCGCGAACCCGAGCAGATACAAAATGACGGCGCGCTTAACGATCTGAGGCACAAGACTCGAAGCGGCAATACCGGCCTGGAGCCGCTTGCCGAGCGATAACGTAATGGCGACGCCCACAATCCATAGAAACGACGGAAACACTGTATCGGTAAGGGTCCAACCGTTCCACGGCGAATGCTCAAGCTGTACATAAGAACGTGGGCCGCCACCATTATTCACGAGCACCATCAGCAGCATCGCCGCGCCGCGAAAAGCATCCAGAGCGGTCAGGCGCGTGGATACCGGGACTCCGGCAATAGGCGCTGCGGATACTGGACTTGGGAAACTCATAGAATCTCTAGACTACTCTGGAATCAAACCGCTGCACAGGCGAGCGAGAGACATCCCAAATTCAAACTCCGCCCGCCTCCGCCAATAACCGCGAAGCACCTTCCCACAGCTCTTGCACAATGACGCCGGCCGGTTCAGCCCGAGCCAATTTCGCCGCTTGCCCAGCCCACATCTGCATCCGCTCTGTATCGCCCGTTTTCCGCGCCGCTTCTCGCATGGCCGAGGTCAGTCCGCGCTGAACGGGATACGGTGCTGGAGCAGGAGCATCCAATGCGGCACGCACGTACGCCGTCGCGATGCTGCGGCCGGGCCGCCCACTGAATGCACGCGTGACCAGGGTCTCGTGCGCTTCCGTGTGGGCAAGTCTATCCGCATAGGCAGGATGTGTTTTGGCTTCCGGAGTTCGCAGCAGGCCGGTCCCGATCTGCACCGCGCTCGCACCCAGGATCAGCGCCGCCGCTACTCCACGTGCATCGGCGATTCCGCCAGTCGCGATGACCGGTACAGCGACGGCATCGACAACCTGCGGTAAAAGAGCCATTAGACCTACCATCTGACGATCGGCTTGGTCTCCATCGAACGCTCCGCGATGCCCGCCAGCCTCCATTCCCTGAGCAACAATGGCGTCGGCGCCCGCCTCTTCAGCAGCCTTCGCTTCGACAACCGTTGTAGCGGTGGCAAACCACAGGATTCCACGCGCTTTCAATTCCGATACGAAGGCGGGAGCGTACAATCCCATAATCGAAGAGATGACCCTCGGCGCTACCGTGAGCATGGCCTGGCATTGCGCCTCAAAGTCCGGCAGCATTGCATTACCCGCTTGTAGCGGGACAGGAGGTCCCCAAGCCGCAAGGAACTCCCGTTGTCGCGCTTCCAATTCGAAGTCTCGGGTTGGCCGCGCATTCGGAATCCAAAGATTGAGCTGAAATTCCCCTCGGCTGCCTCTGCGAAATTCGTCGCTCCAGGCCGCAATCTCGTCCGGCTTCATCATCAGAGCTCCACACGCTCCAAGTCCGCCGGCATTGGCTACAGCGATTGATAGTGACGGCGGGCACGCTCCGGCCATGGGTGCAAGCAGGATCGGCAGCCGAATACCAAGACGGCCCGTGAAAGCCTTGGCGCGTGCGCGTGGCGATGAATGCTTTTTATCAAACATGGTCAAAATATCCGAGCAGAGATCCCGTTCTCAGTATCCCCGCGAGACAAGAAAATACTCGCCCCAAGTTGGATGAGGTCCAAAACGAGCAGAGCGGCAACCTTTTTGAAACGAGCTTACTTCCGAAATTCCTTCAATGCATCGAGCAAGCCTTTCCGGGGGTGAACATCAAAGGTTTTCCCGACCGATGTATGAACTTGCGCAACGAGTCTCTTGAAGGATTTGTCAGAAAGGTCTTTTACGAAGCCGGGTGCAAACTCTCTTTCCAACCCGGCATTACGTCGAACGACACCAAAAAACTGGCGCTTTTACCGTGCGCAAGCTCAATTGGATACTGCGCTGACTGAGGACTATTCGAAGGCTGAATTGCGAACCTCCGCTTTTCGCCTTTGCCGATAGCCAACCGACGCTGTTGGCGCGGCAAATCGATTTCAGATTATCGGTATCCCTGCAGGGCGCGGCTATTCGCGGCCTCTAATAAGAGAGGCGATCACGCGCGGGCTTCGGCGTCCATGGATGACGGCGACAACCCACAAGGGATTTCGTTCGGGAGCGTAGACAATCAGGTATTCGCGGAGAGGAACGAAGCGCAAGGGCAGGGGAGTAAAGTTAGGGCGACGAAATCCCTGATTTGGAAACTGCATCAAGAGCCGGATGCGGTCGAAAACTTCGTTGACCATACGGTCGGCGGCGTCGGGGTTGTCCTCGGCTATGTAGGCGCGGATTTGATCGATATCGTCGTAGGCTTCGGGGTGAAGCGCGAAACCGCTCATACAGGACGGTGGCGGCGCTCCTCCGTTTTCGCCATCAGGCGGCGGTAGGCTTCTTCGCCGTCAGTCGGCTGCACCCGTCCGGTTTCGAGGTCGTGATAGCGGCGTTCAAGCATTTCGCGCGTGAAAGCCAATTCATCGAAGAAGCCGATTACGGCGTCTTGGACAAGCTCATCGCTGCGGCGTCCCGTGGCCTGCGCCATCTGGTCCAGCTTCGCTTGCACGTCCGGGGTGAATTGCACTTCCATGCCTTCCAGCCTACGAAATCAGGCGCAGGCGAGCAAGCGTATTTCAGCGCCGCGCGGCATCGGCCATCATCCGATTAAATAAGCATATGGGCCAATGTGTAGTTTGCGGCGTTTGGCTGCCGGGTAAAAAGAGAAAGTGCTATGAACATCGAGCGCCGAAAAACAACCGTATGGGCAATCGGTCAGGTGGGCGCGGCACAGGTCCACGACGACGCGGGCGGCGCTAAAGGGCAAAACTCTCCCCTTTGTGGAACTTCAGCTTGTTCAATCGCCAGAATATATTCGAAGCGTGCCGAGGCGGGTTTGCAGCCTCGGAAACGCTCGGTTCGCAAGAAAGGGCTATAGAATTGAAACGATGTCTGTTGACCTTGTCTCAACGCGTGTCACGGCGAATCCGCAGGTGCGCTCCGGTCAACCTATAATTCGAGGGACACGGATTACGGTTTGGGATATCCTTGGCTGGCTCGGCGGTGGCGTTCCCGAGTCCGATATCTTAAGTGACTACCCCGAATTAAAATCCGAAGACATCCAAGCGGCCTTGCAGTTCGCTTATCAGCTTAAAGACAAAGTCACTCAGTGAAGCTCCTTTTCGACGCGAACATCTCGCGCAGAATTGTGCCCATGCTGGCCGATGTTTTTCCGGAATCATGTCACGTCAGTCTGGTTGGCTTTTCGGGTGAAACTCTGGACAAGGCTATCTGGGAATTTGCAAGGCAGGAGCGATTTGCCATCGTTGGCCGCTGAAATTGTCGAGGATCTCCAAGCCGCACTGGATCAGTTCGCGCAAATCGCCGCCGACCTCGCAAAACCAAGCTCTCCGCCCCCCAGCCGAAACTCAGTCACAGCTCGAAAAAATATCGCTATCGCTCTCTGCACATTCGACTTAACCCTTCCTCCGCAGTCCACCGCCATTGGATTCGGGCCCTCCCTGTGCTACCGTCAGGCAGGCTCGCCGCAGGTCATCCTGTCTGGCGGGCCATTTCTATTTCAGGAGCCCCACACACGATGACAGCCCGATCCATCCGCCGCGCCGCCGAGCGCCAAGCCGCCAAGCTCGCCCGCAAAGCCGAGAAAACCGCAGTTCACTCCGTCGGCATCCAGCTTGATTCCGAGCCGGAAGCGTCAGGGACCCATACCGTCTCCCCGGCCCAACTGCAGGCAAACCGCGCCAACGCACAGCTCAGCACGGGCCCAACAAGTTTAGATGGCAAAGCCACTTCCTGCCTCAATGCCGTTAAAACCGCTTTAACCGGTCGTACCGTTCTGCTCCACACCGACGATGCTGCCGAATACCAGCATCACATCGCCGAGTTGGAGAAGGAATTAGCTCCTGTTGGCGCGCGCGAACGCGATCTGGTTCAGTCCATCGCCGATACCCTCTGGCGCTTGCGCCGCATTCCCGCTCTGGAGTTCGCGATCTACGCGCAAGGACGAGTAGAGTTCGCCGGTGATTTCAATGAGCACGATTTTGAGCTCCGCCCCAGCCTCATCGATCTCAAAACGTTCATGACTTATGAAAAGCAGCTTCGCAATCTTCAGCTCCAGGAAGCGCGCCTCTCCCGCCGCCGCGAAAAGGAAACCGCCGAGCTGCGCCAGCTCCAGCAAGAGCGCCAACAGAAAGAAGAGAAAACGGCCGAAATTGGGTTCGAATTTTCAACTCGCGAATTTGAGGCCCATCCGCACCGCCCGTCATCCGCAAAAAACCTCCACGCTGACCCGCAACCGGCTAGACACGAGCCTTCCTACCACGAAAGATCGACAAAACAAGCCGCCTAAAACGGGATTTCCGTGGAGCAGGCGTTCCGTCTGCATAATGCCGCGCCCTTACTGTCTTTTTCCGAGCAGTGCCAACCCCTGCTCCGGTGATATAGTTTTGGCCGAACACCTATGGAAATCTTCAAACGTGTTGCGTTGACCACCTTGGCTGGCGGCGTGCTCCTGAGCGGCGCGTACGCACAGACCATGAAGGCTCCGGATATTACGAAGGACCCCACTCTCTTTGTTGTTCCCTACGCACATCTCGACACTCAATGGCGCTGGGAATTTCCGCAGACTATCAGTGAATACCTGCTAAAGACGATGCGAGTGAATTTCGACTACATCGATAAATACCCGCACTATGTATTCAACTGGACCGGAGCCAATCGTTACCGGCTCATGAAGGAGTACTTCCCGAGCGACTACGCCCGGATGAAACAGTATGTCGCCGAAGGCCGCTGGTTCCCGGCCGGTTCGTCGATGGAAGAAGGCGATGTCAATCTCCCCAGCGCCGAGGGAATCATCCGCCAGGTGCTCTATGGAAATACCTGGTTTCGGAACGAATTTGGCAAGGCGAGTAACGAATACATGCTGCCGGATTGTTTCGGATTCCCTGCATCGCTTCCCAGCATTCTCGCGCATGCGGGCGTGCGTGGATTTTCCACTCAAAAATTGAGCGCGGCCTGGCAGCCCGCTCCTAAAGTGGGCGGCGAAGGATCGCCCGAGCAAACCCCCGAAGGCATTCCTTACAACGTAGGCCTTTGGATAGGACCCGACGGCAAATCAATTATCGCCGCGCTGAATCCCGGCGGCTATGGCAGTAACGTTTACACCGATCTGAGCAAAGAACCACCCCCGCCTCTTCCTCCGCCGCAGTTGACTGCCGAACAGCGAGCCCGCTTTTCTCCACAACAATTGCGATTCATCGAGCAGCCGAGGGAGATAGAGCAGGATTGGGTGAAGCGCGTTGAGTTAGATGGAAAAGTAACTGGCGTATTCGCGGATTACCATTACGTAGGCACTGGAGACATCGGCGGGGCCACTGAGGAGGAAACAGTAAAACTCCTGGAGGCGATCGTCACCAAAAGCGATACTGTTTTACCACCGTTTCCGGAGCCTCGCTGGATGCGCCGCCAAAGAGAAGAAGCTTCTTCGCCAGCGCCGTCTGGCGCTCCTGTTAAAGTTGGCGACGGCCCGCTGCATGTCATCGAATCCGCGGCGGATCAGATGTTCAATGACATCAAGCCGGAAATGACCTCCCGCATGCCGAAGTATCAGGGCGATCTCGAATTGATCAACCACTCCGCTGGTTCGCTCACGTCGGAGGCCTACCACAAGCGCTGGATTCGTCGAAATGAAGTGCTCGCCGATGCTGCCGAGAAAGCGTCTGTCGCGGCAGAGTGGATGGGCGGAAGGCCCTACCCCCAAAAGCGGCTGAATGATGCTTGGACGCTGGTCATGGGCGGCCATTTCCACGACACCGCGGCCGGAACGGCAACACCTCGCGCTTATCAATTCGCGTGGAACGATGACATCATCGCGCTGAATCAGTTCGCAACTGTTCTGACCAGCGCTACCGAAGCTGTTGCCTCCGGGATGAACACCGAGACCAGGGGCACTCCCGTCATTGTTTACAACTCGCTTAACATTCCACGCGAAGACCTGGTGGAAGCCACTATCTCATTCCCGGATGGCACCCCCAGTGCCGTGCGCGTCTTCGGCCCCGATGCTAAAGAAGTGCCGGCGCAGATCGAAGCCGGCAAAGTGCTGTTTGTCGCGAAGGCGCCGTCGGTCGGCTACGCCGTTTACGATGTCCGGCCGTCGAATACTCCGGGCAAGTCTCCCGTCCTCAAAGTCACGCCATCTTCGCTCGAGAACGCGCGCTACCTCGTCAAGCTGAATCAGAACGGTGACGTTTCCAGCATCTACGATAAATCGCTCAATAAAGAGCTGCTGTCCGCGCCGATTCAGTTGGCCATCTCAACTGACCGGCCGCAGCAATGGCCGGCCTGGAACATGGATTTCGATCAGGAACAGGCAACCCCCCGTGCTTATGTCGGCGGTCCTGCGCAAATCCGCGTGAAAGAAAACGGCCCTGCGCGTGTTTCGCTTGAAGTTACGCGCCAAGCCGAAAACTCTAAGTTTGTCCAAACCGTCAGCCTCTCGGCGGGAGAAGCGGGGAATTATGTAGAATTCGACAACGCTATCGATTGGCGAACTCTGGCGGCTAACGTCAAAGCCACCTTCCCGCTGACAGCCACAAACGAGAACGCTACTTACAACTGGGACATCGGCGCCATCGAACGGCCTACGCAAAATGAGCGACAGTTCGAAGTGGCTTCGCACCGCTGGATCGATCTCACCGATAAGAGCGGTTCTTATGGCGCGACAATACTCACCGGTTATAAAAACGGCTCCGACAAGCTTGATGACCACACGATTCGCTTGACACTGATTCGCACGCCTGGGCTTCAGCCGCCCGTGAATGGCCGGTCACCGGGTTACAGCGATCAGGCCAACCAGGATTGGGGGCATCATGAAATCCGTTTTGGTCTGGCTGGTCACGCGGGCGATTGGCGTCAAAGCGAAACCGGCTGGCAGGGTTATGGGTTCAACGATCGGTTCATGGCCTTCGAGAGTGCGAAGCATGCTGGTTCGCTTGGGAAGAGCTTCTCGTTACTGCACATTGACAATCCGCGGATTCGAGTTATGGCTCTGAAGAAAGCTGAAATGAGCGACGAGATCGTGCTTCGGATGGTGGAGGTGGACGGCAAGCCGGAGCAGGATGTGCGTGTCTCGTTTGCGGGCCCCATTTCCGCCGCGCGTGAAGTCAACGGACAGGAGCAGCCACTCGGGCCGGCTACAGTTTCTAATGGCGAGCTCGTCACTTCGTTTACGGCTTATCAACCACGCACCTTTGCGCTGCGACTCGGTTCCGCTCCCGCTCGGCTTGCCGCCGTGCATTCCACGCCCGTCAAGCTGGACTACGATCTCGCAGCGGCGAGCAACGACGATACGAAGACGGAGGGAGGCGGCTTCGACGGGCAGGGCAATGCCATTCCCGCCGAAATGCTTCCCGAACATCTCACTTACAACGATGTACAGTTCAAACTGGGACCCGCAAAGACCGGCGCGCCCGATGCTGTCATCGCTAAAAATCAATCAATCGATCTACCGTCCGGCCGTTACAACCGCGTTTACATCCTCGCCGCCGCGAAGAATGGCGACCAGACGGCGGCCTTCGGTATCGGCGATAAATCCGTAAATCTGACCATCGAAGATTGGGGAGGATTCGTGGGTCAATGGGATACGCGAATCTGGAAAAACGAACCCGAACGCGATTGGGCCATTTCCGCCAATCACGCCTCCTGGCCTCCGCCCCCAAACTGGCCGAAGGGCTGGAACCCGCGCTATCCGGATGACTACGTTGGCCTCGCTCCCGGATTCGTGAAACCCGCCAGTCTCGGCTGGTATGTATCGCATCACCACACAGCCGATGGTCTGAACGAACCGTATCAGTACTCGTATCTGTTCGTTTATTCCATCGATCTCCCGGCGAACACCAGAACGCTCAAGCTGCCCGATAACGACAACATCCGAATCATGGCGGTTTCGGTCGCGGAAGAGAATCCCGAGATCAAAGCGGCCGGTCCTCTATTCGACACGCTGGGCCGCACGGAACCCGCTCCTGGAGAAACGGAACGGGCCGCGCGTTAGCCTTCAAAAATTCAGCGTTTCAATCGAACTCTTTAACTGCGTTTCGAGCGCTGATTGTCGCGTCGAAAGCTCCCGGACGTGATCGCGCAGCTTGATGAATTGCGTTTCGTTATCCGCAAGTTGAGCCGAATACCGGCGCACTTGCTCTTCCTGTCCGTGTACACGATTCAGGCTGTCGATGTTCTGCCTGAGCCGGTTCTGATCCGCTGTCAGATCCGATATCTGCGATTTGGCGGCATTGAAAGCGTTGCTTGCTTCGGCTATCTGTCGCTTCAGCTCGAGGATCGCCTGCAATTGTTTGCGTCCTTGCTGGTCAAGTTCCTTGTTTTCGACCACATCGGCCAGGAAATCCGGAGTCGTGCTGAGGATTTCGGTCACGTTCAGGAACGTATTCTCCTGGTCCACTTTCAATTTTTGAGAAGCGTTCGAGGCCAGTTTCACTTCAAACCGGTACGCCGTGGCAGTTCGCTCCGATGGCTTCGGGGATACGACGGTGTATTGGTTGACTCCTTCCTGCTGAAGGATCAGTGTCTTCGGCTTGGCATCGACGTTGCGGATGGTGTAGGTCTTCGTCTGGCGTTGCGAATAGCGCAGCCGCAGCGTGCCGTCCGCGACGTGAATCTCCTGCAGCCTTTCCTCCTCGGCTTCGAACGCAGTGGTAATGCGAGTGCCGTAATCGACCGCATAGCCAATCAGTCGCTTGTCGCCGGGTTTCAGCGTTTCAAATAGCGCTTCTCCGGCGTAGGCGCCGCCGTCGTAGACGGTGATCGGTCCGCCATCCAGTGTTTTGGAAGTGTCGTTTGTTATCTCCGCCGCGTTTACCGGGTGCTCGCTGTCGCGCTCGGTGTAAATCAGCAGCTTGCGCGCGCCGATCTTGTCTTGCAGAAACGGCAGCATGGCGGACTGATTCTTTTTGATCGTCACCGGAGCGGCGAAGTTGTATTCGAACAGCTCGCCGAGGGTCGCCCCTGTCGCGCCTTCGATGGAGCTATAGGCCGCCTGCACTTCGACAGACTGGGCAACTGATTGAGGAGGCGCAGCTATCCCGGCGGACGGATTCTTCGATTTGTATACACCGCCGCCTATTCCTCCGCCGGCCCCTGGTCCGTAGCCGTTGCCACTGCCTGTTCCGATTGCGGCTTGAGCCTGGTCTTGCGGCTCGGCATCCACGCTGCCACCATAAACCACCGGGCCGGCAGAGCGGTCTTCGGGTAATTCGGCCACTTCGCGCCGTCCATAGCGCGGAGTGTCGAGTAGGCTGATGAACGAGATCGGCCGCCCGGACACAACCGATAGTTTTATGTTGTTCCAGTCTTCGTCGGTTGTGTTGTCCACAATGGCCCAGCCCTCGAGCGTCGATCTCGAATCGCCCAGCAAAAGCCGGTACGAGGATTTCCAGATCGCTGCCGGAGCGATATAGGAAATTCGCAGGTTCCGGTTGCTGCGCTCGGGCGAATCGATATACAAGCTGCGCCGGTCGCGTGATTTGGCTTGAGCGATTGTTTGGAGATACTGCTTCAGTTGCTCTTCGAGACGCGTGTCCAGGAAGTGGAGCGAACTGACGGTTCCCAGATCGTAATTCGCCACATCGCCCGAATCGAGCAGCAACGTGAGCTGTTCGCGTATTACGCGCTTATCGGCATCGCTGCCTGTCTGGACTGAACGCGCCGCCATAATGGAGCCGGTAACAGTGCGATCTCCGGTTTTTAATTCGATACGGGTGCCCTTCAGAGTATCGAGAAACGTACTGAGAGGCTCCTGATTGCCGATCCGGAACGGATAATGATCGAGGCGCTGGTCGAGTGTTTCGTTTGAATCGTAGCGGATGGCGGAGATGTGGCCGCCTGAGCGATCTATGACGGTCAGCGACTTCAATATGTCGTTCATTTCGGTACTTTTGAAATCGAGCCGAGCCTCGTCAGGCGCGGGGCCTTCACGCTCGAAATACGCGATTCCG
This sequence comes from uncultured Acidobacteriaceae bacterium, assembly GCA_963762495.1. Taxonomy (GTDB): domain Bacteria; phylum Acidobacteriota; class Terriglobia; order Bryobacterales; family Bryobacteraceae; genus Bog-105. The sequence goes on from CAVXKZ010000009.1 coordinate 183,146, forward strand.
TGCTTGTAAAGAACGATTCTCTTGACGGGGATATCAACAGCCGATAGCTGCGTTTCAGCTAAAACGAGAGCGATGGCCAGAGCGGCGCTACGCCTCAACCGCAGAGCACGCGTGTGCATACGCGGGGTCTCCTTTCTGAGTCCTGAGTACTTAGAAGTAAGTACCCGCGTGAAGGTTCCCGCTATGATCCGTGACTGGCTATACTTTCACGTTTAGCTTTTTGACCTGGTCGGCAATGTAGTCTGACGTTCGCCACCCAAGCGCGCTGATCGTCAGCGTCGGGTTTTTATCCGCGTTGCTCACAAACGGAGCTGCATCTGTGATGAAGAGATTCTTGCAATCCCACGCCTGGCAATATTGATTCAACACTGAAGTTTTCGGATTGTCGCCCATCCTTGCCGCGCCCACTTCATGGATAATCGATCCGCCGGGCGCGATTCCCCAATTCTGCGCCGCATCCGATTTGGACGAGACCTCGCCGCCGGCAGCCTTGATGATCTCCTGGAATGTTTCCTGCATGTGCTTTGCCTGCAGAATCTCGTCCTGGCTCCACTTGAAATGAAAGCGCAACACCGGTATGCCCCATTCGTCGACAGTCTCAGGATCAATTTCGCAGTAACTGTCGTCGTTCGGAATCATTTCGCCGCGTCCGGAGAAGTAAATTTCAATGCCGTAAAGTCTTTTGAGATTCCGTTTTAATTCCAAACCATAACCGCCATCCAAATACTGCTCGGCTGCTCCTCCGAAGATTCCCGAATCGGGCTGGGATCGGCCCCCGCCGATTTCGATATGGTATCCGCGCGCGAACGGTAATTTACCGGCGTTTTGCTGCTTATACAACCACCACGGCATATACATATGCATCCCGCCCACGCCGTCTTCATTTGTCGGCGGCAGATCCTGCAGGATGGGGAGATACCCTCCGACATCCGAGCCGACCGTGTCCATGAGATAGCGCCCGACGAGACCGGAGGAGTTCGCGATTCCGTTCGGGGACCGGCTGCTCTTCGAGTTCAGCAGGATTCGTGCCGTCTCGCAGCAACTCGCGGCGAGCACAACTATTTTGGCTTTGACGGTAACTTCACGTCTGGTCTTTTTATCAATGTAGGAAACTCCGGAGGCGAGTCCATCGCCTCCGACGATCACTTCACGGGCCATCGAGCCGGGCCGAACTTCGAGATTACCGGTCTTCATCGCCGGGAAAATGTGCACCCCAGGTGAGTTAAAATTCGCATTCACCCCGCACGATCGGCCGCACTGCGCGCAGTAATGGCAGGCCGCCCGGTCATGAATAGAACGCGTCAGGATTGCCAGGCGCGAAGGAACGCAAGGGATCTTGAGCTTCTCGCTCCCCCTCTGGATGATTCGCTCGTAACAGCGCGGGGCAGGAGCGGGAAGAAACTTTCCATCCGGGGTATTTTCGAGGCCCTCTTTCGACCCAAAAACGCCGATCAACTCCTCAGCTTTGTCGTAATACGGAGCGAGATCGTCGTAGGTGATTGGCCAATCGAATCCTTTGCCGTCTCGGCTGTACGGCTTGAAATCATAAGGCCCCATGCGCAAAGAGATACGCCCATAGTGGTTGGTGCGGCCGCCGAGCATTCGCGCGCGCCACCACCACCAATCCGAGCCGGGCGCGTTCGTGTACGGCTCGCCTTTAACGCGCCATCCGCCGGCCAACGTAGCGTCGAAATACCCGAATGGTTTTTCTTTACTGCCCGCCCCACGATGCGGAGCGTTATAGGGCCACTGAAACATGGTCGACTGCTTCCGATAATCGAACCAATCCCCGGCTTCGAGCATGCAGATCTTTGCGCCGGCCAGCGCAAGGACATGAGCCGCGACTCCCCCGCCTGCCCCTGAACCGACAATGACTACGTCGTATGTCTTGGTGTTTTCACTTGCCTGCGCCATGATCTGTCATCACTCTACACTGTTCCAGCAGACGGAACGTATTGCCAGAGATATCGCTTCGCCATGATGAAGCCCTCTTTGAATTCATCGCTGAAATCGGGACCTGGGTTGTTGTCGGCCCCGTACAGAGGATCTTCCTGCTCCACGCTCATGGCGCCGGAATAACCGGTGTTCTGCAGAATGCTGAAGAAGTCGCGCCAACTGATCGAGCCCATTCCCGGAATGCGATAACGCCACCACGAAGCGTCGTTGACCGGATTAATGCCGCCCGCGCGCAACACCGGCCATAGAATCTCGGTGTCCTTCAGGTGGACGTCATAGATTTTTTCGGCGAACTCTCGCGCGGTTTGTATAGGATCCATAAACTGCCGGACCAGGTGCGAAGGATCATACTGCAGTCCTACGTAGGGCGAATCGCCGAATCCTTTGAAAAGAGCTTCGAATCCCACCGGGCTCGTCGCCACGTTGGGTCCTTCCGGCCACGGCTCCCACAGAATGCGGACGTGGTTGCGTTCACAAGCCGCAAAGTATTTCTCGTTATAAACACGCACGATCTCATCTACCTGCGCTTGGAAGGGCTTTGAAGCGTCTTTGCCGGAGGCTGTACCGATGTACGGCACGCCGAGCTTGCCGGCGAGTTCGATCGCCTTGACGAAATACGCATTCTCCTTCTCCCGCTTTTCGGGATCGGACGCAATATGGTTTTGGGTGACCTGCAACGCTGAAACATGCATCGCGGCCTTCCCCAGTGTCGCTTTGATCTGCTCGACTTGCGCATCGGTGAGAGTCGCGGCGTGAAGCGTCGATTCCGGCGAGCCATCGAGAATCATGTTCGTGAACCCTTGCGCTTTCGCGAACTCCACGTTTGCCGGCGTGTAAGGGCCGAGAACGCCAAGCCGCGGTTTCCACTCGGCGCGAGGCGTCGCTTGCTTAGCCTGGAGCAGGGAAGAACTGACTGCCGCACTCAAGCAGCCGATAACGGTTCGTCTGGTCATATACCAGAGTTATATCGAACCGGCTGAATGTTCCAGAATTTAGGGCAATTTACTTAAGGGCTGGTAGGAGCCGGTTGAAGAATAGCGTCAACAGCTAAGCCGAGCCCAGCGAGGACAACGGCCAGCAGCAGAAACGTCGCCGCTTCTCGACGCTTGCGGGCGTTGCTTACTTCCTGAGCGGTCCCGTTGGCCCCAGTTGCACCGGTTTGAAAGGCCGAAGCGGTGCCCGCGCCGATCCTGGTTAGCAGGACTCCCTTGTCGTTCAGGACGTTTAGTGAACCTGCCAAAGCGGCCACTTCGACTCCGTCCCCATCCAGGCGAACGACAGCCTGTGAAGCCGGTTGACCACTCTCGATCCGGTACTTGTCGGCCTCAATTGCATACCCGTTCATGTTATTCACGCGGGTCGCACCTTGCTCCAGTACCAAATGGTCGCGATAAAGAGTACCAGCCGAATTAATACCTATTATGACTGCCGCTCCGTTTTGAAGAAAGACCTGACTCGAAGCCTTGCCGGTTTTGAGCTGCGAGCCGTCAAAAATGTTAGCGTTTCCTTCAACTTCGGCGCTATTGACTACAAAGGTTCCAAACGCCGAAGCGACTCCGATGATGGGTGTGACCGCGAGCGACGTGGCAACTGAAGACACAGCTACCAATAGGAACTTAACAGTTCTCCTCATTCGTCTCCTGTCTGCTTAGACCCCAACAGTCCAAGGACCATTTCATTGTACCGGAAGGATATGTACCGGAAGGATATATGATGTTTGAATGGAAAGGGTTCATGGACTATTACGAGCAACTTGGCCTCGGCCAGTACGCCAGTGATGACGAAGTCCGTAGAGCTTACCGGCGCCTGAGTAAGCTAGTTCACCCCGATCAGTATGCCGATCGCTCGTCGAAAGACTTGGCGGAAGCGCTCATGCGGCGAATAAACGTAATATCAGATACTCTCCTCGACCCGAACCGACGTTATCTATACGACGAAGAATCTTCTGGGCCGACGGAGCCAGAGGCGCAAAAGCGCCGGGAATGGCAGACCTTGCGGTGGTGGGCGGTAGGGGCAATAGCCGCCATCGCGTTGATTCTCTCCGCAGTGTGGTTTTGGGCGGACAGCTTCGGCAGTTCGTTTGCCAAAAATGGCAGTTCTGAGATCAGCACCGCCGGTTCGGCTGATCCTAAAGCTTCAGGCGACTCTAAAGAAATTGTAGCGGCCCCCGGCAGCCTGGAGGACGCCAGATTGGCGGCGCATTCCGGCACCGACCAACACGGCAAAGCTAAACCATAGCCGTTACTTGGCGGGTGTAATCCGAAGATTATGGATAGACACACCCGCGAAAATCGCTGCTTCCGCGAAATTGCCCACCGCAAATTTCGATTTCAGATCCTTGTGCCGCAGCAAAATCTCAGGTACAAGTACGCCCACAGCCATCCCCGCTTTGATGCCGAGACCTTTTGCTCCGAAGGTTCCGTCCGACGATGCCAGAAATCCGTTCGCCTCGCGCTTGCCCCACGACGTGCCCGCATCGAGGCTTGTCGCGCCGACCATAGCCAGCATGCTGGCTATCCAGATGCGGTTGACCATTCTGTCGTGAGCGGTCTCGACATGCGCGATATCGACCGTCGGAAGGACAGCCGAACTGCCATTCGTGGAGAAGCCCGCTGGAGGTACCACCACTTCTGGTACAGCCGCGATTTGCCCGGGCTCTGGAATTGACTGCGCGAGGATGGCGTTTGCCGAACAAAGAAACAGGGCTGCGGCCGCTCCGTTCAAGAGGAGTGATCTCATGCTTTTTGCCTCCCGATCGCGAGCTGCGATCACTACTCTCATCGGCGGGGAGGCGGAAGGACCTTAATGACAACCAAAGCGATGGCCTAAGTTGCCGAGCGGGTGATTTAGAATCAAATAGACTCCACGAGCCTTAGGGAATCTTGCATCAGTCGGGGCGCCTTGCCTAATGGCGAACAGATGCAGCTTCCGGGCGCTGCAAAGCAGGCCCGATAAGCTCGGCAACGATGAGCGACCGCCTGCCGGCGGCTTGTTCAAATTAAAGGGCACGTGTTAACAGTTCGAATACGTAGAGCGTCTTTCGTATTAGAAAGGGGCACTTTCGATGGCGCTTAGGAGTAGGGCAACTTCCCGCCGCCGTTTTCTTCAAAGCGTGACTTGGACGGGAGCAGCAATCGGGGGGCTTGGCGTTTAGGGCAAGCGGGCATGATGGCCCGGACGCATTTGACTCCCTGCCGAAAAGCGTTTGGAAAAGAGCCCGGAACAACGGTCTTGTGATGATTCACCGCACTGCGCCGGCAGTTCTCTCAAACCGCACCGAGATCGTTAATAGGGATGAGCGTGGCAAGCGATTGATCATAGAAGGGCAGGTATTTACTCCCGACGGCACACCCGCTGAGGGCATTACCGTGTACGCCTACAACACGGACGCAGAAGGCTACTACGGTGAGAACCACAAAGAGTATCCGCCTCGGCTGTATGGTTGGATGAAGACCGATGCGCAGGGTCGTTTTGAGCTGCACACGATTCTACCCGGATCCTACCCTGGGATGCACGTACCGGCGCACGTTCACTTCACGGTGTCGGGCGGAGGCTATCCTCCTCAATGGGTTGAGGAACTACGCTTCGAAAGCGCCCGCTACATCACGGCGGAGATGTTGGCCCACGTGGCAGGACAGGGTGAGTTCAGTTCCACTCAACCACTCACGCAGACAAAAGATGGAGTTCTCCGTTGCCGCTACGAACTTCCGCTGCAGCGGGAGACGAACTTCCACTAGGGGTGCGGTAGGCACAATCGCCGCCAAAGCGACACACGCTGTGCCTGACGAAAGACCGGAGTTGCGTAAGCTGGTTCTCGCTTCGTGTGACGGTGACCGTGATGCCTTCGGCGAGTTGTACAAGCGATTTTTCCCAATGATGCATGGCATTCTGTTATCGCGAGTTCCTACTTCGGATGTCGACGATTTAGGCCATGAAGTGTTCCTCCAAGCGTGGCGTCAGCTTCCGGGAGTCGGCCGCTCCACTCTTCTGCAGCGGCTTTTCCGCGATGAGCGGCTATCGGGCGTCGAGGCCGCAACGTGGCGATCGTATCGCGGTCATCGGATTCGGTGGTCTGGGACACATCGCTCTTCAGATCGCGAAGGCCATGGGACACGAAGTTCTTGCCATCACCAACTCCCCAGACAAGGCCGATGACGCTCGCAAAATGGGAGCCGACGAAGTCCTAGTCGTCAAAGATCACGTCGGGCAGGAACTCCAGGCTGTGGGCGGGGTCGACATAATTCTCTCGTTTTCTCCATCGATGAAGCAGAACAGCCAGTCAATTCAAGGACTCCGGCCGGGCGGGCGCTTCATCACTACCGCGGTCAGCGCGGAACCGATTCAAGCCGATCCTATTCCCATGTTGTTCAAACAAACCTCGATCATCGGATCCGCTCAAAACGATCCGGGAGATATCATCGACATTCTTAATCTTGTCGCCGACGGGAAAGTGAAGCTCTGGTTGGAGACCTATCCCATCGAGGATCTAAATCGCGTACTCACCCGTTTGGGGGAAGGCAAAGTGCGTCACCGCGCCGTCGTCGTGCAAGCCTGACGCGCAGAAAATTGATCTTGCGGCCGCCTCAAGCGAATAATCTAACCCTGTCCCGCGGAAAAACTCGATAAAGTAGCGAAATCGGCCACGGTGGCTGTCATTTGCGACCATGTCAGGCGGCATCGGCCGATCGATACTCGTGATGCAAACCGCCGAGTAGCGAGGTGGCGATCACTCGTCTGTTCGGGATTATTGATTTACGGTCGTTTTCTGCCGGCAAGGTCTGCTCAGCTTGTTTGGGGATACCGGGCCCAGAGCTCGAAACAATGCTGCTCGAATATGAGGACGGAGGGTTGGCCCGGGCCAACTTTTGGGCCAACTATGTCGCAAAGAGTGGCCCAAATTGGCCCAACTCGACCGAATTTGGGCAACCGGAGGATCCTTCGTGAAGAGTTATTGAATTCAACAGCTTACGCCAGTGTCCGCCTGAGACATAGGTAACAGAACGTACCAGAGACATGGTATACACTTTTGGCCTTTTGGGAGGCCAGAAGCGGGATGCCATGGAAGGAAAGTTCTGTAATGGACGAGAGAATGCGGTTCGTGATTCGGTTGAAGGACGGGGAGAGTATGGCATCGCTGTGCAGAGAATTCGGGATTTCCCGCAAGACCGGCTACAAGATCGTGGATCGCTATGAAGAATGCGGTTTGGAGGGGCTCACGGATCGTGCGCGGCGCCCGCACCGGTATGCGAATCAACTGCCAGAACAGATCGAAGCAGCGATCGTAGCGGCCAAGCGCGAGAAGCCGAGCTGGGGCGCGCGCAAGATTCGTGAACGCCTATTGCGCCGGCTCCCGCACGAGGTGAAGGTGCCGGCCCGCAGCACCATCCATGCCATCCTGGATCGCCACGGTCTGGTGACCCGGACGAAACGGTGCCGCACGCGAGCCGAAGGCACACCTCTTTCCGATGGCTTGCGGCCGAACGACCTGTGGTGCACCGACTACAAGGGCGAGTTCCAGCTCGGCGACAAACGCTATTGCTATCCACTCACTGTCACCGACCATGCTTCACGCTATTTGCTCCTGTGTGAAGCCTTAGAGTCGAATCGTGAAGAACTGGCTTTGCGGGCCTTTGATCGGCTCTTTCGGGAGCGCGGGTTACCGCAAGCCATTCGCTCAGACAATGGCGTTCCGTTTGCTTCACCGCATGGCTTGTTTCAGCTTTCCAAGCTCTCAGTGTGGTGGCTGCGCCTGGGCGTTACCATCGAACGCATTCGCCCTGGCCATCCGCAGCAGAATGGCCGTCATGAGCGCATGCACCTGACTCTGAAGAAAGAAGCCACGCGCCCGGCAGGCGCCAACATTCTTCAGCAGCAGGGCAAGTTCGACACCTTTATTGAGGAATTTAACAACGAACGCCCGCACGAAGCACTCGCTATGCAGTGTCCGGCTCAACTCTATACCGCTTCTGCCAGACCGTATCTCGGCATTCCTGAGCCGCACTACCCGTTTCACGATAAAACCGTGCTGGTGACTTGTTGCGGCCGCCTCTGTCTGCATCGCAAGAAAATCAACTTGAGCAAGTCCTTGGCCGGTCAAGCCGTCGGCATAAAGGAAGTCGAAGACGGTATCTGGCTGGTCAGCTTCATGGATTACGATCTCGGTTACGTCGATCTTGAGGAAAGAACTTTGCAGCCCTTGGAAAATCCGTTTGGGCCGAAAGTGTTACCTATGTCTTAGGTACAATCTGTTACCTATGTGTCCGGTCCGGACGCTGGAAATTTTGGTACGCCCGGTAGGATTCGAACCTACGACCTTTTGCTCCGGAGGCAAACGCTCTATCCAGACTGAGCTACGGGCGCATGGAGGGAAATGAAATTAAGAGCTCTTCTTCGCCATTGTCACGTGCGAAGGGCGCCGTGCATCGTGTTGAGCCGTCGACCCTGCCGACAACAACTCATCAACGTGCTGGCGAATGGCGTCTTCCTTCATGAGTTTGTCCCAGTTCTCATCCTCAGTCGCCGGCGTCTGGTAATGGATGTACCCGTTGCGATCAATCAGCACCAGTTGCGGCACAACAAACCGGCCCGGGCTGAAGCCCATAAAGGATTCCATTTCGCTCTGCGGTGTCCAGCCCACCGGAAAACTGGTTTGAAAGTCCTTTTGAAAGTTCTCCACCAGCAGATCGGCATTTGGATTGACGGCAACATCCAGAACTTGAAGACCCCGAGAGCCATACTCGTTTTGCAGCTTGGTCATAAAACGCGAAGCAGCCTGGCAGTGCGGACAGGTAGTGAAGATGAATTCCAGCGCCACCACTTTCCCACGATATTGGCTCAGCAGCTTTGATCCCTGGCTGGGAATAGTAAAGGCCAGTTCAGGCGCTTTACGGACATTCATCGCGTCCGCGGCCAGCAAAGTTATACTAAGGCACGCAACGCCAGCGAGCGCTGCCCATATCTTCTTCACGCTTTAGGAACTCCATCCAACAGTGTAACTTAGCCTATTGGACCGGCGGAGGCGCGGCCGAGGCCGCCTGAATGGTTTTAGCATCTTTGAGTCGCTGCCAGTCGGAAGCGTTACCGATGCCTTCCACACTTGAAACGATATCTCCGTTCACGCGCGCAACGAAGTAGCCGTCATCAGCCACGCCGGCAAACGTTGTCTCGGTTTCAATGGAGGGATCGCAGCGCTGCCATTTGCGATGCAGCACTTTTTCATAAGCCGCGAAGTAGTTTCGCGCGTTTTGGTTGGAATCCCATTGCGATATGTACTGCAAGAGCGGCCTGTGATCTTTACCGCTGGTTACGATCCGGTACTGCGCGCCGCGCAGGTGGGGTGGCAGTTCGGCGGCTTTCGCATCGCCCAGGTACTGTTTCAGCAGCATTTGGTGATCGAACTCGCCGATCGATCCCTCCGTGATCTCTTTCCCTTCGCGCGTTAGCGCGAGCGCGGGCAAGCCAGGCTTCGTCGGCTTGATGTGCGCGAAGTACCGATCCGCGTGAATGATCTGCGAGGAGTCGACGGGTGGATCCGTGAAGACAGCGCTGAAAGCGGGTTTGCCCAGCTTGTGATACACGGCGTCGAAGAACATCGTGCCCTGCGTATAGGGAAAGAGCAGCGATTGCTGAATATAAAGCGGTGACCCCTTCAGAACCGGATAGTCCGCGAGCGATTCCTCGCTCGAATCGTCGACGGATTTCAGCGTCTCCGGCGTCGGCACGGGGGGCTTACCAGCCTGCTTCAAATCGTAAGCAATCATCAGCCAGGAAGCTTCACCCTCCACGACGGCGGTATGCGCCAGATTCTCGTCGTCGTTAGAGGGCGCCTCGTCCATGAATTTCTCCAGATCGAAATGTTGATCGGCCAGAGCGTGTGACAGCTCATGGGCGAGAGTCGTAGTCTCCGACTCGAAAGAAGAATCGTCGAGCAGGAATAGACGCTTCACATCGTAGTCGTAGAAAGCCGCCGCTTGCTCGGTGAGCAAGTCAATGGTGGACCTCTTCAAATCATAGTTCTGTGGCACCAGGCCGAACATTTTAAGAGTCAACTCATCGGCGTGAATTTCTTCCGGCTTCAGCGTCTTCTTAATTCGCTTATTCAGGAAATGTCGCAACTGAGCCTTCGACATCCGGCCGTACGGAATGGGGTGCTCTTCCTTCAAACCCGTGATCTCGGAAAGTGTTTTGACGATAGATTCAATTTGTCCGAAAGCCGCTTCGTCGCTGGGCTTTTCTCGAGCGGCGGTGAGAAAGAAAACCGCGCCGATCGCGACTGCCGCGGATAAGAGTTTTCGGTGCATTAAGGCCGGACGTCTCTCTCTACAGTAGCTAGGCGGCTCAACCATATTCACTATTTGGGTCAGTGGCCGGTCCCAAGCAGCGCGCGAACACCATTCCAGAGGATCTGTACCCCGATGCACAGCAAAATAAAGGCAGCGAGCCGCACGATCACATTCATCGCGGTCGCACCCAGGATTCTAGCCAGACGTTCAGCAAAGCGGTAGCTAAGATAGACACTGATCGCCACCAGAGCGGGTCCAATGATCGCGGCGCTTAGGCGGACTAAATTCGATCGATGCGGCGATTGGTTGGCGCCCAAAGTAATTGCCACCGAGATAGAACCCGGACCTACCGTCAGGGGCAGAGTCAAAGGATAGAAAGCCCGGGTGGCGATATCTTCGGCCGTGATTTTACGCTGAACGCTTTCGCGCGCTTGCTCGGGCTCGCGGTGTAATACAGTCCAACCCGTAGACATCACCACCAGCCCACCGCCGATTTGCACGACCGGCACGGAGATTCCGAAGAAACTCAGGATATGACTGCCGATCAGCATAGACCCAACCAGCAGCCAATAACTGTTCAGCGCGATCTTTCTCGCCAAGGCCGCGCGGGTGCCGCTGGAATACCCAGGCGTCAGGCTCAGGAAGATGGGGCTGTTGCCCAGCGGATTAACGATCGGGAACAACGCCGTGAGCACTATCAGGCAGTTTTCGGCGATCTGAAGAATCGCGGCCGCAGGCATGAACAACCAGCATAAAATGCGCCACGGCAGCGGCTTCCGATGTTATTCTGAAATCGCCCCCCTCGTTTCTCACCCGATGGATTTTCTTGCAGGTCTAAATCCGCAACAACGCGACGCCGTCGCCCATGTCGAAGGTCCACTGCTGTTACTGGCCGGTGCCGGGAGCGGGAAAACCCGCGTCATCACTCACCGGATCGCGCACCTTGTCGAAGCGCAGCGCGTCCCTGGATCCGCCGTTCTGGCCGTCACATTTACTAATAAAGCTGCCGACGAGATGCGGCAGCGCGTGGCTAATCTACTCTCCGGCGATACTAGCGGAAGCACTCCCGCCGTTTCGACGTTTCACTCCTTCTGCGTGCGCCTGCTGCGGCGTGACAGCGATAGTTTGGCGGATATCCGGAACGGCTTTACGCGCCGCTTCACTATCTACGATGATGACGATCAGCTTGCGCTGATGAAGTCCTTGTACAAGCAGCTTGGCCTGGATGAAAAATTCATGCCTTACCGTGCGGCGCTATCTCGCATCAGCCACGGCAAGAGCCATGATGAGACGCCGCAGGATTGGTATAAAGCCGCTACCGATCCCAAGCTGACGCGCCTGGCGAAAATTTACGAAGTCTATCAGGAGCGGCTGCTCCAAGCCAATGCGCTCGATTTCGACGACCTGCTGATCGAATCCGTCCGCCTGCTGAGGCACGATGATGCTCTCCGGCAACTGTATAACCGGCGTTACGAGTTCGTAATGATCGACGAGTATCAGGACACCAATCGCACCCAGTACGATCTGATGCGGCTCTTGACCGAAATGCGCCATAACGTTTGCGTTGTTGGCGATGAGGATCAATCCATCTACGGCTGGCGCGGCGCGGATATTCGCAATATTCTCGATTTCGAACGCGATTATCCCGATGCGGTAGTGATCCGCCTGGAGCAGAATTACCGCTCGACGAAGAACATTCTGGAAGCGGCCAGCGCTGTTGTCGCGAACAATAAAGAACGTAAGGGCAAGTGGCTGTGGACCGATTCGAATGCTGGCGCGAAGATCGGCTACTACGAAGCGCCAGACGGCGAAAACGAAGCCTTATTCATCGCCGATACCATCGAGAAACTCCTCTCAAAGAATCCGGCAGAGCGAGTGGCCGTCCTCTATCGAACAAATTTCCAGTCGCGGCAAATCGAGGAGGCGCTGCGCCGCTACGGGCGCAAGTATCTAGTCGTGGGCGGCTTCAGTTTCTATCAGCGCGCCGAAGTTAAAGATCTGCTCGCCTATCTGAAGGTTCTGCTGAGTCCGCAGGATTCCATCAGTCTGCTTCGGATCATCAATACGCCTGCACGTGGAATCGGCAAGGGCACGGTCGATCAGATTGAGCAGTACGCCCTTGAGAACAACGTAAGCCTGTGGAACGCGATTCCCAAGATGATTGACGAGCGCCTGCTTCCGGCGCGCGCGGAGTCGTCACTCAAATCATTTCTTGCCTTAATGACGGCGCTGGGGGAGACGGTTCAAAGCAAGCCGATCGACGCAATATTACGCGAGATTCTGGCGCAAACCGGTTACGAAGCGATGCTGAAGAGCGACGTATCCCCGGATTCCGAATCGCGGTTGGCGAACCTGGAAGAGTTGGTCAACGCCGCTGCGGAAGCGACCGAGCGCGGCGAAACGGCCGCTGAGTTCCTGGATCACGCTGCGCTGGTTGCCGATTCCGACGCGCTGGACGATCAAGCGGCTGTTTCGCTGCTCACGATGCATAACGCGAAGGGCCTCGAATTTCCCAACGTTTTTCTCGCGGGTATGGAAGAAGGCCTGTTTCCGCACAGCCGCTCACTTGCCTCCGAGGCCGCGATGGAGGAGGAGAGGCGTCTTTGTTATGTCGGCATGACACGCGCGGAAAAACGGCTGTACCTGAGTTGGGCAAAATACCGGCGCCGGTTTGGGGGCGGACAACCGGAAGTGTGCTTGCCTTCGCGCTTCCTGAACGAAGTGCCTCCCAGCCTGCGCGAAAAGCTTTCGTATTATTCGAGGCCGCACAGAGATGAAGTGGACCTGTTCTCCGAACAGCACGATGTCCGCGAATCGGTCAAGCGAAATCTGTATACCGGCCACACCTACAACTCGGTGGAGAATATCGCACAGTTCTTCACCGAACGCGGAATGCCGCCGCCTTCGGGCTTCACACATAGGCCGGAGGCGGCGAGACCGGCTGCCCAGGAAGCGAAGCCCCCGCACGCACTGCCTCAGCAGACTCAAGCACGCCCTAGAATCGCGCCTCGGATCGCCGGATTCAAGGCCGGTGCGGTGATCCAGCACCCAAAGTACGGCCGCGGAACGGTCCTCCGCCGCGAAGGAGACGGAGAGGATGCGAAACTAACAGTAAGTTTCCCGGGCTACGGGTTGAAAAAACTTGTTGAAAAATACGCAGGCATAAGAATCGACGAATGAATACCAAGCACGTTGAAGACAGAGAAGACCGCAAGAAACTGAAACGCGCAGCCCGAAAGAAGGCAGCACCTAAGGCGAAGCGTGCCTCTGGAGTAGCGCGCGGCTCTAATAAGCGCAAAGTGAAGAAGATGATCAAAGGCCAGCGCAAGCGCTGAGCAAGTACAGACTCACTGCCCTCTTCGGCGCGTAAAATGGCATTGTGATGCCGTCTGCATGCCGATGCGGCCCAGTTATTACGGCGATCGCGGCCGTCTTTGCGTGTAGCGCTTTGACGCGTGTGGAAGCGGCTTCCAGGCACCCCACAGATTCCGTGGTGATCGTCAATTCCGGCTCAACTAACAGGGCCGGATTTCAAATCGTAGTGGAGCGATCAGGCAGGGCGGAGTACACGGCAAAGCCGCGCAGGTTCGGTCCACAAAATCACTACGAACCCGGAACAGTAGGAAAGGAGCTTCCTCGCGCTTTGGTCCTGCGCCTCTATTCGGATCTGAACGCCGCGCAGCCGCTTTCTTCGCTGCCGGAACCGCGCTGTATGAAATCCGTTTCTTTCGGCACTACGCTGACCCTGCAGTTCAACGGTCAGAAAACACCTGACCTGAGCTGTGGCGACGGAGGCAACTCCTCGTTGCGAGCCCTAATCCGGGATGTGAAAGAGGTAGTTGCAGCATTCGGCGCGGGACGACCCTCGTTTTAAAACGTTGACCATCCCCTAAAATAGGGACCGTTCAGCCTTATCTCACTTCGGGAGCGACACACGATGACTATCGCCGACCTGTCTCAAATCGCCGGGCGAGTGTACCCGGCGCGGCGTCGGACACAGAACCTGGTTGGCGGGGCCAGTCCCATCCAGGCGGCGAATTTCTCGATGGGGAATGTGACGCTCCAGCGGAATGGCGGCCAAGTTCCTTGGCACAACCAGGAGCAGGAAGAAATTTACTTCATCATTGAGGGCACGGCCGAAATGTGCCTGGGCGATGAGCGCCAGATCTTAATGGGTGGTCAGGCCGTCTATATTCCGCCCCGCGTCTTCCATCAATTAACAAACATCGGCGATACCGAGTGCCGCATGATCTACTGTTATGGACCGGCTGGCGATGTTGCCCATTGGCGTCAGGAGCTTGAAGGAACTCTTCCGCGCGCCGGTGTGGAAACCCCGCCGCTGCCCGCGGGCGCCAGGCCGCAGTGCACAGGTAAATCATGAATGCCCTATGAGCTCGCCAACCCCATACACGCCGGGCATCATCATGAACGGCGTAACGGGCCGAATGGGCCTGAATCAGCATCTACGCCGTTCGATTCAAGCAATCATTTCGCAAGGCGGCGTGAAGATCGGCGACGAACTTATCATGCCCAGACCTGTGCTGGTGGGCCGCAATGCCGCGAAGCTTGAGGCTATCTCAACCGAGTGCGCCGGTCTGCCGTGGACGACGGACCTGGATGCCGTTCTCTCAGATCCCGCGTATTCCATTTACTTCGATGCCCAGACTACGGACCGCCGCGCAGCGTGCGTTCGAAAGGCGATCGCGGCAGGTAAGCACATCTATTGCGAAAAGCCCGTTGCCGAGAATCTGGCGGACGCGCTCGATTTATACCGGCAGGCCGAAGCCGCTGGTGTGAAGCATGGTGTCGTGCAGGATAAGTTGTGGCTGCCAGGAATACTGAAGCTGAAGACGCTGCGTGATACCGGTTTCTTCGGAAAGATACTGTCGGTCCGCGGCGAGTTCGGATACTGGGTGTTCGAGGGCGATCGCATTCCCGCGCAACGGCCATCCTGGAATTATCGGAAGGAGCAAAGTGGCGGCATCATCGCCGACATGCTCTGCCACTGGCGCTATCTTCTTGATGACTTGTTCGGAAATGTGAAGGCGGTCTCCTGCCTCGGCGCTACTCATATCGCCAAGCGTTGGGATGAATCCGGCAAGCCTTACACCGCAACTGCGGATGATGCGGCTTACGCGACATTCGAACTGGAAAACGGCATCATCGCCCATTTCAATTCCTCCTGGTGTGTACGCGTGCGCCGCGACGATCTGCTCACGGTTCAGGTGGACGGAACACAGGGCAGCGCGGTAGCCGGTTTGCGGCACTGCTGGATTCAGCCCTATGGCGCAACCCCGCGGCCCGTATGGAATCCCGACGTAGACAATCCGCTGGATTTCTATCAAGGTTGGCAGAAAATGCCGGAACAGATGCCATTCGAGAATGCTTTCAAACGGCAATGGGAACTCTTCCTTTTACACGTAATCGCGAATGAACCGTTTCCCTGGACGCTGCTGGCCGGCGCTAAGGGCGTACAGCTTGCGGAAAAGGGGATTGAGTCGTGGAAGAAGCGTGCCTGGGTCGCTGTCGATGCGCTTGCCAATCCTAAGGAGGGATCGCGCTGTTGAAACCTGTTGCCATAGTCACCGGTGCGAGCCGCGGGATTGGGCGCAGCATAGCTGGCGAACTGGCAGCCACCCACCAGGTAGTCGCAACATATAAAGGACGCCGGGACGCGGCCGAATCGCTCCGTGCTGAATGCGGCGTTGAGATCCTTCAGTGCGACATCGGCATCTCTTCCCATCGCGAAGCCTTGATCGCCTCTGTCCGCGATCGCTTTGGCCGTCTGGATCTGTTAGTGAACAATGCCGGTATAGCGCCGCGTGCGCGCCGCGATCTGCTGGAAGCGACTGAGGAGAGTTTCGATGAGCTGATCTCGATCAATCTGAAGGGGCCTCACTTTCTGACCCAACTCGCCGCCCGCTGGATGTCGGAAACCGGAAATGGCCGAATTATTTTCATCACCTCGATCTCGGCGTACGCGGCATCGGTCAACCGTGGCGAGTACTGCATTTCCAAAGCCGGTCTCAGTATGTCGGCGGCGCTCTGGGCTCAGAGACTGGCTGGTTGCGGCGTAAAGGTTTTCGAGATCCGGCCCGGCATTGTCCGCACCGATATGATCGCCTCGGTCGAGAACGCCTACGAAGAAAAGATCGCCGCGGGTTTGCTGCCACAACGCCGAATGGGTGAGCCGAAGGATGTTGCGCTCGCCGTTCGCGCCGTAGCCGGAGGCCTGCTGGACTACTCGACCGGGCAGGTTCTAAACGTGGATGGCGGTTTCCATCTGCGCAGTCTGTGATTCTGATGCCGAGACCCGTCGGCGGTAAGCTTTTTTACGGTTGGATCGTCGCGGCGGCGGCGTTCGTCACGCTTGGCCTGGCGGTCGGTCTGCCCTATTACAACCTTCCGTTTTTCTATGATTACTTCGCGAAAGCATTCCATTGGACCACTCCCCAAATTACGCTCGGGTTTCCGCTCGCTGCTTTGCCGACGGTTATCATCGGTCCGCTTCTTATCCATCGCTTCAGTGCCCGTAAGCTCATCCTTTGCGGGACGGTCCTGACCTCCATTGGCCTGATTTGCTTCGGCCTGATGGGGCCCAATGTGTGGATCTATCGCGGCATCTGGGTGATCTTCACCACCGGCTATATTCTCTCCGGCCCCATTCCCCACCAGATCATCATTGCCCAATGGTTTCGCAAGAACCGCGGAAAGGCAATGGGGGTGATTTATGTCGGGCTAGGATTCTTGGGATTCCTCGGCTCGTATCTAGTCAAGCCGCTCACGGAAAATTTCGACTTCCATCGCGCGCTCATGATCCTGGGCGGATTTGTGATTCTCGCTTGGCCGCTGGCATGGTTCGTGCTCCGCGATCGCCCTGCGGAGAAAGGTTTGTTCCCCGATGGCGCAACTGCTCCTTCGGCTGAGATTTCAGCGCCTGCCTACAGCTACCGGTTCCTGGTCCGCCGCTATTCCTTCTGGCTGCTCCTGCTCGGCAGCACCTGCTCCATCAGTTCGATCGGTTCGGTGAACATGCTGATGAAGCTGGTCTTCCAGGCGCACATGACCGTTCCCGCTTCCAATCCAAGTTTTCAACCGCTGCTCAATTCAACCTGGCGCGCCGCTTCCATGATCATCTTGGGATCGAGTATCGCGGGCAGAATTGCCGTCGGCGCCTTCAGCGATTATTTCTCGAAGAAGTGGGTAATGACCATCAGCTATCTTCTCTCCGCGGCGACTATTCCAATGCTGCTTTCTGTCAGACCGCCGGCGACGCCGTGGCTCTTTGCGACGCTCTTCGGTGTCGCTATGAGTGCCGATTACATGCTCATCCCGCTGATGGCCGCCGAACAGTTTGGCGTCACGACTCTCGCTCGCGCCATGGCTATCATCCTGCCTGCAAACACTATTGGCCAGACTTGGTTCCCTTACTTCACGGCCGTGCTCAAACAACACTCAGGAACCTACACGGGGCCGATGTACCTGGTCTTCGGCGTGGCCGTGATGAGCGGAATCGCTATCGCGCTGTTACCGGCGCCCGAGCAGTCTCTTGAATCTTCAGTGACGGTCGCCCGCGACGCGTATTGTGGGCCGTAACGCGCAAATAAGAACCTATGTCAACGAGCGCGTTATGGCGGAGAGCCGCCGCTGAACTCGCGGCAAGCGTAAAGCGTCGCTAGCCGCGCCGCAAATTAATTTTCATCCGTCCAGTCCCGCCCCATGAGGATATACCGCCCTACGGACGGAGCGTACCGCCAAGGCAGAAGATACCCGGGCTAATACAACTCCGCTTCCCCCGGTGGCCGCGTTTTCCATCGCCGGTGAATCCACATCCATTGGTCCGGATATTCGCGGATGATCGCTTCAACTATCGAGTGAATCCGCTGCGTATCGGCGTGCTCATCGCCGGTCAATTCAATCCGTGGATAAAAGCGAAGAATGTAGCGCTGCGTGGCCGGATTCCATAGCGCGAAACCGGGGATCACCGGTGCGCCGGTGTGGTACGCCAGGCGAACGAACGCTGAACTGGCACAGGCGGACTTGCCGAAGAAATTCACAAACGTCCCCTCGCCCATGCTCGTATTCTGGTCGGCCAAAATGCCAACCGCCTGATTCATTCGCAGCGCCTTGATCACAGAGCGTGCCGAGTCTCGTTTATAGATGAGCCAGTTTCCGGAGAGCGCGCGCCGCTCTTCCACCAATGCATCGATGAGCGGATTGTCCAACGGACGGACCATCACGTTCATTGGCTCTGTCATCCACGCGTGAGCGAATGCGCTGAGCTCCCAATTTCCCAGATGCCCCGTGAGTACCAGGACGCCGCAACCAGCCTGCTTGGCCCTCGAATAATGCTCGAGCCCTTCATACGAAATCCAGTCTGAGATATTTGCAGCATTCAGATCCGGAAAGCGTGCCAGCGTCAAAAGAAGCCGCGCGATATTTTCGAAAACGCCGTCGATGATGCGGTCCCGTTCCCGCGCGCTCAGCTCGGTGAAGGCGAACGAGAGATTGGTGCGCGCCACGCGGCGTAATTTCGGCACAGTCAGATCCAACGCCCGTGTCGCACTGCCAGCAAGTACGTTAGCCATGCCCATCGGCAATCTACGCAAAGCGGTCATCAGTGTAGCGGCAACAGCGTACTCGGCGCGAATCTTCAGCCAGCTTTTGTTCTGAGCCAACTCTGATTATTCAATCCAGCCCCCGCCCAGCACCAGATCGCCGTCATAAAACACGGCTGCCTGGCCGGCGGTGACGGCTCGTTGCGGCTGATCGAAACGGACGCTCACGCGGGTGTCATCGCCCGTCGGAACCAGTGTGGCATCGGCCGCCAGATGCTTATTACGGATCTTCACCTGCGCTTGGCGCGGCTCGCAAATGGGATGGATGGACACCCAGTTTACTTCGCGGGCAAACAAGGACGACTGCAGCAGGTCCTGATTGCGACCGACAATTACGCGCTGGGTCGCAGGCTCGGTGGCGATCACGTAGAGCGGTTCGGCCGCGGCCACGCGAAGCCCCCGGCGCTGGCCAACTGTGAAGTGATGCGTGCCGGAATGATGGCCCACCACCCGTCCAGCCGTATCCACGATTTCTCCTTCAGTTTCGCCGGTATCTATGCCCTTTTCCTTGAAATAAGCGTCAATGAAAGCCGCGTAATCCCCGTTCGGAACGAAACAGATTTCCTGGCTGTCACTCTTCTCCGCAACAGGTAAATTAAGCCCTTTCGCAAGCTGGCGCACTTGCGTCTTAATCAGACCGCCCAGCGGAAACAGCGTGCGAGCGAGCTGCGGTTGCGTGAGCCCAAACAGGAAATAGGTCTGATCCTTCCCTGGATCGATACTCGATCGCATCTCATAACGCCCGTTTTCCGGATTGAAGCACAGACGCGCGTAATGGCCTGTCGCGATCTTACCCGCCCCCACGCCGTCCGCCATTTCAAGAAACTGATCGAATTTGATGAAGTTGTTACATTGCGTGCACGGGATCGGCGTCCGCCCGGCCAGGTAATCGGCGACGAACGGTTTCACCACTTGTTCTTCGAAGCGCTCTTCGAAATTCACCACGTAATACGGAATGCCGAGGATCCCGGCAACCTGGCGCGCATCGTACACATCATCGAGTGAACAGCAGCGGCCGGTTACGCCGGAGTCGGGCACCAGCTCCGGCAGGCGGCGCTGGTTCCAGAGCTGCATCGTCAGTCCGATAACCTGGTGTCCCTCGCGATGCAGAAGCCCCGCGACTACTGAACTATCCACCCCGCCCGACATCGCAACGGCGATGGGCCGGTTAGACAACAAGTTGAGCCTCGGCTTTGTACGATCTTCGAAGCTGTCCTGTACAGGCGATCACCGCTTCGGCCAGCCGGTCGATGTCCTCATCCGTGTTGTATCGTCCTAAAGAAAAGCGCACGCTGGATTTCGCCTCTTCGCGGCTGCGGCCCATCGAGAGCAGCACTGGAGAGGGCTCAATCGAACCGCTGCTACACGCCGATCCGGTAGAAACGGCCATGCCCTGTATGTCGAGCGCGATAAGAAGTCCTTCGGCGGAAACGCCACGCAAGAGGAGATTGCTCGTGTTCGGAAGGCGGCTTGCCGCTCCACCGTTAATTTCGATTTCCGGTTGCGCAGTCAGAAGCTTCGCTTCAAAACTGTCGCGCAGCTTCGCCATGGCCCGTAGGTTATCGCTTGCGCAAAGCTCCATCGCGACGGCAAACGCCACAGCCCCCGCCACGTTTTCCGTTCCCGGCCGGCGTTCGCGTTCGTGACGTCCACCGTAATGTGTGCTGCCAAGCGGAACACCCTTACGAACGAACAGCCCTCCGATCCCCTTCGGGGCGTAAATTTTGTGCGCGCTAATGCTGTAAAGATCGATGTCGAGCTTGCAAAGACTCACCGGTATTTTGCCCATCGCTTGCACGCCGTCCGAGTGAAACCAGATGCGTTGCCCAGCTTCGCGGCGCGCTCGCACGATCGCTGCGATCTCTTCAATTGGCTGGATCACGCCCGTCTCGTTATTCGCGTGCATAGCAGAAACGAGTGCGGTCTCCGGACGCAGGTGATCAGCGATCTCTCTGGCGTCTACGCGGCCTGCGCTGTCCACGCCGATATACGTAACGTCCGCGCCTTCGCGCTCGAGCTGGCGGAAAGTTTCAAGCACCGAGGGGTGCTCGATCGCCGTCGTGATGGCGTGCTTCCGGGCATCCGGCAACTTCCGCATCAGGCCCAAAATCGCCAGATTGTTCGATTCGGTGCCGCCGCTCGTAAATACAAACTCCGCTGGCGCAACTTCGAGAACTCCCGCAACGCGGCGCCTCGCATTCTCCAATTGTTGCCGGGCCCGTTGCCCGTGCTGGTGGGTGCTCGAAGGATTGCCGAAGACATCACGCACCGCCGCTGTCATCGCCTCGGCAACTTCAGGGGCAACGGGGGTGGTGGCGTTGTGATCGAAATAGAGCAAAAGTATGATGCAAAAATGCAGCGGGACGTCGGGTTCACTACAATTTTAGCAGCGCATGGCGTCCGCCCTCGTCCCCCCGCTGATCACCCTGACAACCGATTTTGGATCGGCCGATCACTATGTGGGCACTATGAAAGGCGTTATTCTGAGCCGTTGCCCTCAGGCGCATATCATCGACATTTCGCACGAGATCGCGCCTTTCTCGATACTGCAGGCAGCGTTTACAGTCTCGCAGGCTGTACCATTTTTCCCGCCTGCGACGGTTCACGTCGTAGTGGTGGATCCTGGTGTAGGCACAGCGCGAAGAGCGATCCTCGCGCGAGCACAAGGCCAGTATTTCGTAGCGCCCGATAATGGCGTGTTGTCGCTTGTTTTGGAAATGCCAGCGCAGGTTTGGGAGATCGCAAACGCTAGCTTCCGGCTGCCAAATACCTCCCAGACGTTCCATGGCCGCGATATTTTCGCGCCCGCGGCGGCGATGCTGGCAAACGGCGTCCCGCCGGAGGATGCCGGCCAGAAAATTGACTGCCCCGTGCTCCTGCCTGATCTGAAGCCGGCCGAGGCGCACGGCGGCTGGCAAGGCAAAGTTCTGAACGTTGACAGATTCGGGAATATCGTCACGAATTTCCCTCCTGAGCCGTTAATTCAGAGCCGTTTTAAGCTGGAATGCGCGGGCGCGACCGTTTCGGATTTTCGGCGTACTTTCGGCGAAGCGCCATCAGGCCTCTGCTTCGCCTATTTCGGCAGTTCTGGCTACCTCGAAATCGGCATGAACCGGCAAAGTGCGGCGGCACATCTAGGCGTACTCCCCGGCGACAACGTCACGTTACGCGTTACAATCGATTCAACTCCCGATTCCCGCGCGGCCGACAGTAATGACCGTCACTGAACCCCTCACCACCACTCGAGCAGCCGAGTTTCTCAGCAAACTGCAATCCAAAATCATTGTGGCCGATGGCGCCATGGGAACGATGCTGTATGCCAAGGGCATTTTCATCAACCGCTGCTTCGACGAACTGAATCTCTCGTCGCCTCTGCTGGTGAAAGAGATTCATCAGGAGTATGTCCGATCCGGCGCGGAGGTCCTGGAAACCAACACATTCGGCAGTAATCGCGTGCGGCTGGCGACGTTTGGTTTTGCCGAAAAACTGCGCGCGATTAATGAAGCGGGCGTGCGGCTGGCGCGTGAAGCCGCCGGCCAGCGTGCCTTTGTAGCGGGCGCGATTGGACCGCTTGGAACGCAGATTGAGCCCTTGGGTCCTATGTCCTTCGCGGAAGCGAGAGCGGTGTTCCGAGAGCAGGCGGAGGCGCTGGTAAACGCGGGCATCGATCTCCTGGTGATCGAAACTTTCTATGAGCTGAACGAGCTCCGGGAAGCAATTCAGGCGGCACGCGAAGTCACCGGGCCGGAGATGGCGATTATCGCGCAAGTCACGGTCAATGATGATGGCACCCTCCGGGATGGAACCAGCACCGAAACCTTCACCCGCAGCTTGAACGAGTGGCCGGTCGATGTGATCGGGGTGAACTGCTCGGCCGGTCCTAGAGTTGTGCTCGAGACGGTCGAAAAAATGGCCCTGCTCACGACGAAACCGCTGAGCGCGATGCCCAACGCCGGGCTCCCCGCGACCGTCGAGGGCCGCAACATTTATCTCTGCTCGCCGGAATATATGGCCCAGTATTCGCGCCGCTTCTTGCAGACGGGTGTGCGCGTCATGGGCGGCTGTTGCGGCACCACGCCTGAGCACATCCGGCAGATCTGCGGTGAAGTGCGGTCTCTGCAACCGGTGCAGCACCGGACCGCGATGGTTCTCGATGAGACCAAATCTGAAGTCAAGCGCCTTCATCGGATTCCCGTTGCTGAAAAATCGCAATTAGGCGCTCAGCTCGCCGCCGGCAAATTCGTCTGCTTTGTTGAGATTCTGCCTCCACGCGGAGTGAATGCGGCCAAGGAAATCGCCGGGGCCCGGCTCTGCAAAGAACACGGGGTCGATTGCATCAACGTGCCGGATGGCCCTCGCGCCAGCGCGCGCTTGAGCGCCCAGGTAACCTGTCAGCTCATTCAGCAGCAGGCTGGAATCGAGGCGGTCCTCCATTTCTGCTGCCGCGATCGCAACATCCTCAGCATTCAATCGGAGCTGCTCGGCGCGCAGGCGGTGGGAGTCCGGAACCTGATCTGCATAACGGGAGACCCGCCGCGCATGGGAACTTACCCGGATGCGACGGCGGTCTTTGACGTCGATTCTATTGGACTGACCAACATTGTCAATAATCTGAATCACGGTCTCGACATCGGCGGGAATCCGATAGGATCGCAAACCTCCCTGCTGCTTGGCGTCGGGGCAAATCCCGGCGCTCTCAATATGGAGGAGGAGCTGCGGCGATTCGCTTGGAAGGTGGAAGCCGGCGCGGAATACGTGGTCACTCAGCCGGTGTTCGATCTGGATCTGCTGGAGCATTTCCTGAAGAAAACCAGTCAGTACGGTTTGCCGATCATCGCCGGCATCTGGCCGCTGACCAGTTATCGAAACGCCGAATTCATGGTGAACGAGCTGCGCGTGCCGGTGCCGCGCGAGTATATGGATCGCATGCAAAGAGCGGAGAGCGCGGAAAAAGCCCGGGCGGAAGGCATTGCAATCGCGCAGGAAATGGCCGGGCGCGCGCGATCGCTGGTGCAGGGGGCGCAGCTGAGCGCTCCTTTCGGACGATACGAAATGGCAATCGAGGTTGCCGACGCCCTCGGTGAACGTTAAACTGACTTCAATATTCGGCGCTGCTCAACAGCTCGCCGGAGCCTCACGCTTCTGTGGCAACCGATTTAATTGAAATTGACGTCAAAAACCCGGATCCGTCGGCGATTGACCGCGCGGTGAAGGAAATCGATCGCGGGTGCATTGTGGGTGTCCCAACGGATGCCCTTTACGTGCTTGTCGCCGATCCCTTTAACTTGCACGCTGTCGGCAAGGTATTTAAATCAAAAGGGCGGGAAGCCGTCCGCTCGCTCCCGCTAGCCGTTTCCGATACGCTCATGGCCGAGGATCTCGCCAAGGAGCTCAACAGCCGTTTTTACATTCTGGCAAGGCACTTCTGGCCTGGCCCGTTGACCATGATCGTACCCGCCGCCGCCAAGGTTCCTCTGAAAGTGACGGGCAATACAGGCCGGCTGGCGCTACGCCATACCCGGTCGAATGTGCTCAACGCCCTCATCGAGAGGAGTGGTCACGCCCTCATCGCAACCAGCGCGAACATTTCGGGTGAGCCGACGCTCTCCAGCGGAATCGAGTTATTCGCCGCCATGGACGGCCGGCTCGATTTGGTGCTCGATGGCGGAGTGTGCATTGGAACCGGATCGACAACAGTTGACATCACGGAGCCGGCCTTGCGCGTGATCAAAGAGGGCGCGATCACAGAAAAAGAAATCGCCGAACGTCTCCAGGCCGACGAGTATTTAGATCCCTAGTCAATGTAGGGCGGACCCTCCTACGCGTTAATTTAAGGAGCAATCGGCCTTCCAGCAGGACGGGGTCTTGGGCCTGTTTCCCCAAAACAGCGTTTGACAAGTCGAGCCAAATTCAGTATCAATTGGCTGCTTGCTGTGGGCACCGGATCTCCAACGTCGAACTGATGTCAGCTAGTGGGCAATAGGGTTAGAGAACCGGTGTACTAGGTTTTTCAATAGTCCGTTACGTGGCCAACAAAACTGCCAAAAAGGGCCTCCGTTTGGAACTTGAAAATAGCGTGCGGCACCTCAGGTACTCCAGCCGAAGGCTTCGGCGAGATCCGCTGTTCACGATTATCGTTACGCTCACGCTCACACTCGGCGTAGGATGCAATGCTGCCATTTTTAGTGTTATGCGGACTCTCTTGCTCCGCGCTCTCCCGGTACCGCACCCGGAGCAGTTAATTAGAATTGCCCTCAATCTTTCTGGTCGGGAAATCCCGCTTTCGGGACCTATGTTTGACGCTTTGCGCAGTTACGAAGGTGCCATCCCCGAAATGATGGCGTGGGCTCCATTCGAAACCTTTCTTGATGAGAACGGAAGATCACAATCGATAGATGGTGCACTAATAAGTGGAAATGGCTTTTCGGTATTGCGCTTGCAACCTGCACTTGGACGGCTACTGAATATATCGGATGATACTCCGGGAGGCGGGCCCGACGGGTACGCAGGCGTAATAAGCGCTCGTTTCTGGAGACGTCATTTTGGCGGAAGTCCGTCGGTTCTTAAGCAACGAATGGTTATCAATGGCGTTCCGGTGACGATTGTAGGAGTCATGCCGCCAAAATTTGGAGGCATGGTTATAGGATCATCCCCTGACATTGTGCTACCCCTCGAGTTCGAAGTCCGTGCGAGCGGCCGATTTTCGCAACGCCATTTTGCTGGGTCAACTTGGCTGATGGTGTTCGGCCGACGAGATGCAAACCTTTCCTTATCGAAGGCCGCTGCTCAGCTTCAGTCGTTAGCGCCAGCGGTACTGAGGCAAGCCGTGGCTACCCTTCCGGCAGCTACACAAAACGAACTCCTGTCACAGTTGAGGCTCGTGATCTATTCGGGTCGCACAGGAACCGCTGGAGAAGAGAATTTTCGTGGCGAAAACCTCCGAGATCTCTATAAAAGACCGATTCTTGCGGTTCAGGCGCTCGCCTGCCTTCTGTTATTTCTCTGCATTGGAAACTTGATTGTTCTGCAGTTTGCGCGGACCGGAGTAAGGCAGCGCGAATTTGCGATTTCCTCATCATTGGGCGCTGGCCGTTCACAAATCTGGCCAAACATGGTTGCTGATAGCGTGCTGTTAGGTGTACTTGGCGGAATTACCGCAATTGCTATTGGAAGACTGTTGAACTCGGCATTGGCGGCCTTCCTAGCTAGACAACAAGAGAACTGGCTCATGGAGGCCGGTCCCGATTGGACTGTCATTTCAATTATTTTTGTAACAACTACTGCGTGCACGCTCTTTTCGAGTATTGTTCCAACTCTATTGAATTACCGGGGCGACTTGGCCGGTTTGCTAAAGCCGGGTTCAAGGACAACAGCGGCGGGCGGGCGTGGCATTAGCACTGGCCAACTCCTTATTCCGTTACAGGTCTCGCTATGTATGGTGTTGTTGGTAGCTGCTGGCCTTTTTATGAGCACTGTGTTGCGTCTTCTCGCCGTCCCAATGGGATTTGATCCGAATGGCGTTTTGCTGTTTCCGTTCAATGTCCGGCCCGATTCGACGACAATGGCCCATGAAAAGATGGTCGAGACCAAGGTCATTCAGCGCCTCCGATCCACACATTGGGCGTCTGCGGCGTCGAGCCTGGACGTAGTACCCGTCGGTGGCGGGTCACCGACTACGGAGGTTAGATCAACCGGAGCTCAGCCGAAAATCGATCGTCAGACACCAATAAATGCTATTGGGCCAGATTACCTAAAGGTAATGCATATTCGACTTCTACAAGGACGCGAGTTCCGCGCGAACGATACATTAAATTCCCCTCCTGTTTGTATGGTGAGCCGCTCAGCGGCGCAGTATTTTTTCCCGCGAGAATCGACCTTTGGAAGGCGTTTGCTTATGCCTCCGCCGAGATCTCCGTCAGTGCCACCGTCATGCGAAGTGGTTGGAGTGACTGAAGATACAAAATTCAATGATCTGCGTGCAACGTTCCCGCGATTGATTTACATAGATGCGGCTCAATCGCCTTTTCCAGTGCACTATATAGTTGTGCGGAGTAAAAACGTTGAAGCGACCGCCAATGAGTTCGGGCAAATAATGCATCAGGAATCACCCGCGACGCGTGTTTCAGAGCCGAAACTATTCACAGACCAAATAAGAAACACGATAGGTAGCGAACGGCTTCTAGGCGCAGTTGGCAGTCTCTTCGCGGCACTCGCGGTATTGCTAACGGGAGTGGGCTTATATGGTTTTCTCAGTTGGAGCGTAGTCCGTCGAACCAGCGAGATTGGGATCCGGATGGCCATTGGTGCAGACGCACGAACTGTTGTATTGATGATCAGCAGACAGACGTTTGTTCTTGTTGCGATCGGTGTCACAGTTGGAGCGATTGCATCGTATCTCCTCACACGGTTCGCCACAGCTATGCTGTATGGAACTAGCGCAACCGATCCCGTGATTCTTTCGAGCGCAGTGGCTATCCTACTAGCCCTCAGTGTGTTGGCAACATGGTTGCCAGCGCGCCATGCGGCATTGCTTGAACCTTCTCTGGCACTTCGAAATGAGTAACGTCCAAAGCGAGCCGAATAAGGAATCGCCAAGTGCCGCACGTATGCGGTCAAGATGAGTTCATTGTCGGCGATCTCTGCGAGCGGGATATGGGTATTGGGGAGCAATCGGAGAGAAAACCGGGTATAAGCAGCCACGCCGAAACTTTACCCTAAACTATGCAGCGAGCTCGATCGGGAAGGACAACAAAGCTCTCCGTATTCTGCGGAGTGAGCGTCGATGGCTTTCTGGCTCGGCCGAACCACGCGCTCGATTTCTTGGGTTCCGGCGAGGAAGAGCCCCACGGCTTCGAGGAATTCTATGACAGCGTTGACGTGGTCGTTATCGGGCGCAAGACTTTCGAGGTTGTGCTGACGTTCGAAAAATGGTTTTACGGCAAGAAGCCGGTAATTGTGCTGAGCAGCCGTCCACTCGATTTCTCGTCGGTCCAAGGCGTGGTCGAGCAAATGTCTGGCGAGCCGGCCGAAATTGTGGCGCAGCTCGGAGCGCGCGGCTTCAAGCATGCTTATATAGACGGAGGCATCACCATCCAGCGATTCTTGGCGTCAGGATTCATCAATCGCTTGGTTATCACACGCGTGCCGGTGCTGATCGGAGCAGGCATCCCGTTGTTCGGCCCGGTGCCGGGCGACATTGATCTTCACCATGTGGCGACCCGCTCCTATCGGAACGGTTTAGTCCCAGAGTGAATACAACATTGGCGTCGAGCTGCGCACCCGGACTCGGAAGAAGATGGCCCCGGCCTCACGAAAGAATCAGAAGAGAAACAAGTAGCTCCCTACGCCCCAGACCGTCGTCGGCATAGTCCTGGCACAATTCGGAAGCTGTGGCAAACGCTCGATCTTCCGGTTGCGAATAGCCTTCGAGAAAATCGCGCACCTGTATTCTTGACGAGCCTCGGTCAGATTGGACCATTGATGTCGGCAAATTCTGCCATTTAGTAGGTAGCCTATGGCTGGCGTGTGGATGTTTGTGACGACGACATTTGGTGCGCTTGGGCCGGATGGGCCAAAGCTAGCTAACGTTTTCCCTTTTGCACGCCTGTTTACGCCATGGACACTGTTGGGCAGCATCTCTTAAATAAAAATTGCCGAGCTTCCTAACCACCCGAGGACTTCACCGTTATATAATCAGGCCGTCTATGGGTATTGAGAAAAGCAAGGCCGATCTTCTGCCTGGAACGCTGGACATGCTTGTTCTCAAAATATTGCTTCGGGGCCACTTGCATGGGTATGCAATCGCGCAATTGATTCAGCAATTGTCGGATGACCTGCTACGTGTCGAAGAAGGATCGCTTTACCCGGCTCTTCAGCGGCTGGAACTGAATGGCTGGATCGACGGCGAATGGGGCCTCTCGGCAAATAAGCGGCGGGCTCGTTTCTATAAGCTCACACCCGATGGCCGCAAACATTTGACTGCAGAGTCTGCTCGCTATCGCAAGGTCACGGGAGCGGTGGCCCGCATTATGGGGTTCGCCTAAGCGAACGTACACGCATGCAAGCCCCTTTCAGTTGGAAGCGTTTCCGGCGCCATCTACGGTATTCGCTGGATCAGAGCAGCAGGCAACGCCTGTTGTGGGAAGAGATGGAATTTCATATCCAGTCGAACGTGGATGAACTGGTCGTGCAAGGGATGGATGAAAAAGAAGCACGCGCCATTGCGTGCAGAAGGTTTGGCAATATGACACAAAAATCGGAAGAAGCTCGTTCGACTTGGATTGCGCGCTGGATGAGCGATCTTGCTCAGGATTTGCGCTACTCGTTTCGCGGTATGCGGCGCGATGCCGGATTCACGGCTTTTACGATCCTCATTGCCGGCCTGGGCATCGGCGCCAGTTCGACCGTCTTCAGTGTGGTCAACGCGCTGCTGCTGCGCCCGCTGCCGTTTCGCGATCCCGGACGCCTGGTGTGGATCACCAATGGCAACGAATTTACCAGTACGCAAACCGAGCACTATTCGGACCTCCGGGCGTTGAACCGATCATTCTCCGATCTGGCGGCATTCGCCGATTGGGGCGTCGGCAATAGGGAGCTAACTGGGACTGGTGACCCGCAGCGGCTGACGAGCGTTCCAGTCACTGGGAACTTCTTCGCGTTGCTTGGAGTTCAGCCTCTAATCGGAAGATCGTTCACCGCCGAGGAGTATCAGGGCAGCTATTCCGCACCTCCGGCCACGCTTTTGAGCTACAACTTTTGGCGGCGGCAGTTTCTTTCGGACCCTGACGTGGTGGGCCGCAAGCTGATATTGGACAATCAACCCGTGATCGTAGTGGGCGTGCTGCCTCCATCCTTTGATTTCGGGAGCATCTTCACTCCCGGCACACAGATGGATATCTTTGTTCCGTGGCCATTAGCGGATGATCCAGCAAAGCCGCATGGGAACACCATGAGGATCGTCGGAAGGCTGAAGCCGGGGGTGACGATACAGGCTGCGCAAGCGGAGTTCACGGCGTTGGGAAGGCAACTCGACAAGCAGCATCCAGAGCGGAACGGTATTACTCCGCAGCTGATGCCGCTGGCACAGCACGTGAGCGGGCGGGTGCGTCCAGCGCTTTTCGTGCTGGCCTTTGCAGTCGGCCTGGTGATGCTGATTGTCTGCGCGAATCTTTCGAATCTGCAATTAGCGAGATTGAGCGCGCGGCAAAAGGAAATGGCGATGCGGAGCGCGTTGGGAGCGGGACGTTTTCGGCTACTGCGGCAGATGATCACTGAGAGCGTAGCGCTCTCCGTGTTGTGGCGCTGTTTTAGGCCTGATTCTCGCCGTGGCAGGCACGCGCGAGCTGGCTCACCTTCATGCCTTCGAGCTTCCTCTGCTGGCCACCATTCGGATTGACGGAAGAACACTCGCCTTCACTTTATTGGCGGCGGTCGGCACTGGCGTGCTGTTTGGAGTGCTGCCCGCATTGCAAATTTCAGCCTTCTCGGTTCGTGAGGGGCTGCAAGATGCTGGCCGCGGGTCGACCGGCGGCAAGCGGCATGCCTGGATTCGTGACGGACTGGTCGTTTGCGAGATCGCGTTCGCCTGCACGTTACTGGTGGGCGCAGGGCTGCTCATGCGGAGCTTTCTACGTGTTCTGGACGTGAAGCTTGGGTTTCAACCGGAGCGAGCGGCTGCCCTGAGGATTGACCCGAGTTTTCGGATCTCCAGCTTCGCGCAGCAGAACTCCTTCATCGATGATGTGCTGCGCCGAGCGCGGTATGTTCCCGGCATTGTGGCGGCTGGGATTGCCGATGTCCTGCCGCTGCGGGGCGACCGGTCGTGGTCCGTCTCTGTGAAAGGACACGTTTACGATAAGCGCCGCCACCCGGAGCCATTCATTAGCGTGGTGACGGACGGATATTTCAAGGCAGCAGGAATTCCCTTGCGGGCCGGGAGACTGTTCACCGAAAGGGATCGTGCAACGACCGAGCCGGTGGTAATAGTCAACGCAACGATGGCTCGCACAGTCTGGCCCGGCGAGAACCCGCTGGGTCAAACGATTACAACCTACAGAGGCGACAAGGTCCTGGGAATGGTGGTGGGCGTCGTCGCCGACGTCCGTCATGAAGGTTTGGAGGAAGCGAGCGGGCCGGAGATGTATCTCGCGATGCGGCAAACCGGAGACTATGCAGCGATGCAACTTGTGGTGCGGACGGCGCTTCCGCCGGACCGCCTGGCCGCAGGAATTCGAACGGCTCTCCGGCCGGTCGACCCGAATCTTCCCGTCCGCGAATTTGTGACATTCCAGGATCTGGTCGACAAAGCGGTTTCACCGCGTCGTTTTTTACTGCTGCTGTTGACGGGATTCGCGGCGTTTGCCCTGATCCTCGCTTCTCTTGGGATCTACGCTGTCATTTCCTATTCGGTCAATCAACGGGTGCAAGAAATTGGAATTCGGATCGCGCTTGGCGCTTCCCGCATCGACCTGCAAAGCGACATCCTGCTCCGCACGCTTGGATTGGCAGCCCTAGGGCTCGCCTTGGGAATGGCAGCATCCCGAGCTCTATCGAGCGGCCTGGGAAGCCTGCTATTTGGGGTAACGCCCGGCGATCCGGTCACATTCGCCGAGATGGGAATCGTGCTCGTCGCAGTCGCCGCCCTCGCGGGATATATTCCAGCGTGGAGAGCCTCGCAAATTGATCCAATGACTGCCTTGCGATCGAATTGAGCAACGGGCAGTAGGAATTCCGCAAACGCTGATACCGCTTTTTGTAGCCACAGATTGACTCCAAATGCCCGAAGCGTCACCGACTTAATTCGTTGAACCCGTCAACAAAAAACTCTTCCAGAAGTCGAATTTTGCCGGGCTACCTGCTACCGGAACCAGTTTGAAGTCGTTGCCGACCTCCATGACCTCTGGCTGGTTGCCGATCGGTTGCCAATGGGCAACGCCCTTTCCATTCGGATCGCCATGCGTCACGAAGTTTGCCCAATAAGAGGACATAACATCGGCAATTTCTTGATCCTGCGGCGTGAACGGGCGGTCGGACATGTTCAGAGTGTTCAAAACATAGGGCAGTTCGGAGCTGTGGAAGGCGCCATATCGCGGGGCATCAGGACCGGGCAGCGCGTGATTCCACAGATATTCATAGACGGACGTCTTGGAGGTCTTGGCGCGCACTTGCGCCCATAGATACAGGGCCGTTACGTTGCCGTCACGAGCGCTCTCCTGCAAGGCGGATTTGACTTGGCCCTCGGTCGCGGCTGGATACAGCTTGAGAAACTCGTCGGCTCGATCGCCGAAACGCTTTTTCATCTCCTGCTGATAAGCTTCGACCGTTGTGGGCGTCTCTTGCGGGCCGGCAAGGCCCTGCAGTTCTCCGGTGTTGATGCCCGTGAGGCTCACTACGTCGTTCTGCCTACCCTCGGCAAATACAGTTGGGACCGGAGCCGGCAATAAGTAGCCGTCCACAATGGGAACAAAGCGCAGGCCTGGTTCCGTGTTGGTCAATTTCTGCCAAGGCATCGCACGTAATTGAGAAAGCGTTGACGCACCCTGTGCGTGCATGAACTTCTCACCATCGGCTTCGGCCTCCGCGAGGGTTTTAGGATCAATGCGGATCCCCATCCGGCCGACCGTCGAACCGCCGCTTTCCATGATGGCTCCTATGAAGAGTCCTTTTGCGAGCGGCGAGGCCGTGAGGTCGTGCACCGATATGCTTCCGGCCGACTGTCCGCCGACGGTAACGCGCGTGGGATCACCGCCGAAGTGACTGATGTTGGCTTGCACCCAGCGCAGGGCCGCAATTTGATCAAGCAGGCCGTAATTGCCGGAGGCATGATGCGGGGATTCTCGCGTAAGTTCGGGTAGCGCCAGAAAGCCGAACACGCCCACGCGGTAATTAAAGGTCACGACAACGAGACCTTTTTTCGCGAGACCCTCGCCATCATACAGAGGAACGGCAGCAGATCCGGAATTGAATGCGCCGCCGTAAACCCAAACAAATACCTGCCGCTTTTCTGTGGCTGATTTCGCCGGTGTCCAGACGTTCAGGTAGAGACAGTCCTCGCTGATCGGGTTGTGCGTCATGAACTCGTAGGTCCATGGCTTGAATTCGTTGTGGATTGTTTGGATGCAGCTTGAGCCGAACTCTCCGCTCTTACGGACACCTTTCCAGGCAATGACGGGTTTGGGTTCACGCCACCGCAGGCCGCCAACAGGTGGCGCAGCAAAAGGGAGGCCTTTAAACGCGGTGATGGAGGGGTCGCGTCCGGGTACGCCCGTGACAGCGCCTCCCTCTACCTGAACCGGTTGAGAGATGGCCGCCGCCAACGCACCCGTCCACACGAGTGACACGATAAGCGACGAAGAGAATGTTCGGAACATGCTTCATGCAGCATATCCTCTGCGCTCTTTAGCGCACACGGCGCCGCGGCGCTCCGTTGTGCGCGGGTCAGAGCCAGTGATATGTTGCTCTCGTGCGTTTCGCATTCCTGCTTGCCGTGTCCGCAGCCGCGTGCTTCTGTGCCGCTCCCATGGGATGGAACTCCTGGAACAGTTTCGCCAATATTGTGAATTCCCAAATTGTTCAGCGGCAGGCGAAAGCTCTGGCATCGAACGGCATGAAGGAAGCGGGTTACGAGTATGTCGTCATCGACGAAGGCTGGTGGCTGGGCGAGCGCGATGCCACAGGGAACATCATCGTAGACCCTAAGCAGTGGCCCGCCATTAATCCTGGCCAGAAAGACGGCGACATGGCCAATATCGCCGATTACATTCACAGCTTGGGATTGAAAGCCGGGATTTACACTGATGCAGGTCGCGATGGTTGCAG
The DNA here is from genome assembly GCA_963762495.1 of uncultured Acidobacteriaceae bacterium. Lineage (GTDB taxonomy): Bacteria > Acidobacteriota > Terriglobia > Bryobacterales > Bryobacteraceae > Bog-105. The sequence continues at coordinate 216,819 of CAVXKZ010000009.1, forward strand.
CATGTACCCGGACTCCGGCCCGAAGTACAGGAATACGGGCAGCGAAGGACACTACGAACAGGACTTCTTGCAGTTCTCGAAGTGGGGCTTTGATTATGTGAAGGTGGACTGGTGCGGCGGCGCAAAGGAGAAGCGGTCCGGCGCGCTGCAGTATGCGCAAGTTGCCGGCGCCATTCAACGTGCAGAAAAGATAACCGGGCGTCCACTGTTCTTCTCTATCTGCGAGTGGGGCAGCCAGAATCCCTGGTTCTGGGCTCCGGGAGTGGGTGGCATCGCAAGCACCATCTGGCGAACGGGCGGAGATATCATCCCTCCCGTTGTGGAGAGCTTGCATGATCCCGAGCACGAAAAGCGCGTCATCACCCTCGAGAATGTGCTCGATTCGTTCGATGCCGGAATTCATCCGGAAGCGCAACACACCGGCTATTACAATGACCTGGACATGATGGTCATGGGTATGCGCGGCATGACGGATGCCATGGACCGCATCCACATCGGGCTGTGGGCGATTTCGAGCGCGCCGCTGATGGTGGGTTCCGATCTGACGCGGCTTTCTCCTGCAACCTTGTCACTGCTGAACAACAGGGAAGCGCTCGCAATTCATAATGACCCATACGGGTTGCAACCCATCAAAGTCGCCGAACCCGCTTCTGGAATCCAGGTTTGGGCAAAGCCTATGGCAGTCGCAGGTCGACGCGCCGTTGCCATATTGAACCGGACGGGCGCTTCCGCGCAAGTGAAGATCGATTGGAGCAAGCTTGGCCTGGACGGAGCTCCGCGATCATTACGCGAAGTATGGAACGGACGGGATCTCGCCACGTCAGAGGCGGTGTTCTCTGTGCCCGCCCACGATCTCGTGCTCCTGGTTGCGGATGGGGAAGATAAAAAACCGGCCGAGTATGTCGCAAACCAATCAGACATCACCGGGATTCAAGCGACCAGCGGTCCAACGTTTGCCCGGTTGCAGTATGCAAACACTTCCGGTCACGTTGTAGTGGTCCGGGTGAAAAGCTCATCCGGGCTTTCCACCGCCCTTGCCCTTCCTCCGGCTGACGGATCAAACACCGGCACGGCTGGCCTCATCTTGCCCCATGGAACCGCTGACCTATCGTTCGAGGCGCAGCCCGTAACCATTCGCAAGCTATCTATTTACTCCTGGTGATTGTCAGGCTCGCTCGCACGATCGTCAGCGCACAATCGGTACCCAGATTTCCAGTCCACCTAACCCTGTGCGGCCATCGAATGCTTCGTCGTAGCGTTCGAACCAGGGGCCATCAGCGGCCTTGTAGCCGGAATCCGGAAGACCCTGATTCCAGATCGCGCTGCACGTTGCCGCGATGCTCGAGACGTGATCGGTGTGGAGGAAAACAGCATAGGTCTGGGGCGGAATGCGCAAGCGAGCGAATTCTCGCGGTTGCGAGGGGAACTCGTTGACTTCTGCGCCGCAGATGTACTCGAAGTTACCCGCGTCGTCCGAGTTGCAGATGACTCCGTACGGGATTTTGTTCAGTTGATTTGGAATGTGACCGAAATAGGCCAGGAACTCCTCCCATTGAGACGGTATTCCTCCCATGCTAAGCCGACGGCCCCGGATGTAATGTACCGGGCCGTAACCTGTAGAGGTGCTGAATGCCCGGGAGAGATGATAAGGCGACACGCCCACGTCCTGAGCAATCAATTCCAACGAGAGGTCGCCTCCAAGATGGCTTTCGATGTACCAGAGTGCCCTAGCCGTAACGCTCACGTGAGTTCAGCATAGGACCAGTCATAACTTTGCGCTTGATCGTTCTTGCGGTCAGTGAATAAGACGAGCGGTAGTAGCGCGGCGGCCAATTTTCGAGTGGCTCGTGATTCTGGCGCAATGCGGAAAGTTCGTTAGAGAAATCGCACGCGACTCGCGAACTGGATCTTACGGCCGAGCTATAGGTCCGTCATCGGCTGCGACTACTTACTTTTCATGCCAGTGGAACAGCTTATGAGTAATCTTCCAATCACCGTCCATCTTGAGCAGACTGAAGATGTCCGACGCGCGTTTGTTCGCACCTACGAGTTTGCCGGACCAGCCTTGTACTTCCAGGTGAACTAGTGCGATTGTCTCGATGATTTCGATCCTTGCGAAGCGCGCTTCGATGTGAGGCGCAGGACCGTTCGCGATGATCCATTCAAATACGTGTTCGATGGAGCCACCATATTCCGCGCCTTGGCAGTAGCCAGAAATTGTAGCTTCCGGATGAAATGCCGGACGCATTAAGTCCGCATCGCCAGCGCTTGCACCCCGGACGTAGCGGTCCATTGTGCGCGTAATCGCGTCGTGTTCCAGTAAGTATTTGTTGGCCGGACCATCAATCCCATGTAGGCCCTGCTGCTCCTGCCAGAATCCTGTTGAGTCCTGGCCCTCAAATCTGGTGCGACGGCGCGTCCACACTTCAATCTCATGCTTGTAGGCGAACACCGTATCGTGTTTCTGGTGCCCACGACGATGCACGGGTAAACCTTCCAAGGTTTCCCAACGTCGAGCTGTCCGCTCGCTGCGATCTATGAAGGCGGCGATTTGCTTCCAGGACTCAAGCGTTTTTTGTGGTGTATTTCGCTCCGGCATCGAACGCCGATCACCAGTAAGTATACACCGCAATCTCCCCTCCCGTGGGGCTCAGGAATGCCAGTGGAAGGCCTTCTGGATAATCCTCCAACCATCAGGCATCCGAAGGAATGTGAAGAGATCCGACATCCGAACCCCAGAGCCGGCCAGCCTTCCCGACCAGTTCGCGACCTCAAGCCGAATAACAGCAACCGATTCGAGGACATCTACGCTTACAACGCGGGGTTCAATGTGAGGTGCTGGTCCATTTCTATCAATCCAGTCGAACAGAAACTGCGTTCCGACAGCGAGTTGATCACCAGCGTACCCAAAAAATGAAGCGTCGGGATGGAACGCCGGACGCATCACTTTGCTGTTTCCTTGTTTACTGCCATCTATGTAAAGTTGCAATGTTTTCAGGATCTCGTCATGTTGAGACTGCGATTGAGCCTGTGCCATGCACAGAGCGTACGACGCACGTACCCGGCAACTCAATGGACAAGTACGGTCAAAAAGGGCGGTCCATCGCGCGCCCGCAATTTAGTCCGCTAATAGAGAAGGCGAACCCCTTACGCAGACTACAAGCACTATGCATTGTCCGGCATTTTCGGTTCACTTCGCCTTATTATCGGCGATCCGGACACTGGTCGAAACCACCATTACAGTAAGTGAGCCTCTTGCAGACTGGCGGCTCGTTCACCTGCGCCAAAATGTCTCAGGCTAACGGCTTATGAGGAGGACGCCCTCGTCCGCGCGTTCCCCGCGGGTCACGCGGACAGTCCGCCCGGATGGCCGTTCGCTGGCACGGGTTGAGTGGCATGGGTTAAAGTGATTCCATGATCGGACGCCCCGACACCACTGAGGCAGCCCCGTACTATTTCACTTACATCAATCAGGTAGCCGGCGACGATGCCCTCAGTACCATCGAGAGCCAACTCGAAGTCTCGGAGGCGTTTTTCCAGACGATCTCCGAGGAAAAATCGCTCTATCGGTACGAGTCAGATAAATGGAGCATCCGGCAGGTGCTAAACCACGTCACCGACACCGAGAGAGCCTTTACCTTTCGAGCCCTCTGGTTCGCGCGCGGCTTCGAAACTCCCCTGCCCAGCTACGATCAGAACATCGCGGCATCCGGCGCCGAAGCCGATCGGATCGCTTGGGCCGCTCATATCGAGGAGTTCCGCCGCGTACGCCTCTCCACCATTTCGCTGTTCGTCAATATGCCGCCTCAGGCATGGACGCGACGTGGAATAGCCAGCGATAATCCCTTCACCGTGCGCGCTCTGGCGTATCTCATCCCCGGGCATCTGGCGCACCACGTCCGGATCCTGCGCGAACGGTATTTGTAGCTCCGGGCAGCGAGACGCCGGCTACTCCGTCCTGAGTGTCTGCATCGGATCGATAGATGCTGCGCGTTTAGCCGGAACATAGGAAGCCAGCAACGCCGTGGCGAAGAGTAGGATCGCAACAGTTTCAATAACAGTGAAGTCCATTGAGCCAACACCGTACAGGGTGGTTTGCATGGTGCGTTCCACCATCACGGCGCCTCCCAGTCCTAAAGCCAAGCCAAGCAGTGCCAGCATGCATGCTTCTTTCGCGATGAGGAAAGTTACGTGCGCTCGGTTTGCACCCAGCGCCATACGCAGGCCAATCTCGTGTCGTCGCTGTGCCACCACGAAGGCCATCACTCCATAGATCCCGACTGCCGCGAGGAGGAGTGCAATCGAAGCGAAACTTCCATACAGCATCAACATGAATCGATCGTCGGCCAGCGATTGGTGCTTCACCTGGTCCATAGTGCGAACATCCGCTAAAGCAATGCCGGGATCGACCGCATGGACCGCCGCCGCGACAGTCTTCGTCATGGCCACCGGATCCTCAGCAGTGCGGACGCCAATATTTGCGTCTGGCGAGGGCGACTGCGCGAATGGCACGTCTATTTCAGGAAAATCATTACGGAGACTTCCCGCCCGAACATTGTGGAATACACCGACAATCTGCCACGCAACGGCGGGGCCGAGCTTCTGAACTCCCGGAATCAGTTCTTCGATTGACAAGCGCTCTTGCAGAGGATCCTTGCCCTTCAAATAGCGCTTGACGAAATCTTGATTAACCATCGCGACGCGGACATTGGATGCGTTGTCCTCAGGCGTGAACTCGCGTCCTTTGAGAACTTTAATCCCAAACGTTCTGAAGTACTCTGGCGTTACGGACTGGAAGCCGGCGCCGGGCCGTTGCGAGGGGTCGGCATAGGTCGGTCCACCCAGCAGAGTGAACGGCATTCCGTCACTCGTTCCACGCAAAGGCATGCCGGTAACGGCAGCGGCATAGGACACGCCTGGAGCCGAACGAATGCGGCCGAGAACCTGCTGGTAGTAGGCGTCCATTCGTCCGGGACTCTTTAATTCCGTTTTAGGAGGGTGCAGCGCGAAAGTAAGCACGTGGTCTGTGCGCACGCCCACATCGACGCGCGTAACATTCCAGAAGCTTTGGACCGCAAGACCTGCGCCTGCGAGTAGGGCAAGAGCGAGCGCGAACTCGCCGACGACAAGCAGACTGCGTAGGCGACGGCGGCCGGCGCTGGTCCCGGTCCGTCCTCCTTCTTTGAGCGATTCACCGGGGTCAACGCGTGAGGCATACCACGCCGGAGCGCATCCAAAAAAAAGCCCGGCCAGTACAGTTGCCCCCAACGCCACAGCGAGGATGGGCAGATTCAGATGCAAATCAGCTTCGATGGGCAGAGTGCCCGGTGGCATCACGGCAACCAAGGCGCGCAGAAGCGCCAGGCCAAGTCCAATTCCGAATGACCCGCCAATCAGCGCGAGAAGAATACTCTCGGTCAGAAATTGCGCGAAGATCTGCTTGCGAGTGGCCCCGAGTGAAGTGCGGACCGCGATCTCCCGCTGCCGGACAGTACCATTCGCCAATAGTAAGTTGGCGATATTAGCGCAAGCGATCAACAATACGAAAGCCACAGCGCCCAGGAGCAGCCATAAACTCTGAATTCGTTCGCGGGGCATAAAGTCGTTCTTCAGCGGCTCCACCGAGGCCCCCCACCCCTTGTTGGATTTCGGATATTCAGCGGCGATTACCCTCGTGATGCCATCCATGTCAGTCCGCGCCTGCTGCAAAGTCACGCCCGGCTTCAGGCGGCCCATCGCGAGGAGCCAGTGATAATCGTGGTTGATCTGGTCGGGCCTGAAGGCTAAGGGAATCGCTAATTGGCCATCGCCGCGATCCGCCATACCAGCCGGGAGCACCCCGACTACGGTATACGGCTCGCCATTGATGCGCAGCGTTTGCCCGATGATATGGACATTCGCACCCAGCCGAGTCCACAGCTTGTTCGTGAGAATGACGACGCGATCTTTGCCCGGCTCGCCTTCGTCGTGACGAAAATCGCGGCCCAACCGAAAAGGGTAACCAAGCATGCGATAGAAACCGGGCGTGGTGAATGCCGCGTTTACCTCCTCCGGCTGATCGCTTGCCGCAAGATTCACGCTGCCGCCGGTAAACGCATTCAGGTCCTGAAACACCCTGTTTCGCTGCTTCCACTCCAGGAAGTCGCCGGCCGACATCACGTTGTCATTACCCTGCACCTTCGACCACACCATCACCAATTGGTTGGGTTTCGGATACGGTAACGGCGCTAGCAGAGTGGCATAGACGACTGTGTAGATTGCTGTGGTAGCGCCGATGCCCAGCGCGAGCGTAGCAATGAGGGCTGAAGTCAGCCCCGGCTTCTTCCGCATCATGCGCGCGCTATAGCGAAGATTCTGGATGATGTTTCGCAGACTGCCTCCTACTCATGACGAACCGTGGATACTTGCTCGCAGGTTTCAGTCCGCGACTCAGCAGGGTGTTGGTGTTGAAACTAAACGGTATCGCCTGCGACCTCGCGGCAGCGCAAAAGACATTTGTCCGAAATCACAAATTCATGTCCGGCTTCGGTCATGTTGCTTTTCAGCGTGCGGCTTGCCTCTTACGCGGCCTACGCGCGGAAACTGAGCATCCAATTGATCCCGAATTGGTCGGTGAGCATGCCGAACCGGCCGCCCCAGAATGCGTTGTGCAATGGTAGCGTGACCTTGCCGTTTTCACTGAGCGAGGAAAAGACTCTCTCCAATTCTTGTTCCGTGTCGCAGGTGATGCTGATGGAGAAATTATCGCCCTGGCGGAAGGGATGGCCCGGCAGTGTGTCGGACGCCATCAGAACCACCGGCCCGTTCGCCAGCTCCGCATGTAGGATTCGGTCTGGCGCGGCCTTCGCGACTGTAGCCATTTCAGGCGGCCCCGCGGAAAAAGCCGTGAAGTTTGGTTCCCCTTGTAGACACTTTCCGTAGAATGTCATGGCTTCGCGACAGTTTCCGTCAAAGCGCAGATAGGTATTTGTTTGTTTCATGATTTGCTCCAAACCGCATAATCGGGTGCCGGAGAAATCGCTGAACATCGGCGATATCCGCACTTCTATAAGTAGCACCGGCCACAAAGTGTAAGTACCCAAACTGAGAACCATCCGCAGCTTGGCAGCCTGGAAGGGCGAGTCCGGAATGTTATGCTCGACCGGTAATGTTTCACATCGCCGCGCGTCCGCGCTCGTAGGCGCCGTTCGTTGCCTCTTTTCACTATCACGAGGGTGAGCTTGCCGCCGCCGTGGAGCGGATACTGCCCACTGGCCAGGTGCACCTCATGTTCAATGCGGAACTTGTCTATGGGCGTGGGCGCTTCACATGACGGTCAACGCCAAGTGACGCTTTTTTACAATACAAATTCGCATCCGCTCGGGTATCGTAAAGCCGAAGGTGAGTCCGGTGACCTCGAATCGCTCCGTCCCCAGTAGTACGCTACTTCCGCACGTCGTGTATTCGGATGTTGCCGAGGCTATCGCCTGGTTGACGGCGGCATTCGGGTTCAGCGAGCACTATCGGTATGGCGAACCGGGTGGACCGGTCAGCGGAGCACAGATGCATCTCGGCAACGCATGCATCATGCTCAACAGAGCTCGGCCGGGCAGCGCTACTCCGTCACAACTGGGATCCGCCACCCAGAGCCTAACTGTGTTTCTCGAGGATGTGGATTCCCATTTTCAAAGAGCGAAATCCGCGGGCGCTCGGATTATCGAGGATCTGCATGAAACGGTATATGGCGAGCGGCAGTACGGAGTCGAGGATCTCGGCGGTCATCACTGGCTGTTTTCGCAGCATGCTCGCGACCTCAGCCCTGACGAGTGGGGAGCCATAGTTTCCCAGCCCGTGATAATGACGCCTCAAATCTCTCCCATGTTGGCCGTCCGTGACGGGAACTCAGCCCTCGAGTTCTACGCTGCCGCATTCGGCGCAGCCGTTCTTTGGCGCTTGGAAAGCGGTGGACACGTCGTCGCTGGACTTTCGATTCACGGTGCACAATTCTTCCTCGCCCACGAGTCGCCGCCCCACGGGACACGAGACCCCGCCGCGGCCGGTTTCACGACTGTCAGGATTGAGCTCTTCGTCGACAATCCGGTCGCAGTGCACAGGCGCGCCTTAGCCGCGGGAGCCATCGAGCGGGATCCCGTGGTCGAACACAAGCACTCTACGACGGGACCGCTCCCGATCAGACGAATGCTCCAAGGTGCCCTGGTTGATCCCTTCGGACACATGTGGCTCATCGGAAAGATCCTCGAATAACTCTCGGCTCTGTATGAAAAAACGTCCACTCTCGGTCCTCGTGATCGGTTGCTTGTACATAGTGACGGGCGCAATCGGGGTTGCTTTTCACCTCACTGAGCTCCGGCCCCGGCATCCCTTTCAATACGACATCGTATGGGCTTCTCTCGTCAGTTTGCTAGCGATTGTCAGTGGAGCGTATATGCTCCGCGGCAGCAACTGGGCGCGCTGGCTCGCGATTGCCTGGATCGCATTCCATGTCGTCCTCAGCGCCTTCCACTCCCCGCTTGAGTTGGTCGTACACGCTCTGTTGTGCGCCGCATTCGCATATTTTCTGTTTCGTCCGGAGGCGACCCAGTATTTTCGTCCAACCAGAACACTGACGACGTAACTGGCAACCCGGCCCCACTGAAAATGAATCTTCCTGTTTGACATGGTCGTTGTGTCGCGAGCGGCTGCTGCCTGGCCGACTGGCTCGATCACGATTCGAGCGGTTGCGGGAGCGGCTTGTTTCGGCTGCCTGCCACCAATCCGGCGATGCCACCGAAAATTGCTCCAATGATCGGACCCTCAACTAGGTGCTCGAAAGCAGCCTCGAGGGTGTTCGCTATGGAGAATGCATGCGCATCCGTCCAGCCGCTCCGGTGAAACTCGGGCCAGGTAGCGACATAATCTGATCGCGGAATTCCTGCATACGTAAGGGCGAACCCGAAAGTCACTGCGATCAAAATGCAAACGATCGCGCTCCATGTTCCCGCCAGAGCACCGCACGAGGGACTCTTCGTGATTCGGGCGGCCAGGTATCCCGCCGTACCCCACAGCAGAAATGATCCGAAAATGAACGCCGGTGTGGCAATCGCTCCGGCGCGTCCGTCGAGCATGCCGAAACTCTCAAGCGCGAGGTGTAGAACGAACAGTAAACCGGTGCTCAATCCAAACAGAGTGCCCATTTTGACAGCGGTTTGGCGCGCAGGGTTGCGCAACTTGGGCGCCCACGAAAGCGCTACTGCATAGATCATCAACAGTGCGACCGGTTCGAGCACATACGGGGTGCTGCCGGGCATCTCCAGGAGTGGACGATAAAGCAACACGCGAGCACCGACCAGCAATAGATTGATAACAACGAGAAGCAAAAACGTGAGCCGGAGCGGTGAAAAATGTGTGGACACAGAAGTCAGCCGTTATATGCACTGGCCAAAATCGGTCGCGCGGTAATAGCGTCTTCGCTCGTCGTCCAGATCCGGATCGGGGCGCTCGTAGTCTCGTTGATTAACCCGGCCGCGAGCATGCGCTTGATGCAATCATACAGCGACCGGGACCGAGCTGCGTACCGATGCCTTATCCGTTTGCGCCGACGGCGAAACTCAGTCACGGCCCAGCAAAATATTTTTTATCCCGCTCAATCCATTTAACTTAACCCTGTTTTTTGCTCGTTCCAAACCCCAGAAATTTGGCGCACCTGTGCTACTGTTACCTCAGGCTCAGTCGAGAACTCTAGCGAGTTTCGCGACTGGGCCATTTTCATTTCTAGGAGCCTTTTCGCATGGCCACAGACGCCCAGATCGCCGCGAACCAGAAGAACGCGCAGCTCTCCTCCGGACCAACTTCCGATACAGGTAAAGCTAAATCTTCCTTGAACGCCGTCAAAACCGGTCTCACCGGCCGCACCGTTCTGCTGCCCGGCGACGATGCCGGTTACTACGAAGCTCACGTTGCTGACTTCTTCAAGCGCTGGGACCCCACGAGCGATGACGAACGCAACCTCGTTCAATCTCTCGCCGACACCGATTGGCGCTTGCTCCGCATTCCCGCTCTCGAAATGGGCATCTACGCTCTCGGCCGCATGGAGTTCGCCGCCGAGTTCCCCAAGGAAGACGAAGCCGTTCGCAAACACCTCATCGAAGCCAAAATCTTCCTCACCTACCGCAAGGATCTCAACAACCTGAGCATTCAGGAATCGCGTCTCCGCCGCCAGCGCGAAAAGGACACCGAGGCCCTAAAGAATTAAAGGAGCTGCACAAGCAGGAGGCCAAGGCGCGATTGAGCAAAGCCGCCCGGCTCTACATTGAGGCCGTCAAAGAAAAAGACAATGATGACTTCGACTTAGGCCAATTTGGGTTCGAATTTTCAATTGACCAAATCGAGCTGCGGGCCCTCGAGCTGAAGCCCGATCTGTTCGACGCCTACTGGGCCGAAGTGGCGGAAGACGAGCGCAACAAGGTCGCCTGATTATCGCCAAGCACGGCGGATCCCCGGCACTGACTTCTTTCCGAACCGCGACTGTTGAGGAGCGGCGGCCGTTTAATCACCCTCGCGCGGACGCCTTCGTCCGGCATAGTTTGTCTCGCAGAGACTGTTGACAACCGAATAAATGCTCGTCTCCCTTCTTGCGCCAAAGCTGCGCCCGCAAAAAGGCGCCCAAACATAAACCGTAGGTCCTGTTTTGCTGTGCTACACTCTATTGTGCGGACGCGGACTCTCGGTGTAATCCCCGCCCGGTTTGCCTCCTCTCGATTTCCCGGTAAAGCTCTCGCCCCTCTCGCTGGTAAGCCAATGGTCCAGCATGTGTGGGAACGCGCGCAGCGATCGCGTTACCTGGATGACCTGCTTGTTGCCACCGACGATGAGCGCATCGCCCGCGCGGTTACGCAGTTCGGCGGCCGGGCGCGCATGACCCGCAGCGATCATCCTACCGGCACGGACCGTCTGGCCGAGATCGCATCCGCGGAAAACGCGGCGCTATATGTCAATATTCAGGGCGATGAGCCGCTCATTGATCCGGATGCCATCGATGCCGCGATTCTCTCGGTGCTTGCCGACGAGGCCGTGTCGATGGGCACCCTCAAGAGGCCCATTGCCGATCCTACGGACATCGTAAACACCAATGTCGTGAAGGTCGTGACGAATCTGTTGAACGACGCGATCTATTTCTCCCGCTGCCCGATCCCCTACGAGCGTGACGGTCGCAGCGCCTCGCCGATTTACTTCAAGCACGTCGGCCTGTACGTGTACCGGCGCGATTTTCTTGTGCACTACCCGGATTTGACGATAGGCCCGCTGGAACAGGCGGAGCGGTTGGAACAATTGCGCGCCATCGAGAATGGCTATCGCATTCGCGTAATCAACACGGAATACGAATCGCTCGGCGTGGATACGCCCGAAGATTTAGAGCGCGTCAATCAGCTTTTCACCATTTCGGCAAATCAGGTCGGTTTTACTTAAAGGAGGAAGGTAGCAGCTTGCGGAGAGCTCATGCCTAAGTACATCTTTGTTACTGGTGGAGTCGTTTCTTCACTAGGGAAGGGAATCGCGGCTGCCTCCATCGGCTGCCTTCTCGAAAGTCGCGGGCTCCGCGTCACCCTTCAAAAGTTTGATCCTTATCTCAACATCGACCCCGGGACCATGAGCCCGTTTCAGCACGGCGAAGTCTTCGTAACGGATGACGGCGCGGAGACCGATCTCGATCTCGGCCACTATGAGCGATTCACCCACGCGCCTTTGACCCAAAGCAATAATCTGACCTCCGGGCGCATTTACGAAAACATCATCGCCCGCGAGCGGCGCGGCGATTACCTCGGGAAAACCGTTCAGGTGATCCCGCACGTAACCAACGAAATCAAAGCGGCATGCCGCAAAGTTGCCGCCGGGATGGACGTCGCGATTGTGGAGATTGGCGGAACGGTTGGCGACATAGAATCTCTGCCTTTCCTGGAAGCCATTCGCCAGATGCGTCACGAAGAAGGGCGTGAGAATACTCTGTTTGTCCATCTGACGCTTGTTCCGTGGATTGCCGCTGCGGGGGAATTGAAAACGAAACCCACCCAGCATAGTGTGAAGGATTTGCGCGCCATCGGTATTCAGCCGGATATCCTGTTATGCCGGTCCGAGCGCCCGCTCGCCGACGAAGTGAAGGAGAAGATCTCGCTGTTCTGCGACGTCGATGTGAGCGGCGTCATCACCGCCAAAGATGTACATTCGGTCTACGAAATCCCGCTGGTCTTCGCCGATCAGCGCGTCGACGAAGCGGTCCTGCACCTGTTGCATTTGAATGCCGGGCCCCGCAACTTGACACGCTGGAAACAGATGCTCGACCGGATGAATAATCCGGCTCGCGAGGTCAGCATCGGTCTGGTTGGAAAATATGTCGAGTACGAGGATTCCTACAAAAGCCTGAAAGAAGCGCTGCTGCACGCCGGCATCGCTCATCAGGCCCGCGTAAAGATTGAATGGATCGAATCCGAGCAGATGGAGTGGCCCGAGTGCCGCAATTATCTGCGCCGCTTCGATGGCATTCTCGTTCCCGGCGGCTTCGGCAAACGCGGAATCGCAGGCATGCTCAACGCCATCCGTTGCGCTCGCGAAGACCGCATTCCCTACTTCGGCATCTGCCTGGGGATGCAGACGATGGTCATCGAGTATGCCCGCAATGTCTGCGGATTGAGTGACGCGGATTCCACCGAATTCAATCCCGCGACTCCCCATCGCGTGATTTACAAGCTGCGTGAATTGAAGGGTGTCGATGAGCTGGGCGGGACGATGCGGCTGGGAGCCTATACCTGCCGGCTTGCCGAAGGAAGTTTCGCCGCGCAAGCCTACGATGCACCGGAAGTGAGCGAAAGGCACCGGCATCGTTATGAGTTCAACCGCGAATATGAGCAGGTCCTTACGGAACATGGGCTTCGATTAACGGGCCAAACGCCCGATGGCGTTTATGTGGAAATCTGCGAATTTCCAGATCACCCCTGGTATCTTGGCTGCCAGTTTCATCCGGAATTCAAGTCCAAGCCGCTTGAGCCTCACCCGCTCTTCACCGCGTTCCTCGGTGCGGCGCTCCAGCATCGGGAATTGAAATTGCACGCCGTTGGGCAGCAAATCGAGACCATGCCGCAGCGCGAGTATTCGCACGCGCAATGAGCCTTACGGTCATCGTCGGCGAGAATGCCGACTCGCCAGTCGCGTTCTCGAACGACTCGCCGATCGCGCTGATCGCTGGGCCGTGTGTCATTGAGAGCGAAGAACACGTTTTGCGCATGGCAGCCGCCATTCGCGAGGTCGTTGGCATCTTCGTTTTCAAAGCCTCGTTCGACAAAGCGAACCGGAGCAGTGTTGCTTCTTATCGCGGGCCGGGGATTCACGAGGGTCTGCGAATTCTAAGCGCAGTCCGAAAGCTCGGCATTCCGGTGTTGACCGACATTCACGAGCCATCGCAAGCGGCCATTGCCGCCGAAGCGGCCGATATCCTTCAGATCCCCGCGTTTCTGTGCCGCCAGACGGATCTGCTGGTCGAGGCTGGGAAGACTGGACGGGTTGTAAATATTAAGAAAGGACAGTTTGTCTCGCCTGGGGATTTCGCCCATGCGGCCGAGAAAGTCGCAAGTACCGGCAATCACCGGATTTTGCTCACTGAACGTGGCTCATCATTCGGCTATAACAACTTGGTTGTCGATATGCGCAGTCTGCCGATTATGGCCACGACTGGGTACCCGGTTGTATTCGATGCCACCCACAGCGTTCAGTTACCTGGCGCGGCGGGAGGCGTCTCGGGTGGGCAGCCTCAGTTCATAGAGCCGTTGGCCCGGGCTGCCGCGGCAACCGGGGTGGCGGGGCTTTTCATTGAGGTTCACGACCACCCGGAACAGGCGCTTTCTGACGGAGCAAATGCGCTACGGCTTCCTCTGTTGGGCCCTTTCTGGCAACGTCTTCAGGCCCTCGACGCCCTGGTCAAGACTTTTCCGGTATCCTGATTTTTGTCAGCCTTGAGACAACGATCCCGGATTCCGGCACGTCGTATCATGGTGAATCATCGTATGTTGTCCCGGCTACAACGGCGCAGGCGCCATCAGTCTGGCTTTTCGCTGATCGAGCTTCTCATCGTCATCGCCATCATTCTGATCATTCTTTCCATTGCCTTACCGCAAATGAGCAAATCGCGGATGAACGCTCAGGAGATGGCGGCGGTCGCTGAAATCCGCACCATTAATCAGGCGGAAGTTCAGTATCAATCTCAATTCGGCCAATTCGCTACCGCGCTTCGCCAACTCGGGCCTCCAACCGCCGCGGGATCTGCCGAAGGGCCGCAAGCCGCTGGTCTGATTCCCGGGAAACTCTCGGGTGGAACCGACCACGGGTATATCTTTACCCTGACCCAAACGCCCCAGGGTTATGGAGTCAGCGCTGTTCCCCAACAGTTTGGCAGCACCGGCCGCAGAACGTTTTTTTCCGACCAGACGGCCATCATCCGCCAAAACTGGACCCAGGATCCTGCCACGGTTAACAGCGCGGAGTTGAGATAGTATTGCCCTGTGAAATTGCCTGGGCTCCTCTGCTGTGCGCTTCTCGCTTCTGTCCCGTGCTACGCAGCCGAGCAGCCAACCGCCGCTACGATAGCGGAGGAATTAGCCCATCTTTCGCTTGACCCACAGCAAACTTATCGCGTTAGAGAACTACAACTTACCAGAGGCGACATAAAGCTTTACCTTACTGAGGGCGTGTTGGCCTTCGCCCAGCCTATTGAAGGCCATACCTTGGCAGCCATCTTTACCACCGGCTTTTCAGAGGCGGGTGACGCTGAGGTTCTGCTCCTCCCGCCTCAGCGCAGTGAACGGGCTTCGCTTGCTTCGTTCACGAAAAGTCCAAATCTGGACGAGCACTTTCATTCGGCTGTCTTCCTGTTCTCCGACGCCACGGCCAAGGATCTGTTGAGCCAGATGAGCGAAGCGCCTCTTCGCCACGCTTCCGACGTTGCCGCCGAGTTCGCCAAGGCCGCCGATCCGGTCCTTCAAACCGCAGCCATCGGGATGCAGACTCCGGTGGTGCAATCGCTGCTGGACCAGCATCCGCCGGGAAAGGGGTTCTTTTTTGCCGGAATCGCTAGCACTCGGCTCGGGGCGTTCGATCTGCTCTACGAACCGGAGCGGTTCGAACCAATCTCTATCGGTGCGGTCGTTTCGAGTCCCGGGAAACAGCCCGGATTTCAGCTTTGGTCCAGCTTCCGGCCCCGCCATGCGCCGCCCTTCGAGCCGCCCCGCGCAAGGCTCAATGACTACCAAATAGATGCCACGATAGCCCCGGACCTGTCTTTATCCGCCACGGCGGCTTTTCATTTGGTTGCCGGCCTGGATGAAGGTCGCGCGCTTTTGTTTCAGCTTTCCGATCGCCTCGAGGTGGAATCGGCAACCATCGACGGCGAACCGGCTGAAGTGTTCCAACGGAGGTCGCCGCAGATATTGGAAACGGGGTCGGCCAGTGGGTTGCTGCTCATCTGTCCCCATCCGCTGGCCGCTGGTAGCCATCATAGTGTTGCAATTCGCTATCACGGCTCGGTTATCCGCAGAACCAAGCACGGGTATTTCGTGGATGACCGCACCGACTGGTATCCGGTCAGCGGGCCGACGCTCACTGATTTCGACCTGACCTTTCATTGCCCCGAGCAGTTGCGCGTGGTCTCAACCGGTGAGGCGATCAGTGACCAGGTAGCGGACGGAATCCGCACTTTTCACAGCAAGACCCGGGTACCCGAGCCCCTTGCTGGATTCAATTTGGGCGACTACATTACCAGCACCCTCGACAAAGATTCCTATCGCGTGGACTGCTACTCGGAGAAATCCATGTCGGCAGTGCTCGATCCAAATTTGCCCGCTAAAACAGCCGAGATATTAAAGAAATACACAAGCTGGTGGTCGCCTCTTCCCAGCCGCGACATTGCGGTTTCGCCGATCGATGGCTATTTCGGGCAGGGCTTTCCGGGCTTGATTTACCTTTCTTCCATCTCCTATGTACGCGAGCAAGACCGGCCCAGCCAGATTCGGGGCGAGCTCTTCGATGTCTTCTTTTCCGACCTGCTGCTGCCACATGAGATTGCTCATCAGTGGTGGGGCAATATTGTTCGGGAAGCGAATTACCGGGCTGCCTGGTTAGCCGAAGCTATGGCCAGCGATGCCTCGCTTGAATACCTGAAAGACACCAAGGGCGATTCCGCCGTTAACGCCGTGCTGAACCGCTATCGCGATGCGTTGGCCAAGCAGGTAAACGGCAAATCGGTCGAGTCGGCCGGTCCTATAGATTTCGGGCCCCGCCTGATCGATACGGCCGGGATGAGCACCTGGCACACCATCACCTATGAAAAGGGTGCCTGGATTTTGCAAATGCTGCGCCACCGGCTTGGCGCTGAAAACTATCGAAAGCTACAACTGCTCATGCTGCAGGAATTTGCGGCCAAACCGATCGGCAACGAAGACGTTCGAAAGTTGGCCGGCAAATGCGTAGCGCCTAACGATCCTGATCCGTCCTTGTCTTCCTTTTTCGACACGTGGATCTACGGAACCGGCATTCCCAAACTGGCGCTCCACCGCACCAGCCAGGAATATGAACTGGAAATTTCAGACGTGGACGATGATTTCACCGTCGATGTCCCGGTTTCCTGTAAGTCGCGGGGGGGCAAAAGAACTGTGTGGGTGCGCGGAACCACTGGCACAAATACAGTGAGAGTAGCTCCCGATACAAGCACTTGCGAGTTGCCGTCCGAGAACGCGTTCCTATATACGCGATAAGCCGCTTTGCCGGCGAGCGCTTTCCGCGATGCCGACTGGCCGTCCACTACACATCGCCGTCAGGGGTGGATCTACCCGTATCGGGTTGGATCTGGTATCTAATATCTCCATTGCACTGGGTCGCACTCCCCTCTCCGCCCTCAAAGGCAGCGGTAGTGGCGTACAAGCCATACACCAACATACGTGCTGGCGCAACGTGCAGCTGAACCTTGTTTCTGATCTCTGATGAAGACTGATCTGAGGTCAATTTGTCGAAAATGAGTGTGCAACGTCGACGCACAAATAACGACGATTTGTGCTGATGATCTTCTGTCTTTAGCGGACTGAGGTGAAGGTCTCGCTGATCCACGCGCTCGCTTTGCCGATCGTGGAAACTCTATCTCTTGGGGCTTTGCACTCGGCGCATTTAAGACGGCCACCGTGCTGCGCATGGATGAAAACGGTGAATGGATTGAGCATGGGGAAATAACCATCGGCGAGCAGCCGCCGCAGAAAATGATGGATTTGAAAGTTCGGCGCATCTCCCGTTAGCAAATAGCTCGTACCTGGTCGCGCAGTGTAGAGCATCGTGAGTAGCCGTTCACTTAGACGCCTAAACGTGCTTCTCTCGAGCCAACTCGTCCTCACAAAAAACTGATATGTTGTCCTTCAAGCCGTACCATGCGCCACTTTTTTCGTTCACTTGCGATCCTTAGCTCGATCTCCGCGCTTATCGGCTTAGGCTTCTGGGTAGCGGATGCGGCAACTGGGACAAAATTCCCTTTCGGCTGGATTTTCTTTTCTTCGATTTTCTGGGCATTTATATTCGAGGTTGCGCATCGGTATGACAAGAAAAAGGGCAGGCCGAAAGGCCCGCCGAAAACCTTGTTGTAGTTCATTTTCATTGTGTCCGATTTCTAGATCCGTTTCGTGGGCCGAAGCCCAACTATGCCGGGTTCGTTTGGAGATTTCACTGTATCCGATTGAAAGCAGAGCCAGTCCAGCAGTGTAAGTGTGTTTACCCGCCATTTCCTCCTGGGGTAAACCTAGACCCGCTATCGCTCGTTTATGTAAGTGGATAGCTATGATGGGCGCGATGGCGGACCAACTGGAACGGGCAGTTCACGTTGGCACCGATCTTCGGGACTTCGGGAGCTGGATGGGGGCGGAGCAGAAACGAATCTTTCTGCTTTGTCGCCGCATGTTGCAGGACCCGGATGAGGCCGATTCCGCGACCCAGGACGTATTCCTGAAAGCGTATCGGGCCCTCAGCTCAAAAAGCGAACTGAAGGACCTGGACAATCCGGGCAAATGGGTGACGCGCATTGCCGTGAACACCTGCCTCGATCGCTTGCGGTCGAAAGCCTGGAAAATATGGCAGCGGCGCCCCGCGCCTCAGGATGAGGAGTTCATTCTTCAATCCACAGCCGGGGGGGAGCCCGACGCCGAGAGTCAGGTGTTCGCCAGGCAAATCCAGCGCAGACTGGAGCTGGCGCTCACCAAATTGTCCGATCGGCAGCGGGTTGTTTTTTCATTGCGTCACTACGATTCCATGCCGCTCGAGGAAATCGCCGACGTCCTTAAACTGGATGTAGGAACTATAAAAGCGCACTTATTTCGAGCGATCACAAAGATGCGCGAAGAATTGAAGGATTTATACGAGGCACGCAAATGAGGCGTTTGAGAGGGAAGCGTTCTCAAGAGAGGGAAGTATGCACATCGAGTCCAAACTGTCAGGGCATTGGACAGATGATCAGTTAATTGCACATCTGTACAGTGTGGGGCCGGAAGACGGCCATATCGATTTCTGCGGCGAGTGCCAGGCCCGTCTGAGTGCCATCGAGCAGAGGCGCGACTCGATAGAGCGGCGCTCGTCCGGCGATCGGGATGTGACCTTCGAATTTCTGGCTGCCCAGAGGCGGTCCATTTACGCGAAAGTGACCGCGCCCGTACCTTGGTGGCCGGCGCTGCCCGTGCGGCGATGGGCTTCGCTCGCCGCGACGACGCTGCTATTGGCCGGAAGTATTTTTCTGTACGAAGAAAATCGATCGCACTACACAAAGTCCAATCTCACCGATGCACAACTGGTGCAGGAGGTGAGCCAGATGGCTTCGGATTCCGAACCGCAATCGACGGCTCCGCTGCAGGCACTTTTCGAAGAATGAAACACCTGGTTGTTTTCTTGCTGCTCCTGGCGCCGGCAGTTGGCGCAAATGCGCAGAATCACGCCAACTTTCCGTGGTGGAACAGTCCCGTTCGCGGCGATCTGGGCCTGACCCCGGCGCAAAGCGAGAAGATTCGGCAGGTCGTTCATTCTTACCGTGATCGTTTGCTGGATGCTCGCAATGAAGTGCAAAAGGCGCAGGGGGATCTGGAAGATATCATGAACGATCCCAACGTCAATGTCGAAGCGGCCAAACCGGTAATTGAGCGCCTTGCGAATGCGCATGCCAATGCGAACAGGGTTTTCCTCGAGATGAGCGTTCAGTTACGAAGTGTTCTGACCCTCGATCAGTGGCGCATACTCGTGCGCCGCTGGGATGAACAGCAGAAAAGAAAACCATCCCAAACCGAGGCTCCTCCCGAGTAGACGGGCTACGCCGTAGCCTCGATTTCCTGAGTTACTTCTTCCCATTGCGCCATGATTTGATCCAGCTCGTGGCGCCGGCTCTCGAGCAGGCTAGAGCTGCGGATCGCTGCGTCCGGGCTGATGAAATCCGACAGCGCTAGCTCGGATGCCTGGATCTCCGCTTCCAGCGCGGCAATGCGATTTTCGAGCTCTTGCGCCTGATCCTGCATCTGCTTCAGCTTGATCGGATTCATACGCTTGGCCGGATTCGTTCGGGCGGATATTGCAATCGGCTCCGTCGGCGGAACCCCGCTAAGCGCATCTTTAAGGGTCGGCGTCTTGTCCGGGCCCCCCTCTTTGCGCCAAAGATAGTCGGAGTAATCTCCGGGGAAGACGTGTACTTCGCCGTTGCCGATTTCGAAAACTCGCGTCGCCAGGTGCTCAATGAAATATCGATCGTGCGAAACGAACACGATCGTTCCCGTGAACTTCTCGAGCGCCTCCAAGAGCACGTCTTTCGCGCGCATGTCGAGGTGATTCGTAGGCTCGTCCAGCAGCAGGAAGTTCGAGGGATGCAGCAGCATACGCGCTAACGCATAACGGTTGCGTTCGCCGCCGGATAGGACGTTTATGCGCTTAAACACATCCTCTTCGCTGAAGAGAAAACACCCCAGCAGATTCCGCAGCTCAGTCTCTTGCGTACGCGGCGCGGCATCATGCAGATCCTCCAAAAGGCGGGCATCCGGATTCAGCTCTTTGTATTGATCCTGCGCGAAGTAATCCGGTTCGGCGTTGTGACCAAGCGTGTATTCGCCGGCGCTGAGCGGCTCCGTACCGGCGAGCAATTTGATGAGAGTGGATTTACCGGCCCCGTTCACCCCAGCGAGCGCTACGCGGTCACCCCGCTCGATGATGAAATCGACATTGCTGAAAACATGCTTCTCGCCGTAGCTCTTCGAGACATTCTTGAACTGGGCCACGATGCGCCCGCTCGGCTTTGGCTGCGGGAACGAAAAATGGATCGCCTTCTCTTCGGGTGGCAACTCGATGCGCTCGATCTTCTCGAGCTCCTTGATTCGGCTCTGGACCTGTTTGGCCTTCGTCGCCTGGTACCGAAAACGATTGATGAAGGCTTCGAGCTGCTGAATCTTATCCTGCTGGTTCTTGTACGCCGATTCGAGCTGCGCCAAGCGCTCGGCTTTCTGCTGCCGGTATTTCTCGTATCCGCCGGTGTAGAAGGTGACTTTTTTGTTCCAGATCTCGGCGATCTTCTTGACAGTTACATCCAGGAAATAGCGATCGTGAGAAATCAAGATGTAAGCGAATTCGTAATTAGTAAGATACTCTTCCAGCCAGTTCCGGGCTTCCAGGTCCAGATGGTTGGTCGGCTCATCCAGCAGCAGCAGATTGGGTTTTTCCAGCAGCAGTTTCGCCAGCGCGATCCGCATCTGCCAACCGCCCGAGAACTCCTCAGTCTGCCGTAGCCAATCCTCCTTGTTAAAACCTAGACCCGCCAGCACCGCGCCCACTTGCGCTTCAATGGCATAGCCGTCGCGGGAGCGGAACAAGCTATCCGCCTGCTCGAAGCGGTTTGCCACTTGCGCGTACTCATCGCCGGAAGGATCCAGCTCGCTCATTTTGACAGTTAATGCTTCGAGTTCCCGCTCCAGGTCTTGGATAGCGGCGAATACGCTCATGCACTCGGCGAACACGGTTCGCCCGCTCACGCGCAGACCGTCCTGTGGAAGATAGCCGATCCGTATTCCCTTCATGGCGGAAAGCGATCCGTAATCGAGCGTTTCGATCCCGCCCATGATCTTGAGCAAGGTAGATTTTCCGGTGCCGTTCCCGCCGACCAGGCCGGTCCGTTCTTTGGGCGTGACTAGCCAGTCGAGGCCGTCGAACAAAAGTTTGTGCCCGAACCGCTTACCGGCTCCGGTGAGTTGAAGCATCCACTTCCATTTTCGCCGAGGCTGCGGCAGAATATAGAACTCATCTCATAAATGCCCCGGCAGAATCACAGATGAGGCTGGTCCTGCATCGTATTTTTCAGTTTCGGTAGTGGGGAGCTAGGTTCGATACCTACAACTTTAGCTTGGTATCGAGTTGGCCCGAGTCATAGCCGTTGTGACGCATCAAGTTCTGCGGTGCGCCGGGAATAATCATTTGGAGCCATTGCTCACAGCCACTGGTGGAAGAACTGGTCGCTGATTTTGTACATCGGGAAGTAAAGTTGATCGCGGAATTCCAAAAGCTTCCTGTGATTTAAATCCTGGCCAGCATCAATGTCAAGTTTCATTCTGTCCTTCCACACATCCTCCTTTTTTTGCGTCAGTCCAGACGAGTTCATGGCGGCGGTTGGTCCGGTCCGCTGGATGGTATCTGTGCGAATGTTTCGATAGTACAGATCACGCTGGGCCTTCGTCATTTTCCCGCTATAGTTCTGCTCGATGAGGTTTCGGTAGTCTTGCAGTGCTTTGCTATCCGGGTGACAGGCGATGGTGGAGTTGCAGATCGGAATTATGTCATTAAATTGCTTCCACCAGTTATCGTCCTCCCACTGCGTCCTGGTGACCTTAACGTTTTTCGAACTGATCATCATATCTACAGCCGACCATAACGCGCCGTCGATATGTGCCGAAATGTCTCCGAGCGGCTCTCTGCAGTAAACGTCCGTATCGAAGTAAACGCCGCCCAGCTTCAGCAAAATGTCCACGCGCAAAATGTCGCTGGCGGCCCCGAAATTTGTGTTGCGCGCCACCATCTCCTGCCGGTAGACACTGAATGACTTGCCGCCTTGAAAGTCTAATACAGAGCACAACCCTATGTGATTCTCACGACAGAAGTCGCTCAATTGCTGGTAATTCTTATCTGCGATCCGATCCAGGTCTTTGGCCGGCACGTCGTATTTCTTGCCAAGATACTTCTTCGTGCTCTCGTCGGTTCCCTCTGTGCCGACGGCCTTCACAACCTTGTCCCACTGTTTCTGTTCCACTTTATACTTGTCATTGCCGGCTTGGATCTTCTGATCCACCTTCTGCTTCACCCGGTTACGCCGTTCGTGAACAAGCAAATTGTAAGGATCAATCCACAGGTTGAAATGCCAATCGGCGTTCTGAATGAAAGACTTCACACACTGCTGATTCTGGAAAGGTAGTGCGCCGCCAATCCAGATAAAATGCCCCATTTTAGGTACGTTTGGCAATTTCGAGCCTCTTTCGTTTTTTGACGTTATCACAAATGGGGTGAGATCCTTGGCCTCCTATCGTCGGAGGTACCAGTGAAAGTCAACGCCTGTCATCGCACGCTAGTTGCTGAAGGAATAAATTGACGGCAGCCACTGCACATTCCGAACTCCTAGACCGAGTCCTTGTGGGTGATCTGCGCGCTCTCGTGGCGCAGGCAGGCGCGCGGCCGAGCTTCATTGCCTTCGGATTGGTCTTGTATCACGAAGATCCGGAAGTAATGCTGACGCGAGCCAAACGGCCGCAAAAGCACTTAATTGAGATAGTTCTACGCGAAAAAGAACGTGAGCGCCCTTGAGATGTAGTTCTTCAGGTCCGGGCGCCTCACCACGGCATCAAGGAAACCGTGTTCGACCAGAAACTCGCTGCGTTGAAAACCCTCCGGCAGCTTCTGGCGAATCGTTTGCTCAATCACCCGCGGTCCCGCGAACCCGATTAGGGCGCCAGGTTCAGCAATATTCAGGTCTCCCGAGCATAGCGAAACTGGCGGTGACACCGCCCGTGGTGGGATCGGTGAGCACGCTGATGTAGGGAACACGTGCTTCATCCATCCGCATCAAAGCGGCCGACAGCTTAGCGAGCTGCATAAGACTGATGGCGCCTTCCTGCATGCGCGCTCCCCCCGACGCGGAAACAATGATGAGCGCCATCTTCTCTTTCAGCGAGCGTTCGATCGCGCGAGTAATCTTTTCTCCGACTACCGCGCCCATGCTCCCGCCGATAAATTTCAGTTCGAGCGCGCAAATCTGAACTTGTCTGCCATCCAGCAACCCGCTCGCGCAGATGACGGCATCGGGGAGTTGAGTGGCTCTCCGCATCTCCGACAGACGCTGTGTATAAGGCTTCGAATCGACAAACTGCAGAGGATCGGAGGATTGCAGCTTCGAATCGTGGGTAATGTAAACACCCTCATCAAATAATTGTTGAAGGCGCTCCGTGGCGTTGATGCGGAAATGGTGTCCGCATTTGGGGCATACTCGAAAGTTTTCCTCAACGGTCTTTGCGCCAGATGATCTGTCCACATGACTCGCACTTCTCCCAAAGCCCTTCGGTGCGGACACTTTTTTCACCGTCTTCGGCCGGGTTGCCTTCGATAGATGGCTTCTGCCGTGTGAACCAAGCCATGTAAATCAGCCACTAAAGTAACATGCGTTAGTCTCCACACGAAAAAAATGGGGACCGCGCCGGCAGTCCCCTTCGACTCGTGCGGAGGAGAATTTAGGAGACAGCGGGCTTGGCAAAGGCCCGGCGCGCTCCCGCAAGCACGATCAAACCCGTGCCTATCAGAAAAATCGTAGCCAGTTCGAAAGCCGGGGTCTGCTGCGGCAGATTGCTGCTTCCGAAGAAGAAATCATCAATCAGCGGGTGCGACCCGCTAGCGGTGGAGATGCTCAACCAGCTAATATTCTGGGACAGAGCAAAGCCGAAAGGTCCCGCTGCAGACGTGAACGTCTCGCCATCCGACAAGTGGACGCTGGGCGAAGTGCTATTGGTCGAGTCGAGGCTCAAATAGAGGGCGTTTTCACCGCCCGTAGGCAGCGCGATATAAATCGATCCGGTACCGTCCGATGCTCCTTCCAAGAAAACGTAATTGCGGCCGTACTGCGAAAACGTCGTCCCGTACAGATACGATCCGCTGCTATCCGGACCGGTGAAAATGAAGGGCAACTGAGGACCGCTGACCGGGTACAACGTGTCATTTGAAGCACTGTAGTTCTTCCCAGCCTGCACTCCGCTGAAATTCAGCTCTATCGGAGTTCCATTCACGTCTGTAAGCCAGTTGCTGTAGCTGTTGGCCGTTAGTGTTGTCGCGTTTCCAGCTCCGGTCCATATAAGACAGACTGCCAACACGCCCGCAGTGCCGAACGATGCCCTCATAGGGTAGATTAAGCCTCCAAGACTTGTTTGTGATTCCTAATCTAGGTGCTGTGGCTTGTGAGCTATTCGAAGTAAGAATTGCCTTTAGAACTTGACCCGGAATGAAACAGCTAGCATGACCCCCGGGCCATTTCAGGACACATTAGTGCTTGAGGCTGCTGACGATCTGCCGTTGATATTCCTCCGCTTTGCGGAAAATCTCATCGGCGTTCAGCGTAAGAACACGGCGAGAGCTGACGATCTGCCTTCCATTTATGAACACATCTTCCACGTCGGCCGCCTGACTGGCATAAACGATTTGCGAGTAAACGTTGTAAAGCGGCACCGCATCGGCATGCGCGAGCGAGATGGTGATCAGATCCGCCCGCTTGCCCGGTTCCAATGATCCAATTTCCTTCTCCATTCCAAGTACTCGCGCGGCTCCTATCGTTCCCATTTCGAGAGTCTGTTCGGCGGGCAGGACCGTCGGATCCATTTGCGTCACCTTCTGCAGCTTGGCCGCTATATCCATTTCCCGGATGAGATTTGCGCTGTCATTGCTTCCCGCGAATCCGTCGTCGCCGACGCCGACGTTTATTCCAAGCTTCAGCATTTCGGCGACACGCGCTACGCCATCCGCGAGTTTCATATTGCTGGAGGGACAGTGCGCCACGCCCGTGTTGTGGCGCTTTAGAATCTGCAGATCGTTGTCGTTTTCCCAGATAGCGTGCGCGGCAATCACGGTTCCATCCAAAAGGCCGAGTTTTTCCAGGACCTGCGTGGGCGTGAGGCTTCGTTTCATCAACGAGTCGTCGCGCTCCTGCCGGGTTTCGGCGAGATGTATCGTAAGGGGAACACCATATTTCACGGCCAGATTATGCGACGCAACCAGCGCTTCATCGGGTGTCGTGTAAATCGCATGCGGAGCCACCGCCGGTACGATGAGATCGTCTTTGCGGAATTTTTGAATAAAGCGCTCCGCTCCCGCAATCCCCTCCTGCCAGGTTTTGTAGTCGGGAGCAGGGAAGCCGATAATGGTCTGTCCCAACACGCCTCTCACGCCCGCTTCTTTGGCTGCTTCGGCTTCGACGTCTTCGAAATAGTACATGTCGCTATAGGTAGTGATTCCCGCGAGCACCATTTCGAGGCAGGCCAAGCGGGTTCCCCATCTGACGAAATCGGGAGAGACGTTCTTTGACTCGGCCGGGAAAATATAATCCTTCAGCCACTCATCCAGCCGTTTATCATCGGCGATGGCGCGGAATAAAGCCATGGGCGCGTGCGTGTGAGTATCGATCAGACCCGGCGCGATGAGCGAGTCCGGCTTATCCAGCGTGTGCCTGCTTTGAAAGCGCTTCGAAACCTCGGCTTGCGTTCCGACGGCGAGAATGCGCGCCCCCTTGAGGGCAACAGCGCCGTCGGGAATGACATGATGTTCCGCATCCATCGTGAGCACGTAGCGCCCATGGA